>JBJMIR010000043.1:0-408805 GCA_045806785.1 Propionibacteriaceae bacterium | reverse complement strand
CAGTTCGTCGACGGCGGTCTTGTCGCCCTGCAGCACATTGAACACGCCCGGCGGCAGGCCGGCCTCGGCCCACAACTCGGCCATCCACAGCGCCGCCGATGGATCCTTCTCCGACGGCTTGAGCACGACGGTGTTTCCCGTCGCGATCGCGATCGGGAAGAACCACATCGGCACCATGGCCGGGAAGTTGAACGGGCTGATGATTCCCACGGGCCCGAGCGGCTGACGGATTGAGTACACGTCGACCTTCGTCGACGCGTTCTCGGTGAACCCGCCCTTGAGCAGATGCGGGATGCCGCACGCGAACTCGACCACCTCCTGCCCGCGGCTCACCTCGCCGAGGGCGTCGGAGAGCACCTTGCCGTGCTCGCTGGTGATGATCGCGGCGAGCTCGCCCTTGCGCGCGTTGAGCAGCTCTCGGAAGGCGAACAGGATCTGGGTGCGCCGGGCCAGGGAGGTGTCGCGCCAGCCGGGGAAGGCGGCGGTGGCCGCAGCGACGACCGCGTTGACGTCGTCCTCCGACGCCAGGGCGAGCTGCGCACTGACCTCGCCGGTCGCCGGGTCGGTGACATCGGAGAAGCGTCCGCCGGAGCCTTCGAAGATCGAGCCGTTCCGCCAGTGGTAGAGCGTGGTTGCCATGGTTGGTCCTCCGTGAGAGAGCTCAGTGGTTGCTGGATGGGAGCAGGGCCGCCCCGGCGTCGGCGCCGAAGTGCTTGTCGATCAGCGCCACGGCCTTGTCCCGCTGGCGCTCCGAGATCGCCCGGGCGTCCTCCTCGTAGCCGAAGACGCAGCTGGAGACGACTCCGTCGAACCCGACGGCGGCGAGGGCCGCGAAGACGGCGTCGTAGTCGACCTCACCGCGGCCCATCTCCATGTGCTGGTGCACCCGGACCGGGTTGCCGGGAGGGTTGGTGATGTAGCGCAGGCCGTTCGACGCGGTGTGGTCGAAGGCGTCGGCCAGGTGCACGTAGCGCAGCTTCTCCCCGGCGGCACCGATCACCGTGGCGGCATCGTGCCCCTGGTGGAAGGCGTGCGGGGTGCAGTAGAGGAAGCCGACCCAGTCCCGGTTGAGCCCGCGCACCATGCCCACCGCGTCCAGACCGTCCTCGATGAAGTCGTCCGGATGCGGCTCCAGCACCAGCGCGACCCCCTCGCGCTCGAACAGGGGCAGCAGCTCGTCCATCGACTTCAGGAACTGTGACTCGGCATGCTCCGCCGCCTCCGGCCGGCCGTTGAACTCGGTGTTGATGGTGTCCACCCCGAGGTCGACGGCGATCTGGATGGTCCGCTTCCAGGCCCGGACGGCGGCCTGCCGCTCGTCCTCCCCCGGACCGGACCAGCGCAGCACCGGCAGCAGCGACGCGATCCCCACACCGGCGTCGGCCGCCACCTTCTTCAACCTGCGCACGCCGGCGTCGTCCACCCGCGGGTACTTGAAGAACGGCACGAAGTCCGCCTTGGGGGACAGCTCCATCCAGCCGTAGCCCAGGCTCGCGACCACGTCCGGCAGCTCCCACACGGTGTGCGTGGCGAAGAACATCTGCGGGTCGAGCGCGAGCCTCACAGTGCCGCCTCCAGGTCGGGAGCCTGGATCCCCGCCGTCGGAACCGCCACCGCGGCGCTCGGCCTCGGCTGCAGCTGGACGGCCACCTTGGCGCCGCTGCGGACCGCCTCCACCCCGGCCTCGCACACGGCGACGGCGGCATAGCCGTCCCAGGCGCCCGGTCCGTCGACGGTCCCCTGCTTCGCCGCGTCCACCCAGCGCTGCAGCTCGGTGTCGTAGGCGGCCCCGAAGCGCTCGACGAATCCCGGGGTGATCTGCCCGCCCCACCGGCCCCCCGGGCTCTTCAGCACCAGGTTCTGGTCCAGCCCGATCATCGCGCTGCCCCGCTCGCCCACCACCTCGGTCCGGACCTCGTAGGCGACTCCGCTGCGGACGAAGATCTCGTCCGTCACGATCCGCCCCGACTCGGTCTCGAAGACGACGATCATCGGGTCGCTGGTCCCGGCGGGCGCCGCGCTGGTCGGCACCCCCCTCAGCACCTGGACGCTCGTGATCTCCTCGTCCAGCAGGAACCGGGCCACGTCCACCTCGTGCACCACCGAGTCCCGGATCATGAACTCGGAGTTGAAGTGCTGCGGCACGTCGGGGTTGCGGTGGACGCAGTGCACGAGCAGCGGGTTGCCCAGCCCGCCGTCGGCGATCAGCCGCTGCAGGGCCACGTACTCGGCGTCGAAGCGGCGCATGAAGCCCACCTGGATCAGCCGCCGGCCGAGCGCGGCCTCCTTCTGCACGATGGCGTAGGACGACGCGACATCGGTGGTCAACGGCTTCTCGCAGAGCACCGGGACGCCGCGGTCCAGGCAGGCGTTGACCTGCTCCTCGTGCGCGGCCCCCGGCGTCGCCACCAGCACGGCGTCCACGTCGTCGGCGCCGATCGCCTCGAGCGGGTCGGCCACCACGCGGGCACCGACAGGCTCGCCCACGGCGCGGGCCTTGTCGGCGAAGAAGTCGCTGACGACGGTGACCCGGGCGCCGCGGACCCGCCGGCTCAGTGCGTCGACGTGGAAAGCGCCCATCATGCCGACGCCGAGGACCGCGATCCGGAGGTCGGCGGTGTCCGGTCCAGCCATCAGCGGTCTCCCAGGTCGATGTCGGCTCCGCTGCAGGAGCTCAGGTAGGTGCGGGTGCGCTTGGCGATCGGCAGCGGCACCTCGGGCGGGCAGGGGTACAGGTCGTGCTCGATGATGCCGCTGAGGTCGCGACCCAGCCCGCTGAGCGCGTCCAGCACCGGGCCCATCTCGGGCACGCCCAGCGGCGGCTCGATCATCGCGCCCATCCGGACGGCCTCGGGGAAGGAGAGGTCCTTGTCGAGCACCCGCTCCACGATCTCCGGGTTCACCTGCTTGAGGTGCACATAGCCGATCCGGTCGGGGTAGGCGCCGATCAGCTCCAGGCAGTCGCCGCCGTAGTAGGCGACGTGCCCCGTGTCCAGGCAGAGGTTCACGTACTCGGGGTTCGTGCTCTGCAGGAACCGCTCGATCTCGGGCTGGTAGCCGACATGGCTGTCGGCGTGGGAGTGGAACTGCACGTGCAGGCCGTACTCCTCGAGGATCCGACGACCCAGCTCGTCGGTCTTCGACGTCAGCAGCCCCCACTGCTCCGGGCTGAGCTCGGGGTCCTCCTTCCGGGCGCCGGTCCGGTGGTCGCGCCAGGGTTCGGGGATGACGACGATGTGCTCACCGCCCACCGCCTGGGTCAGTGCGGCCACGTCGGTGACCTGCCGCCAGGTGTAGTCCCACGCGTCCGGCTGGTGCAACCGGGAGAACACCGTCCCGGCGAGCACCCTCAGGCCGTGCTCGTCCAGGGCCTCCTGCAGCTCGGCCGCGTCGCTGGGCAGGTAGCCGTAGGGGCCGAGCTCGATCGCCTCGTAGCCGGCCTCCACCACCTCCTTCAAGAAGGTGCTCGCCGGCACCTGCTCCGGGTCGCTGGGGAACCAGACCCCCCACGAGTCCGGGGCCGTGCCGATGGTGATCCTGGAAGCCACGAAGTCTCCTGCTTCTGTGCTCGACGTGATGTGGTCGGATTGCTGGTCGTCGCCCTCACCTGCCCCTGCCCCCGCCTGTCGAGGGGTGGCCCGAGGGGTCAGGAATCGGCGGGGCGGAGGTACAGCCGCTGGGTCGCCTTGTGCTCGTCGTAGACCTGCCGCGCCTGCTGGGTGGACGCCAACGTGGCCGTGGCGCTCACCGGCACGTCCCACCAGGACTCCGAGTCCGGAGCCCCGATCAGCGGGTCGGTCTCGACGTAGATCACGCAGGCGTGCTCGGCTGCCTTGGCGGCCTTGACCGCATCCGCGAACTCGGCTGCGGTGGAGGTCCTGAACACCTCCAGCCCGAAGCTCGCGGCGTTGGCCGCGAGGTCCAGCGGCAGAAACTCCCCGTCCAGCCGGCCGGTGCGCGGGTTGCGGTAGCGGTACCTGGTCCCGAACCGCTGCGAGCCGAGCGACTCCGACAGCGAGCCGATCGAGGCGTAGCCGTGGTTCTGCACCAGGACCGTGATGATCTTGACGTCCTCCTGCACGGCCGTGGCGAGCTCGGTGGCCATCATCAGGTAGGAGCCGTCCCCCACCATCACGAAGACGTCCCGGTCAGGGCAGGCCATCCGGACGCCGATGCCGCCGGCCACCTCATAACCCATGCAGGAGTAGCCGTACTCGACGTGGTAGCCCTTCGGGTCCCGGGTGCGCCACAGCTTGTGCAGGTCGCCCGGCATCGAACCGGCAGCGCACACCACCACGTCTCGCGGGTCGGACAGCTCGTTCACCATGCCGATCACCTCGCCCTGGGTCAGCAGACCGCCGGCCCCGGCGTTGGCCGTCGCCGGCAGGTACGCCGACTGGACCACTGCGTCCCAGGCCGCATCGAGCTCGGCGTACCGGGCGGCGTAGGCCGCGTCGACGTGGTAGTCCTCGAGCAGCCCGGTCAGGGCCTGCAACGCCTCCCGCGCGTCGGCGACCACACCCAGCCCCGCCTGCTTGACCGCGTCCAACCCGGCGACGTTGATGTTGACGAACCGCACCGCGGGGTTCTGGAAAGCCGTCCGGCTGGCGGTGGTGAAGTCGGAGTAGCGGGTACCGATCCCGATCACCACGTCAGCCTCGGCGGCGATGGCGTTCGCCGCGGTCGTGCCCGTCGAGCCGATCGCGCCGAGGCACTGCGGGTGGTCATAGACCAGCGTGCCCTTGCCCGCCTGGGTCTGGCCGACCGGGATGCCGGTGGCCGCGCAGAACGCGGCAAGCGCGTCCACGGCACCGGAGTAGTGCACCCCACCACCGGCGACCACGAGGGGCTTGGCGGCGGACCGGATGATCTCCGCGGCGCGGGAGAGCACGGCCGGCTCGGGCAGCGGCCGGGCCACGTGCCAGACGCGGCGCTCGAACAGGTCGACCGGCCAGTCGAACGCCTGGGCCTGCACGTCCTGCGGCAGGCATACCGTCACGGCACCGGTCTCGGCGGGGTCGGTGAGCACCCGCATCGCCCCCATCAGGGCGGCCGGCAGCTGCTCGGGTCGCCAGACCCGGTCGAAGTAGCGCGAGACCGGGCGGAAGCAGTCGTTGACGGTCACGTCGCCGGCGTACGGCTGCTCCAGCTCCTGCAGCAGCGGCGAGGCGCTGCGGTCGGCGAACGTGTCCGCCGGGACCAGCAGCACCGGGAGCCGGTTGATGGTGGCCAGCGCCGCGCCGGTCACCATGTTGGTCGCGCCCGGACCGACGCTGGTGGACACGACATAGGTCTGCAGCCGGTTCTTCATCCGGGCGTAGGCCGCGGCACTGTGCACCATGGCCTGCTCGTTGCGGCCGAGAATGTAGGGCAGCGCCTCGGGCTCCTCGAGCTCGGCCTGCAGCAGTGCCTGGCCGAAGCCCGCCACGTTGCCGTGGCCGAAGATGCCGAAGCACCCGGCGAAGAGCTTCTGCTCCACCCCGTCGGACTCGGAGTACTGGACGCTGAGGAACTTGACCATGGCCTGGGCCACGGTGAGCTGGACGGTTGGGGCCATCGTCAGCCTCTCTTCGAGGGTGCGGTGAGTCGGGGGTCGACCTCCTGGTCGGCCCAGGTGCTGCGCACCCAGGTCTGGTCAGGGTGGTCGGAGATCTTCCAGGCGCGCTCGGCCGACGGTCCGGCCATCACGTTCAGGTAGTACATGTCGTAGCCGGGAGCGGCGACGCAGGGGCCGTGCCAGCCGTAGGGGACCAGCACCGCGTCCCGGTCGTGCACCTCTTCGAGCACCTCGATCGGGTGTCCCGGGGACGACGAGGTGCGCATGAAGCCCAGTCCGGGCTCGCCGTGCGGACCTGCGGCGATCTCGAAGTAGTAGATCTCCTCCAGCTCCGACTCCGTGGCCGTGGCCGTGTCGTGCTTGTGCGCCGGGTAGGAGGACCAGTTGCCGCCCGGAGTGATCACCTCGCAGGCGATGATGGCGCCCGCCTCGAGCGCCTCGGGGGTGGCGAAGTTGCGGACCTGTCGGCTCGACTGACCCGCGCCGCGCAGCTCGACGGGAACCTGCGCCGCAGACCCGTAGCGGACGGGCAGCACCGTCTCGGTCCGGGCGCCGCAGAGCGCGAACCGCCCCCCGGCCACCGAGTGCAGGGTGGCGGTACGACCGACCGGCAGGTAGGCGAAGTCGGTGGGCCCGGCGAACACGTCCGGACGCCCGTCCAGCTCCAGATGCGCGCCGTCGACCTCCACGTCGACCGCTCCGCTCAGCGGCACCACGACCACCTCGTCGCTCCCGGTGTGCAGCGTGTGGGTGCCGGCCGGGGCGAGCGTCAGGACGCGCAGGCTGGAGAACCCCCAGGAGGCCGACTCGGGGGTCACCTCCAGGTCGTACTCCGTGGTCGCGTTCGCACCCGCAGGCAGGTAGTAACTGTTCATCGGAGCAGGGAGACGGCCGTGTCGACCGCCTTGGCCACGTCGTCGTCGGCGGGATAGAGCATCGTCCGGCCGAGCACCAGCCCGCGGACCGACGGCAGCGCCAGTGCCGCCTGCCAGGCCGCGTAGGTCTCGTCCCGAGATCCGTCGGGGTCGCCGCCGAGCAGCAGCGTCGGCAGCGTGGTCGCCTCCATCACCCGCTCCATCTCCGGAACCACGGGCAGCTTCATCCAGGTGTACGCGCTGGAGGCACCCAGGCCCTGGGCGATGTGCACGGACTTGATCACGGCATCGGGGCTGAGGTCGTTGACGACCCTGCCGTCGATCCGCCGGGACAGGAAGGGCTCGACCATCGCCACCAGCTCGGCCCGGTTCAGCTCGGTCACCGCCTGGCCGCACTGCTCGAGGGTGGCGACGGTCCCGGGATCGTCCAGGTCGATCCGGGCCAACATCTTCGCGCCGTCGAAGCGGGCCTCGACGGTCCCCCGCACGTCGTACCCGGTACGGCGGTCGTCGAGCTCGAAGCGGGCGCCCGCCAGGCCGCCCCGGTTCATCGAGGAGAAGACCAGCTTGTCCTCCAGCGCACCCAGCAGCAGCAGGTCCTCGGCGACGTCGGCCGTCGCGAGCAGCCCGTCCACGCCCGGCCGCGACAGGGCCGTGGCCAGCCGCTCCAGCAGCTCCATCCGGTTGGCCATGGCGGTCGGCCGGCCGCTCGCGGCCAGGGCCCCGCGCGCCGGGTGGTCGCAGGCGACGATCATCAGCCGCCCGTCCGGGCCGAACAGGTCACGCCGGCGCCGGCTGAGCAAGAGCTGCTTGATCCGCTGCGGCTCCCGGGCGCGCACCTCGTTGATCTCGGCGATCGAGCCGACGAAGCCGCGACGCTCCGTCCCGACCAGGCTGGTCACGCTGCTCACCGGCCGGCCGGTGAGAAGTGGACCGCCAGCGCGTCGGCCAGCGAGGCATTCGGGTCACCGCCCGCGATCAGGGTGTCGATCTCGGCCTCGGTGGGCATGGCGGTGGAGCACTCCAGCCGGGAGGCGACGATGGCGCCCGCCGCGTTGGCGTTCTGCAGGACCTTCTCCAGCGGCCAGCCGGCCAGCAGGCCGTGGCAGAGGGACCCGCCGAAGGAGTCACCCGCGCCGAGGCCGTTGAGTGGTCGAATCAGAATCGGTGGCGACTCGACACGCTCGCTTCTGGTCTTGGCTAGCACACCCTTCGGTCCCTGTTTGACAATCGCCAATTCCACGCCTGCATCGAGCAGTGCATCAGCAGCCTTCTCAGGCTCGGTTTCGCCGACTGCCACCTCGCACTCCTCGCGATTGCCGACCGCGACCGTCACCTGCGGCAGCGCTCGCTGCACCTGTTCGGTGGCGTGTGCCGGGGTATCCCAGAACATCGGACGATAGTCAAGATCAAGTACGGTGAACTGCTTGCGCGCCCGGGCATCCAATACCGCGAAGTGCGACTCGCGGCTTGGCTCCTCGCTAAGACCGGTTACCGACAGCCACATCAGCCGAGTCCCGCGTACCGCGTCGAAGTCGATGTCCGATGGTTTGACCTGCATGTCGGGCGCGGACGGCTTGCGGTAGAACCACAGCGGGAAGTTATCGGGCGGAAAGATCTCGCAGAAGGTGACCGGCGTGGCGTATTCGGTGTTCGTGACGACGTAACGATCATCGACATTCAACTCACGAAGCGCCTTGCGCACGTACCTGCCGAAAGGATCATCACCTACTCCGGTGATGATGGCCGCCTTCCGTCCAAGTCGAGCCGCGGCCACGGCTACGTTGGCCGTGGTGCCCCCAAGGTACTTGCCAAATGTCTTGACGTCCTCAAGTCCAACGCCGACTTGCAACGGGTAGATGTCGACGCCACTGCGACCAAATGTGAGCACATCCAGCGGCAGCTCACCCTGCGCATCCGGACGGTCTTGAGGATCGCTACTCATCGCTCTCCTTTGAGATCAAGATCAAGATCGGGTCGCAGTGTGGCTCTCTCAGCAACGTATTGTTCCCCACTATTGCTGTCATGGCTTTGTCCAGACAAAGCCTCAGGCTGGACCACCGATCTCAGAGTGCCGTCCAAGAACTGTGCCTGGCCTAGACCGAACGACCAATCGACGTGCCGGTTCGCCATCACCGAAATGATCAAGTCTTCTGGCCGCACACCACATTCGGCTTCCAGTCGCTTGGCTAACTCCGCGTAAGCCGCCACCTTCTGTTCAGTTGATCTTCCTTGCTGAAAGATCTGGATGATCACGATGCCGTTCGTACGCTCTAGGCCTAGGCCGGTGTCCTCGGCGATGATCTGACCCTCGGCATGCTCGGTGATGATCTGGTATCGATCACCTGGCGGAGCTGCAAAGACATCAAGCATGACGTCTTGGACAGTGTCGGCCAATCTGCGCAGCTCCTCCGGCGTACGCCCTTTCTGGACATCGATACGCACCAACGGCATACGCTATCCTTACTTTGTAAAGACATAATGTCAAGGCATCCAGTCGTGGCCTGCCGGGAAGCGATCAGCGGAAATTGCCGCCGGCGAACGCCTCCTCCAGTTCCTCCAGGGAGCGATCCTTCGTCTCCGGAAGGAACTTCGTCAGGAAGGCGATTGCGAGCAGTCCGAGGACGACGAAGACCAGGAAGGCGCCTTGGATCTTGATGGTCTCGACGAGGATCGGGAAGACGAACGCGATGATCGCGTTGGTTATCCACAGACACAGCACGCTTACACCCATTCCCAGGCCGCGGATGTCCAGCGGGAAAATCTCCGCAATGATGACCCACACCGGGATGTTCAGTGCCAACTGCATGCAGAAGACGAAGAGCACCATGAAGGTCAGGACCACGAATGCCTTAGTGAGGCCGTCCGGCAGCAGCCACGAGGAGATCACGATGAGCGCATGGGCCGTCGTGGTGGCGATGAAGCCGCCGATGATCAGCCTGCGCCGCGGCACCCGATCCATCAGCCAGAACAGGCAGATGGTCGAACCGATGACGGCTAGCACGCCGTTGGCGACATTCGCGATGAGCGCCGCGCTGGCGGAGAAGCCTGCCACGGTCAGCACCTGGGTGCCGTAGTACATGACGGAGTTGATGCCGGTGCACTGCTGCGCGATGGCCACGCCGATACCGGCGATGAAGAGGCGCCGGACCCAGGGAATCTGGAGGTCCTTCCAGCCCCCCATCTTGGTCTGTTCCTCTTCCTCGTGCAGGAACTCGACCTCTTCCATCTCGGCGCGGGCCCGCTCCTCGGACCGGACCTGCATGAGGACCTCGAGAGCCTCGTCGTGGCGGTTCTTCGAGATCAGCCAGCGCGGGGACTCCGGCTGCTGCAGCATCCCGACGAACAGGCCGACCGCGGGGATGGCCGCAACCGCGAGCATGTAGCGCCATACCCCAGGGTGCTCGCCCCAGACGGTGCCGATGATGGCATTGATCGCGAAGGCCAGCAGCTGGCCGACGACGATCGCCAGCTCGCCTCGACCGGCGAGGCTACCGCGGCGCTCGGTGGGGGCGAGCTCGGCCAGGTAGACCGGCACGGTAACGGAGGCGCCGCCGACCGCGATGCCGAGGATCACCCGCGACGGGATCATGATCGCAAGGTTCGGGGCCAGCACACCGCCGATGGTGCCGACGAAGAACAGCACGGCCAGCATGATCAGCGTCTTCTTTCGGCCGAGGCTGTCGTTGAGCTTGCCGCAGGCGGCCGCTCCGATTGCGGCCCCGACCAGCAGGGTGCTCGTGACCAGGCCTTCACCCGTCGCGGTCAACCCGAGATCGGCTTTCATCGGCTCCAGGGCGCCGTTGATCACGCCGGTGTCGTAGCCGAAGAGCAGGCCGCCGAGTGTCGCGACGATCGTGATGAGGTCCAGTCGCCGCTGATGCGGACCTGCGGTGAGCGGCGGCAGTGTGACGGTGCCGGGCTTATGAGTATGAACGTCCATCGATGCCTCCCTTGGGGCTACACAGCGGTGGGGCCCTGCCGACCGCGCTCTGATTGGGCGTTCTCCCATCTGCGCGGTCGACATGGCGACCTTCCTAGCCATACAGCACGGCCCCGTACCCGTCGCCTTGTAGTCCCCCGAACGGCATGGGCCGTTCCGCCACGCGGTACAGCGTTCTACTAAGCGGCACGCTAGACCTGAAGATCATGAACTGTCAACAGATGAAATGAAGGGCCCAGCTCGCCTTAACCAGCGTCCAATACCCACTTGACCGGTGCGAAACAACAGGGATTTTTCGAGGTCCCGCTCGCGAAGTCAGTCAGCCGTGGCTGCAGTATTACCGCTGGGCTGATTGCCTCGCTGCCAGTAGCCAAGCCGGGTCGAGATTTCTTCGCAGCCGTGCAGCAGGCACAGCACCTGTGTCGGTTTTGGTGGCAGGACGTTCTGGCGTAGACCGCCGAAGCTAAGTGCCGCGATGGCGACGCCCTCGGTATCGAGAATTGGGGCTCCGATGGCTGCAATACCAAGGGTCACGTCCTCGTCGGAGATGCTGTAGCCGCGGTGACGGGTCTCAGCCAGGTCGAGCCGTAGATCGGCGGGATCGACAAGGCTGTGCTCAGTCCTTTTGCTCAGGCCCGCCTCCAACAAGTCCGGCAACAACTTGTTCTCATCAAACGCCAGCAGCGCGCGCGGGGCAGCTCCCAGATTCAGAGGCTGGGACCCACCGACGTACAGGTCCACCAGGCGCACACCCGGTCCAGTGTCAATGCGCTCCAAGCACACAGCACGCGTCCCAGCTGCAACAACCAGATAGACAGACTCCTCAAGTTCAGCCGCGATCCTCGCCATGATCGGGCCCGCCTCCCGGCGCAGCTCGAGACTGTCCACAAGGACGCTGCCGACCTGAAACGCCTTGATCGTCAGCCGGAATCCGTTACCAGGACTGCGCTCCAACCATCCCGCCTCCACCAGGGTGATCAGCAGTCGGTAGGTCGTAGACTTGGAATACCCGCTGCGGCGCGCAAACTCGGCAAGTGACATCTCTGGTCGACCGCGATCGAACAGATCCAGCAGCCGCATTGCTCGGAGCACCGACCCCACAAGGGGCCGCCCCCGCTCCAGGTCAGTTGACCTCACCAAGATCGAAACTCCTACACATACGACAGCCGTGCCGCAATGCGGAACAGGATCGAGTGTGCCACAGTCAGGCGAGGCCTTCCACTACCGGTAAGACGCACCGCCAATGAGGAAGCCAACGCCCCACGCGAAATGCGTCGCCGTCAATACCAGCGGTAATCGGAGCCGAGCCGCCGACGACATCGTTCGGCTAGCACCTAACGAGCCACCAATAATCAATGCCGAATAGCCCGCCGGAGCTAGAAGACCAAGACGTAGCAGCCGGGATCCAGAAGCCACGCCAAGCAGTCCTGCGACCGAACCGCCCGACACACCGAGCACCGTTAATGGTGGGGCCAGGTAGCGAGCATTCGCGGTCTCCGGGTGACGCCTCACCAGCTCGCGACGCCACTTTCCGGTCTCGTACATCTGTTTCATCAAGGCGCGCAGCGTGGATCGCGGGCGGTAGGTCACCCGCAACTCTGGCGAGAACCAGATCTTGTGACCACTGGTGCGCAAGCGATAGTTCAGCTCCCAGTCCTGCGCACGGTGCATCGTCTCGTCGAAGCCGCCAACTGCAATCAGCGCATCCTTGCGAAAGACACCCAGGAACACCGTCTCTGCCTCGGCCGGCGGTGAATCCACAAGATGGAACGCTCCGCCACCCAATCCGAGCCGCGTCGTGTACGCGATGGCCACAGCTTCCTCGAACGGTGTGGTTCCCTGCGCGTCCATCACACCACCCACATTTGCGGCACCGGTCTCGTCAAGCAGCTCGACGGCTCTCTTGATGTAGCCGTCGGCGAGTTCACCGTGGCCGTCGACGCGGACGATGATCTTATGCCGGGAAGCGGCAATGCCGAGATTCAGAGCGGTCGGCGTACGCGCCGCCGGATTGTCGACTACGCGGATTCGGGGATCCGTCGCCGCCAGCGCCTCGGCGATCTCGCGGGTGCGGTCGCTGCTCGGGCCTACCGCAATGATCACTTCCAGGTCGCCGGAATACTGCTGGTCGAGCACCCGGCAAACGGCGGCCTCGAGGTGGCGTTCCTCGTTCAGCACCGGCATGACTACCGAAACACCAGGCCAGCGGGTGCCAAGGCCGTCGATCAGTGAGGTCACCCGCTTATCTTCTCAGCGGCGATGATCAAGCCGCACAGACCTTGCTCAGATCATCGGTCTGGGCGGTTCGAGACGGTGAGGCCGCCGACTTGGGCTTCGGCGTGGCATCGGGCATCGCTGCGGGTGTTGGCTCGACCGTTGGACGATCGATCGCCTCGGAGGCACTAATGGTCTTCTGCACCGTACCGTGCACTACGTCGTAAGCAGGAGAATTCGGGTTGATCAACGGAGGCACCATGGCGGCACTCGACACCGGCAGAGCCTTGGCCTTCAGCGCGAGATCCATCATGGTGCCGATCTCGGAGGGCGGGATGTCGGTCGCTACTACCTCCTTGCCGGCTGCCGCGATCTTGTTGAACTTGGTCAACACAGTGATCGGGTCAAGCTGGTTGAGCATGGCACGCATCACGCACTTCTGCCGGACCATTCGGTCATAGTCGGAGGAGTCCGAACGCGATCGGGCGAACCACAATGCCTGGAAACCGTTGAGATGCCGGTTTCTGCCGGCCTGCACGTAACCGTAGATCTTGCTACTACCGCCGCCGATGGGAACTCGTCGATAAACATCCATGGTGATGCCGCCAACTGAGTCGACCAAAGACTCAAAACCCTTGAGATCGATCAGCGTCCAGTAATTGATCTTGAGTCCGGTAGCGCCTTCGACGGCCTCTTTGGTCGCCTGTGCACCGGGATCGTGCACTCCTGGATAAAGATCGCGATGCTGCGACGCATAGGTGTAGACCGCGTTCAGCATGCAGGAGCCATCGGAGCAGTGAAAGCCGTGTGGGAACCGTGCATGCAGTGGTGAATAGCTAGGAAATGGCGCAGACTGCAGATTGCGAGGCAAACTGATCAACACCGTCCGGCCGGTCTTGGTGTCCACGCTCGCCACGGTCATGCTGTCCGGCCGGAGTCCTACCCGATCCCGGCCAGCGTCACCGCCCATGAGCAGAATGTTGATGCGGCCATGTTCGGCAACCTGATCACCGCCGCCGGAAAACACTGCCGTTGTCAGGTCATGTTGCGCTGAAGCCATCGAGGCAGCTGCGATGAAGCTTCCGAAGATCGTGAAGGCCAAGGCCAGACCGAGTGCTGAAAAAACGAGCTGGGTGGAGCGTCCAAGCTCTTGCGGGTGACCCAACCGCCAGGCGTCGATCATGAGGGCGGCCCAACCCAGGCCAAGTGTGATGAGCCCGATCTGGATGGCCGTCAGCATAGGACCGAAGGTGATCATGGAAAGCAACAGCTTCGGTTGGATAAGCGCCAGCACACCGGCCAGCAGCGCGAGAAACCCAAGGGACGTCCAGATGCGAAGTGCCAGGCGACCAATGCGGCGGCTGCCGGCAACCAACTGTGCTGAACCAGGCAACACCAGTGTCATAGCCAGCAATGTCAGGCCACGGCGGCGTTTAATGCGTTCGCTTCGCTGCTGAGGCTTGGGCAACTCAGTGTGCCTCTCGGGGAAGGAGATCGGGGAAGAACGCTGCCAGTATGTGGCGTAGTTGCCGTTTCGATGGTGAAGGCACGCCGACAACGCCTTAGTCCGTGGCCGGCTCGGGTCGGCAACGCCCAGGTACCTTTGCGATATGTCTTCGAGCCCTGACGAGGATCTGGATTGGCTGTACGGAGGGGACCGGCAGCCGGCGCAGCCCGAGCGCACTCGCGTGATGCCAAACCCGTCGGGCACTGCACCAGGTTCGCCGCCAGGTGGCGCGCCGTACCCTCCGCCCAGCGCACACGGCTCAGCGCCAGCCCGACCAGGAAGGCCACCGGCTGGACCGCCCAGCGGGCCTGGGAACCGAGCCCGGCCGGCAGTACCCCGAGGCAAACCGGCCAAGCGTCGCCATTCAGTCCGGAACTTCTTCCGGGTGCTGTTGATCTTGCTGCTTTTGCTGATCTTGTGGCTCGTCGGCGTACCGGCGTACGCCTGGACTCAAATAGCTCGGGTGGACGCCGCCCCGTCCGGTCAGCGGCCGGCTGATCAACCCGGCAAGACGTTCCTGCTGGTGGGCTCCGACTCCCGCGCGGGGCTGAGCAAGGCGGAGCAGCGCCGACTAGGTACCGGCAGCACCGGCGGGCAGCGTACCGACACGATCATGCTTGTCTACCTACCTCCAGGTGGGAAGCCGGCGCTGATATCGGTGCCGCGTGATTCCTATGTCGACATCCCCAAGCACGGCAAGAACAAGATCAACGCCGCATACGCCTTCGGCGGTCCTGAGCTCTTGGTACAGACGGTGGAGCAGAACACCGGGCTGCGCATGGACGGCTATATGGAGATCGGGTTCGGCGGCTTCGTCAACATCATCGACGCCCTCGGCGGCATTCGCATGTGCCTGCCGAGCGCGATCAACGACCGCGACAGCCACATAGATCTGCCGAAGGGCTGCCAGAACCTTAGTGGTACCGAGGCGCTCGGCTACGTACGGATGCGCAAGGCTGATCCGCTTGGTGATCTTGGTCGTGTCCAGCGACAGCGCGAGATGCTGGCTGCCGTTGCCGACAAGGCTGCCTCGCCGGCCACTGTGCTCAATCCGGTCCGTTACTGGAAGTTCAACATGGCCACTGCAGAGGCCATCAAACTTGGCCGCGACACCTCATTCCCAGAAGCGCTGTGGCTGGCTTATGCGATGAAGCGGATTTCCGGCGGCGACGGCCTGACGCTGACCGTACCGGTATCGAGTACCGGTGCCCCGACACCGGTCGGCTCGGCCGTCTTGTGGGATCCCAGCAGATCCAAAGCGATGTTCTCCGACATCGCCCGCGGAGACACTACGGGGTTGTCTAAATACGCCAAGTAGTCGCTCGGCGCTTCGTTCCCTGCATTCGTTGATAAGGGATGATCAACAGGTCTAGCATCCCCGCATTGGAAACGCTGTACCGCCAAGCGGAACAGCGATGTCCCTGCTCTCTCGTCACTGCAGGTCAGCGCTAAGTAAGAATGTTAGAACAAAGTCTTGACAACGTTTCAGGGAATAGGCGACGCTAGGGCGCGTCGGCAGGGGCGCCGACGTTGGGCACTGGAGGTCAGTTCAATGAGCAGCTTGGATGATCCCGGGCGTGTGTCTCGACCGGCGTCTCATCGAATTCTTTGTACGATCACGCAGCAGGCAGTGCGCCTGTGCCGGCTGTCGCAAAACTCGACAGCCTCCCCGCCCACACGACGGGCACACGTATCACGTCTAGGCGACGATCTCGCCTCGCTTCTAGCCCCAAACTTCCTCGCTGCTTACGTTCAGTCTCGTGAGCTTCTGCTCGCTGCACGTGCCACGTCCGGGCTCGGCCCGAAACACAACGAAAGGAATCACAGATGATTCGATCCGCAAACAAGTCGGCGCTGAGCCGACCTCGCAAGGGTTTGACTCTCGCCGCCGTCGCGGCCGCTGCCGCACTGGCGCTCTCTGCCTGTAGTGGTGGCGGCGCTCCAGAGAGCCAACCACAGAATCAGGGCGGTGGTGGCGGCGGCAACTCTGGTTACACGTTCGCGATGATCACGCACGAGACTCCGGGCGACACATTCTGGGATCGGATCAGGGCAGGTGCTGAGCAGGCCGCCAAAGATACCGGGTCGACCTTGAAGTACTCCGCCGATCCTGAAGCAACCAAGCAGGCTGTGCTCATTCAGAACGCGATTGACTCCAAGGTCGATGGCATCGCGACCACGCTCGTCACCCCGGATGCCCTCATACCCACTATCCAGAAAGCCGTCCAAGCCGGCATTCCCGTGGACAGCTTCAACTCCGGCATCGACTACTTCCAGAAGGCAGGCGCGCTCACCCACTTCGCCTCCGACGAGCGGCTCGCCGGGCAGCAAGCGGGCAAGAAGGCGATGGCGGCCGGCGCCACCAAGATCCTCTGCACCATCCAGCAGACCGGCTCGGTGGCCCTTGAGGACCGCTGCGCAGGCGTCAAGGACAGCTTCCCCAACACCGAGAACCTGCAGGTGAACGGCGCCGACGACTCGGCCGTCACCTCCGCGATCCAGGCCAAGCTGAGTCAGGACAAGAACATCAACTGGGTGATCACCCTCGGCGCGCCACAGGCCATGGACACCTTGAAGGCTCTCGAAGGATCGGGTAGCCAGGCCAAGGTCGGCACCTTCGACACGCGTCCGGACGCGGCGCAGGCTGTGAAGGACGGCAAGGTCCAGTGGTACATCGACCAGCAGCCCTACCTGCAGGGCTACATGGCCGTCACACAGCTCTATCTCTTTAAGAAGAACGGCAATATCCTCGGTGGTGGCAAGGCGGTCTTGACCGGCCCGTACTTCGTCGACCAGAGCAACATCGACGCGGTCTTACCGTTCATTGAGAAGAACACTCGATAGTTCGAAGCCTCGAGCGGTGGTCGGGCGGGGCGCATGCGTCGCTCGACCACCGCGGAAGAAAGTCACAGGAGCTACAACATGAGTACACCTGTCAAGACCGCACCGCCTACACCGGCTGAGGCCTCCAACCGCGTCCAAGTCACCTGGACGACCCGACTGCTCGGCCGACCCGAGATAGGAGCCTTGGTCGCGGCCATCGTCATCTTCATCTTCTTCCTGATCGTCGCACCGGCATTCCGCACACCGGCCGCGTTCTTCACCGTCCTCTACCAGTCCTCGACCATCGGCATCGTGGCTGTCGGTGTCGGCATGTTGATGATTGGCGGCGAATTCGACCTGTCCGCCGGCGTGCTCGTCACCTCCGCCGGCCTGCTCAACGGCATGCTGTGCTATGAGCTCGGGCTGAACCTGTGGGTCGGTGTAATCATCTCGCTGCTCTTCTGCCTAGCCGTCGGCTTCACCAACGGCTACCTGGTGATGCGCACGGGAATTCCCAGCTTCCTGATCACCCTGGGCATGTTCTTCGTGCTGCAGGGCGCCAACTTAGGCATAACCAAACTGGTCACGGGATCAGTGTCGAGCCCCAACATCAACCAGATGGACGGCTTCCAGTCGCTGAACTTCATCTTCGCCCACGAGTTCAAGATCGGCTCCGTCACGCTGTCGATCACCGTCATATGGTGGCTCTTGTTCGTCGTCTTGTCGGCTTGGATCCTGCAGCGGACCAAGATCGGCAACTGGATCTTTGCGGTCGGTGGCAACGCCGCCAGCGCCCGCGCCGTCGGCGTGCCGGTAACCCGGGTAAAGATCGGCCTGTTCATGACGGTGTCATTCCTGTGCTGGTTCACCGGCATGCATTACCTTTATCGATTCGTCACTCTGCAGGCTGGCAATGGCGTAGGCAACGAGTTCCTCTACATCATTGCCGCAGTCGTCGGCGGGACGCTGCTGACCGGCGGCTACGGAAACGCGTGGGGCGTGGCCATCGGAGCGTTCATCTTCGGCATGACCAGCCTCTGCATCGTCTACGCCGGCTGGGATCCGAACTGGTTCAAGGCATTCCTCGGCATCATGCTGTTGCTCGCCGTGATGGTCAACCTGTACGTGAAGCGACTCTCGACAATGAGAAAGGTGGGTTGACATGACCGACACTCTGCAAGAACACGCCGATCCGACACTGCACAAGGGTGAGCCTCTGGTCGAAATGGTCGATGTTGGCAAGACTTACGGAGCGATCCGAGCCCTCACGGGAATCAACATGGTCGTCAACGCGGGTGAGGTGACGTGTGTGCTTGGCGACAATGGAGCGGGCAAGTCAACATTGATCAAGATCATTTCTGGCTTGCATCCCCACAATGAGGGAGCCGTAAAAGTCGATGGCGAAGAGGTTCACTTCGGCTCTCCCCGTGAATCTCTCGCTCACGGCATAGCTACGGTGTATCAGGATCTTGCCGTGGTCAGCCTGATGGAGGTGTGGCGTAACTTCTTCCTCGGCTCGGAGATGACTGGGAGCAAGCTCCCGCTATCCGGAATGAAGATCAAGGACATGAGGCGCATTGCCGACGAAGAGCTGCGCAAGATGGGCATCGTCGTCAAGGACATCGATCAACCCATTGGAACCTTGTCCGGCGGTCAGCGGCAATGCGTCGCGATTGCCCGCGCAGTGTACTTCGGCGCTCGGGTCTTGATCTTGGACGAGCCGACGGCCGCTCTCGGTGTCAAGCAGTCCGGGGTCGTGCTCAAGTACACCGCGGCCGCCCGCGACGCCGGACTGGGCGTTGTGTTCATCACTCACAACCCGCATCACGCATACCTGGTGGGCAACCACTTCATCATTTTGAAGCTGGGCCAGGCCGTCCTGGACAAGAAGAGATCCGAGGTCAACCTTGACGAGCTCACCCGACAGATGGCCGGTGGCGACGAGCTCACCGAGCTGGCACACGAACTGGAAGGTACTCGCTGATCCGCTTCTTGAATTATGCCGCCGGCTCGATCGATCCGATCGGGCCGGCGGCACCATTTTGAGCGGCCGCACGATGAGGGTCGAATCGCAGAGGAGTCCCGATGAGCAGCCACCTTCTTGAAGACAAGATCATCCTGGTCAGCGGCGGAAGTCGAGGGCTCGGCGCCGGCATCGCCAGGGCGGCTGCCGATAAAGGTGCGGCCGGGATCATGATCACCGGGCGCGACCGGTCGGCGGGTGTGGCCCTTGCCGCCGAGCTAGCCGGTAACGGAACCGACGTCAGGTTCCACGCTGTTGATCTTGCCGATCCGCTTGCGGCCGCTGAGAGCGTAACTGCGGCCGTGGATAGCTACGGGCGGATTGACTGCGTCGTCAACTCGGCGGGTCTTACCACTCGTGGAACATTGCTGGATACCACCGCCGAGCTCTTCGACGCTCACATCGCGATCAATCTGCGGGCACCGTTCTTCATCATGCAGGCCGCCGCGCAGGATATGCGCAGCCGCCGGTCGCCCGGATCGATGGTCAACATCATCTCCTTCTCCGCACACGGCGGGCAGCCCTACCTAGCCCCGTACGTCGCCGCGAAGGCGGGCTTGGTTGGCCTCACTCGCAATGCGGCGTACGCTCACCGTTTTGACCGGATCCGGATCAATGGACTCAACATCGGCTGGACCGAAACCGAGGGCGAGGATGCCACTCAACGCGCCTTCCACGGAGCAACCGACGACTGGGTTTCCGAGGCCGCTGCCAAGCTGCCTATGGGCAAGCTCGGTCAGGTCTCGGAGATCGCCGAGTTCGTGATCTTCCTTCTTTCGGATGGGAGCGGTGTGGTCACTGGCTCGGTGATCGACTGGGACCAGAACGTGCTCGGCTGTTACGACTGAGGCAATGCGGGACCGGTGCTCCCTCGCACGATCAGGCGTGGTTCGAGAACCGACTCTCGGGTGTCCTGGCGTACCCCTTCCAGCCGCTCGACTGCGGCGCGTACCGCCCACTGAGCCTGTGCAGGGGCCTCCTGACTCACGGTCGTAAGGTTGATCGCGGCGTACTGCGCAATTGGAGCATTGTCGTAGCCGGCAACCGAGATCGCATCAGGCACGGCAATGCCGGCCCGTGTCAGCCCGTCAATCAGACCAACCGCACAATGATCATTGAAGGTCGTCACCGCTGTCGGCAGTTGATCTTCTCGAAGCAACTCCTCGGCGGCTCGCCGGCCATCGACCTCGGCGGTGCCGCCGGCGAGAACTCTCAGGTGACGCGCCTCCTGGTTCCGCCGCATCGCTGTCCGGTAACCACGGCGCCGATCGGCTGAAATCGTGTGCCGGCCGCCGTCGACATGCGCGATGTCCCGGTGACCCAATCCGATCAGGTGATCAACTACCAAGCCAAGTCCCTTGTCATCGGCGGTGCGGACGACGTCGACAGTGTCGATCGCAGCCCGACGGCCCACGAGGACGATCGGAACGCTTTTTGCAAGATCATCGAGTGTCGGCTTGGAGAGCTCCGAGCCGAGCAAGATCAATGACTCGCACCGAAACTCCAGCAACGTATCGACGGCCCGGCGCTCGTTGTGGTTCCCGGTTACCGTGCTGAGCACGATCTGGTACCCCTCGCGGTCCGCGGCCTCTTGAATGCCCTCCACGAGTTCAGCATGGAAGGCGCTCCGCACATGCATCGTGACGCCAAGGTGCCGGGTCCGATGCAACTTCAGGAGGCTCGCCGTCCGATTGGTCCGATAGCCCAGCTGTTCGGCAGCTTGGAAAACGCGCGCTCGCGTCGCCTCGCTAGCCCCGGCTGCTCCGCGGAAGACGATGGAGACCAAGGCCTTGGAAACGCCAGCAGCCGCGGCGACATCGGCCATAGTCGGACGAGCGGCGCCTACTGCTGACCTGTGCATCTGGGATGCGAGACCTTCCGGAGTTTGACTTGACAAAGTGGTCTAGCAGTATGCAGCATATCCTAGACCGATCTACTAGACCGATCTAGTACTTAGCAAGCCGAAGGGATGATCATGACAATCGGCGTCGCAGTCATCGGAGCTGGAATGGCGGGCCGCGCACACGCCGCGGCCTACCGAACCGCGCCGACGTTGTACCAATCCACGCTGCCGGACCTGCGGTACGTCTCTATCGGAGACATCAGTCCGGAGCTCGGCTCGCTCGCCGCCCGGCGCTTCGGATACGAGCGCAACGACACTTCCTGGCAGGCGATTGCAGAAGACCCCAACATCGATGTCGTCAGCGTTGTTGTGGCCAACCACCTGCATCGTGAGATTGTGGAGGGCTTGGTCGCGGCCGGCAAACATGTGCTCTGCGAGAAGCCGCTCAGCGACAATCTCGAGGACGCCCGCGCCATGGCTGACCTGGCGCGAAGTGCCGACACGATCGTACGAATTGGCTTCACCTTCCGCCGAGCGCCGGGGATTGCCGCACTCCGTGAACTCGTCACCTCTGGCACCCTGGGCAGGGTCCTCCATGTCGACGGCCGGTACTGGTGCGATTACGCAAGCGACCCGAAGGGACCGATCAGCTGGCGGTACAAAGGAGCCCCGGGCTCCGGGGCGCTCGCCGACATCGGCAGCCATGTCGCGTACCTGGTCGAGTTCCTTGCCGGCGATATCCAAGAGGTCAGCGGCGGTCGATTCGCGACTGCGATCGCCGAGCGGCCGGTGCCACTCGGCTCGGTCGTCGGCCATGGCCAAGCCGCCGTTAGCGACACGTACGAGCCAGTCGAGAACGATGACTACGCCAGCTTCAGCGCCCGCTTTGAGCAGGGCGCTGGGGTCGTACAGGTCTCGCGTGTCGCCGCCGGACACCCAAACGGCCTAGCGTTGGAGGTGTTCGGTGATGGTGGTGCCGCGAAGTGGGAACAGGAGCGTTCCGGGGAGCTGCAGCTCATGCTCAACGAGGGCGCTCCCGGGACACGCGGCTACCGTCGCGTGATCATCGGTCCGGACCAGCCGTACTTCGCCGGCGGCTTGCCTATGGATGCACCGGGCGTGGGCATTGGGCAGAACGATGGCTTCTACTTCCAGGCGCGCGCTTTCCTGGAGGAGGTCGCTGGGATCGACGAGGCCGATTCGCTGCCCCGCAACGCCTCATTCGACGAGGGCGTACACAACATGGAAATCCTTGCTGCAGTCGCCGGGTCAGCCGCCAACGGCGGCGGCGCGGTGAAGGTAGCGCCACAGCGAGCGGAGGCCAGGAAATGAAGTTCGGGGTCTACAACGCGATATTGCATGACCGGTCACTATCGGAGGCGATCGGAGTAATCGCCAAGCTCGGTCTTACCGGCATCGAGCTGAATTCGGGTGGCTTTTTGCCGCCGCTGCACATTCCCACTTTCGACGACATCCTCACCTCCGATACCGCCCGGGATGACTTCCTCGGACAGTTCGAGGGCAGCGGCGTGGAGATCGCGGGTCTGAACTGCAACGGCAATCCGCTGCACCCAGATCCGGTGATCGGCGACAAACATGCCGAGGACATACGGCGCAGCATCCGGCTGGCGAACCGGCTAGGCCAGCATCGCGTGGTGACGATGTCGGGCCTCCCGGCTGGAGAGCCGAGTGGACAGCGACCTAACTGGATCGTCAACGCCTGGAACTCCGGCGCACTGGACGTGCTCGACTATCAGTGGACCGTCGCGGAACAGTTCTGGCGCGAGATCGACCGGGAGGCGGCCGATCTTGACGTAAAAGTAGCGCTGGAGCTGCACCCGCAGAACCTCGTCTTCAACCCGGCCGGTATCCGCGAGCTTGTGGAGCGCACCGGCGCTACCAATGTCGGCGTCGAGCTTGACGCCTCGCACCTGTTCTGGCAATGGATGGACCCGGTTGCGGTAGTGCAGGACCTCGGCCCGCTGGTGTTCCATGCCGCAGCCAAGGACGTACGCATCAACCCGGCTGCTGCCGTTTACGGTGTTCTCGATAACCGGTTCCGCCGTCTTCGGCCGGATGAGCCGCGCACCAACCTTGGTGGCGACGAGTGGGCGAACGAGTGGCCCAAGGACGCCGCCTGGGACTTCGTCGCACTCGGCCGCGGGCATGACGCCGTCTACTGGTCGACGTGGCTCTCCGCCTTGCACGTGGTCGACCCCGACATGCTCGTCAACATCGAACACGAGGATGTCTCGCTTGGCCGCATCGAGGGTCTCGAGGTGGCCGCTGGGGTACTGCTCGATGCGGCCCGACGGGCCGGTCTGTCCACTTCTTGAGCTGCTTGCGGATCTTGCGATTGCTCACTCGGCATCAATTACTCGCACTCCGCGTCAGATGCAGACGATGCGAAGATCAAGTAATTGATGCGGAGTGGCCTGATGAGCCCTGTCAGGGACGGGTGAGAGCCGGTGCCGGCATGTTGTACGGCGTAACGATGTGGACGTTCGATGGCCAGGAGTAGGCGACACCAGGTAGCGCCTTCTGCGCCTGCATGATCGCGTAGCAGGCCTGGCGCATGTCTTGCCTGAGATCGTGATGCAGCACAGCTGAAATCCGGCCGGCACGTAGCAGCCGCGTGTTGTCGGAGTCCAGGTCGTGGGCGATGAATACCGAGTACGTCCGCTGCCTGGCGGCAAAGGCTTCCACGATGGCCATGTTGCCGCCGCCGATGGAGTACACCGCGCTGATATTGGCGTTGCTATCCAAGGCAGCTAGGACCAGGCCCCGCATGGTCTCATCCAAACCATCGCTGTTGTCGATCTCGATCATGGCACGGTCGGGGTGACGGGTTCGCATAGCGCCTTGGAACCCGATCTCTCGCTCTTCCTCACCGCGGAAGAAGCCTCGGCTCAACGTGACCAGCACGTCTCCCGGCCGGTCACCCAACCACTGGCCCATGAGATAGGCGGCGGTCGCGCCAGCCGCCCGGTTGTCCATTCCGATGTAGGCCAGCCGCTGGCTGCCGGGAAGGTCGGTCACCAGCGTCACTATCGGGATTCCCGCCTCGATGAGCTGCCAGCAGGCGGTAATGATCTCCGGTACGTCAGGGGCCTTCACGATCACTCCGTGTGAGCCACGTGACCGAATGCGGTCGAGTATTGCCACCAGGTCCTCGACGGGGCCGGCTTCGCGGAAGTGAAAACGAGCCCGCACCGCGGCCGGTCGCAGCGAGGGCAGCTCCGCTTCCAGGGCATCGCGAACCGCGGAGGAGAACCGTTGTGGCGCCTGCATCACAATGTCGATCATGAATGTGCGGCCACTGAGTCGCAGCTGTGACCGCTGCCGATCAAGATCGGCGATGGCTCGTTGTACTTCTCGCGCTGTGCTCTCCCGGACCTGGCCGCGGTTGTTCAGGACGCGGTCCACGGTTCGTTCACTCAGTCCCGACTGGACGGCAATTTCGCGGATCCGGTATGGATGTCCCACAGCATTCTCCTGGCAGGCTTTTGGCGGTTTTTTGGCGCTCCGCCGACGGTTTTCTCTCTTAGGATGACATGCCAAGACCACGACCTTTTTGGAGGCACCCTTCTATGGATTTGACACCCATGCTGATCGGAGGGGAATGGCGCCCGGCACTCGGAACCAGGCGGAGTGAGGACGTGACATCGCCTTTCGACCGCTCCGTTGTGGGCACCGTGCCGGTAGCCGGCAGTGAGGACGTCGAGGCTGCGCTGGCGGCAGCCGAGGCCGGAGCCGAACGGTGGCGTCGTACGCCGGGGCATGCACGGATGAAGATCTTGCTCCGGGCAGCCGAGCTTGCAGACCAGCGAGCCGGCGACATTGCCCGGACCATCAGCGCTGAAAGCGGCAAGACGATCACCGAAGCAACCGGCGAGGCGTCGCGCTCCGGTGAGATCATCCGGCTGGCGGCTTTCGAGGGCACTCAGCTCTATGGCGACACCCTTCCGCTCGATGCCAATCCAGGAACCGGCCAAGACAAGATCGGCTTTACGCTGCGCCAGCCCTGCGGTGTCGTTGTTGCGATATCACCGTTCAACTACCCCGCGCTGCTGGTGTTGCACAAGCTCGCTCCGGCCTTGGCAGCAGGCAATGCGGTGGTCCTGAAGCCAGCACGCACCACCCCATTGACCGCCTTAGCATTGGCTGCCTGCTTCGTTGACGCGGGCTTGCCCGACGGTATCTTGTCAATCCTCACTGGGCCCGGTGGCGAGCTAGGCGACCTACTGGTCAGCGATCCCCGGGTGCGCAAGATCTCATTCACCGGGTCGACGGCAACCGGTGAGCGCATTACACGCATGGCTGGGGTCAAGAAGCTGTCCCTCGAGCTCGGCGCCTCCTGCCCAGTGATCATCATGCCGGACGCCGACCTCGAGCTGGCATCAAGCGCTGTTGCCGCTGGCGGCTATGTGAACGCCGGGCAGGTGTGTATCTCCGTCCAGCGGGTCATTGCCCACCCAGCAGTCAGCGGTGATTTCCTCGACGCACTGGTGCCGAAGGTCGAGGCCATTCGAGTGGGCGACCCGTCGTCGCCCGAAACCAGTATGGGAACCCTGATCACCACCGGCGAAGCCGAACGGGTTCGGCAGTCAATTGCCGCGGCCGCTGCCGGCGGAGCACGGGTCGTCACAGGTGGGGACCGCGACGGCAGCATGGTGTCCCCCACGGTGGTCGCCGACGTGGACCCGTCGTCTCCGTTCGCCCAAGACGAGCTGTTCGGCCCTGCCGTGGCAGTGAGCACGGCTGAGGACTGGGAGTCTGCAGTGCAGCAAGCCAATGGGACGGCGTACGGGCTCGCTGCGGGAATCTTCACCTCCGACATCGCCGGTGCGGTCCGGGCCATGCGGGAGATCGACGCCGGCAGCATTCACATCAACTGGACCCCGCTGTGGCGCGCGGATCTGATGCCTTACGGCGGGCTCAAAGGCAGTGGAATCGGCAAGGAAGGACCGCGCTGGGCCGTCGAAGAGATGACGGACCTCAAGACGGTCATTCTGCATGGCCGGCCCTGGTAGGCGGAAGGAGCTGGATTCATGTACAACACATCGCGAGGTACGGTGCGGCTGACGGCGGCGCAAGCGATTGTCACCTACTTGTCCCGGCAGTACTCGGTGGCCGATGGGCACCGCCGCCGTTTGATTCCGGCGGCGCTCGGCATCTTCGGCCATGGGAACGTAGCGGGGCTCGGCCAAGCATTGGACCAACTCAGCAGTGACCTGCCGTTCATCCAGGGCCGCAATGAGCAGGCCCTGGTGCATATGGCATCCGGGTACGCCAAAGCGACGCGACGGCATGCGACGCTGGCAGTGACCGCGTCGATCGGGCCCGGAGCGATGAACCTGGTGACCGGTGCCGCGGTGGCAACGGTCAATCGGTTGCCCGTCTTGCTCTTGCCAGGAGACACCTACGCGACCCGGCGGCAGGGTCCGGTATTGCAGCAGCTCCAGCACCCTGTCGAGGCAGATGCGTCGGTGAACGACGCACTCCGGCCGGTGTCCCGCTTCTTCGATCGGGTCAGCCGGCCCGAGGCGTTGTTGACGGCATTGCCGGCGGCCATGCGGACCCTCACCGATCCTGCCGGCACCGGCGCTGTGGTGCTGTCGCTCCCGCAGGATGTGCAGTCGCACGCGTACGACTGGCCTGCTGAGATGTTCGACGAACGCGACTGGGTGATCCGGCGCCCGGTGCCAGACGCGGAAGAAATCGATGCTGTCGCCGCGCTGCTGGCCGCTGCGAAGAAGCCGTTGATCATCGCTGGTGGTGGAGTGATCTACTCAGGAGCCACCTCAGAGTTGGAGCAGCTGGCAGCAACTGCCGGGATCCCGGTCGCTGAAACGTTCGCCGGCAAGGGTGCGGTGCAGCAGCGGGGCTGGTGGCAGCTCGGTGGGATCGGTTTGGAGGGTACGCCGGCGACCAACGAGCTAGCCGCCGAGGTGGACTTCGTGCTTACGGTGGGATCCCGGTTGACCGATTTCGCAACGGCCTCACAGTCGTTGTTCTCCAACCCGGACGTTCGATTCGCCAGCATCAATGTCGACGTACACGACGCCGGCCGGCTGGGAGCAACGGCAATCGTGGCAGACGCGAAGCGAGCGTTGACGGCGATGGTCCGCGCCGTTGAGGACTCCGGTATCAAGAGCCCGGACGAGTGGCAGCGTCAGGTTCGCGCGCGCAAGGAGCAGTGGCTGGCAGAGCGGTGGGCCGCACTGGATCCGGACACAACGTTCGACAAGTCGGCCGTTGGTGCCGACTCCGACGTGGTGACGACAACCGATGCAGTGCTCACACAGGGCCAGATCATCGGGCTGCTGCAAGAACACGCACAACCCGGGGACACGATTATTGCCGCAGCCGGTGGGCCGCCTGGTGATCTCCAAAAGGTGTGGGATGCCACCGAGCGCCGCTACTGCCACCTGGAGTTCGGGTTTTCCTGCATGGGCTACGAGATCCCAGCCGCGCTTGGGGTCCGGCTAGCTGTTCCGGACCGAAGCAAGCGGGTGCTGTCGTTCATCGGAGACGGCACTTTCTTGATGGCTCCGACCGAGCTGGTCACCGCCCTTCAGGAGCGGCTGGCCGTCACCGTGGTGATCTCAGAGAATCACGGCTACCAGGCGATTCATCGGCTACAGATGTGGCGCAGTGGACAGGAGTTCGGCAACGAGTTCCGCTATCGCGACGACGCCCTCACCCTCAGTGATGGAGAACCCGGGGACAAGCCGGCTCGGCTGGAGGGTGAATATCTGCAGGTGGACCTCGTCAAGATCGCTAGCGGCCTGGGAGCCCTCGCGATCCGCGCGACCAGCGCTGCCGAAGTCCGCGCTGCACTGACCCAAACCCGCGATCATGACGGCCCAGTGGTCATCGTGGTTCCGACCATTCCGCACGCCGAGCTGCCGGCAGCCGGTGTCTGGTGGGACGTCGCTCCGGCTGAAGTGTCGGACTCCGAGTCCGCTACCGAATTGCGGGCCGAGTATGAAGCCGGTCTCGCCTCGCAGCGGTGGTTTGGATGACCGGCCTCCAGAACATTGGGATCGGTCTGATCAGCGTCGGCTGGATGGGCAAACTGCACACCCGGGCGTACCAGGCCCTTCCGACCGTCTATCCCGAATTGGGTCTGCGCACCCGCCTCGTCCATGCCGTGGATACGGCGCCGGACAGGGCCGAATACGCCCGGGAAGTTCTTGGCTATGCCAATACGAGCACCGACTACCGGGACGTGCTCGCTAATCCGGATGTCGACGTCGTCTCGATCTGCGCCCCCACCGGTCTACACAGAGAAATCGGCATCGCAGCTGCCGAGGCCGGCAAACCGTTCTGGATTGAGAAGCCGGTCGGCCGTGATGCGACGGAGGCAGCCGAGGTGGCCGCTGCCGCCAGCAGGATTGGCGTCGTCACATCGGTGGGCTACAACTACCGCCATGCCCCGGCAGTGGAGCACGTACGCGAACTCGTCGCCAACGGCGACCTGGGCCGAATCACCAATGTCCGCGCGGTCTTTTTCAACAACTACGCCTCCGAACCGAAGGGTGCACTGTCGTGGCGATTCATCCGGAACCTTGCCGGTTCCGGCGCCCTTGGTGACCTGCTGAGCCATGTCATCGACCTCATGCAATACCTCCTTGGGTCGATCAGCGAGGTGAGCGCTCTTACCAGCACGGTGTACACCGAGCGGCCGATTCTGCCGATGGGTTCTGGCACCCACTTCGCGGTCATCGAGGACGGTGAGTTAGCGGCGGTCGAGAACGACGACTACGTTGCCGCACTGGTGCGTTTTGCATCCAACTCCAAGGCGCCGGGCGCGGTGGGCACGCTGGAAGCCTCCCGAGTCATCGTCGGGCCGCAATGTGAGTTGAGCTTCGAGATCTACGGCACCGAAGGCTCGGTCACCTGGAACTTCGAGGAGATGAACGAACTGCGGGTTTGCTTGGGTCGCGGTGGCCCGCATCACGGCTACACCACCGTGCTCGGCAACTCCCATCTCGGCGACTACCCACACTTTCAGCCGGGTCCTGCCAACAGCATGGGCTACGACGATCTCAAGGTCATCGAGGCGAAGAAGTTCCTTGTTGCGGTGACTGGTGGCGAGCGCCGGAACTCTACGGTCGACGACGCCCATCATGTGGCCGAGGTGATTGCAGCCGCCGCGGCGTCGAGCGAGACCGGCACGTGGCAACACGTTCCAGCCGTGCCGGGTGCGACATTCGGCGACAACCCGGCGACAGCCAACGCCGCGAGTGGGTGACGTCGTCATGACTGTCGACCGTCCGCTCGTCGTAGCCCTCGGCGTGGTAGATCCGGCGCTGGTGATTGCGGTCCTAGGCGAGCAGGTGAAATTCGTCGCCGACCCAAGCGAAACCGACATCGCCAACGCTGCTGGCGCAATCGTCCGTGCCGACGCCATCGTCGATGCCGCGTTGCTGGAACGGGCCCCACTGCTGCGAGTCCTCGCACGCACCGGTGTCGGTGTCGACCATGTAGATGTGTCTGCCGCCACCGCACGAGGCATTCCGGTGGTGATCACGCCAGGCAGTGGCACCCGGGCCGTAGCCGAGGGCGTGTTCGCGCTAGCGCTGCATCTGGTCAAGCGACTAGGCCCGTCAACGGATCTTGTCCGGCACGGCCGGTGGGCGGATCGCAGCCAGCTTTCTGTGGGTGACCTGGACGGCGCCACGATCGGCATCATCGGCTACGGACGAATCGGGCGGCGGGTCGGCGAGCTCGGCACCGCATTCGGGATGCACATCTTGGCGTACGACCCCTTCAGCCCGCCGCCGGCGCAGATAGCGTGTTCGGACCTGCCCGCGATCGCCTCGGCGAGCGACATCGTGACGCTGCACGTACCACTGACCGAAGACACCCATGATCTGGTCGACAAGGCATTTCTGGATCGGGTACGACCCGGAACGATCTTGATCAACTGCGGTCGCGGCGGCCTGGTTGATCTTGACGCCGCGCTCGCGGCGCTGGAATCCGGTCAGCTCGGCGGCATGGGACTCGATGTGTTCGATAACGAACCGCCGGAGCACCACGCCCTGTTCGATCACCATGACGTGGTACTCACCCCGCACCTGATGGGAATGACGCGTCGCGCTGCTGCTGCCACATTCGTCGACGCAGCTCGCGGCGTCGCCGATGTGCTTGCGGGTCGCCGGCCAGTGGCGGTGGCAAATCCGGAGTGGGTGGAGATTGTCGAGAGGGCGCAAATCACATGACCGCCGAAGAGTTGACCCGTACAGTGCACAAGATCGCCGGTGCCCCCATCTCCTGGGGTGTCTGTGAAGTGCCGGGGTGGGGCTATCAGCTTCGTCCTGACCGGGTGTTGAAGGAGATGCGCGAGGTAGGCCTAATGGCGACCGAGCTGGGACCAGAAGGTTTCCTACCGAGCGAACCGGCGGCAAGGGCCCGAGTGCTGTCCGAGCATGGCCTGCATGCCGTTGGTGGATTCATCCCTTTGCTCTTGCACGTACCTGGACACGACCCAATTCCCGAGGTGGATCTCATCCTGGAGGGCTATGTGGCCTCGGGAGCAAAGGTTCTCATCTTGTCCGCCGTCACTGGCTCCGCCGGCTATGACACCCGGCCACAGCTCGATGCAGACGGCTGGACACTCCTGCTCTCCAACCTTGATCGGCTTACCAGGTTGGCCGCCGACAGAGGTATCCAGGCTGTGCTCCACCCCCATGTCGGCACCATGATCGAGACCGGAGAAGAGGTGCAGCAGGTGCTGGACGGCTCGTCGATCTCTTTATGCCTGGACACCGGTCATCTCCTCATCGGTGGCACCGATCCCACGGAGCTAGCCCGGCAAGCGCCTGAGCGGATCGCGCATTTGCATCTGAAGGATGTGGACGCCACAATCGCGGCACAGGTTCAGTCCGGTCAGGTCTCCTACAGCGAGGCCGTGAGACTCCGAATGTATCGGCCACTCGGTCAAGGGGACATCGACGTGCCTGCCATCGTCGGACACGTACGCGCATCCGGCTATGACGGCTGGTACACCCTCGAACAAGACACGATTTTGACCGAAGAACCCAAAGACGAAGGGCCTGTCGCCGACGTACGGATTAGTGCCGAATATCTCCGAAGGGTCCTTGATCAATTGCAGTGAACCCGCCAGTCAACGCGACTCAGGCGCGATCATCGCGCGGATCTAGCGGTCACGAGACGCGCTCGCCCGCCAGTACGCCGGCAAGCATGTGAGCGAAGACCGCAGTCGTCGTCGTGTGATTTCCCATGAAGTCCGGCGGTCTACCCATCGAGTCGCGGCTGGCGCGCAGGTAGTCGTCATTTTCCGGCCGTGGCTTGATGTGCAGGAACATCGGCACGCCATACCGCAAGCAGATGAATGCGACGAAGAGTCGGGCGATGCGACCATTGCCGTTCGCGAATGGGTGCACCCGTAGCAATTCACCGTGGGCAAGTGCGGCAAAGCTGATCACTTGAAGAATCTCATCAGCTGTGCTCGGTGACTTGCCGACCGGAAGCCGGCTATCAAGATCAGCGAAGACGGCATTCAGGCCAGCAAGGACGGCAGCCATCTCGTCGCTAACCCTGCGCGCCCAGACGCCCATCTTCTCAAGGTTGCCATCCTTGAGCTGCGGCCCTAGGCCCACCTCGTAGTCGATCAGCTCCGTGACGCTCCGATCCCCGCGAAAGTGTCCGACGTAACCTGTTACCGGCGCTTCGCATGCTGCATAGAGCCGGCCATGCCAGTGGCAAATCGTCTCGGGCGTCGGCAGCATCCGATCAGCCGCGGTAGCGCGCAGCTCCATGATCAACTGCGCCGCATTACGCTGAATGAGAGGGAGATTCTTCGGGTCGTCCTCGTGCCACGACGGGACTGTCATGCCAGTTCGGCGCGTGCCGATCTGTAGATCGTTGTCACGTCACGCGCGGGCGCGCGGTCGACCGGGACTCGATTTACTGGTGCAGGCTGAATCAGTTCGGCTTGCAAAGGCTCAACCAGGCCCTCGCCGGCAACGTAATGCTCGAAACCGCGTGCCTGAATGCGCTCTTGCTGTTCGGAAGTAAGCTCGGCCAGCCGATCAGCCGCGGCTCGCAGATCCTCGCTCAGCATCCCGCCTTTAGCGACGACCTCATGCTCGATGGCCTGCACAATCAGCTCGTTCTGGCTGATGCCTAATCGGGATGCGACTTCAGCGGTCAGGGCGCGGAGTCTCTCATTACGCCAGCGAAGAGGAAAGACTGCTCGCGAAGGCATGCCTCCAGCATCTCGCCTAACTGAGTGATGTCAAGAGGAATGAATGACATCACCTAGGGAGTCCAGCCAAGAGCTGTCGCGCCATCACGATCCGCTGAATCTGGTTGGTGCCCTCATAGATCTGGGTGATTTTGGCGTCACGCATCATCCGCTCGACCGGGAAATCCTTGGTGTAGCCGTAGCCCCCAAGCAGCTGGACGGCATCGGTCGTGATCTCCATTGCCACATCGGAAGCGAAGCACTTCGCGGCAGCACCGAAGTAAGGCAGATCCGCATCTGCTCGCTCAGACCTGGCAGCCGCAGCGTAGGTGAGCTGGCGCGCAGCCTCGAGCTTCATGCCCATATCGGCGAGCATGAACTGCAAGCCCTGGAATTCCGCAAGTGCGTTGCCGAACTGCTTGCGCTCCTTGACATAGCCGAGCGCATAGTCCAGAGCGCCTTGGGCTATGCCGACGGCCTGCGCGGCAATCGTGACTCTGGTGTGGTCGAGGGTCCGCATTGCCGTCTCGAAGCCGGTCCCTTCAGCGCCGATCATCCTCGACTCCGGAATGCGTACGTGATCGAAATACACCTCGCAGGTCGGAGAGCCTTTGATGCCCAGCTTCTTCTCCGGAGCTCCGAATGACAGCCCGGGGTCGGCCTTCTCAACCACAAACGCGCTGATCCCCTTGGAACGGGCTTCGGGATCGGTCACCACAAAGACCGTGTAGAGGTCAGACAGCCCAGCGTTGGTGATCCAGCGCTTCACGCCATGGAGAACGAAGTGGCCGCCGTCACGTACCGCCCGAGTGCGCATGTTTACCGCATCAGAGCCAGCCTCCGGCTCGGACAGGCAGTACGACGCCATCGCTTCACCCCGGGCGATCGGCGGCAAATAGCTCTGCTTGATCTCCTCCGATCCGGCGAGCAGCCACGGCAACGTCGCGAGCTTGTTTACCGCCGGAATCAGCGATGTGGTGGCACAGACGCGGGCAATCTCCTCGATCACGATCACGGTGGCCAGCGCATCAGCGCCCACGCCGGAGTAAGCCTCGGGAATGTGTGGTGCATGGAAATCCGCCGACACCAATGCTTCGAACGACGCTTTCGGAAACTGCGCCAACTCATCAGCCTCGGCGGCATTCGGAGCGACCTTTTCCTCGCATAGTTCACGTACGGCGGCTCGGAAGGCCTCATGCTCCTCGCTGGGCCGGTACCTGTCTGCGAACTCACTCACGCCATTGATTGTGCCTGCTCCCGCGATGCGCCGAGCCGCTCACATAGTTGCTGCGATCGGATCCCAGTCCTCCGGCAAGAGCGGCGGCTTGTCGACCGAGCTCTCCACCTCCACAAAGGCACCCGAGTCGACCGACTCTGCGATCGCGATCATGGTGTCGAGTACGTGGTAGCCCAGCGCTCCCTGGGCGCGATGCGGTCTGCCCTCGCGAAGTGCACGAGCCATTTCCAAGACTCCAGTACCACGCGCAGACAAAGCTGCCGTGGTGGCCACCGTTTCCCAGTCCTCGCTACCACGCCTTCGAATAGCGACCTCACCGTCGAAATAGTTGGGGTCAGGAAACATCATTGTTGCTTCGGTGCCGTTGACTTCGAGCAGCCGTCGAGGAAGCGCTGAGTCGAAGGAGAACATGGTCTGGGCCGATTGACCGGAGTCAAACTGGACAAGCGCGCTGACATGGCTAGGCACCGTGACATCGAACTCCTCCCCCGCCTTAGGCCCGGAGCCGATCACCCGTCGCTCCCGGGCCTTCGAGCCCAGCCCAGCCACTGAGGAAACTGGGCCGAACACCTGTATCAGCGTAGTGAAATAGTAGGGACCAAGATCGAATAGCGGGCCGGCACCGGCCGCGTAGAGGAACGCCGGGTTCGGATGCCACAGCTCCGGTCCAGGCAGTTGCAGCAGCGCCAGAGCTGTCAGTGGCGTCCCGATGATGCCCTGCTCGATCAACCGGCAGGCAGTCTGAAGCCCCGGACCTAAAAATGTGTCGGGTGCGCAGCCGACCAGCAGCCCAGCCTTCTCAGCGTCGCGGAGCACAGCCTGGCCACTGGCGCGATCCAGGGCCAGCGGTTTCTCGTTCCAGACATGTTTGCCAGCTTTGATCACCGCGCTGGCTACGTCGGCGTGAGCCGCCGGGATGGTCAGATTGACAACAATCTCGATCTCTGGGTGGTCGATGACCGTGGCGACATCCCCAGCCGAAGGCACCTCGTATTTTCCGGCCTTCTCCCGGGCAGCCTCCGGGAGGATGTCGCCGATGGCCAGCACCTCGGTGTCGGCGAAGTTGCTGAGGTTCTCCAGGTAGGTGTCGCTGATAGTGCCGGCGCCGATCACGCCGACGCCAATCGGCCTGCCCATGATCAATCCTGCTCAGCGAGCAGGAACTCCCGGCTCTCCCGTACGGCTTCGAACAGATCAGTTTTGGAGTCATCCAACTCGACAACCCGTAACGCATCCGGAGCTGCCGCGATGATGTCCCGTACGGGGAGCACGCCAGAACCGACCGCCACCTGTTGGCTGGTATCAAGACTGCCGTCGCCGTCCTTGAGGTGTAGCGCCGAGACCCGGTCGCCCAGCCGATTCAGCAAGGCAGGCACGTCGGCACCGCCCGCATACGCCCAGTAGGTGTCCACCTCCAGGACCACCTCTGGCGCCAACCGATCCGCAAACACCTCCAGCGCGTGGACTCCGCTGATCTTGGATTCCAGCTCGAAATGATGGTTGTGGTAGCCGACCGTGAGCCCGTAACGAGCTGCGGTTTTCGCTGCTGCATTGAGTTCCGATGCGATCTCACTGATATCCGCCTCGGCTTGCCAGCGTTCGGGGTTGACGTAAGGATCAATGACGGTCTGAACGCCGAGTTCGGCGGCAAGTTCGCAGATCTCCTCCTGATTGCCGTTGAGCAAGCCGACGTGAGTCGTCGGCGCAGTCAGCCCGTTTTGCCGCAGTCCCTCGCGTAGCTGGTCGGCGAACATCACGAGCTGAAACGGCTCCACTTGGGTAAACCCCACTTCGGCGAGCCTCTCCAAGGTGCCCTGGAAATCTTGCTCCAACGCCTTGCGAAGTGTGTACAACTGGACCGACAGCTCTGACATCACGACCTCCTCTGGGGGCAATGGGGTCACACTACGTGGGCTCGCCGAGCAGCTGGCGAGCGAGTAGGGTGCCGCCGGCGGTTGCAATCGGAAACACCACTACCCCGGCAAAGGGAATGGCAAGCAGCAGGAATGTGGGCACCGCAAAACCCAGAACCCGGGGCCGCCGAGTCCGCATCGCGGCCCGGCGATCTCCCAGCCGCAGCAGTCCACGTCGTTCGAATGCCGTACCGACGAGCTCGATTCCGAGCATCCAGCCGCCGAAGATCGCCGAGATCACCGGCACGATGGTCTGACCGATGACCGGGATGAACCCGGTTCCAAAGATCAGGAGCGCTCCAACTACCGAGATCGCAATCAGCGTGAGCGCCTGGCGTAGCGCGCGGAAAATGCCGCGCGCGATACTTTCGTCCATCTCCGGCACGTCACCGAACTGTTGCTCGACTGATTCCGACAGCTTGTCGTACAACGGCGATCCGAGCGCCAGAGTCAGTGTGGTGAATGCGATGACCATCAGTAGCAAGGCCGCGGCGACCACCGCGCTCCCGACCACCACCCGAATAGTGGTGGCAAGGCCGCGGTCCCACCCATCGGCGAATGGTGTAAGCCACTCGGTGAGCGGATCAAGCTCAGTGATCAGTGCGACAAGCAGTCCGGTGAAGATCACCGAGGTGATGGCCGGTGGGATCGCCCCGAGCAGGAAGAGCCGTGGGCGGCGGGTGATCAGGCTCAGCCCCCTGGCCAGCAGTCCAGCACCAATCACCAGCTCTGTTATAGCGGCTCTCACTAGCCGGGCTCGCTGACCTGGTGTTGCGCGTTCGTACGCACAGTCGCACCCTTGGCCTCGGCGGCCTCCCGAAGCTGATCTTGGAACCTGATCATCTGCTGCCGCAGTTGCGGATCGTCGGCTGCCAGGATGCGCACCGCTAGCAGGCCCGCGTTACGGGCGTTGCCGATGGCAACAGTTGCCACCGGCACCCCGGCGGGCATCTGAACGATCGACAGCAGAGAATCCATACCGTCGAGATACTTCAGCGGCACCGGCACCCCAATCACCGGCAGCGGTGTGACCGATGCCAGCATGCCCGGCAGGTGCGCCGCGCCACCGGCGCCGGCAATGATCACCTGGAGTCCACGGGTATGAGCCGAGCGTCCGTACGCGATCATGGCGTCGGGCATGCGATGCGCCGAGACCACATCGGCCTCGAACGGCACATTGAATTCCCGCAACGCCAGCCCGGCGGCGCCCATTACCGGCCAGTCGGAGTCCGAACCCATCACAATCCCCACCCGCGGCCGAGACGTGTCTTCAGGCATTGGGATCTCCCATCAGGTACCTGGCAGCATGGCGCGCCCGCTTTCGTGTCTGCTCAAGATCATCTCCGCAGGCGGTGACATGGCCCACCTTGCGACCGGGGCGGATCTGCTTGCCATAGAGCTGGACACGGAGCCTACGGTCCCGGGCGAAGCAGTGCAGCAGCGCGGAAGCAAGATCATCCACGCTGCCGCCGAAGATGTTGGCCATGACCGTCCATGACTCCTTGCTGCTTGGGTCGCCGAGCGGTAGGTCCAGCACCGCACGCAGGTGATTTTCGAACTGCGAGGTGTGCGCGCCATCGATCGTCCAGTGGCCGGTGTTGTGCGGACGCATGGCGAGCTCGTTGACTACCACGGATCCATCGGCGCGTTGCATCAGCTCGACGGCGAGCATCCCGACGACGTCAAGCTCATGAGCGATCATCAGCGCCAACTGCTGTGCGGTTGTCGCCTGCTCATTGTCCAGACCTGGCGCGGGTGTCGTCGTCTCTACGCAGATGCCGTTCCGCTGCACCGACTCCGAGATCGGGTAGGCGGCCGCCTGTCCGGATGGCGATCGGACGACGAGGGCACTCAGCTCACGTGTGAAGTCCACAAATTCCTCACCGAGGATCTGTACGCCCTCACTCAGTCGCTCGAAAGGCTGGCTGGCCTGGTCGGCGGAGTCGAGCCGCCAGACTCCCTTGCCGTCGTATCCACCCCGGGAGGTTTTCGCGATAATCGGCCATCCCTGCTCGTTACCAAAGGCGACCAATGCTGCGGCGTCGGGCACTACTCGGCTGACCGGACATGGAGCACCTAGCGCAGTCAATCGATCACGCATGATCGCCTTGTCCTGGGCATGGACGAGCGCCACCGGTCCCGGCCGAACCGCCACACCGGCCGACTCAAGATCACGGAGCAGGCCGGTCGGCACGTGCTCATGGTCGAAGGTGACGACATCGCATGCCGCCGCAAAGCTCCGCACCGTCGCCGGGTCTGTGTAATCCCCAACCGTGACGTCGTGTACGACTTGTGCGGCCGACGTGTCAGGGCCCTCGGCCAGTAGGCGCACATTGATGCCCAAGCCGATCGACGCGGCGTGCATCATCCGCGCCAGCTGTCCACCGCCGATGATCCCTACGGTGAAGGTACGCCCATTGGTCACCCGCCGAAGCGTACCGGTCACTATGACGGGCGGCCGCTTCGCCGACTGCAGGAGCTCGCGGCTCGGGCTTCGTTGATGGGCAGCCTGCCGATAGCGAGCGACGAAGGAGGCGAATCTGCCGGTTGCCCGTCAGAGTGCGATCAACACCGGTCAGTCAACACCACTCACTGCAGCCTGAAGATCACAGCACGCTGCACGATGAAGTTGACGGTGGTTGCGACGCCTTGGGCGATCACGAAGGCGATGATCTGAACCGGAAACCGGCTCAACCCCTGTGCGGTAAGTATGGTGAACAGCACGCTGAACAGGCCGACCTGCAGTGCGAAAGTCACGGCGTACAAAACCACGACTGCGATGAACCGGCGGGTGGAAGGCGCGGCGCGGAAGGTCCACCGCCGGTTGATCAGATATGCGGTCGTAGTGCCAGCGACGAAAGAGATCGCCTTGGCCGGTGTGTGGCCAAGACCCAGCGCCATCAAGATCACCAGGATTCCGAAGTCGACGATCGCCGAAAAGCCGCCGGTAATGATGAAGCGCGTGAGCTGTGCAGGCAGCGGAAGGCCGCTTTCGCGCTCATCGACCGGAAGTTCGACCGGCTGCGGAAACTGATGGTGTTGATCGGTCATCGACGGCTATCCTGCCAGCTCGGCCACTGGGGAGCGCGTCGCCGGTTGAAGGCCTCGATGCCCTCGAGACGATCCGCAGAGAACGCAACTTCTTCCCAGGCCTGGTTCTCGATCTCCAAGCCGGTCGCCAAGTCGACATCGGCACCGTCCTTGAGTGCACGCTTGGCGGCACGGAGGCTGATCGGTGACTTCATGACGATTTCCTGTGCTAGCTCCAGAGCGGCTGCCCGCGCCGTACCTCCTGGCACCAGACGATCGACGAAACCCATGCGCAGCGCTTCCTCGGCACTAACCCGCCGTCCAGTCAGCAGCAGATCGGCCGATTTGTTCAGGCCGATCCGGCGAGGCAGCAGTTGGGTACCGCCTTGGCCTGGAATCAACCCCAGTCCCACTTCGGGAAGTGCAAACGAAGCACTGGCCGATGCGACGATCATGTCGCAGTACAGAGCCAATTCGAAACCGCCGCCGAGCGCGAATCCATCGACAGCAGCGATCATCGGCATGGGTAGCACCCGGAGAGCGTCGAAGGCTTCCTGGAATACTCGCCGCTGCCGACGAAGATCATCATTGGCAATGCCACGGCGCTCCCTCAGATCAGCACCGACACAAAATGCTCGCTCGAGCGCACTCGAGATGATCACCACACTCACCTGATCATCGGCAGCAAGCTGAGTGGCGGCGTCTCCAAGCCGCCGTAGCTGATCAGTGGACAGCGCGTTCAGGGCTTCGGGGCGATTCATGATCACCTCGGCGACGTGGGCCGAGGGTTGCCCAAGCTCGATCGTCATGAGCGCGTGGCAGGAGGTTTGTGAGAATCGTGCAGCGGGCCGAACAGTAGCTGGCTCATCTGAAGGTTTACGTGCTCAACGTCTGGCACATCGTGCAGCACGATCGTCCCATCCTCGGCCGCTGTTTGCACGATGAGTGAACCGCAGCCCAGCATCCGATCCATCAGGCTGCGCTCGTAGGACACCTCGTTGATCCGGTTCAGCGGAAGGTCTTTGCCGACCTTGTTGAAGATGCCGCTCCGGGTGATCAGCCGGCGATTGGTGATCGTATACGTGGTCGTTCGCCAGCGCAGGAAAGGCAGAATCACCAGCCAGATCGCCAGCACTATTCCGAGCACCAGGATGGCAATCTGACCGATCGGGCGCGCCTCACGGGGAATCAAGGCGGCTCCGATGCCGACTGCCGCAGCGATCAAAATGAAAGCGAGCACCGGCAAGATCATCGCCTTGACATGGGTCCTGGTGTGGATCAGCACGTGCTCGTCGGCACCAAGCAGCTTCTGAGGAAGAGCCACGCCGTCAATGTTGACACACTCCCCACACCGCCTAAGGCCGCAGATGAATGACGTCACCAGCGCCATAGGCTGCCGATCCTGAAGTCGTGCGGACGACCAGTCTGCCGTCCTCATCGAGGTGGTCTGCAACCCCCTCGACGCTGCGTTGTTCGCTCAACACCACACGAACCTGGCGACCGAGCGTTTCGCAGCGCTCGGCGTACCCGGCGGCCAGCGAGGCGTCATTGCCGGCCTGGGCTTCCCACCGGCGGTAAAGCAGTTCAAATGCCGCAAGCACGGTGGCGATTACCGCGGTACGGGATGGCAGCTGACGCCCCAGCTGGCGTGCGGCAATGGCCAGTGAGCTGGCGCTTGGTACCGGCAGCTGATCTTCCGCTTGGCTCACGTTGATGCCGATGCCGACCACACATGCCGGACCATCTGAGGCGTCGACGCGCTCGGCGAGAATGCCGCAGACCTTGCGATCATCGATCAGTACATCGTTCGGCCACTTGAGTACCGCAGGCAGATCACCTGCGCGGCGCACGCCATCGCTGACCGCAAGACCCGCCAGTAGCGGCAGCCAGGTCCAGCGGCTCGGATCAATGCCGTCTGGTCGTACCAAGACGGACATGGCAATGCCAGAACGTGGCGGTGCGGTCCAGCTACGACCCTGCCGTCCGCGACCAGCCGATTGGTAGTCGGTGATGAGTACGGTGCCGGCAACTTCACCCTGACCTGCTCGAGCGGCCAAATCAGCATTCGTAGAGCCCGTCTCCGGCACCAGATCGACCTTCTGCCACAGACCGTCTGGCCTTATCAGCTCCTGACGGAGCTCGGCGAGGTCGATCTCATCGGTCATACCGGGACCCCGTTCGTAGTGCTGGGAGACTGCCCGGGTCAGCATCCCACGCTGCGTGGGATGCACAAACTAGGTAAAGCTACGCGGAATGCCGGCGACGGCGGCGGATTTCAAGCGGCATGCGCGAGCAGCGCAATCGATAGTTAGATTCTCAGTCATGGATCGTACGATTCCGGCGGCAGACATTCCGGATATCCACACGACCGCCGGAAAGCTGGCTGACCTGGACCTTCGCATGGAGCAGGCGGTCCATGCGGGATCGGCGGCGGCGGTCGAGAAGCAGCACGCGAAGGGTAAGAAGACAGCACGGGAACGCGTCCAGCTCTTGCTCGACGCCGACTCTTTCACCGAGCTGGATGAGTTTGCCCGGCATCGCGCGACATCCTTCGGCATGGAGAACCGGCGACCCTACGGCGACGGCGTCATCACCGGCTTCGGCACCATTGACGGGCGGCCGGTATGCGTCTTCAGCCAGGACGTCACGGTTTTCGGCGGCAGCCTGGGTCAGGTATACGGCGAGAAGATCGTCAAGATCATCGACTTTGCCCTGAAGACCGGCTGTCCCATTATCGGCCTGAACGAGGGCGGCGGCGCGCGAATCCAAGAAGGCGTGGTGTCGCTGGGACTCTACGGTGAAATCTTCCGCCGTAATACTCACGCCTCCGGAGTCATTCCGCAGATTTCCCTGATCATGGGCGCGGCCGCGGGCGGTCATGTGTATTCGCCGGCCCTGACGGATTTCGTGATCATGGTCGACCAAACCTCGCAGATGTTCATCACCGGGCCGGACGTGATCAAGACAGTGACCGGTGAAGACGTGTCGATGGAGGATCTGGGCGGCGGCCGCACTCACAACACGAAGTCGGGAAACGCCCATTATCTGGCCGCCGACGAAGAGGATGCTATCTCCTTCGTACGAACCCTGATCGGCTTTCTGCCGCAGAACAACCTCGAGGATCCACCGAGCTTCGACGTCGAGAATGGACTCGAGCCCAATGATGTGGACCGTGATCTTGATACGCTGATCCCCGATTCCCCCAACCAGCCGTACGACATACGCGAGGTCATCTCGCGCGTTCTCGACGATGGTGACTTCCTCGAGATTCACGAGCTGTTCGCGCCGAACGTGGTCGTCGGCTTCGGCCGGATCGATGGACACAGTGTTGGTGTCGTGGCCAATCAACCGCTGCACTTTGCCGGGTGCTTGGACATCGATGCGTCGGAGAAGGCGGCGCGATTCGTCCGGACTTGTGACGCATTCAACGTCCCGGTGATCACGTTCGTCGATGTGCCCGGCTTCCTTCCAGGTACCGATCAAGAATGGAATGGGATCATCCGGCGAGGCGCGAAACTGATCTACGCGTACGCCGAAGCCACGGTGCCGCTGGTCACGGTGATCACCCGCAAGGCCTATGGCGGCGCGTACGACGTGATGGGTTCCAAGCATCTTGGGGCAGACTTGAATTTGGCGTGGCCGACTGCACAGATCGCCGTAATGGGAGCCCAAGGAGCGGTGAATATCTTGTATCGCAAGGAGCTTGCGGCGAGCGACGATCCCGAGACACTGCGCGGGCGACTGGTCACCGAGTATGAAGATCAGCTGGCCAACCCCTATCTTGCTGCCGAACGCGGCTATGTCGACGCCGTGATCAACCCGCATGAAACCCGCGTCGAGATCACCCGGGTGCTGCGGTTACTGCGCACCAAACGGCAGACGCTGCCTCCGAAGAAGCATGGCAACATTCCGCTATGAACAGCACTGATGATCAACAGCCGGTGTTCTCAGTGGTCAAAGGCTCACCGACGGAGGACGAGCTTGCCGCCGTGCTGACTGTTCTGACCACGCGGTTTGCTCGGCAGGGTGACGAGAAACAGGGCCAAGACAAGGCGACACCGGCTCGCACCGGCTGGTCTGCCTACTGGCGATCGGTGCGCAGCCCCATCCAACCGGGCCCCAGCGCGTGGCGAATGTCCGCACGCCCGCAGTAGTGTCCCTCCATGAGCGCTGTAGACGACATCCTGGCTGACATTCCGATGGACCAGCTCGCTGCCCAGCTCGGCGTTGATAAGGCAACCGCCGAACAGGCAGCCCGTCACGCGATCCCAGCGCTTCTGGGCGGCATGCAAGCCAACTCCGAAGATCCGGCCGGCGCCAGGTCATTAGCTGGAGCACTTGGTGATCACCCCAGCGACCTGATTGATGGCGGAGTCAATCTTGATCAGGTCGACTCCAATGACGGCGAAAAGATCGTCGGCAACATCTTCGGAGCCCACCAAGACCAAGTTGCACAGACTCTCGGCGGCAACCTGGGTGGTCAGGCGGGCGGCTTGATCCAACGCTTGCTGCCGATCTTGGCGCCCATCGTGCTCGCGTACCTATCCAAGCGCCTCATGGGTCAGCGCCAAGGAGGAGCTGGCGGCCAGGACGATCCGCTCGGTTCAATCCTGGGTGGTGGGCGCAGTGGATCAGGCAACCCGCTGAATGACCTGCTGGGCTCAATGCTTGGAGGTGGCGCTCCCCCCAGCAGCGCTGGGCAATCGGCTGGCGGATCCATTCTCGACATGCTGGGTGGTCTGTTAGGCGGCGGTCGCCGCTGACGCAGCCTCAACCGCCTGCGGACCGCCGAAAACTTTCCTGGCTGCTAGCTCAGCGCGTGGTATCGATCCGCGCCTGAGTACATCTTTCAGCCCAATGGAACCTGTGCCTGAGGACCCATCTACGCTGTGGCGCATGTCCTCGCCCCCAGGGACTCAGCGTGATCCTGATGAGCACCGCCAGCCGAGCGTCCGCGAGGTCGACGCCATTGCTGATCGCTTCGTCGATGAATGCGTCGCGCTCTATCCCGAAACCGCCACCTTCCTCGGAGTTCACGACCACGACGATTCCTGGAGCGACTATTCCCCGAGCGGGCTAGCCGACCGCATCGCCCATGTCAGGCGGACGATTGCCGCGCTCCACGCAGCCGCGCCGTGCGATGAACGTGAGACCACCGCAAAAGAAGCGATGCTGGAACGGCTCGGCATGGATGTCGAGCTCTACGAGGCGCACATCACGGCATCTCGAGTGAGCGTCATCGGCGGTCAAGCACAAGAAATCCGGGCGATCTTCGACCTGATGCCGACCGACTCCGAAGATGCCTGGCGGAACATAGCCGCGCGGCTGCGTACGGTTCAGCGCCCCCTGAGTCAAGTCCGCGAGACGCTGACCACCGAGGCGCGAGATGGCAATATCTCTGCAGCCCGTCAGATCAGGGCGACCATCGACCAGATCCGCTCCTGGACCGGTGAGTCGGGACACGACGACTTCTTTGCGGCGATCACCGCCCGCGCTCCTCAGCAAGAGGCACTGCAATCCGACCTCCGCGGAGCGGCAGACGAAGCACGGCAAGCCTTCTCCAACTTCGCGGATTGGTTGGGGACCTCATTAGAGCCTCTCGCCCCCAGCCTTGACGCAGTCGGTGAGGAACGGTACGCGCTGGACTCCCGGTACTTCTTGGGAGCGGTGATCGACCTGGAGGAGACCTACCAATGGGGATTCGAGGAGCTGAATCGCATCCAAGAGGCCCAGCGAACCATCGCCCGAGACTTGGTGGACGAGCCGAACATCAAAGCGGCGTACCGGGCGCTGGACGAAGATCCGGCACGACGCATCACAGGTGCAGAGGCGTTTCGGTCATGGATGCAAAACCTTGCCGACCAGGCTGTTGCCAACCTGGCAGGTAAACACTTCGACATCCCGGAGCCTGTCAAGAAGATCGAATGCTGCATTGCCCCCACCCATGACGGCTCCATCTACTACACCGATCCGGCTGAGGACTTTTCCCGCCCAGGCCAGATGTGGTGGGCAGTGCCGGAAGGGATTGACACTTTCTCTACCTGGAAGGAAGTCACCACCGTCTATCACGAGGGCGTACCGGGACATCATCTCCAAATCGCCCAGAACGCCTATCGCGCGGACCTGCTCAATCGGTGGCAGCGCAAGCTCTTTTTCTGTTCGGGTCACGGTGAAGGCTGGGCGCTGTACGCCGAACAGCTCATGGACGAACTCGGGTACTTGGAGCCCGCCGACCGGATGGGCATGCTCGATGCGCAAGCCTTCCGGGCCATCCGGGTGATCATCGATATCGGAATGCATTTGCAACTGGAGATTCCCACGATCAATCCTTGGCGCTTTCGACCCGGCGAACGCTGGACTCCAGAGGCAGGCCTGGAGTTCATGATGCAGAACAGCTCGACTGATGAGCCGACGCTGCGTTTCGAGCTCGATCGATACCTTGGCTGGCCGGGACAGGCGCCGGCGTACAAGGTAGGTGAGCGGATCTGGCTGGAGGCCCGGGAGGATGCACGCCGGCGACAGGGCGCGGCCTTCGACCTGAGTAAATTCCACGCCGACGCCTTGAATCTTGGACCGCTTGGCCTGGATCCGCTCCGCGCTGCTCTAGCCCGGATTTGAGCGTCGATGCCTGATCACGTACGGCTTGTCCTCGCGTCGGCCTCTGACGCTCGGCTCAGAACGCTGCGTCACGCAGGACTCGATCCCGAGGTCATGGCCTCCGGTGTCGATGAGGACTTAGACCCGGTCGACGGAGTGCGGGCGCTGACCGCACAGCTTGCCGAACTCAAAGCCAAGGCCGTGAGCTCTCGGATTGATCATGGATCTGGTACCACGGTGGTGATCGGCTGCGACTCCATGCTCGAGCTCGAAGGGATGGCCTACGGCAAGCCCGCAACACCGGCCGAGGCTGTGCGTCGCTGGCAACGAATGCGTGGACGCTTTGGGCTGCTGCATACCGGTCACCATGTGATGCTCCACGAAGGCACAGCAACGACCACTCGAGCGGCAGTCGCCTCGACGCTGGTGCACTTCGCCGACCTCACCGATGAGGATGTCGAGGCATACGTCGGCACAGCTGAACCTCTCCACGTCGCCGGCGGATTCACCATTGACGGTCTCGGCGGTCCATTCATCAGCGGGATCGAGGGTGATCACCACAATGTTGTCGGCCTCAGCCTGCCGCTGCTTCGAACCATCTTGAGCGAGCTTGGCATCTGGTGGCCCAGTCTGTGGAGTGCTGGCAGCTGAAGCTGAAGAGTCCGCTCTAACTGGTTGCTGAAGGGTTGCTGAAGGACCGACGCTGTCAGCCAGGGTTTGCGCCATCAGTGTCGAAAGCTGGGATCAGCCCGGGAGCAGTCGCGGGTGATCGCCGAGGAGGAACACCGTATGAAGGACCTAATGAAGATCATCGTCGCCGGCGTCGGGACTGCGGCGCTGGCCGGAGGGATCGGTGCCGGGCTCGCGTACGCCGACACTCCGTCCGATGAAGCGACAGCGATCCCGTCGACGAGTAGTCCTACGGACACACCCACTGCCAACCCGGACCGCAAGGGTGATCACGACGGCGCCCGACGCGGCGTCGTACGCAGGCATTTGCTGGCCCGCGCACTGCATGGCGAGGTCACTCTTGCCGGCGAGGAGCATCGAGTGATCGTCTTTCAGCGCGGCGAGGTTCAGAAGGTGAGCCGGACGTCAGTGACAGTGAAGAGCAACGACGGATTCGTTGAGACGTATGCGTTGAGCGATGAAACCAAGGTGCGCGACAAGCGCGAGCAAGCAAAGCTCTCTGACATCGACGGCTCCGACCGCGTGCTGGTTCTCGCTGTGAAGGACGACGCGACACTCAATGCTCGTCGGCTGATCATTCGCGGCGCCTAAGGCCTGAGGTTCTACACTCCCGTCGCGATCAGCACTATCAAGATCACGTTGAGTGCGGTGACAATGCCGATCACCAACCACGCGACAGCGATCGTCGCTCGCCTCGTCGGCACCAGTCGCATCAGCTCCTGATCAGCGGCAATGCGAACCAACGGCACCAGTGCGAACGGAATTCCGAACGACAAGATCACCTGCGACAAGATCAGCAAGTGCGTTGGATCTAGGCCGAGGGCAAGCAAGATCAATGCAGGCACTGCGGTCAGCACGCGGCGCCAGATGAGCGGAATGCGGCGCCGCAGCAGACCATCCATGATCACCGACCCCGCGTATCCGCCGACCGATGTGGACGCTAGGCCGGAGGCAAGCAGGGCCAAGGCAAACAACCCGGCGAGCAGCGGACCTAATTCGGCTTGAATCGCAGTGTGCGCGGCCTGCAAGCCGTCCACGTTCAAACCGAAGAGGGTGCTGGCAGCCAGCAGCAGCATGCCGACATTGACAGTGCCAGCGACCAGCATCGCCAGACCAACATCGAGCCGGATGGTTCGCAGCATCGGGGCCGCGCAATGTGGATCTGCGCGACCGTGCCGGTCACGGATCAAGGCCGAATGCAGATAGATGGCATGCGGCATGACAGTTGCACCGAGCATGCCAACCGCAAGAACCACGCTTTCGGCACCGCTGAGCCTCGGCACTAGGCCAGCCACGGCTTGCCCAAGGTCCGGCGGTGAGGCGGCCAAGCCGGCCAGGAAACCAATGGTGACAATGGCGAGCATCCCGGTGATGACACGCTCGAAGGTCCGTTGGCTGCGGCTGTTCTGCAACAACAACAGTGCAGTTGAGACAGCCGTCGTAATCAGCGCTCCAACCACCAGCGGCAGTCCGAACAGCAGATTCAGCGCGACGGCGCCACCGACGATCTCAGCCAGATCAGTGGCCACGGCAACCAGCTCGGCCTGGATCCAGTAGCAGATTCGCGGCAGTCGGGAGTTCCGGCGAGCCACCAGTCCCGGCAGTGTCTCACCGGTCAGCCAGCCCACCTTCGCGGAGAGGTACTGCACAAGGCCGGCCATCAAGGTCGCCGCAACAAGCACCCAGAGCAACAAGTAGCCAAAGGCAGCGCCTGCCTGGGTGTTGGTCGCCACATTGCCCGGATCCACGTACGCGACCGCGGCAACGAAAGCCGGCCCGAGCAGACGGGTGCGCTGCAGTAGCGCTTCTCTCTGCAGCAACATCAACTCAACCGGCCCCCTTGTGGCAAGCCTGCCCTGAGGAGGTTACCGGCCTCGCGAAGAGCGGTTGGAACCAACCGGTCACTGTGGTCGCAACAGAACCGCCGACATGCGGCCGTCACCTGTGAAGCTGCCGTTCCAGCCGCTCCCGCTGAACGTCATGGTCTTAGCCGCCGGATCGTCGGCAGTGACAGTGAAACCGGCCTCTGGCAAGGCACGCCGCAAGTAGGACGCGACGTCCCCCGGTGGTGGCGACGACACCACTGCCACAAGATTGTTCGGTTGGTCGACCTTTGCCGTGATTGTGGCGGTACGCGGTAGCGAGAACTGCTCAACCGGCCCATTGAGAAAGCCCAAGCTGGCAAGGGTGACACCGTCGTCTGGGATAGCTGCTGGCCGAGCCGGAGCTGTGGCTGGAGGGGCGGTGCTGGAATCGCTCGAGGGAGCGGCGCTGCAACCGATCAGCAGGCAAGCGAGAAGGGCCATGGCCGCCACCGGCCACGTCCACCTCCTCCGCACGGGCTCCAACGTAGTGTCCGCGAATGGTCGTGCCGAGTGCCGATTCGGAGTGGCTCGATAATGTAGCGTCCTGATGTCCCAATCCACGGAGGTTGCCGTTCGCCGCAGCCGACTTCCGGCCACAGTCCGCGCTATGCGACCCCGTCAGTGGGTCAAGAATCTCCTGGTACTAGCCGCGCCGCTGGCTGCTGGCCGCCTCTTCGAGCCAGCCGTGATCAAGACTGCTGCACTGGGCTTCGTCGCTTTCTGCCTGGTGAGCGCGACTGTCTATCTCGTCAATGACGTTCGTGATGTCGAGGAAGACCGGCAGCATCCTACGAAGCGCTTCCGGCCGATCGCCTCCGGAGAGCTGAAGCCCAGCACGGCCCTTCTCGTTGCGACCATAACTGGCATCTGCGGGCTAGTGCTCGGTTTCTTCGTCTCAGTGCCACTAGGAATCACACTGCTGGTCTATGTCGCGCTCCAGCTGCTCTATTCCGCATATCTCAAACACCTCCCAGTGGTCGACCTAGCCGTGGTGGCCAGCGCATACCTGTTGCGCGCGATCGCGGGCGGGGTCGCAACCGGCATTCCGCTCAGCCAGTGGTTCCTCCTGGTTGCCGCGTTTGGCTCGTTCTTCATGGTGTCGGGCAAGCGCTATTCAGAGATGAAATCGCTCGGTAGTGATGCGGGCACTCGGCGATCGCTGACCCGCTACTCCGAGTCCTACCTGCGTTTCGCGTGGATGTTGGCCGCCGTGATGGTGCTCATCTCGTACAGTCTTTGGGCATTCGAGAACCGCGGCGACAGCCCGCTCGGCGTTCCCTGGACCGCGATCTCAATCGCGCCTTTTACGCTGGCGCTGCTGCAGTACGCACTTGAGGTGGATGCCGGCACCGCTGGCGAGCCAGAGGAAGTAGTACTCAATGATCGGGTACTGCAAGGGCTGGGCCTTGTCTGGCTTGCGGTTATCTCCATCGCGGTCTTCTTCTGATGAAAAGAGCGGACTTGAGAATGAGCGACCAAGCGGTACCGGCGATCAAGCCCTCCATGCCGGAGGAGCAGCCCGTGATTCCGCAGCCCCTTGTGGAGCTGCACGGCTGGGGCCGGGCTTCGGGAACCATGGCGCATCTGGCGCAGATCGACTCGGTTGCTGACGCGGTAACGGCCTTGCGCACATCCGACGCACGACGAGGTGTCGTGCCACGCGGCCTGGGTCGCAGTTATGGCGACGCGGCGCAGAATGCCGGCGGTACTGCGCTCGATCTCACCAAAATGAACCGCATCTTGTCGGTGGATGCGGGCGGGGAGCCGCCAACCGTGACAGTCCAGGCCGGCGTCAGCCTTGATCATTTGATGCGTGCGCTACTGCCGTTCGGGCTGTGGGTTCCGGTGCTTCCCGGTACGCGGCAAGTGACCCTGGGTGGGGCAATCGCCGCCGACGTGCACGGCAAGAATCATCACACCGAGGGCAGTCTTGGCAACCACGTGCGTTCACTCGACCTGCTCATGGCCAATGGCAAGGTGCGGACGCTGACTCCGGACGGCGATACAGCAACGCTCTTTTGGGCGACCATTGGCGGAATGGGTCTCACTGGCGCCGTGCTACGGGCCACCGTGGCGCTACAACGAACTGAAACCGCATACTTCTCCGTCGATACCAACCGAACTACCGACATCGATGATCTGATGCAGCAGATGTCGCAGCGGGACGACGACTACACCTACTCGGTCGCCTGGTTCGACGCGGTGACCAGGGGGCGCCATATGGGCCGAGCGGTGCTGACTCGCGGAAACAAGGCATCCCTGGCTGAACTCCCGACGAAACTGAAACGGGATCCTTTGAAGTTCGTCGCTCCGTCACTAGGAACGCTCCCAGAGATCTTTCCTAATCGGATGATCAACAAAGCGACTGCGAAGGCCTTTAGCGCCGCGTGGTACTTCAAGGCACCGAAGCATCGCGTAGCTGAGCTGCAGAACATCACACAGTTCTTCCACCCGCTTGATCTGCTGGCGGAATGGAACCGCATTTATGGGCCGAACGGCTTTCTGCAATATCAATTCGTAGTGCCCTTCGAGGAAGCAGATGCTTTCCGGCGCTGTCTGGAGATGATCGTCAACTCCGGCCATCTGTCCTGCATCAACGTGCTCAAGCGATTCGGCGACGGCAACCCATCGCCCTTATCATTTCCCATGCCTGGTTGGACTCTCACCGTCGACCTGCCCATCGAGCAGGGCCTGGACAAGCTGTGCGATGCTCTGGATACCGAGGTCGTTGGGGCGGGCGGGCGGGTCTATCTCGCTAAAGACTCGAGGCTCAGCGCGGCGACGTTTCGAAAGATGTATCCACGGCTGGAGGAGTTCTTGGCGGTACGCCGGGAAGTCGATCCTGAGGGCATCTTCAACTCCGATCTTGCTCGGCGCCTCGAGCTGAGCCCATCCAGAGTTGGGGGTGCGGCATGATCAATGCTGTGGGTGAGCCCCAATCGCTGCTGCTGCTCGGCGGCACCTCTGACATCGCTCTGGCGATCGCGAAGCGATATGCCCGGACCGGACTGCGCGTCGTGCTCGCGGCTCGGCCAAGCGAGCGGCGTACCGCAGCGACAACGGAGCTGAAGAACCTGGGCTGCGACGTCACCGAAGTCGATCTTGATGCTCGTGATCATGAATCGCATGCTGCCACCATTGAGCTGGCATTCGCCGGTGGCGACATAGATATAGCGGTGATCGCGTTCGGGCTGCTTGGCGATCAGGAGCGAGCCTGGCAAGATCCTGATCTTGCTCTGGAGCTGGCAGAAGTGAACTACACCGCACCGGTCCATCTCGGCGTGCTGCTGGCACAACGCATGCAATCCCAGGCGCATGGCTGGATGGTGGCGCTATCCAGTGTTGCCGGCGAACGCGTACGGCGCTCCAACTTCATGTACGGGTCCACCAAAGCCGGATTCGATGGTTTCTTCCTAGGTCTGGGCGAGGCCTTGCGGAAATACGGCGCACACGTGCTCGTGGTTCGCCCAGGTTTCGTCAAGTCCAAGATGACCTCTGGTCTTGAAGAGGCCCCTCTTGCCGTGACGCCCGACCAGGTTGCCGATGCCGTGGTGGAGGCCATCAAGGGCAAAAAGGAACTCGTGTGGGTGCCAGGCACCATGCGCGTGGTGATGTCGGGTCTGCGACACGTGCCTCGGCCGTTGTTCCGCAAACTGCCTATTTAGTGAGGCGGCGCCGGCAGGTGCCAAAGGCACAAGCTGGCATCAGGGTCAGTGGCCGGCCATCGAGATTTGCGGCTCTTCCTCTCCCGGGATGTCGGCGAACCGGTCGTGCGACCTCAGGTCGTAGATGGCATAGACCAAAACGCCTGCATAGCAGACCGCGGCCACGACGAAGGCCGGCGCGGTGCCGAACCGGTCGGACACCAGGCCCTGGATTGGCGGCATGATGGCGCCACCAACGATCGCCATGACCAGGCCGGCGGCTGCGAATTTGGTGTCAACCCCGAGACCGTGCAGCGCCACCCCGTAGATGGTGGGGAACATCAGCGATAGGCAGGCGGACACCCCCACGAGCGCCCACGCCCCGGACAGACCGGGAAAGAATGCGGCGTAAAGACAGAGCAGAATGGCGAGGATGGCCATGATCGCCAGCAGCTTGGTGGCCCGGATGTAGCCCATCAGCCAGGTCATGACGAATCGGGAGATGAAGAAGAGGATCAGGCTGACCTGCAGAAAATAGGCACCTTTCACCGCGGTGCCACCGGGGACCACATCTTTGACATAGAGCACGATGTAGGTCCAGGTGCAGACCTGGGCTCCGACGTTGAAGAATTGGGCGAGGACCCCGTAGCGCCAATGGTGGTTGTGGTGCAGCCGGCGGACGGTGTCGCCGAAGTGCAGGTGATGGCTGTCCGAGGCGACCTCCTCGTGGCTTCTGGGAACCTTCTTGATGAATAGGCCAATCCAGATGATGATCAGCGCGACCGCCAGGCCCAGGTAGGGATTCATGATCGCGTTAAGCTCGCCGGTCTGAATCCTGACCAGCTGGTCGTGCGGCATTGTGGCCCGCTGTTCAGGCGTGGCCGGGTTCATCTTCGGCAAGACGAGGACGGCGGCCAGCAGGACACCGAGGTTGGTTCCGAGTGGATTGAACGACTGCGCGAGGTTGAGCCGCCTGGTCGCCGTGCCCTCCGGACCCATCGCGATGGCGAACGGGTTGGCGGAAGTCTCCAGAACGGAGAGACCGGCGGCCAGGATGAACAGAGCAATGAGGAAGAAGCCGAAGGTCAGCGACTTGGCCGCGGGGTAGAACCCGAACGCCCCGATAGCGGCCAGGCCGAGGCCGGTCAGGACGCCCACTTTGTAGCCGAACCGCTCGTTGAGGAACGCGGTGGGCAGAGCTAGGCAGAAGTATGCCCCGAAGTAAGCAAACTGGACCAGCGAGGCCTCGAACGTGCTCATCGTGAAGATGCCCTTGAAGGCGGTCACCAGTGGAGCGGTCAGGTCCTGGGCCAGCCCCCACACGACGAAGCAGCTGGTCAACAACCAGAACGGAACGATCATGTTTTTGTCGATCAGCGATAGCTTTTTTGAGGTCATCCGAACCCATCTCCTTCGGTTGGGAGAGCCAGGCCTCAGAAGAAGCCGGGCCTCCTATCCGGATCCGCCAGGCCGACGACGCAGCCAGCTACCCCTCCGTCACATGTGCAACGCTGCCAACGGACTCAACTGTGCTCACCAGAGCTGCGCTGGTGTTACCAAATCATTCCGGTAGAAACCGAATCTACGGCTTCAGATTGCCCCTTGGGAATAGGTGGCCGCAATCGGTTGCAAATTAAACCGGCGGGACGCCGTGCCGCCGTGTCGAGAAGTGGCGGTCCTTTGTGGCGGCCGCAGCAAAGCGGGCGATCAGCTCACGGCGTACCTCACGCGGCTCGACGATCGCGTCAATGACCAGCTCGCTCGCCAGCCGCAAGATGTCGATATCACTCTCATACTCCTTGCGCAGCCGTTCCACGTACGCGGTCCGCTCTGCTTCGTCGGTGATCTCGGCAATCTTGTTGGCGTAGACCGCGTTCACGGCCGCCTCAGGTCCCATCACGGCGATCTTGGCGCTTGGCAGTGCCAAGCAGGCGTCGGGCGCGAACCCCGGGCCGGCCATGGCGTAAAGCCCGGCGCCGTACGCCTTGCGAAGGATCAATGAGACCGTCGGCACCGTAGCCTCCGCGACGGCAGTGATCATCTTTGCGCCGTGCCGGATGATGCCCTGCCGCTCCACAGCACTGCCGATCATGAACCCCGGTACGTCAGCCAGATAGAGCAACGGGATGCCGAACGCATCGCACTGCCAAATGAAGCGAGCACCCTTGTCGGCCGAATCGACGAACAGTACGCCGCCCTTGACGGCCGGCTGATTCGCCACGATGCCGATCACTTCACCATCAATAAGGGCAAAGCCGGTCACTAGCTCGGCAGCAAACAGCGGCTTGACCTCGAAGAAGGACCCAGCGTCGACAATCGACTCAATGATCGTTCTGATGTCATATCCCACTGACTCCTGGGACGGTACAAGGTCATCGGCGAAGTAGCGTGCTGGCTCGACCGAGTCATAGCTCGGTAGCCGACTTCGCCAATTCTGCGGCAGATAAGAGAAGTACTGCTTCGCCTGCTCGATCGCATCGGCATCATCGGCGGCCAATTGATCTCCGCAGCCGGAGATCGTCGCGTGCATCCGCGCGCCGCCCATCTCCTCCAGCGTCACCCGCTCCCCCACCACCATCTCTGCCATCCGCGGCGAACCCAGGTACATCGAGGCGTTGCCTTCGACCATGATCACCACGTCACAGAAGGACGGAATGTACGCCCCACCGGCCGCGCTAGGCCCAAAGAGACAGCAGATCTGTGGCACCTTGCCCGAGAGTGCGACTTGATTATGAAAAATCCGGCCCGCACCTCTGCGACCCGGAAAGAGGTCGACCTGATCAGTGATCCGCGCACCGGCAGAGTCGATGAACCAGAAGATCGGAAGCTCATCGCGGACTGCCACCTCGGTCACACGGATGATCTTTTCCACGGTGCGGGCGCCCCATGAGCCCGCCTTGACGCTCGGGTCATTGGCCACCACAAGGGCCGGTCGTCCTTGGACCAGGCCGCGCCCGGTGACTACTCCATCCGCTGGCAGGTCATCGGCCAACGCATTGGCAAGCTGACCGTCTTCGATAAAGGTGCAGTCGTCGAACAGCAGGTCGATTCGATCGCGTACGAAGAGCTTGTTGGCGCTGGCGAGCTTGGCAGCCGCCTTTTCCGTCGGCGAAAGGGCACGCTCCCAGGCAGCCTTTATTCGGTCCATGATCGACTACTCCACCGGGAGCCCGAGCCCACGGGCGATAAGTAGCCGCTGCACCTCCGACGTGCCCTCCCCGATCTCAAGCACCTTGGCATCGCGATAGAAACGGGCCACCGGATACTCCTCCATGAATCCGTAGCCGCCGAACACCTGCGTAGCGATCCGCGCCGCGCTGACGGCGGACTCTGTGGCGTAGAGCTTTGCGATCGCGGCGGCGCGCTTGAATTCCTGGGTACGGCCGCCATGATCACGCATCGCGGCAGCGGCGTATACCAGCTGATGAGCCGCCGAGGCCATCACATCAAGATCAGCAATTTGGAAGGCGACGCCCTGCTTGCGGCCAATCGGCACTCCAAAAGAGGTGCGCTGCATCGCATACTGCGTCGACAGCTCCAGGCATGCCCGGATACACCCCAAGGCCAGCGCAGCGATTGCGACTCGTCCGCTATCCAAGATCGACAGGAACTGCTGATAGCCCTGCCCGCGCTCACCCAGAAGATGATCTTCCGGCACACGGGCGTCGCTGAAGCTCAGTGGATGAGTGTCTGAGGCGTGCCAGCCGAGCTTGTCGTAGCTGACGCCTACCCCGAAGCCGGGTGTTCCGGCGGGCACGATGATCGCTGAAATCTCCGGCTTGCCATTGTCACGGGTGCCGGTACGTGCTGTGACGGTGCAGAGTGACGTGATGTCGGTGCCGGAATTGGTGATGAACTGCTTACTGCCGTTGATCACCCATTCATGATCACGTAGCACGGCGTGCGTTCGAGTTGCGCCGGCGTCGGATCCGGATTCCGGCTCAGTTAGGCCGAAGGCCGCCAGGGCTCGCCCGGCAATCAGATCCGGCAGCCACCGGGCCTTTTGCTCCGCTGTGCCGAAGTGAGCGATCGGGTTGATGCCGAGCCCTACGGCGGCCTCCAGGGTGATCCCGAGTGATTGGTCGACCTTGCCGATTTCCTCGATCGCGATGCACAGACTGGTGAAGTCACCGGCGCCGCCGTACTCCTCAGGCCCCCCAAGTCCGAAAAGGCCGAGATCGGCCATCAGCTTGATCGCTTCGAGTGGTGCCTCATGGGCGGCATTCCAGCGCTCGACATGAGGTGCGATATCGCGTGCAGCGAAGTCAGCAACTGTGGCCCGGAAGTCGTTGTGCTCCTCGCCAAGGGAGAACGGACTCGTCATAAGGCTCTTTCGGTCGTCACTAACCTCTGTCAGCATAGTTGACGTTTACGTAAAGGTCATGCCTAGACTTCGGCCGAGGAGTACCCAATGAGTGATCGAACTTGGACTATCGGTGAGCTCGCCGACGAGTTCGACACGACGCTGCGAACCATTCGGTTCTACGAGGACCGCGGGCTGCTCGCTCCGGAACGACACGGCACTGCTCGGGTTTTCCACGATCGGGACCGGGTACGGCTACAGCTCATTCTGCGTGGCAAGCGCCTTGGCTTCACTCTCGACGAGATCGCTCACGTGATCAACATGTACGACGAGACTCCGGGTGAGCGCGGCCAGCTGGCGTTCTTGATTGGTGATATCGGCAAGCGTCGCGAGGCTCTGCTCGCGAAGCGTCGGGACTTGAATGAGGCGCTGGCCGAACTAGATGATCTTGAAGAGCGCTGCCGAGCGGACCTGGAGCGCCTTGAGCGATTCGCTTGAGAAGAAAACCGCGGCTACTCCAGAGCGAGCGAAGCCGCCGCATCCTGTTGTCCGGTGACGTCCCAGAGATGGTGGATTACATCGTGCAGGAAGTACTGAATGAATGTCACGACCGTGAACACGGCACCATCAGACCTAATGCCTCGGAGGCGGTACTGCTCCGGTGTGAGTGCATGGATCCGCGCTACAAAAACCTGCGCCGCGGCTTCGAGCTCGTCAGCGACGACCTCCGGATCCTGCTCGCCGTACCGCTCGTTGATCGCCGTCTCATCCTGGTTCCAGTTGGCGAAGGTCGGCGTGTCCTCCTCAAGCATTTGCACAAGACGGCCGTCGAAGAGCCGGTAGACGTCGCGTACGTGGGCACCATATTCCAGGGGCGACCAGACGTCTGGCTGCGGGCGTGCCGTAACTGCAGGACTCGAGCGCAGAATCTGCACCCATTCTTCAGCTGCGACAAACGCTCGCTGAGCGAAGTCTTCCGGCTGGATTTCACCGACCGACAGACCGCACTGGTCGCACCGCCGGGTCAGAACCCATGTCCAATCCTTGGTGTCTGGTTGAGGGTCGACTGCGTCCGAGGGGAGTTGCACGAGAAGAAGCCTAGTGCGATTGCACCGGTCGTCGACGACTTCGCTCGATGCCTGCAATGTCCACAGGTGGGGCCCTTCAACTGTGGAGAAGTTGATCACTTCGGTGCATGAACTGGCCCCATTTTGTGGACAGGCCAGTGGACAAGAAAATTGTTGGATTTTCTTTTCTGGATTCGGTTGCGGGCCTCCTCGCAAGGCTGTAGAAATCTCTTACGCACTTCCGCAAGGGAGGGCGGGACTGGGACAGAACCGAGGATTCGTTACGGTGAGGCAACTCACCGCAGCCGCCGGTGACGGGTGGCTGGGATCCGTCGGATCGCCCGGTCAGCTGGAGACGTCGCTTTAACTCCGGCTACCAGTGGGCCCCTGCAACTCATACTTGGAGGGGCCCACGCTGGGTTTTATGGCTCGCTTCGCTCGCTGCGGCGGTGGAAACGCGCTACTCCTTCTCCCGCATGGCGGCGCTAATCGCCCCATGGCACACTCCGCATCACTTACTTGGACGTAGCATCAGCTGCAGATGATGCTCGGTCCAAGCAACTGATGCGCAGTGATCGGGGCAGCTTTCACTGGGGAGGATGCGTGCGAATCAGCAAGGTGCTCGTCGCGAACCGCGGCGAGATTGCGGTTCGCGTAATCCGCGCTGCGGCCGACGCCGGATTGGCCAGTGTGGCGATCTACGCCGACCAGGATTCCGAATCCCTCTTCGTCTCACTTGCCGATGAGGCGTACGCGCTGAGCGGAACGACTCCAGCAGAGACCTACCTCGACATCCCGAAGATTCTCGACGTCGCGGCGCGCAGCGGGGCCGATGCGGTTCATCCCGGCTACGGCTTTCTTGCGGAGAATGCCTCCTTTGCGGAGGCTGTGCTCGCCGCCGGCCTGATCTGGATCGGGCCACCGCCAGAGGCCATCGAGGCCTTGGGGGACAAGGTGCGAGCCCGCCACATCGCGGAGAAGGTCGGTGCTCCACTTGTGCCTGGTACTCCCGACCCGGTCGAGGACGCTGACGCTGTCATCGCTTTCGCCATGGAGCATGGACTGCCCATTGCGATCAAAGCCGCATTCGGTGGCGGCGGTCGTGGCCTCAAGGTGGCGCGAGAGATGAGCGAGATCGCAGAACTCTTCGAGTCCGCGACACGCGAGGCGATTGCGGCGTTCGGCCGCGGCGAGTGCTTCGTCGAGCGCTATCTGGACAAGCCGCGGCATGTCGAGACCCAATGCCTGGCCGACACGCACGGCAACGTGGTCGTGGTTTCCACCCGGGACTGCTCGCTACAGCGCAGGCATCAAAAACTGGTTGAGGAGGCCCCGGCGCCATTCCTGTCCACTGAACAGCTGGAGCGTCTCTACTCCTCATCCAAAGCGATCCTCGCCGAAGCCGGCTACGTAGGAGCTGGTACTTGTGAGTTCCTCGTCGGACAGGACGGAACGATCTCGTTCCTCGAGGTCAACACCCGACTTCAGGTTGAGCACCCGGTTTCAGAAGAGGTCACCGGACTCGATCTTGTCCGTGAAATGTTCCGTATTGCTGAGGGGGAACCGCTCGGCTATGAGGATCCGGTCATCAGCGGACACTCCATCGAATTCCGGATCAATGCAGAAGACGCGGGCCGGAACTTCATGCCCGCACCCGGAACACTCACAATGTGGCGTCCGCCTGCGGGACCTGGCGTCCGAATCGACGACGGCTATCTGACTGGCATGACCGTGCCCGGTAGCTTCGACTCTTTGATCGCGAAGATCATCATCACCGGCGCCACCCGCGAGCAGGCAATCGAGCGCTCGCGCCGGGCACTAAAAGAGCTGGCGATCGAGGGCATGCCAACCGTCGTTCCTTTCCATCGAGCCGTTCTCCAGGACCCGGCATACACCGCTGAAGACGGGCGCTTCGGCGTACACACACGGTGGATTGAAACGGAATTCACTGGCGAGATCCCGCCGTACGCAGGCGAGCCTGGGGAGCCACCGGAGCCGGTCCAGCGCTCCAAGGTTGTCGTCGAGGTCAACGGCAAGCGGCTGGAGGTGATGGTGCCCGCCGGCCTGGGCGCTGCAAATGGATCCGGCATCGGCACCAGAGCCAAGAAGCCGCCCAGGCGTCAAGGCGGTGGCTCGACCAAGACCTTGTCAGGCAACGCGTTGACCTCACCCATGCAGGGCACCATCGTGAAGGTCGCGGTAGCCGAAGGCGACTATGTAAACGCCGGAGATCTCGTCGTCGTTCTAGAGGCGATGAAGATGGAGCAGCCGCTCACAGCTCACCGCAGCGGAACGGTGATGAACCTCAAAGCCCAGGTCGGGGCAACCGTGACCAGCGGTTCAACACTGTGCGAAATCGTCGATTAGATCGTCTGGATTGCACTAAGGGAACAACCGGTTGTTTGCTTTGGCCAAAGAGTTGCCATAAGGCCTAAAAGGTCGGTAAGAAGACACTCTCACAAGGGGAAACCACAGAACGCGCGGGCACACTGTGACCCATGGAACTCCTTGTTCTACTGGTTGTCGTGGCACTCGTCATTGGCGGAGCGGCGCTCTACCGGCGGCATGCCGTCCAGCAGCGGCAGGCGGCGGAGCAGGCAGCACTGGAGACTCAACTCTCCACGTCCAAGCGTGCAGCCGACGAAGATGTCACGAAGTTTGGTGAGGAACTGCAACGGCTGGACTCTGACGTTGCCGGGCATGCGCTCGACGAGGCGATGCAGCAGGACTATCAGCGCGCTCTCGACGCGTACGACGACGCGAAGATGTCCTTGGATGCGGTTGCCAGACCCGAAGAAATCCGACACGTCACCGAGATCTTGGAGGACGGCCGTTACGCCGTCGCATGCGTCAAGGCGCGGATCGCCGGTCAGCCGTTGCCCGCCAAGCGTCCGCCGTGCTTCTTCAACCCCGCGCACGGCCCATCCTCACAAGACGTCACCTGGGCACCGCCCGGCGGCGTGCCGCGTTCTGTCCCGGCCTGCCCGGCTGACGCAGAGCGGGTGCTGGCCGGAGCAGACCCCTATATCCGCACTGTGCAGGTGGGTCCGCAGCGCGTGCCCTACTGGGAGGGCGGACCCGCCTACGCGCCCTGGGCGCAGGGCTACTACAGCCGCTGGGCTGGTAGCGACATGCTCTCTGGCATGCTGATCGGTGGCCTGCTGTTCGGTGGCATGGGCAACATGTTCTCCGGAGTCGGCGAGGGTGTCGGCGATCTGATGGGTGGGATTGGCGAAGGCGCCAGCGACATTGGCAGCGGGATCGGCGACATGTTTGGAGACATGTTCGACTAAGGGGAATGCGGGCTGAGCTTGTCGAAGCCCTCCTCCAAACTGCTATTCCAGCAGAGCCTCCTGAAGCTCAGCCAAGGTTTCCGAGCAGCCGTCGTCGATCTTGAGGGTCGCGAGTTCGTCGCCTCGCGTCGGACCTCGATTGATGATCACGACTGGCTGTGCGCGCTTCACTTGATGCCGGACGAAACGCAAGCCCGACATCACGGTCAGCGACGAACCCAAGACAACCAACACGTCAGCGCATTCCACGAGCTGGTACGCGGCCTCCACCCGACGCTTCGGCACCGACTCTCCGAAGAAGACCACATCAGGCTTGAGCGGGCCGGCACAGCAGTCACAACCGACCAACCGGAACCGTTGCCAGTCTTCGGCCACCGCATCGCCGTCCGGGCGTAGTTCGGCATGCTCCAGGCGCTGCGGCTGGTGAGCCTGTGGGTTCACTTGCGCCAGACGACGTTGCAGTTCACTGCGCGGGGAACGGTGGTCGCACACCAGACACACCACAGTCGCGATGTCACCATGCAAGTTGATCACGCGCGTGCTGCCCGCTGCGGAGTGCAGGCCGTCGACGTTTTGAGTGATCACCCCGGTTAGTCCGAGCGTTTCCAAATCGGCGAGGGCACGATGTCCGGCATTCGGTTGCGCGTGGCCGATGCGACGCCAACCAAGATAGGAACGGGCCCAGTATCGCCGCTGCGCTTCAGTTGAGGCGACGAACTCGCTGTACTGCATGGGCGTGGCACGAATCGACGTTGGCCCTCGATAATCCGGAATCCCCGAATCGGTTGACATCCCGGCACCGGTGAGCGCGACCCAGCTACGGCCACGAAGCAGATCTGCGGCAGTCGCAAGGGCGGCTCGGGATGCGACGCTCACGCAAAGTAAGGTACCCGCTCATCGGTGCGTCAGAATTGTGGAGGCACGAGGGCGCCGGCAAAGGTGATCTAGCCATCTAGCGGATCCAGCAATTCCGGCTTAGCTGATCATCCCTGAACCATGGAGTCGGCGCGCGGCCTCCGCAACAGAGCCTGTCATGGATGGATACACGGTGAACGACTCCGACACTTGATCAACAGTGAGCCGCTGTGCGACGGCTAGTGCCACGGGGAAGATCAACTCACTCGCCCGGGGGGCCACTATTACCCCACCGATCACGATGCCGGTGACATTTCGACAGATGAGCTTGACGAAGCCATCACGGCTGCCTTGCATTTTGGCCCGAGGATTCCCCCGCAGCGGCAGAGTCATGATCCTTGCCGGCATTTCACCCGAGTCGACCTGCTTCTGCGACACCCCGACTGTGGCAATCTCCGGCGCGGTGAACACCGTCGCGGAGACGGTCTTGAGATCGAGTGGGGAAACGTGCTCCCCCAGCGTGTGCCACATGGCGATCCGGCCCTGCATCGCAGCCACCGAGGCGAGTAGAAGGACACCGGTGCAGTCGCCCGCGGCGTAGACGCCCCGCGCCGAGGTACGGGACACCCGATCCACTTCGATGAAGCCTTGCTCATCGAGCTTGACGCCGGCCTCCTCGAGGCCAAGGTCTGCAGTATTGGGCAACGAGCCGACGGCCAACAGGCAATGGGAACCGATCACGGTACGCCCATCAGTCAGGGTCACCGTGACTTGGTCGCCATCGCGCTGGACGGACTGGGCGCGTGAGCGCGACAGCACCGTCATGCCGCGGCTGGTAAAGACCTCTTCAAGCACCTCCGCTGCCTCGGCGTCCTCACCAGGGAGCACCCGGTCACGCGAAGAGATCAGTACGACGTCGCAACCAAGCGCGTCATACGCACTGGCGAACTCTGCACCCGTGACGCCCGAGCCGACCACGATCAGCCGCTCTGGCAACTCGCTCAACCCGTAGAGCTGACTCCAGGTCAAGATCCGTTCGCCATCGAGCTTGGCCTCAGGCAGTGTGCGCGGGTGGGCACCCGTCGCAACCAAGATCATGTCAGCTGAGAAGGACTCTTCGCCATCTGCAGTCGAGGCGATCACCCGATCGGGCCCATCCAGACGACCGCGGCCGATGACCAGGTTGACGTTCTCTCGTTGCACACGCTCGGTGATATCGCACGATTGCTTTTCCGCAAGATCAAGTACGCGCTGGTTGATAGCGGCCAGGTCGACATAGACGCCCGCGTTGACATCTGGTTGATCTTGAGCACCGAACCGCAAGCCCAGGTCGGCTGAACTGCGCAGGTCAGTCATGACTTCCGCTGTTGCGATCAAGGTTTTGGAGGGAACGCAGTCGGTGAGAACGGCAGAGCCACCGAGTGCATCATTCTCGATCAACGTGACCTCGCCGCCCAGCTGGCTACCGACTAGCGCTGCCTCATAACCGCCGGGACCTCCGCCGACAATCACCACCCGGGTCATTTGGGCATTCTTCCATCTCGCTGGGAAGGCCTGGACCAGATAGCCTCGCTCCTGTGCTGTACGCGGCGTACGGAAGCAATCTTGATCCCAGCCAGATGGCGGACCGCTGTCCGCATTCGCCGCAACGTGGCACTGGATGGGCTGTGGGATGGCGGATCACCTTCGGGGGCGAGGGCTGGGATGGTGCACTTCCGACGCTTGTTGAGGAGCCCGACGGCCAGGTCTTCGTCGCGGTGTACGACGTGACAACCGGTGATGAGAACAGTCTTGATCAGTGGGAAAGCGCCAACACTGGTCTGTACCGCAAGGTGCGAGTCCGAGTAGCGACACTCGAGGGGGAGCTCGCCGCCTGGGTCTATGTACTCAATGACTTTGAAGGCGGAATGCCGAGTGCTCGAACGATTGGCATTCTTGCCGATGCCGCGGAGGCGGCCGGCGCTCCGAATGACTATGTGGCCGAGCTGCGGTCCCGCCCTTGTGTTAGCGGCTGGTAGGCCGAGTCGCGCCCGCGACCCACATGATCGACATAGGTTTCGACAAGGCGTCGGTGCTAGCTGGACATTAGAGTGCGACTCATGCCTGCCGATGGGTTCACATCTGATCCGTACGCCGTGGCCAAGGTCGCCGGAGCCGCCATTGTGGAACGCTTCGGTATTTCGCAACTCGACATCGCCTTCGTGCTCGGATCAGGATGGTCCGCCGCTGCCGATGATCTTGGCGAGCCAATGGGCAGCTGCGAACTGACCGAACTGCCTGGCTTTGCGTCGCCGACCGTCATTGGTCACGGTGGCATGCTGCGGATTGTCTCTACCGCTAGCAGCAAGATCGCCGCGATCTTCACCGGACGTACCCACCTCTACGAAGGCTATGGGGTAGATCAGGTTGTGCACGGAGTACGCTCTGCCGTCGCTGCAGGGGCCACAGTCATCGTGCTCACGAATGGATGCGGCGGACTGAACACTGACTGGCGGCCCGGCTCAGCCGTGCTGATCCGTGACTACATCAATCTGACAGGCACCTCACCACTGCTCGGTGCCCGCTTCATCGACATGTCGGTGCCCTACTCACGGCGGCTTCGTGATCTTGCTCGTTCGGTCGAGCCCGAGTTGCCAGAAGGCGTCTACGTGCAGTTCCGCGGGCCGCAGTTCGAGACTCCGGCCGAAGTACGGATGGCAGGGGTACTCGGCGGCGATTTGGTCGGCATGTCAACCACACTGGAAACGATCGCGGCCCGTGAACTAGGTGCAGAGGTACTCGGCGTCTCCCTCGTCACCAATTTGGCAGCGGGAATCTCGGCGTCGCCACTGAGCCATGAGGAGGTCCTCGAGGCCGGCCGAGAGGCCGCACCGCGGCTGCGGCATCTGCTTGCAGGTATCGCGGGGGCACTGTGAGTTCAAGCGCGCCGGCTTTCTCCGGGGAGGTCGCGCGCGCCATTACCAGCTGGACAGAGCAAGATCCCGATCCGCAGACCCGACAGCAGGTGGAGGATCTCCTTACGGCGGCACAGGCGGGCGACACCCCCGCGGCGGCAGAGCTTGTCGATGCGTTTTCCTTTCGACTTCAGTTCGGCACTGCCGGGCTTCGTGGTGCACTCGGACCAGGACCCAACCGCATGAATCGAGTCGTGGTTGGCCAGGCAACCGCCGCCTTGGCGAGGTATCTTCTTGATCATGGTCTGGCCGGTGGCAAGGTGATCATCGGCTTCGACGCCCGACGCAACTCCGATGTCTTTGCCCGCGACACCGCCGAGATCATGGCTGGTGCCGGCTTTCAGTCGATGATCACGCCCGGACCATTGCCGACGCCGGTGGTGGCCTTCGGTATCCGCCACTTCGACTGCGTTGCGGGCGTCGTGGTGACGGCATCGCACAATCCGCCTCAGGACAACGGCTACAAGGTCTATCTAGGTGACGGCTGTCAGATCGTGCCGCCGGCGGATGCCGAGATCTCGGCAAGGATTGATGAGATCACCAAGCACAGCCTTGACGACGTGCCTCGGTTCCGGTCCTATGACGTCTTGGGTCCGGAACTGGTGGAGGCCTACGTTGATCGCATTGCCGCGTCAGTGGCGGCAGATGCGCCCCGTTGGCTGCGATGGGTCTACACGCCCCTTCACGGGGTGGGTGGGTCGCTTGTCGAGCAGGTCGTTGCGGCTTGCGGGTTTCCTCCAGCGCAGGTTGTAGCCGAGCAGGCCGAACCTGATCCGAAGTTTCCGACCGTCGCATTCCCCAATCCGGAGGAACCGGGCGCTATCGATCTGGCCGTTGCGCAGGCGCGCAAGATCGATGCCGATCTAGTGATAGCCAACGATCCCGACGCTGACCGTTTGGCCGCGGCTGTTGTGGTCGACGGGCAGTGGCGGATGTTGCGCGGTGACGAGCTCGGAGTGCTGCTGGGCGAGGACGCATTGCGACGCGGAGTCGGTGGTGCGTACGCCTGCTCGATCGTCTCGAGCTCGCAATTGTCGGCTATCGCCGAGGCGTACGGCCAGCCATTCGTTTACACGCTCACCGGGTTCAAGTGGATTGGACGTGTACCCGACCTGGCGTATGGCTACGAGGAGGCCATTGGCTATTGCGTCGACCCCCAAGCGGTACCGGACAAAGATGGGATATCTGCGCTGGCACGGCTGCTCACGCTCGCTGCCGCCCTCAAGGCAGAGCATCAAAGCATTCCCGATCGATTGGACGAGATCGCTCGCGGCTACGGAATCTATGAAACTGATCAGCTGTCGGTACGGGTGCCCGATGTCAAGATCATCACGACAGCCATGGCTCGACTCAGGGAAAACCCACCAACGATGCTTGCCGGCCAGCCAACATCGATAGTCGATCTTGCTCAAGGCACTGACGAATTGCCGGCGACCGATGCGGTGTTGATCACCGGTGAAGCGATCAAAGTAGTAGTCCGACCCTCCGGAACCGAGCCAAAACTCAAGTGCTATCTCGAGACCAGACGGTCCGCCGCCGACAGCGCAGATCTTGCTGCCGCGCGGGCCCAGGCGCGCGCCGTGCTTGCCACCATCCGGGCCGAAATGGCGGCGGCGCTAGGCCTCTGAACGTCCTCGCCTAGCGGCCGCCGGTCGTAGCAAAGCTGTCATTGATCTCAGTGCGGTATAAGTCTTCAGCATATTGGCGCAAATTAGGTAGTTTGCGCTAGAATCTGTGGCACCTGTGTGGGGGTCACATGGATTTTTTTTGCTCGGGGAAGGAGACCAATGGCCGAACAGACACACCTCCAGCCAGCTGAGGTGCACGACGTTCTTTCGCGCCACGTGCTGACGGACGGTATGAAGCTGGTTCTGGATCTGCACCGCAGCCGAGGAAGCCGGCTTGTCGATGCATGCACCGGCGAGCGCTACCTCGACATGTACACGTTTTTCGCCTCAGCTCCGCTTGGGCTCAACCCGACTGGCATCGTCGACGACCCGACATTTATGGCTGACTTGGCCGAGATCGCGGCCAACAAGCCAGCCAACCCGGACATGTACAGCACGGCGTACGGAGAATTCGTGGAGACCTTCGTGCGTGTGCTCGGCGATCCGGCACTGCCCCACCTGTTCTTCATCGAAGGCGGCGCGCTCGCCGTCGAGAACGCTCTCAAGGTCGCGTTCGACTGGAAGAGCCGGAAGAACCAGGCCGCCGGCCTTGACCGCAACTTGGGCACTCAGATCATGCATCTGACTCATGCCTTTCACGGTCGCAGCGGCTATACCTTGTCGCTCACCAACACCGAGTCGCACAAAACTGATCGATTCCCGAAGTTCGACTGGCCCAGGATCGATGTCCCGGCAATCACTCATCCGCTCACTGATCATCTCGATGAGGTGATCGCCGCAGAGAACCACGCCCTCCGGCAAGCAGAGCTGGCATTCGCCGAGAACCCTCACGACATTGCGGCGTTCATCGCTGAGCCGATCCAAGGTGAGGGCGGGGACAACCACATGCGGCCAGAGTTCCTGCAGGCCATGCTCGGGCTCGTGCACGGCAACGATGCACTGTTCATCCTGGATGAGGTGCAGACCGGTGTTGGGACCACTGGAACGCCATGGGCGTACCAGCAGCTGGGCATCCAGCCCGATGTGGTCGCCTTCTCCAAAAAGGCGCAGGTTGGCGGAATCATGGCCGGCGGCCGGGTCGATGAGGTGCCAGACAACGTGTTCGCGGTCTCTGGGCGGATCAACTCCACCTGGGGCGGCGGCCTGGTCGATATGGTCCGGTCGCAGCGGGCCCTGGAGATCATCGAGTCCGAGGGTCTCATAGAGCAGGCTGGACCAAAGGGTCAGCAGCTGGTGGCCGGCCTGGAGCAGCTGCGTGAGGAGACGGGCCTGATCAGCAATGTGCGTGGTCGCGGTCTTTTCGTCGCATTCGACCTCGAGAGCCGCGAGGAACGGGATGCCATGGTCGTCGATCTGCGGACTGCTGAGCACGTCATCGTGCTGCCCTGTGGTCAGCGCTCCATTCGCTTCCGTCCCGCCCTATCAGTGAGTGAAGATGAGATTGACGAGGCCCTCGGAGCTACCGGTCGCTCTGTGGTCCGAGTCGCCAGCAAGGGGCCGCAAAAGGAGTTGCAATACGCATGACCAGTCGGGTGACTTCTGTCATCGACGGCGCAGCGGTGTCCGGTGGTCAAACACGGCCCAGCAGGAATCCGGCACGGCTCGATGAGGTGGTCGCCGAAGTCGCCTTCGGCGACGCCTCCACTTTTGTACGCGCTGCGGAATCTGCCAAGAAAGCCCAGGAATCATGGGCAGCAATACCCGCGCCGATTCGTGGCCGGGCGATCGCCCATATCGGCCGGCTTGTCGAGGACAACGCGGAGGCACTCGCGCGGCTGGTGACGGCCGAGATCGGCAAGCCGTACGGCGAAGCGCTTGGTGAAGTCCGGGAGATCATCGACACCTGCGACTTCTTCCTTGGAGAGGGCCGGCGACTTTACGGCCAAACCGTGCCGAGCGAAATGCCCGACAAGCAGCTGTTCACCTTCCGCCGGCCAGTCGGCACAGTCGCCGTCATTACGGCTGGCAATTTTCCGGTCGCGGTGCCCTCCTGGTACATCGTGCCGGCCCTCTTGGCGGGCAATACGGTCGTCTGGAAACCCGCCGAATACTCCGCAGCCAGCAGCGCGGCATTCCATGAGCTCTTCGTACGGGGCGGCGGACTTCCCGACGGAGTTTTCAACGTCGTCCATGCCGATGGGGCCGCTACCTTCTCCGGACTCGAGCAAGCGCTCGAGGCTGGCATGGTAGAGAAGGTCGGATTCACCGGCTCTTCGGCGGTTGGCCGGGAGATTGGCGCACTGACTGGCCGCTACCTTCAGACCGCATGTCTGGAGCTGGGCGGGAAGAATCCACTGATTGTCACGCCGAGTGCCGATCTTGATCTTGCAGTCGAGGGCGCGCTGTTCTCTGGTTTCGGCACCGCCGGACAGCGCTGTACCTCGCTTGGCACCGTCATTGTGCATGAATCAGTCCATGATCAATTCCTGGCACGGTTCAATGCCGCCCTTGCCAGCGCCCAGGTAGGTGATCCCACACAGGATGTGCTCATGGGCCCGCTGATGGATGAGAGGTTCGCGGAACGCTACGAGGAATTCCTGGGCTGGATTCAGCCGCATCACGCGGTACAGGCGGCCAACGGCAAGATCACCACCGACAACCCGCGGGACGGCTTCATCGGTGACCCGAGCACTGGTCTGTATTACCACCCGGTGATAGTCGATGGCGTACGTCCCGGTGATCGGATCTTCATGGAGGAGACGTTCGGCCCAATCGTTGGTGTCGCGACCTATCAGTCACTGAACGAGGCCATTGAGCTCGCGAACGCTCCTGGATATGGGCTGTCCTCGTCGATCTACACGACCGATCCCAAGGACGCGTTCACCTTCCGTGACAAGATCAGCGCCGGCATGGTATCGATCAACAACTCCACCTCGGGTGCCGAGGCACACCTGCCGTTCGGCGGCAACGGCAAGTCAGGCAATGGATCGCGGCAGTCCGGCGTCTGGGTGCTTGATCAATTCACCCGCTGGCAAGCGGTGAACTGGGACTACTCTGGCCGGCTTCAGAAGGCGCAGATGGATATTGCCGAGCTGACCCCGGATACCACCTTCCGCCTCTAGACCCCTCTTGATGCACGCCCTCGACAGCTATTTCCGCACCTCCCTCGCCGACTTGTCAGAATCCAGCAGGGCTGTAGCGCGGCTGGATTCTGACAAGTCGGCGTGGTGGTGGAGGGTTTTCGAGGCTCAAGCGACGAGCCGTCAGCTTGATTTCGTGGCCCGGGACTTGCAACGGACTGGCCGCGGGTTCTACACCATCGGTTCGGCGGGGCATGAAAGCAATGCCCTGGTCGCGATGGCCCTGCGGTCCACCGATCCAGCCTTGCTGCACTACCGATCGGGCGGCTTCTATGTCGCCCGAGCCCAACAGGTGGTGGGATCCACGCCGGTCCGAGACGTACTGCAAGGCCTCATGGGACTAGCGGACGAGCCGATTGCCGGCGCTCGGCACAAGGTGTTCGGCCATCCCGAGCTGGGCATCATTCCCCAGACATCGACCATCGCGTCCCATCTGCCGAGAGCCGTCGGTCTAGCGATCGCGCTGCATCGGGCACACCGGCTCGAGGTGGACTGCCAGTGGCCGGCGGACGCTGTGGTGGTGTGTTCGTTCGGAGACGCATCGGTCAACCACTCCACCGCGGCAGGGGCGATCAACACCGCACTCGCTACGGCCTTTCGCGGCCTGCCGGTACCGATTCTGTTTGTCTGTGAGGACAACGGCTTGGGCATCTCTGTGCCGACACCGCCAGGCTGGATCGAGTCGGCGTTTGGCTCGAGGCCCGGACTGGAGTACCTGTTCGCCGACGGCTCTGATCCGGAAGTTGCTTGGCCGGTGATCATGAAAGCTGCGCGCACTGTCCGTGATCAGCGACGGCCGGCTTTCCTTCACCTGCGGACGGTGCGCTTTGGCGGTCATGCCGGCAGTGATGCCGAGATCAGCTACCGCAAGGCGCGGGATATCGAAGCCGAATACGCCCACGATCCGCTGCTTGGGACGGCATCGTGTCTACTTACGGCTGGAGTCAGCCACACCGAGATTCTGGCTCGCTACGACGCGATCCGAAGTGAGATCGACGATGAGGTAGCGCGGCTAGCGGACGACCGCAGGCTCGGTTCGGCGGCAGAGATCATGGCGCCCCTGGCACCTCGGCACCCGGCCCAGGTCGCCGAGGCAGTAGCTGCGTTGCAGAATAAGCGCCCTGAGCCTGTCGAAGCGCGCACCCGGGCTGAACCCGCCGATCCCAAGCCACGTACCCTCGCCGAGTCGATCAACGTCACACTCGATGAGCTGCTCGCCGCCGATCGCCGAGTGATCGTTTTCGGTGAGGATGTCGGCGTCAAGGGCGGGGTTTACGGCGTGACGACACGCCTGGCTCGCAAGTATGGGGCGGCTCGGGTCTTCGACACGCTCCTCGACGAGCAGTCGATTCTCGGCCTGGCCCTGGGTGCCGGACTGGCTGGGCTGATTCCCATTCCTGAAGTGCAGTATCTGGCGTACCTGCACAATGCCGAAGATCAATTACGGGGAGAGGCTGCGACCCTACCCTTCTTCTCACGCGGCCGCTTCACGAACCCGATGGTCCTGCGCATTGCCGGTCTTGGCTACCAGAAAGGCTTCGGCGGTCACTTTCACAACGACAACGCATTAGCAGTGCTACGCGACATTCCCGGGCTGGTGGTCGCTTGCCCGGCGCGTGCTGACGACGCTGCGGCGATGTTGCGAACCTGTGCCGCGGCCGCCATCACCGACTCGACCGTGTCCGTTTTGCTTGAGCCGATCGCGCTCTATCACCAGCGCGATCTCTACCGGCCAGGCGATCAGGCTTGGTTAGCGGTTGCTCACGATGACCATGTGCCGATAGGGCGAGCCAGGACGTACGGCGACGGGCCGGCGCTCACCATGATCACTTTCGGCAACGGGGTACCCATGAGTCTTCGAGCCGCACGCCGACTTGCCAGATCCGGCGTCGAGGCTCAGGTGCTCGATCTCCGCTGGCTCGCACCACTCCCGGTCGAGGAAATACTCGCATCGGCTCATTCGACCGGCCGAGTGCTCGTGGTCGACGAGACGCGGCACAGTGGAGGAGTGGGTGAAGGTGTTGTCACTGCCTTGATCGAGAGCGGCTTCAGCGGCCCCATTCAACGGGTAGCCAGCGAAGACAGCTTCGTGCCATTGGGAACCGCAGCCGAGCACGTACTGCTGAGCGAGGACGAGATCGAAAAGGGAGCCCTGGCGCTCGCTGAGATAGGAGAACGATGAGCCGAACCGGACCACTCGAGCTGCTTCGGGTTGATCATCTTCTGACCGAGGAAGAGCGTGATATCCAAGCAACAGTTCGGGAATTCGTTGAGCAGCGGGTCAAGCCGAACATCGCCGACTGGTATGAGCGCGGGGACCTTGATCTTGGTCTAATGCGCGAGGCCGGTGCACTGGGACTGCTCGGGATGCATCTTGAGGGTTACGGCTGCGCCGGCGCGAATGCAGTCTCCTATGGGCTGGCCTGCTTGGAACTTGAAGCGGGGGATTCCGGCGTACGCAGCATGGTGTCGGTACAGGGCTCGCTGGCGATGTTCGCAATTTGGAAGTTCGGTAGCGAAGGACAAAAGAGGAGGTGGCTGCCTCGAATGGCGGCTGGGGATGCCGTCGGCTGCTTCGGACTGACCGAACCGGATTTCGGATCAAACCCGGCCGGTATGCGGACCCGCGCCAAGCGCGACGGCGAAGACTGGGTAATCAACGGAACCAAGATGTGGATCACGAATGGATCGGTTGCCGACGTAGCCATCGTCTGGGCGCAGACGGACGAAGGGATCAGAGGCTTCGTTGTCCCGACCGATACACCGGGGTTCTCGGCTCCCAAGATCAGCAAGAAACTGTCGTTGCGCGCTTCGGTTACCTCCGAGTTGGTCTTGGAGGACGTCCACCTGCCACAGAATTCGATGCTTCCGGATGCGACTGGCTTGCGGGGACCCTTGTCCTGCCTCAACGAGGCGCGATTCGGCATCATTTTCGGTGCCCTTGGCGCTGCCCGGGACTGCTTGGAGACCGCGATCGACTACGCAGTCTCCCGGGAGGTATTCGACCGCCCACTTGCCTCGCTCCAATTGACTCAAGCGAAACTGGCGGATATGACGCTGGAGCTGCAGAAGGGTTTTCTGTTGGCACTGCATCTTGGACGCCTCAAAGATGATGATCGGTTGGAATCTCAGCAGGTGAGTCTGGGCAAGCTCAACAACGTACGGGAAGCGCTGGCCATCGCGCGAGAATGCCGGACCATTCTTGGCGCCAATGGAATTACGTTGGAGTATCCGGTACTGCGGCACGCCAACAACCTGGAATCAGTGCTGACATACGAGGGCACCTCAGAAGTGCACCAGCTGGTGATTGGTCAGGCGTTGACCGGGGCGAACGCCTTTTCCTGAGTCGTCAGTGCGGAGCCAGCTCCGCCCGGATCTTACGCCGTGACTCAGCGAACAGTACTGATTCGATCAGCACGGCGGCGGCCACGAGGAACGCCACTACAGCCAGCTCTACCAAGGCTGGGCGCCCGGCGATCAAAAAAAAGATCAACAGCAGTACGACGGCCGCCCCCAGGCGCACGGCGGAAACGGTGTGCACGGTGAGCCACTTGAAGATCACATGGCCGAGCAAATAGAACACGCCACCGCCAACAAGCGCGGCCAAGGCCACGCCGGACAACGGATCGGTAAGCGTGTGATGGCTGCGGTCACTGACGTACAACAACACTTCTTTCAATCCCAGAGCCACCAAGACGATGCCGATCACGAGCGGCAAGTGCCCGTAGGAGTAGGCGTTTCTCGCCAGCCTTGCACGCGTCTGAATTGGCTCGGTGGCGAGCGCGTGTTCGCCTAGTAAGGCACTGACATCGAAATAGGTCCACCACAGCGCCGACGAGAGGATCAGGCCCAGCACCGACGCAGCGATGATGACCCACGTAATCGGCTCCTTGGCTACTCCGACGCCAATCGCCACAATCGACTCACCAAGCGCAACGATCACGATCAAGCCGTGCCGTTCGGAGAAATGTCCTGGAGCCGGCAGCACCCATCCTTTGAAGCCGCCCAACGCGGTGCCCACGTAGTCGGCGAGCAGTGCGAGCATCCACAAGCCCGTCTGCAGCCATCCATCGAACTCTGAAGCCACCAGTAGCACCACGCTGCCCGCGGCGGCGCTGAACGCAAAACGGAGCACCTGTCGACGCAGCCCGGGATCCTCCCTGGAAATGATCAGGAACATGACGAGATGCATAAGGCGGAAGAGCGCGTAGCAGATGGCCAATACGACCGGTCCGCGCAGTCCACCGGGCAAGTCATCGAAGGCTTCGGGGATGCAGAGCGCCAGCACGAACATGGCTGCCATTCCCGCGAGGATCGCCAGCTTGATGGGCCGTTCCTCAGCACTCGACACATTGGCCAGCCAGGCATAGCCGGTCCACGCCCACCAGAGCAGCATGATCACCAGGACACCGCGGAATATCCCCTGCCAGCTGAGCTCGTCAGCCATAAAGGCTGTTACCTGGGTAAGCGCGAAAACGAAGACCAGATCAAAGAACAATTCGAGCGGGGTGACCCTGGCCTCATTTTCCTGGCGGATGAGTGGATGATCTGCCGGCACAGGCAACATTCTCCTCCTGCACTGGGCCTGCGGCTCGCTCAAGCAGCTTGCCAGTGACCTAATCGCAGTCCGACGCCCGCGGCGACCATGCCGGACTTGCAGCATGGTTTGCTCTCCGAAATCGTGGGTTGCGACGCAGCCGGACAGGCAACTACCAACGTTCTGCCACGCTGACGGCTGTGCGCGTGCCTTTGTAGCTGATCAGCAAACGCGGTCAGCCTTTAATTACGACCACGAAGGTCTTGGACCTTACGCCGGTGCCGGGGTGCAGCACGCGAAGCTTGTAACGGCCTGGCTGCTCGAACTCGACATAGGTGGTGAACTTGCCTGACTGATCGGTCTTCGTGGGTACCGGAAAGGCTATCCACTTGTCTCCCTCCCAGCGCTGCACCCGTAGAAAGGTCTCTGCACCACCGGGGTACTTGCCCCGGATTCTAACGGTCTCGAAGGCCCTGGCTGAGTGAGCCCAATCGCTCAACCGAATGGTTGGCTCTCCTCCCTCAGTATTTGTCGATTCTTGTGAGAGCTCACTCGTCGGCTTGGTCGGCGTCGCGGTTGCGGCAGGTGTAACGCTAGAAACGAATTGAGCGACCACGTCGCCATCTCTACTCGCGGCGAACAACAATGCGGTGATAAGCAGCGCAATCACGGTTATAGCGGCCAGCGCTAGAAACCCCAAGCGCCTTTTCTGCGCAGGAATCTGAACCGGCTCAGGTCGAGCGACCTGCTCTTCCGGGAGTCCGGTACGAAGGTGCTGACCTTCGTCAAGTGCCGCAGGAAGTCCAGGGATCCTTACTGTGTCGTCATCATCTCGGCCGGCAGGCGCCAGGTCGGGCCCCTCGACATCAGTAGCCGCCGGCTCAACCTCCCCGGTATCGACCTCCTCCACACCAGCAACCGCCGGCTCAACCTCCCCGGTATCGGCCTCCTCCACACCAGTAGCCGCCGACTCAATCAACTTCCGCAGTGTCGCTTCAACATCGCGTGATCCCTGGATGTCGATCGAATCGGTGATCTTGGTGCTCCACGGCAGGTTGAGAATTGTGTCGAGCCAGGCCCGGATTTCGTCGGACTCGGGGCTCGGATCAGTGATTTGCTCAAGCCTGCCGATTTCGCACAGCGCCGCCTTGTGTACGTCGTCCGGCAGCTGAGCCTCCTCGACCCGCGTCCGATAGTCCATGGCAACGTTCGGCTCGCGTTCCGCGAACTCCCTCTCCCCAGCGCTAGAACGGGCGGAAGCGGGTGTCGATGCCGAGATTGCCGTTTTGCCAGGTTCGTCGGCGGCGGCGGGTGACCCCGACGAAACCGGTGCACCTGCTGAGAGGAGCCGCGTTGGGCTCGCTGGACTGCCGCAAACGTCGCAGTATCCGTCGACGATCGTGCCAGTACACCCTGGTTGCGCACAGGCTGTCTCGAGGTCCTCGTTTTCCGGGTTTGCAGGGTCCCACCCCGGACGGGCCGCCGTTCGTGCAAGCTCGTCGGCGGGGGAAGGCGACCTCGGCGAAGCCGCCGGCGCTGCTGAAGCGAATGATGCTGCGCCTGGACTGCCGCAGACATCGCAGTAACCGTCGACGATCGTGCCAGTACACCCTGGCTGTGTGCAGGCTGCCATGAGACCCCCGTTCTCGTGACATCGAACTTCGGACTGAAGCTGTACTTATCCAGAATGCAGCTCAACGCCATGGAAAAAAGTGTGAGAGAAAGCCGATGAACCAGTCAGGGCATGTTGATCCGGCTGAGCGGAGCGCGTAAATGCGGCTGTTTTACAGCAGCTAGCGACCCACCCGCCTTGGCCGGTGCGCTAACCGAATTCCGGGTCTGGGGGATCCGAGTGGGTGAAGACCATCGAGGCCGCGCATGGCGAAGCCGCGATTCGTCAGGGACGTCGGCGCCCTGTTCACCTGGTGCCGGTGCCGCCGGAACAGCGGTCACCAGCCCTGCAGAAGTACGTGCGAACCGCGTCGACCGGCCGACAGCACTTCCCGTCTCCGTCGGCGCCCCGCTGGCTGACTTCGAGGCGATCGCTGAGCGTTATCCGGTGTACCGGATCGATCTTCGTCCTGCGTAGCTACTGAGGCACCGGGCCTGGTGTGCTCTCAGGAGAACCGGCGGTGACCGCCTTGTCGATCACCTGCCAGACCTCCTGATCCAGCCGGTTCTCCTTCCAGATGCCGTACGCGGTCCCCAGCAGCACCGGCGGTACCGCCACCAGCCCGATCGCCCCACTCACCGCCGCATCCACCCACTCGTGACCCCCGAGGCTGATGCTCAGCTGGCCCTCTCCGGGGGCGATGACAACGGTTAGGGCGTAAGTGACACCCAGCAGCTGGCGCCACAGGCTCTCTTTGCGAGCCTGCATCACCGTGCGGTTCTCGTTGCTGCGGTAGACCTGTGCCTCGAACTCCTGCGCACGAAAGTGGTCTGCCAGCGCCTGGGCGACCTCGTCCGCCGAGACCGTAGTGCCATAGATCCGCTCGAAGTTCAGTGCCGGTCGTCCAGCCGACATGCTGCTGCTCTGTCCCTCGGCCATTTTCCTTCCCTCCGCTCTCGATCTGGACCAATCCAGACAGCTTATCGAGCAACCGTGAACGAGACCGAGAACCGGCAGCGTCTCGCGGGAACGTTTCTACGGCCAGCTTCGCTGATTCTCCGCCGACGAACGGCCTCTAGTATCGCCAGTATGACAACGCGGGAAGTCTCAGCGCGGGCGGCCGACCCACTGCCTTCTCATCTGACCGACGCAACCGCGGACGACGCCTCTTTGCGACGCTTCCTTTTCGGGCTGCCCGGCGTTGACCCGGTAGGAATCGAGCAACGCGCCGCTGGCCTCGCCACACGCTCGATCAAGCGAGGCTCCAAACTTGCCGCACTCGACCTTGCCATCTCGATGGTGGATCTGACCACGCTGGAAGGTGCCGATACGCCTGGAAAGGTACGCAATCTGGCGCGGAAGGCGATGCTGCCAGATCCGGATTATCCCGAGACGCCGCATACGGCGGCCATCTGCGTCTATCCCGACATGGTGCCCACAGCTGCCGCCGAACTGAGGGAGACCGGCGTCAAGGTCGCATCGGTCGCGACTGCCTTTCCCTCGGGACGTTCAAGTCTTGAGGTCAAACTCGCCGATACCAAGATCGCAGTAGATGGCGGTGCGGACGAGATCGACATGGTGATCGATCGAGGCGCGTTCCTGGCTGGCCACTACGGAACGGTCTTCGAGCAGATCGTTGCGATCAAGCAGGCCTGCGGCAGTGCTCGGCTGAAAGTGATCTTGGAGACCGGTGAGCTGGCAACCTATGACAACGTACGCCGGGCCTCCTGGCTCGCATTGCTTGCAGGCGCCGACTTCATCAAAACGTCAACGGGCAAGATCTCTCCCGCTGCCACTCTGCCGGTCGTTCATGTGATGTTGCAGGCAGTCAAGGACTGGAAGGCGCAGACCGGTGAACAGCGGGCCGTGAAGCCTGCGGGCGGCGTTCGGACCGCCAAGGATGCCATCCGCTATCTCGTCGCGGTCCATGAGGTGGCGGGTCCCGAGTGGCTCGATCCTTACTATTTCCGGTTCGGCGCTTCATCGGTGCTCAACGATTTGATCATGCAACGCCGGGCACAGCTGGACGGCCACTACTCCGGCGCCGACTATGTCACCGTGGATTGAGAGAAGTTGATCATGGAATGGGAATACTCTCCGGCGCCTGAGTCGAGTGCCATTGCCGATATCAAGGACCGCTACATGCCGTTCATCGACGGAGCGTTCAAGGAAGGCAGCGGCGAAGATCGGGAGACCATCAACCCAGGTACCGGCGAAAGGCTATCCACGGTCTCCACGGTCAGTGCCGACGACATCGACAGAGCGGTGAAAGCCGCTCGTCGCGCCTACCAGAACGTCTGGTCCACCATGCCCGGCGTGGAGCGTGGCAAGTATCTGTTCAAGATCGCCCGGGCCATTGCCGAGCGGTCTCGGGAGCTAGCAGTGGTTGAGACCCTCGACAACGGCAAGCCGATCAAGGAAACAAGGGATTTCGACGTTCCCGCCACCGCGCAGCATTTCTTTTACCATGCGGGCTGGGCCGACAAGCTGCAACATCTGGGCCTTGGGCCCGCTCCGCGACCGCTCGGTGTTGCAGGACAGGTCATTCCCTGGAACTTTCCTTTGCTGATGGCTGCCTGGAAGATCGCACCCGCGCTAGCGGCCGGCAATACCGTCGTCATCAAACCGGCCGAAACCACTCCGCTGTCGATCTTGGTGCTGGCCGAGATCATTGCTGATGCTGATCTTCCGCCCGGCGTAGTGAACATCGTCACAGGTGCCGGCGATGTGGGATCGATGCTGGTCAATCATCCTGGCATCGACAAGGTTGCCTTCACCGGCTCCACTGCCGTCGGCCGCCGTATTCAGCGCGAGCTTGCCGGCACTGGCCGCAAGATCACCTTGGAACTCGGCGGCAAGGGTGCCAACATCATCTTCGAGGATGCGGCGCAAGACCAAGCCGTCGAAGGCATCATCAACGGCATCTTCTTCAACCAGGGCCAAGTTTGCTGTGCGGGCTCTCGTCTGCTGGTTCAGGAGTCGATAGCTGATGAATTCATTGAGCGCCTCAAGCAGCGCGTCGAAACTTTGCGAGTCGGTGACCCCATGGACAAGAACACCGACGTCGGCGCAATCAACTCGCAGGCGCAGCTGGGCCGCATTACCGCACTTCTGAACGCCGGCATCGCCGAGGGTGCTGAGCTGTGGTCCTCGTCATGCCCGCTGCCAAAGAACGGCTACTACCTCTCCCCCGCGATCTTCACCAATGCGACTGCATCGATGCGGATTTCACGCGAGGAGATCTTCGGCCCAATCCTGACCACCATGACGTTCCGGACACCTGATGAGGCGGTGACCAAGGCGAACAACAGCCCGTACGGCCTATCCGCGGGGGTGTGGACCGAGAAGGGCTCACGGGCGATGGGAATGGCTGCGGCACTGCGGGCCGGCGTCATCTGGGACAACACCTTCAATCGGTTCGATCCCGCGGCAAGCTTCGGCGGCTACAAGGAATCCGGCTTTGGCCGGGAAGGCGGGCCATCGGGCTTGGCGGCATATTTGGACACCGAGGACGAGGTGGTTGCGCAGTGAGCCACCTAGCCGTCTCCAAGACCTACAAGCTCTTCATTGGTGGCGCTTTCCCGCGGTCTGAGTCGGGCCGTACATATCAGGCGCACGACACGAAGGGCAACTTCATGGCCAACGCGGCGCTGGCCTCGCGCAAGGATGTCCGCGATGCCGTCGTCGCGGCCCGTAAGGGCTACAGCGCTTGGTCGAAGGCCACGGCGTACAACCGCGGACAGGTGATCTACCGCATCGCGGAGATGCTGGAAGGTCGCCGAACCGAGTTCACTGAGCTGATCATGATCAGTACGGGCACATCGACCAAGGACGCTAGCGCGCAGGTCGACGCGGCGGTCGATCGGCTCGTGCACTACGCCGGCTGGACGGACAAGCTGGCCGCCGTGATGGGCAGCGCCAACCCGGTCTCCAGTCCGTACTTCTCCTACTCCGCTCCCGAACCGACCGGCGTCGTCGGGATTCTGGCACCATCGGGGTCACCGCTGCTCGGCCTGATCTCCGTGATCACGCCGGTGATCACTGGCGGCAATGCCTGCGTAGTGATCGCTTCTGAGCACGAACCCTGCCTGGCGATCAGTTTGGCCGAGGTGGTTGCCACATCCGACGTACCGGCAGGAGTGATCAACATCCTGACCGGACGGGTTGCTGAGCTCGCACCACACCTGGCAGCCCACGCCGATGTCAACGCCCTCGACCTCACCGGTGCCGATTCGGAACTGCGAGTGTCTCTTGAGCAGGCTGCGGCTCAAACCGTCAAGCGGGTTTACGTCCCCAAGGGCGAGCCGGACTTCGCGGCGGCGCCTGGCACAGCGCGGCTCCGTGCCTTCCTGGAGATCAAGACTGTGTGGCATCCAACAGGTGCCCTCTCGCTGTCCGGCGGCACCTCGTACTGAAGGCTCACCGACATCACTTCGCATCAGTTTCTTGGTCTTCGCATCAGTTGGAGATGGTGCTAAGACCAAGGAACTGATGCGGAGTGAATTGCGCTTGCCGCCCTAGCGGCAAGCCGAGCGGTTTAACTCACCCACTAGCCGCGTGCCGGACAGCAGCCCTCTCGTTTTCAAGCAATCTGGGTACAGCCGCTGGTAGAGCGGGGTCAGCTCTCGATGGGAGCCCACTCGGGTCCGGTCTTACCCAGATTCTCCTCCAGCTTGGTGAAGAGCGGCGTGGGCCGCTGCAGTGAGGTGCCCGGCGTAATCGGGCGTGACTCCCAGCGTGCTTGCTCCGCGGCGTAATCACCCACGATCACCGGATAGTCCGGTCCACCCTCTTCGGTGACCTCGCGAATCTCAGGCTGAGCCGCCCATACGCCGCTACCGCCGAGCGCCTCGTGGACCTTCTGAGCAGCATGCGGCAGGAACGGCGTCAACAGCGTGTTGGCATCCGAGACGGCCTGCAAGGCGGTGTGCAGGACGGTGTCACGCCGCTCTAGATTGCCCGACAGCTTCCACGGTTCGGTGTCGGAGAGGTATCTGTTCGCGGCGCCGACCACTCGCATAGCCTCGGTGATCGCCAGCTTGAACCGATTGCGCCCGAGCAGCTCACCAACTGTGTCGAAGGCATTGCGCGACGTCTGCAGCAGCCCGTGATCAACATCGAGCAGCGTGCCCGGCTTCGGAATTTCTCCGTTGTTCTTGTACGCCATGGAGATCGAGCGGTTGACCAGATTCCCCCACTCATTGGCTAGCTCGAAGTTGGTGCGGCGTACGAACTCGTCCCAGGTGAAGTCAGTGTCCGCGGTCTCTGGACCAGCTACGGCAATGTAGTACCGCAAGGCATCCGGCCCGAAGTCGCGCAGGAAATCGCCGACGTAGATCACCTTGCCGCGACTGGTGGAGAACTTTGAGCCGCTCATGGTCAGGTACTCACTGGACACCAGCTCGTCGGGCAAACGCAGGTCACCGAGTGGCCCAACGGTGCCGCCATGATCACCGTCGCCATTGTGGCCGAGCAGGATTCCAGGCCAGATCACCGTGTGAAAGACGATGTTGTCCTTGCCCATGAAGTAGTAGCTACGTGCGTCCGGGTCGATCCACCAGCGTTGCCAGGCGTCCGGATCCCCGTTGCGCTTGGCCCACTCGACCGACGCCGAAAGATAGCCGATGACGGCGTCGAACCAGACGTAGATCCGCTTCAAGGGTTGATCCCGCCAGCCATCCAGCGGAACCGGCACGCCCCAGTCAAGATCACGAGTGATGGCCCGCGGCCGTAGATCTTCCAGCAGGTTCTGGCTGAACTTCAGCACGTTGGGCCGCCAGTCAGTGCGCGAGCTCAACCACTTGCCGAGCGAGCCGGCAAGTGCCGGAAGATCAAGGAAGAAGTGCTCGGTTTCGACGAACCGGGGCGTCTCGCCATTGATCCTCGAGACGGGGTTGATCAGATCGACAGGATCAAGCTGGTTGCCGCAGTTATCGCATTGATCACCACGAGCACTGGGATAGCCGCAGATCGGGCAGGTGCCTTCGATGTACCGATCCGGCAGGGTTCGTCCGGTCGACGGGCTTATCGCGCCCATGGTGATCTTTGGGACCACATAACCGTTGCGATGCAGTCCAAGAAAAAGATCTTGGACTACTGCATAGTGATTGAGAGTGGTGGTCCGGGTGAAGAGGTCATAGGACAGACCGAGGTTTCGCAGATCCTCAACGATCACACGGTTGTACTTGTCAGCCGTTTCGCGAGGGCTCAGCCCTTCACGCTCCGCCTGAACCAAGATCGGTGTCCCGTGTTCGTCGGTACCCGAGATCATCAAGACGTCGTGTCCGGTCATCCGCATGTAGCGGGAGAAGATGTCTGAGGGAACCCCGAAGCCTGAGACGTGACCGATGTGCCGAGGTCCGTTTGCGTACGGCCACGCCACTGCGGTCAGGACACGCGAAGTCATTGGTAGTCAGGGGCGCAGGAACCCGTAGGCCCTGTTTCCCCATCCCCCTTTCAATCCGTGCGTGCGGTTTTCCCGCACACGGCTTACCGATGGTCTTCCTGACATGGTTACGCGGTCCTTGGATAGCAGATGGTGCCTCGGAGCCGGTGCAGGCCCCGCTCGTTGAACCAGCTCTCAGTCCATTGGTTGGCCTGTCCGGCATGCAGGTTGCGGCCCCGCTTCTTCACAAGCAGGCTCCGCAGCCGGCCCACCACATAGCGGTCGACCTGACGGAACTTCGTGGCGGCGTTCCCGGTGCGGAAGTAGTTTCCCCAACCGCGCAGGATCGGGTTCAGGTCCTCGATCAACCATTCGATTGGAATGCCTGCACGGTTGCGACCGGTGCGGTCCCGGACTTTCCCACGAAGCCGCTTCATCGCCCGCTGCGACGGCCACCGGTGCAGGTAGTAGCGCACGATGCGTTTCTGTTCCCACAACCGACCCGACATGCGGGCATGGAAGTGACATCCAAGAAAGTCGAAACCCTCCCGGCCTTCCCGAAGATCAACGATCCTCGTCTTATCCGGATGCAGCTCCAGCCCCAACCCGGCCATAATCTCCCGGGCCTTCTTCAGGGCCACCTCCGCGCGGGCAAGTGTCCGGCACATGATCACAAAGTCGTCGGCATACCGCACCAACACCCCAAGATCACACCGGGCCATCTCCTGGTCGAAGGCGTGCAGATAAATGTTGGCCAGCAACGGCGAGATCACCCCGCCCTGCGGAGTTCCAGCGACCGTCCGCCGCAACCCCGTCTCGGTCAACACCCCTGCCTGAAGCCACAAGCCGACCAGTTTCAGCACCCGCCGATCCGACACCCTCCGACCCACCTCCACCATGAGCCTGTCATGGTCGATGGAGCCGAAGAAGTCGCGAATGTCGGCCTCGGCCGCCTGGGTGTATCCCTGGATGAACGAGACCCGGATCGCTTCTTTGGCCTGTGTCGCCGAGCGTTTCGGCCGGAACCCATACGAACAGCCCATAAAGTCGGCCTCGAAAATCGGTTCCAACACGATCTTGGCGGCGGCCTGAGCCACCCGGTCCCGCACCGTAGGAATTCCCAACGGTCGGCTGCCCCCTGCTGGTTTCGGGATATCCACACGCCGAGCCGGCGCCGGACGATACGAGCCGGTCCGGAGGTCGTGCTGGAGTTCGGCGAGCAACCGCTCCACCCCGTACTCTTCCTCCACAAAAGCCAAGGTGACCCGATCCACCCCAGCCGCACCCCGGTTCCTACAGACCCGTTCCCACGCCTCCCACAGCACGTCACCTCTGTGGATACGGTCAAACAGGGCATGGAAACGCCGCCCCCTAGACTGCTTGGCCGCAGCCCATAGCCGGTTTTGCAGTTCTCGCACTTTCACCGCCGACGGCGCACCATCCACGGCTACGACAGGCTGTGGCCTGCCCGGGGAGTTGGACCGGACCGAGCCGGCCATGCCCTCACGCTTACCTTCCTTACCGGCGTGACCAAAGTCGGGGCCCTTCCCTCCCGGCGCGTTCTGTTGCACGCCGATCACCGGTACTACGGCCCCGTCGGACTCCCGCTGCACTCCGGCCGACTTCACCATCGGCTTATACGACCGGTCTCTCGCCCGACGCAGGCATGCGCAGACGGGCCTCTCCTGTTCCACCCCAGACCTTGAGCACGTGCCGCCACCCATACCCCGAGGAGACCCATCCCACCCTCCGGAACCCGGCAGAACAGACATGGCCTTCGCCGTGACATGAGCGGCTCGGCTCTCCCACTGTCAGTTTGACGAGGCTGCAGCATTCGCTTCACGCTACGGCCCGCGCTCTTGCTCCCTCCAAAAAGGCTTTCGACACCCCGCTCAGCCCGCCGCCTCTCAACGACGAACCGGGGCCTGCTACCCGGCGCTCCGGCGCCTACCGGGACAGGACTCACACCTGCTGGCCTGAGACAGCTTGCAGGACGCACCATGGGCTAAACCCTAGCCCGGCGCCGCAGCTCGAAGTCCGGTGTTCAAGCCGTAAAGCGACCTAGCCAGATCCCGCGATGCGTTGCACGAGCGATTTGCGTACCGCGTACGGCGCGAAGACGCTCTTGGCCGCGTTGATGGTGAGTCGGCGTACGTCGGAAAGCGAGTAGTCAAACGCCTCGGCGAGGAGGCTGAACTCCCTGGTGATACTCGTCGCGCTCATCAACCGGTTGTCGGGATTGACTGTCACTCGGAATCCGAGCCGATCGAGGCGACTGATCGGATGCTCAGCGATCGAGGAGACAGCGCCGGTCTGGACATTGGAGGAGGGGCACATCTCGAGCGGGATCTGTTCGTTGAGCAGATACGCGGCAAAGTCGCCGAGCACCTCATTTCCCCGCTCGTCCCGGTGAATGTCCTCAATGATGGCGACGCCGTGCCCAATCCGGTTGGCCCCGCAGAGCTGCACCGCCTCCCAGATGGACTCACAACCATCCGCCTCTCCGGCGTGAATCGTGTAGTAGGCGTTCTGGCGCCGCAGCAGCTGGAAGGACTCCAGAAATCGTGACGGTGGATAACCCTTTTCTGGACCAGCAATATCGAAGCCGGCGACGCCGTCGTGCCGATGACGCAGCGCCAGCTCGGCCGTGTCAGAAGTGGGATCGGCCTGCCGCATGGCGGTAACCAGCTGACGTACCTCAATGTCGTGGCCGCGCTCTCGACACGCCACCATGCCTTCGGTCAGGCCATCGCGAACGGCCTCCACGGCCTCCGCCGCGGTCAACTCCGCCTGCAGATGCTTCTCTGGCGCCCACCGCGCTTCCCCGTAGATCACACCATCCGCCGCCAGGTCCTCCACGAACTCCCGAGCGACCCGGCGCAGATTTGGCGCGGTTTGCATGACAGCAATGGTGTGGTCAAAGGTTTCCAGGTAGCGCTCGAGAGAACCCGAGTACGCAGCGTTGGCGAACCATTGGCCAAGATCATCCGCACTCTCTGCCGGCAGCTCATGTCCGATGTCGGAAGCAAGCTCGATGATCGTCTGTGGCCGGAGTCCACCGTCAAGATGATCGTGGAGTGAGACCTTGGGAAATGCCTGCAGCGCTTCCGGATCGAGACTCATGATCGACGCCTGGCAAGATCACGCGCGCTAAAGGCCTGCGGGAGCACCTCGCTCATCGGCAGGATGCCGGTCGGCGTATCCACCAGACACTCCGCGCCGCCATGCTCCCAGAGCAGCTGGCGGCAGCGCCCGCACGGCATAAGTGCAGCGCCGGTTCCGTCGACACAGGCAAAAGCGACCAACCGTCCACCACCGCTGGCATGCAACGACGACACCAGTCCGCACTCGGCGCACAAGGTCGCCCCGTAAGAGGCGTTCTCGACGTTGCAGCCAGTAACGATCCGTCCATCATCGACCAGCGCCGCCGCACCAACCGGAAAGCCGGAGTACGGCGCGTAGGCATGACGGCTGGCTTCTCGAGCGGCTGCTCGCAGCTGCTCCCAATCCACGTTAGTTCTCATAGGGAATGCCGTCAGCGGCTGGAGGTCTGACTCGGCCTACGAGCCCGGCAACAGCGATGATCGTAGCGACGTACGGCAAGATCAACAAGAACTGGCTGGGCATCGGGGTTTCCAACGTTTGTAGCTGAGAAGCCATCTGAGTCACGAAACCGAAGAACAAGCACATGATCGACGCCAGTACCGGATGCCAGCGGCCCATTATCACTGCCGCGAGCGCGATGAAGCCGTTGCCGACGGTGAACTCTTTGGTGAACGAACCGGTCGAGGCAAGGGTGAAGAAGGATCCACCGAGGCCGCCGAAGATACCGCCGGCCAGCACGGCGGACCAGCGGATGCCGCGCACGCTGATGCCGACGGTGTCGGCTGCTTCGGGATGCTCACCGGTGGCTCGGATGCGCAAACCCCATGTCGTCCGATAGAGCACCAGCCAGACCAGGGCAACCGAGATCGCCGCCAGGTACGCCAAGACGTTCTGCTCGAAAAGCACCCGGCCGACAAATGGGATCTTGGAGAGTCCCGGAATCGGGATCGGTTCCAGCACAGGTGCGGAGTTGTACTTCTCCGATGCAGGCTGCACCAGCTGATCAAAAAGGAAGCCGGTAACTCCGACAGCCAGCAGATTGAGCACCACACCCAGTACAACTTGGTTGACCAGGTAGTTGATCGAGAACACCGCGAGTAGCGCAGCCATGGCAAGGCCAGCTAGCACCGCAGCGATCATCGCTACAGCGACGGACTGGGTCAGACTGCCGGCGATGGCCGCCGCAAAGGCGGCTGACAGAAACTGGCCCTCGATCGATACGTTGACCACTCCGGAGCGCTCGCACAACACCCCGCAGAGCGCACCGAAAATTAACGGTGTCGCCAGCGACAGCGTGCCCGCGAACTGGTTGCTGACCGGGAACGGGAGCTCACGGCCAGACGCCGCCCAGGTGAGGAAACCCATGACGACCGCCAGACCAGCCACGGCCCCGGCCAACGCCGGCCACCGACCACGCATCCGTCCGGACACGTAGCCGACTGCCGCGGCGAGGCAGAGCAGCGCGCAGACGAAAACGGTGCCGAAACCAGGCACCGTCACGGTTGGCAGCTGCACCGGGTCGAACGCATCAGAGAGGGCAAATCGTGCACTGCCCCTGGTGGAAGCAAGACCGATGAAGAGCAGTACGCCGACCACCGCGATGAGTACTCCGGTCGAGATGCGCTGACGCCGCTTCTGAGGCGTCTCGACGCGGGCCGTTTCGGTAGGCGGCGAGGCTCGCTCGACAGTATCGACGCTCATACCAGACCGCCCTCGGGGACCGGTCCGAGCGCTCGAGTCTTGCGAGGCTTGAGGAAGGGCACGATCTTGGTAACCAAGGCAGGCGCCGCGACAAAAAGCACAATCAGGGCCTGCAGCACCAGTGTCAGGGTCAGCGGCGTCTGCGCAATGCTCTGCATCGCGAGGCCGCCGGCGTGCAGTCCCCCGAACAGCAAGCCCGCGAGCACTATGCCCAGTGGCTTGGACTGGCCGAGCAGTGCAACCGTGATCGCGTCGAAGCCGATGGAACCGACGATTCCCAGGGAAAGCGGCACCGGCAGCCCAGAGGCACTCGGGCCCAAGGCGGCCTGAACCCCCGCCAGACCTGCCAGCGCGCCGGCCAACACCATGGTGATCATCGTCGTTCGTGCCACGCTCATGCCGGCTGTTGCCGCAGCACTCGGATTCGCGCCGACGGCGCGAATGGTGAATCCAGTGGTCGAGCGGTCCAAGATCCACCAGACCGCTACGGCAGCGAGCAGTGCAAGGGCGAAACCCAGGTGCAGTTGGCCGCCCTCCAGCCGCGGCATGGTGGCATTCCAGTCCACGATGGGCGAAATCGGGTCAGTCCGCCCCGGTCGCTGGAACGCCGGTGTCGTGAGCAGAAATGCCAGCAAGCCAGCTGCGATGTAGTTCATCATGATCGTCACGATGACTTCATGGGCGCCGGTCTTGGCTTTCAGCCAGCCGACAATGCCGCCCCAGAATGCACCGCCCAGCAGGCCGCCAAGAATGGCCACGAGTAGATGGATGCCAGGCGGCAGGTGCCAGGTGAAGCCGATATAGGCAGCAACGATGGCGCCAAGAATCGCCTGGCCCTGGGCACCGATGTTGAACAGCCCGGCACGAAAGGCAAGACCAACCCCAAGCCCGGCGCAGATCAGCGGAGCGGCCTGGGCAGTCGTCTCGGTGATCGGGCCGTACCCGCCGACAGCGCCCTTGATCAAGGCCGCGTACGCGCTGCTGACCTTGTCCCAGGACGCGATCAGCGCATCCGAGGGCCGAGCGAAGAAGTACCCGAACTTGCTTCGCACTTCGGTGTCGGAAACGATCATCAGCAGCGCACCGACGATGAAGGCCAGCACGATCGAGGCGATGATCGTCAGCACGTCTGACCACGGGATGACGATCCGGCGCCTACGCGGCTCAGGACTCATGAGACGCCTCCTCAAGGCTCGCCTCTAAGGCGGCGTCTTCCTCGGCCAGTGTCGTCATCGATGCACTAGCCAGAGCCTCTTGGGGAGGGATGCCCGCCATCATCAGGCCGAGCACCTCACGAGATGTGTCCGGCAGCACTATGCCGACAATGCGGCCGCGATACATCACAGCGATCCGATCGGCCAGCGCGACCACTTCGTCCAGCTCCGTCGAGATGATCACCACTGCGGTGCCGCGGTCTCGCTCTTGGATCAGTCTCTTATGGACGAACTCAATGGCTCCGACGTCCAGCCCTCGGGTGGGCTGACAGGCAACCAACAGTGCGAGCGCCCTGGACAGCTCACGAGCCAAGACCACCTTCTGCTGGTTGCCGCCCGAGAGCGAGGACACCGACGCCTCGATGGAATTGGTACGGATATCGAATTCCGAAACGCGGTGCGCGGCGTTCTGCTTGACCTTCGACAGGTCCAGGGCGATCCCCCGCGCGTACGGGTGCTCGTCATAGTGGTTCAAGATCAGATTCTCGGCGATGGTGAAGGTGCCGACGCAGCCGTCTTGCTTCCGGTCCTCGGGGACGAACCCAAGGCCGGCGTCAATCGTCTCCTTCGGCGACAGTCCGGTGAGCGCAGCACCGTCCAAATGGATCGAGCCGCTCATGACCGGCGTAACGCCGAGCAGCGCCTCGGCAAGCTCGGTCTGACCGTTGCCTTGGACGCCGGCGATGCAGACGATCTCGCCGCCGAATACCTCAAGATCGAGATTCTCGACGGCGACCGTACCGTTGGGCCTGGCGACCCAGACATCTTTCAGCACCAGCCTTGGCTCGGCTGTGGGCAAGGCCGGCTGCTTGTCCACCACCAGCTGGACATGACGACCGACCATGAGCTCTGCCAGGTCAGATTCAGAGTCTGCGGCCTTGGCCGTGCCGACTACCTTGCCATGCCGAATGACGGTGATCTTGTCAGCGATCTCCCGCACTTCGCGCAGCTTGTGGGTAATGAAGACGATCGCCTTGCCTTCATCGCGGAGCGAACGCAACACCGCCATCAGCTGGTCGGTCTCTTGCGGCGTGAGCACGGCAGTCGGCTCGTCCAAGATCAGGTATTTGGCATCATTGGCCAGCGCCTTCAAGATCTCGACTCGCTGTTGCACGCCTACCGGCAGATCTTCGATCAGCGCATCAGGATCCACGTCTAAGCCGTAGCGTTCGGAAAGCCGCTTGACGGTACGTCGCGCCTCACCCATGTTGAGCAGACCAGCGGTGCTGTCCTCCCGTCCCAGGATGAGGTTTTCGGCGACAGTGAAGACGTCGACCAGCATGAAATGTTGGTGGACCATGCCGATTCCAGCGGCAATGGCCTCCTTGGGGTTGGCATGGACGTGCTCCACGCCGTCGATCACAATCGTGCCTTCGTCGGGCTGGAGCAGCCCGTAGAGCACGTTCATCAGTGTCGTCTTGCCAGCGCCGTTTTCACCAAGCAGGCAATGGATTTCACCGGGGGTGATGTCCAGGTCAATCGAGTCGTTCGCGACAAGGTTGCCGAACCGCTTGGTGATCCCTCGCAGCCGAAGGCCTGACCCAGCTGCGGGGGCCGAGGTCGGTGTCACCCCTCAATCATGCCGAGGCTGTGTCAATCATTGCAGGGTGAATCATGTCGCAGGCTGGGACTTCGACTCGATGGTGATCTTGCCACTGATGATGTCCGCCTTGAGCGCGTCCAGCTCCGACTTCAGCTCTGCCGGGACCTTGGCGTCGAAGTCGTGGAATGGCGACAATCCCGTGCCGTTGTTTTCCAGGGTGCCGACGAACGGCTCATTGGAGAACGAGCCATCCTTGGCCGCCTTGATCGCGTCTGCCACAGCGACGTCCATGCCCTTGTAGACACTGGTGATGATGTTGGGGCAATAGGTCTCCGCACTTACGCAGCCGTCAGTGTCAACCCAGATCGCGCTGACCTTGCCGCCGCTGCCCTTGGCGGCCTGCAGCGCGCCAAGGCCCGCTGGTCCGGCGACGGGGAACACGATGTCCGCGCCCTGACTGATCAAGCCTTGAGCCGTACGCTGACCGCCCTTTTGGTCCTCGAAGTCACCAGTGAACTGTCCATCCTGCTTGGCTGCATCCCAGCCCAGGACCTGAACGTTGGTGCCTTTCTGTTTGTTGTAGTAGTCAACGCCTTGGCTGTAGCCGTCCATGAAGACCGTGACAGTCGGGATCTTGGCCCCACCGAAGGTTCCGACCTTCTTGGTCTTGGTCATGCCTGCGGCCAGGTAACCGGCGAGGAAGCTGGATTGCGCCGTATTGAAGACCAGGGGCTTGAGGTTCTTGGCCGCCGGGTAGCTCTTCGGGTCGTTGTTGTCGACGATCGCGAACTTGATGTCGGGGTTCTTCTTGGCCGCCGCCAATGTGTCATCGCTGAGCAGGAAGCCGACGGTGACGATGATGTTGCAGTTCGCATCCACCATCGACTGGATGTTCTTTGCGAAGTCGGCGGCCGTCTGGGACTCGACCTGGCCAGTCTCGATGCCGAGCTCGGTTTTCGCATCCGTCAAACCCTTGTATGAGGTCTGGTTGAACGACTTGTCGTCGAAGCCGCCAGAGTCGGAAACCATGCAGGCCTTGAACGCCGTACCGGCTCCGCTGACGCTGGCACTCCCTGGTGCACTAGGTGCTGCCGACGAGGCACCAGTCCCGGGCGCCTCAGCGCAGCTGGCGAGGGTCAAGGCAGCGGCACACATAAGAGCGCCGGCCAAAGTGAGCGTTTTCTTCACGTAATGCCTCCCTGGCAGAAGATTTCACAAGTTCTTTGGGAGCTGCTCGCGCAATGCCGACGCTCGCAGCTCCGGAGGACTTTTCTCCCCCCAGCCACCTAAGGCAATGCATCCTCGCCGTGGCCAGGTCTCCGACCGAACTCTAACTCTGACCAAGGAGTCCCACGTTGCTCCCCGATAAGGACTCGATACCAATTTCTATCTAGTCGGGCGGCTCAGATACCGGTCCGCTCGAAGGTCGTCGCGACATCGGCGAGCACCTTGAGGCCGACCGGGATACAGGCCTCGTCAACGACGAACGTCGGCTGATGAATGTCTGGACAGGCCATGCCTGGTGTTCGTACGCCGAGTCGCGCGAGTGCGCCTGGAACCTGCTGCAACATCCAGGAGAAATCTTCCCCGCCCAAGGACTGTTCGGTTGTCGTCACCGCATCCGGCCCGAGCATTTCCTCGGTTGCCCGAGTCAACCGGCGTACGCCTCGGGCATGATTGACCGCCGGCGGCACGCCATCGGTAACGGCGACATCCACCTCGACTCCGAAGGGCCGAACGATTTCAGCGGCCAGCTCAGGAATGAGCTGCTTGGCTAGTTGCCAGCCTGCAGTGTCGAGCGCCCGCAGCGTTCCTACGATCTCCCCAGCTTGGGGAATGGCGTTCGCGACCGAGCCGGCGTGCATGGATCCCCACATCAAAGAGACCCCGCTGCGCGGATCTATGCGCCGGGACAGCAGCAGCTGAGTCATGGTCGCCAACGCTCCGAGCGCGCCAACGACGTCCTGAGTCAGCTGTGGTCGGGAGGTGTGCCCGCCGGAACCGTTGAGGACGATGTCCACCTGGTCGACGGCCGAGGTAATAGGTCCGACCTTGAGGGCGATCTGGCCGACGTCGGTCCGTGGATCGCAGTGCAGCGCATAGATCTCGGTCAGGTCGTGCAGCACGCCCCCCTCGATGGCATCCAGGGCACCACCTGGGCTGCCCTCCTCTGCTGGCTGGAAGATCAGCCGCACGCCGCGGGTCAGCAGATCAAGATCACGGAGCCGAGACAGCACGACCCCAACCCCGAGCAGGATCGCGGTGTGCACGTCGTGCCCGCAGGCATGGCACACGCCGGGGTTCTTCGAGGCGTAGTCGACGTTCTTGCCATCAGCAATGGGTAAGGCGTCGATGTCGGCGCGAAGTCCCACAAGACCAGAGCCGTCGTCGTAACCGCCGGGCAATACGTCGCAGTAGGCGCCGGTGCCAACGGGAAGTACTTTCGCCACAAGGCCGGCCCGCTCGAGCTCGTCGACGATCAATGCGGTGGTGCGATGCTCGTGGTGACCGATCTCTGGGTGGGCGTGAATGTCGCGCCGGATGGAGATCAGTCGCTCCTTCAGCGCGCCGGCTAAACGGGTGATCTCGGCGCGCCGGGCGGCATCCGAATCTGGTACGGGCATTTGGCTCAGTCTTTCACGCGTAGCTGTGGCAAGCCGGAAGCGTTTCGAGTCGTAACAAGAGAGTCACGTATTTGGGCGGTATGTCCCCCAAACATCACGCAATGCGTTACATACTTCCCCGACCGTGCCTCGCAGCCGGAGCGCCTCCTTCAACGGGTACAACACATTGCCGGTCTTACGGGCTACAGCGCGAATCTCACCCAAGGCGGCCTCGACTGCAGCCTGGTCGCGACTGGCCCGCAGTGCGGCAAGCCTGCCGGCCTGGGCCGCCTCGATAGCCGGATCGACTTGCAGCGGGTCGTAGGGTTCCTCCTCATCAAGGATGAACCGATTGACTCCGACCACGACTCGTTCTCCAGCGTCGATCTGACGTGTCACCTGGTATGCCGAACGTTCGATCTCGGCTTTCTGAAAACCCTGTTCGATCGCGGCCACCGCACCACCCCGGTCGGCGACCTCCCGCATCAGTCGGCGACTCGCCGCCTCGATGTCATTTGTCAGCGACTCGATGGCATACGAGCCGGCAAAGGGGTCGACCGTTTTGGTCACGTCCGTCTCGTACGCGAGCACCTGCTGGGTGCGGAGCGCCAGCCGGGCAGCCTTCGGTGTGGGCAGCGCGATCGCCTCGTCGTAGGAGTTGGTGTGCAGCGACTGGGTACCGCCCAGGACCGCGGCCAGCGCCTGCACTGCGACGCGTACCAGATTGACCTCTGGCTGCTGAGCCGTCAACTGGACTCCAGCGGTCTGGGTGTGGAAGCGGAGCATCATCGACCGCTCTTCTTGCGCGCCGAACTGATCGCGCATCAGCTCTGCCCAGATGCGACGCGCAGCCCGGAACTTAGCCACCTCCTCGAGCAGGCTGGTACGGGAGACGAAGAAGAACGAGAGCCGCGGCGCGAAGTCATCCACAGCAAGACCTGCCGCCAGAGCCGCCTCGACGTAGGCGATGCCATTGCTCAGCGTGAACGCAATCTCTTGTGCCGGCGTCGCGCCCGCCTCGGCCATGTGGTAGCCGGAGATCGATATCGTGTTCCAGCGCGGCAGTTGATCATGGCAGTAGGCGAAGGTGTTGCTAACGAGCCGGAGTGAGGGTTCGGGCGGGAAGATGTAGGTGCCGCGCGCGATGTACTCCTTGAGCACGTCGTTCTGGATGGTTCCCGAGAGGGCCGCGGGAGAAATGCCTTGCTCCTCCGCGACCAACTGGTACAGCAGCAACAGCACGGCAGCAGGTGCGTTGATTGTCATCGATGTGGAGACTTGGTCGAGGGCAATGCCGAAGAACAGCTCACGCATGTCCTCGATCGAGTCGATCGCCACCCCAACCTTGCCGACTTCACCGCGGGCGATCGGCGCATCGGAGTCATAGCCCATCTGAGTCGGCAGATCAAACGCGACCGACAGCCCGGCAGTCCCATGCCGGATCAATTCCCGGTAGCGGGTGTTGGACTCGGTGGCTGTGCCGAAGCCAGCGTATTGACGCATGGTCCACGGCCTTGTTGTGTACATCGACGGGTGGATGCCGCGCGCGTACGGGTAGTGGCCCGGTTCGCCCAGAGCATGATCAGGATCGAAGTCGGCAAGGTCCTTGGGCTCGTACACCGCCTTGAATGGCGTCCCTGACTCCGTCTGATCACTCATCCCGGCATCGTCGCACACCGAACCAAGCTCAAACCCCGACGGAGCTCTGCACCAAAGCGACCGCCGACTCGATCATGCGGGCCGTCTCGGCCTCCCAATTCGGCTCCTGGCCCCGATATGGTCCTGTGGCGAGTGAGACGATGACTCCGGCCGCACGAAGCCGCAGCTCGGCCGGATCAACTCGGGTGTCGAACACCTGCAGCCAAAGATTGATCAACCGCGATAGCCCAGCGGACTGCTCCGCGGTCATCCGCTGCATGGTCGACAGGTGCGCAATCATGCAGGCAAGATCATCAGCCCGCCGCCCGGGTCCGATGGTGTCGATGTCCAGTACGCCGGTGATCACACCGTTCGAGACGAAGAGCTGGCCCTCGTAGAAGTCGCCGTGTGTCGGTTCGATTCCAGCCGGTAGACCCGCGAGGCCGCCGGATACCTGCGCTACCAGCCACCGCAGCTGTGGGTCCAGCACTGGCAGCGCCGCCGCGATCATCTCTGCATACGTCGCCACCGCACCGGTCCATGGGGGTCGCCGAGGCAGTGCGGCTACCTCCGACGGCATCGAGTCGAGCAACATGATCAAGCTCTCGGCGGTGCAGGGCATCGGCTCGTCGAAGATCGCTTGGGTCAGCGGCCGGCCCGGCACCTGCGGCAGCACCAGGATGAAATCAGCCGTAGCAGCCGCTACCAGGGCCGCCGGGAATCGAGCCCGGCGGAGCAGCTCATGCCGCTGCAGCGTCGGCCCGAACACCGATTCTCGTAATACCTTGATAAAGAAGGTTTGTGGCCCCGAGCTGGTCGTGATCGCGGCCTTGAGCACAGCACGCCGCCGCGGCCGGTAGCTGATCATCTTGAGCGCAATGTCATCGCCCGTCACAGGATGATCAAGAACCCGATGCTCATTGAGCAGGGCTGCCAGCCCGTTGGGCACCGCAGCGCGTCGCAAGCCGGGAAGATCAGGATCATCCGGATACAGCCATACCGCGACCTCCCGGCCGCCGTCACCGAAGACCATGGCGCGATCGTCGTTGCCGCTGCGACCTCCCACGCGCGCGCTGGCGCCGAGCAGTTCGGTACGGCGTCCGGTCGGCCAGTCAACCGCGGCCGAATACGTCGCCGTCGTTGAGTGCCTCGGATTGGCATCGACATGATCCAAGCGCCAGGAGACCAGGCTGCCACCGGCATGCTGCACGGCGGCGGAGAGCAAGTCCTTCACCTTGGCCGATGTCAGCAACGTCGACCCGTCAGGGTCACCCGAGACGGTCACAAGCCCGATCTTTACATACGGTTGAGAGCGCATCTGAGCACTGGGATGGAAGCATTGGCAATGTGACAGTCGCCATCAGCATCCTGGCCTTGGTAGCCACGGTGCTCGTCGTGACCGCGCTGGCCAATCGAATCAGGTTCTCAGCGCCACTGCTGCTTATGCTCGTCGGAATCGGGCTGTCTTTCCTGCCCCGCGTCCCCATCCCCGAGCTGACCTCAGAGCTCGTCTTGCTGGGCTTCCTGCCGCCTCTGCTCTACGCCGCAGCGATTCGGACCTCCGTGATCGACTTCCGGGCGAATCGCCGATCCATCGCGCAGCTCTCGGTACTGCTGGTCGTGGTAACCGCCTTGGGCGTTGGCCTGATCACCTGGCTGATCTTGCCGGTGGGTTTTCCGGTGGCATTTGCCCTGGGAGCCGTGGTTGCACCGCCCGATGCCATCGCCGCCACCACGATCGCCCGCCGCGTCGGGTTGCCTCGCCGTCTTGTCACCATCTTGGAGGGCGAGTCCCTGGTCAACGATGCGACTGCGATTACCTGCCTGCGGGTGGCCATCGTCGCGATCGCGGGCACCATTACGGCTGCGCAGGCGACTATCGGATTCTTGATCGCTGCCTTCGGCGGAATTGCGGTGGGCCTTGTTGTGGCGCTGCTCGTGATTCCGATCCGAGTGCGGATCACTAAGCCGGTTTTCGATACCGCGATCTCGCTGTTGGTGCCATTTGTGGCCTACCTGCCAGCCGAGATGCTGAACATCGGAGGCTTTCATGGCTCCGGTGTGATCTCGGTAGTCACCGCCGGGTTGATCTTCGGGCACAAGTCGCCGGTTATCCAGACAGGTCAGTCACGACTGAGCGAGCGGGTCAACTGGGCCACCATCGAGTTCCTGCTCGAGAACACCGTCTTCTTGATGATCGGCTTGCAAGCTCGGAGGATCATTGAGGCCAACTCGCAATCGGCTCTCACCGGACCGCAGATTGCCCGATTCTGTGCAGCTGTCTTGGGCGCTGTCATCGTCATCCGTCTGTTGTGGGTTCTCGCCACCCGTCCCCTGCTGTTTCGTCGTGATCGGGACACCGGTGAGGCTCCCGTCCCATGGTCGTATGCGCTCGTGATCGGCTGGGCCGGGCTACGGGGTGTGGTGACCCTCGCCGCTGCCTTCCTGATTCCCGAGGGCGTTCCCTTCCGGGACACCTTGATCTTCGCGGCAATGGTTGTCACGGCGGGGACACTGCTGCTTCAAGGGCTGACACTGCCCCCGCTGGTTCACGCGCTGGGATTGCGGGGGCCTGATGCCCGCTCCGACGCCTTGCAGGCGGCTACGGTGCTGCAGACATCAAGCAATGCCGCGATTGCGCATCTTGCCGACGTTGTCGGCCCCAACGATTCCACAGAGACGGTGCAGTTGCTGCGGGACCGCATCGCAGCCCGGCCGAATGCCATGTGGGAAAAACTCGGCAGGCCCGGAGACGATGAGACACCGGCCGAGGAGTATCGCCGGCTCCGGCTCAAGACCATCGACATCGAGCGAAACGAGGTTCTGAAGATTCGCTCCAGTGGCACCGTCGACCACGACATCATCGAGGAGGTGCTCGGCTCGTTCGACATCGAGGAGTCCATGCTGACGATTGCCACCGAGCGCTCGGATCGGCTCGAAGCCGAGACAGTGGCCACGCCTGCTGTGCCGGCTGGTCCATGTGGGCACCTGGAGCATGCTCCGGGAGCGATCAAGCCGAATGGGCCAGGCATCTGCGAGGACTGCATACGGGAGGGAACGCGTACGGTGCACCTGCGCATCTGTCTCAACTGCGGCAACGTCGGATGCTGCAACTCTTCGGTTGGCCGGCATGCCGAGCGCCATTTCACGCTCACCCGGCACCCGGTGATGCGTAGCTTCGAGCCCGGCGAGTCATGGCGCTGGTGCTTCGTCGACGAGCGCATTGGGTGATGCAACTATGGGCCGCTTCCGCCGCTTTAGTACGTATCAGAACGCTTGCGACGCCCTCTTGCTGGGTATGACTGGGCTGACGCGCCAGGCGATCAGGTCCTGCAGGGCGCATGTTCACGAGGTACTTTCTTGCCCGATCAGGTCGTACTCAACCGGTGCTGCATGAGTGGCGGCACCGTTGAGGACAGTCTCGCCACCCGGGCGGGCCATCTCTTCTCGGAGTATCGCAACGGCGACCAGGCGAAGATGGCTGACTTGGTACGCGTACTTACCCCGATCTTGTGGCATACGGCTCGATCCGCCCGGCTGGACTCCGCAACAGCGGAGGATGTGCTGCAGACAGTGTGGTTAACGCTGGTGCGCAAATCCGACACGATCACCGAACCGCTGGCTGTATTGCAATGGCTGGTGGTCAGTACCAAACGCGAGGCATGGCGAGTGGCCAGGAACCAGCTACGGTTTCGGCCGGAGGATCCGGAGTTCAGCACCTCGGAGGCCTCAAAGAGTGAATCCATCGAGGACACCGTGCTTCGCGATGAAAGCGACAACAGGCTGTGGAGGCACATCGAGCAGTTGCCCGAGCGTTGCCGGACGCTGCTCCGAGTGATCGCTTTCGCCGACCGACCCGACTACGCAGAGTTAGCCAAAGCGCTGGGGATGCCGCAAGGCAGCATTGGGCCCACTCGGGGGCGCTGCTTGGCCAAGTTGCGGATTGCTCTGGCGCATGACCCCACCTGGGAGCACAGATGAACGAGTCCGACAACGATCGGCAGATCGAGGTCGAGGACGAGCTGGCTGCCGAAGAGCTCGATCCCAGCGACTTCGCCCTCCTGAACTCACTTCGCGCAACCTATGAGGAACGCGACCCGGTTCCTGATGGACTGGCGGAGCGAATCCAGTTCCACGTCACACTCGATGCCTTGAACACTGAGGTGGCCACGCTCACTCAATTGGATATGGCGGCCGCCGGTGCACGCAGCGCAACAACCGAGGCGGTCCGCACCATCACCTTCACCAGCGATTCACTGACCACCATGGTGACGTTGACGCCCTTGGAGGACGGCACCGTGCGTGTGGATGGCTGGGCGGCGCCAGGCGCTGGCATCCGTGTCGAGCTTTTGCTGGCCGACGGCCCACACAACACCTATGCCGACGAGGACGGACGCTTCGTGTTCGAGGCTGTGCCCTGCGGATTGGCCAAATTCGCCTTATACGTGCCGCATGACTCTGAATTGTCAACCGTCCTGAGCCCGGCTATCGAGCTGTAGGGCGCGATGACCGTCGGGTTTCAGAGAGTCCTAACTGACGCCGACCTTTGAGTACACATCGGTCAATGTGGCACTGGCTACCTCACGCGCCCGGTCAGCTCCCTTGGCAAGGATGGACTCCAGCTCACCTCGCTCATCCATCAGCTCCAAGGTCCGATTTCGATACGGCACCGCGAACGTCGTAACAGCATCAGCGACCGCGTTCTTCAGATCGCCATAACCACGTCCCGCAAACTGCTCGACCAGCGCGTCGAGGCTCGTACCGGTCAGCGCTGACAGGATCGTCAGCAGATTGGCTACACCAGGCTTGTTCAGCTCATCGAAAATGATCTCTCGGCCGGAGTCTGTGACCGACGATTTGATCTTCTTGATATTGAGCGCCGGATCATCCAGCAGCTCGATGATCCCCGTAGGTGAGGACAGCGACTTGCTCATCTTCGTCGTGGGTTCAGCAAGATCGGCGATTCTGCCGACTGACGGCAGGATGTACGGCTCCGGGACTACGAACGTCTGTCCGTAGCGGGAGTTGAAGCGCACCGCCAGATCGCGGGTGAGCTCCAGATGCTGCCGTTGATCTTCCCCAACCGGCACCTGATCGGTCTGGTAGAGCAAGATGTCGGCGGCCATCAGCACCGGGTAGGTGAACAAGCCGACATTGGTCGCTTCTGGCCCCATCTTGGCGGCCTTGTCCTTGAACTGTGTCATCCGCTGGGCCTGACCGAACCCGGTCAAACAGCCAAGTACCCAGCTGAGCTGGGTGTGTTCGGGGACCTGGGATTGCCGGAACACCGTGGCCTTCTCCGGATCGATCCCTGCGGCGAGGAGCTGCGCGGCGCTGCGCAAGATGCGCTCCTGCAGCACCTCCGGAGCAGTGGCAACCGTCAATGCGTGCAGATCAGCGATTCCGTAGAAGGTCTCATGATCTTCTTGCAGCGGTACCCATTGCCGCAGCGCGCCGAGGAAATTGCCAAGGTGAAGAGAATCCGCCGTGGGCTGGGCCAGGGAGAGTACACGCGGTCTGCCAGCACTGCTGTGTGAGGGCATGAGGTACGGATATTCCTTTCAAGATCGCGCCAAGCTGTGCGCATCGACGTCATTGTTCCACGCCTACCGCGCTCGCCCGGAGCTATTTCGCGCGTGCACATGCTCAGAGATCGTGGGTATGGGGGACGAAAGGCCCTTGTTGTGATTGCTACGGAGCCGCAACGCTAGCGCAATGCTGCTAGGGCATATCCACAGCGACCGGGCACGTCCATAACACCCTTTAGCGGGCTGGGAAACGGAGCAGACTGTGACCTCAACGACGACAGATGATCAGCTAAAGAAGTCGGACGCAACCGAGCAGCCGGAACCCACTGCCACTCCTTCCGGTCCATTGTCAGAAGAGGAGTTGCGGCGGATGGACATGTGGTGGCGGGCAGCGAACTACCTGTCGGTCGGACAGATCTATCTCATGGATAATCCGCTGCTGCGCGAAGACCTTCAGGCCCAGCATGTCAAACCGCGACTCCTCGGACACTGGGGCACCTCACCTGGCCTCAATTTCCTCTACGCCCACCTCAACCGCGCGATTACCCAGCGTGACCTGGACATGATCTACATCATCGGTCCCGGTCACGGCGGCCCATCGTTGGTATCGGCGGCATGGCTGGAAGGTACCTATTCGGAGGTCTATCCCAACATCACCCGCGATGGCAGGGGCATGAAGCGGCTCTTCACCCAGTTTTCGTTCCCCGGCGGCATCCCGAGCCACGTTGCTCCAGAGACTCCTGGGTCGATTCATGAGGGAGGCGAACTCGGTTATGCGATCTCTCACGCATACGGAGCCGCGTTCGACAACCCAGACTTGATCGTCGCCTGTGTCATCGGGGACGGCGAGGCAGAGACCGGGCCGCTCGCGACCTCCTGGCACTCCAACAAGTTCCTGAATCCAGCGAGCGACGGCGCGGTATTGCCGATCCTGCATCTGAACGGCTACAAGATCGCGAATCCCACCGTGCTAGCCCGCATCCCAACTGATGAGCTACATGCATTGATGCGGGGATATGGCTACGAGCCATATGAGGTCGCTGGTGATGACCCGGCGACGATGCATCAGCAGTTCGCCGCGACGTTGGATGGCTGCCTCGATCGCATAGCTGAGATCCAGCGTGACTATCGGGAAGGCGGCGCCAGTGGTCGGGCGACGTGGCCCATGATCATCCTCCGTTCACCCAAGGGCTGGACGGGCCCGGAGAAGATCGACGGAAAGATGGTCGAGAACTATTGGCGCAGCCACCAGGTGCCGTTCTCCGATACCCGGCAGAACCCCTCGCATTTACAGGAATTGAAGAAATGGTTGGAGTCGTACGGACCCGAGGAGCTGTTTGATTCCGAGGGCCGGCCGGTGCCTGAAATCGCCGATCTTCATCCGGCTGGTGAGCGTCGCATGAGCGCCAACCCACACGCCAATGGCGGCGCATTGCGGCACCCGTTGCGGATGCCGGACTTCCGCGACTACGAAGTCAAAATCGACAGGCCGGGCCATACCATTGCCGAGGCGACACGGGTGATGGGCACATTCCTCCGTGACGTCATGGAGCTCAACGAAGATCACCGCAATTTCCGGCTCTTCTCGCCCGATGAGAACAACTCGAACCGCTGGCAGGACGTGCTGGAAGTCACCAATCGCGCCTGGCAGGCCAAGACTTACGACTACGACGATCATCTGGCGCCGGACGGCCGAGTCATGGAGATCTTGTCCGAGCACACGATTCAGGGCTGGTTGGAGGGATACCTCCTGACCGGTAGACATGGCTTCCTCTCGACGTACGAAGCCTTCATTCACATCGTCGACTCGATGTTCAATCAGCACGCCAAGTGGCTGAAGGTGACCGATGACATCGAATGGCGGCGTCCGATCTCCTCGCTCAACTATCTGTTGTCCAGTCACGTCTGGCGTCAAGATCACAACGGGTTCTCCCATCAAGATCCCGGTTTCATCGATCATGTGATGAACAAGAAGGCCGAGATCGTACGGGTTTATCTACCGCCGGATGCGAACACCCTGCTTTCGACAACCGATCATTGCTTGCGATCCAGCCAGTACGTGAACGTCATCGTTGCCGGCAAACAGCCTGCCCCCCAGTACCTCTCGATGGACGAGGCAATCAAGCACTGTACGAAGGGCATCGGCATCTGGGACTGGGCGAGCAGTGATCAGAACGGCCAGACCGATCTTGTTATGGCTTCCGCCGGGGACGTACCCACGATGGAAGCGCTCGCGGCGACCGAGATCCTGCAGAACCGGTTCCCCGACCTTCGCATTCGCTTCATCAATGTCGTGGACATCATGCGATTGCAGGACGACCGGGAGCATCCGCATGGTCTGAGCGACATGGAATTCACCGCCCTGTTCACCCCTCACGCGCCCATCGTTTTTGCCTACCACGGCTATCCCTGGTTGATCCACCGCCTCACCTATCGGCGCAGGAACCACGACAACATCCACGTACGCGGTTACAAGGAGGAAGGCACCACCACCACTCCGTTCGACATGTGCGTCCTCAACGAGATCGATCGCTTCTCCCTGGCCATCGACGCCATCGACCGGGTACCACAGCTGGGATCCAGCGCCGCCCACGTACGCCAGGAGCTGGTGGACAAGATCATCGACCATAGGCAGTACATCCGCGTCTACGGCGAAGACATGCCAGAAATCGCCGGATGGATGTGGCATGCGTCGGCAGACGACAAAGAATCCCTGGCTGAGACCGAGCCTGGCGTCACTGCGACCGCCGGCGACAATGTCTAGCGCTATGACGAGCTGTTGGCTCCGGCGACTGCAGGAGCTTGCCATCAAAGACGATGAAAGCTTCGCGGCTGGGCCACGGCACGCGACGAAGGAGTCGGATTTGCCGAATAGCTTGTCAGAGCGCAATTCAACAGAGCTTGGCGACCTCCCCTAGGGCGCCGCTGGGGTGAAATCCTTTCCGTCCTGACGGTGCACGACAAATACAGCGGCGCGGCGCCCGTCGAGTTCGCTCACGCGCAGTTCCACTTGCGCAAGGTCCTCGTCGTTTTGATCGACTGAAGCCAGCTCCAGTGAGATCGCATCACCGACGCTCGGCAGCTGCCCGAGCCGGGCCATGAAGAAGCCGGCCAGGGTGTCGTAGGGACCCTCCGGCAACACCAGACCGGTTTTCTCGGCAAAGTCGTCCAGGGTGGTCAACCCATCGATCACTAGGTCGCCGCGTACGCCGACCCGCTCTTCGGCGACCACGTCATACTCGTCGGTGATGTCACCGACGAGTTCCTCCACCAAGTCCTCCATCGTCACGATGCCAGCCGTCCCCCCGTACTCGTCCAGAACGATGGCTAGGTGCGCGGAGCTGCGTCGCATATCACTGAGCGCCCGGAGTACCCGAACGGTGTCGGGCATCGACAGCACTGGACGTGCGACCTCGGCGACCGGGGTGGTACGTGAGCTGATATCGGGATCGAGCAGGTCGCGGACATGCACGAAGCCGATGACGTCGTCTGCGGAATCCCCGATGACCGGATAGCGCGAATGCGGCGCCTTGCTCAGTTCGCGTACTGCACGATGAGCGGGCATGTTGCCTGGCAGGAAGTCGACCTCCGTGCGGGGCACCATAACCTCGCGCAGGTTGCGCTCACCGGCTGAGAAAACGTCGTCGACAATCCGGCGCTCCTCATCACCCAGAGTGGTCGAGCCGCTCACCATGGCGCGGATCTCCTCGTTGGTGACCTCTTCGCGGGAGACCCTGGGATCACCACCGAGAACGCGGACTAGAACGTTGGTGGACACACCGAGCAACCAGATCACCGGCCTGGTGATTCGTGCGATGAAGTCCACCAGTGGCGCTAGGGCAAGGGCGGTGCCCTCGGCGCGTTGCAATGCCAATCGCTTCGCGGTCAGCTCGCCAATCACGATCGAGACGTAGGAGATCACGATGGTGATCAAGATCAGCGAAAGGATGTCCGCGGCTCCGGTGCTCAGGCCCAATCGTTCAAAGACCGGCGCCAGATCGCCCGATAGCTTGTCGGCGCCAAAAGCAGCCGCCAGGAAGCCCGATAGCGTCACTCCGACCTGTACGGCGGAGAGGAAGAGGTTGGGGTTCGACGTCAGTTGCGCGATCAACTGGCCGCGCTTGCCTTGATGGGCCAGTTGCCTGACTTGGCTTTCGCGGAGTGAGACCAAAGCAAGCTCGGCCGCGACAAAGATGCCCTGGATCATGACCAGTACCAAGATCAGGACGCTGTTGAAGACGACGCTAGTCATTGCTGCAGGAGGTCAAAGGTCTGTCACAGTCGGCGTCGCCGTTCACCTCAGCAAGCGTAGTGAACATCGTCGACGCCGGCATGGCCGGTGCACTGAACCCCCGTTGTGAACTCAGTTCCGCCGCTGAGTTGGATGAGGCTCATGGGCGATGTGAACGCCAGTCCGCACTCCGACCGTCGGTCGCGCGAGCAGAGCCAAACAAATCCGCGGCCGTCCGCGCTGCCAACGGCACGGGCCTTCCCTGACGCGGTACCAATCCTGGTCGACGCGGAGGCCGGCATTACGCTGCGGGCCACGACGACGGCCGATCTCCCTGCCATGGTCGAGCAATGCCGGGATCCGGAGACGATTCGCTGGGCGCCAGTCCCCACCCCGGCCGATGGCTACCAACTGCGTGACGCCGAGGAGTTTCTGGCACTGTGCGCTGCCGGTTGGATCAGCGGTCAACATCTTTGCTGGACCATTGAGGCGCAACGAGGCTCCCAACGCGGTTTCTGCGGCACGATCATTCTGCACCTTGAGGGCGACGGAATTGGCGAGGTTGGGTTCGGGCTGCATCCTGCCGCGCGTGGCCGCTCGATCACGACGGCAGCATTGCAGCTGGTGTGCGACTACGGATTCCAGACTGCGGGACTGCAGGTCATTCGGTGGCGGGCGGTAGTCGGCAACTGGGCCTCCCGGCGCACTGCGGCGAAGGTCGGCTTTGTCTTCGATGGCACTGTTCGGCGCCTGTTGGTGCATCGGAAGGAGCTCCTGGATGGTTGGATCGCCACGCTGACCCGCGACGATCCGCAGCTGCCGCAACCGTGGCTCTATCCGGTCCCGTTGCGCGGGAAAGGCGTACGACTCCGCGCCTTCCGAACCTCAGATGCCGACCGCATTGTCGAAGGCTGCTCGGATCCCGAGACCTCCTACTGGCTGGTTTCTATGCCCCAACCGTACGAACGTGCCAGCGCACTGGCGTACCTCGACGGGATCGCCGAGCTGGCTGCGCGAGGGATTGGCCTGGCGTGGTGCATCGCGCATCCGGATGATGACCGCTGCTTGGGCTCGATCAGCCTGGACGGTCTTGGCGGTTACGCCAAGCGTGGTGAGATCGGGTACTGGGCGCACCCTGACGCACGCGGGCGTGGGGTGGTGGCCGAGGCCGTGCGGCTGGTCACTGGGTATGCGCGGGACTTCGGACTCGCGAGATCACTGCTGATTCGTTCTGCGGTGGGTAACGCCGCATCGCGTCGGGTCGCCGAGCGTGCTGGCTATCGGATGGTTGGGGTTCAGCCCGTCTGCGAACCATTGCGCGATGGCCAGGTGGTCGATCTTGTGCTGTATTCCAGCCCTTAGCGGTTGGCAAGTTATGGGAGGATCTGCGGGTGACATTGCGGGTGAGCGTTATCGGCACCAACTATCTGGGTGCCACCCATGCCACTGGTATGGCTGAATTCGGTCATCAGGTGATCGGGGTCGACATTGACGTCGATCGAGTCAAGACACTCAACGCCGGGCAGTCGCCCATCTTCGAAATCGGTCTAGAGCCGCTGTTGGAGCGGCATACCGCGTCAGGACGACTTCGGTTTACCACCGACTACGCCGAAATTGCCGACTGGGCGGACGTTCACTTTCTGGCGGTGGGCACCCCGTCCGGCCCCGGTGGTGCCGCCGACTTGAGCCAGTTGTATGCGGCCGTCGATACGCTGGCGCCACTGCTGACCAAACCGGCGTTGGTGGTCGGCAAGTCCACGGTGCCAGTAGGCACCGCCCTGGCGCTCGAAGAGCGGCTACGCAGGCTGGCGCCGGCCGGGAACGACATAGAGGTTGCCTGGAATCCGGAGTTTCTGCGCGAGGCGTACGCGGTAGAGGACACGCTGCGGCCCGATCGGCTGGTTTTCGGCACGCACTCTCGCCACGCCTTGGAGCTGCTGGAGGAGATCTATGCGATCCCGATCACTGATCGCGTTCCTGTGGTGCGTTGCGACATCGCCACCAGTGAATTGATCAAGGTCGCGGCCAATGCATTCCTGGCGACCAAGATCAGCTTCATTAACGCGATGGCTCAGATGTGCCAGGCCGCGGGTGGTGATGTGATCTTGCTCGCCGATGCGCTTGGTTACGACAAGCGGATCGGGCGAGAGTTTCTCAACGCCGGATTGGGCTTTGGAGGCGGCTGTCTGCCCAAAGACATCGCGGCACTGGCCGTACGCGCTGAGGAACTTGGGGTACCTGTGCTGACCGACTTCATTCGATCTGTGGAGGCCATCAACGCCGGTCAGCGGACTGAGCTTGCCGAGCTGGCGATCGATCAGGCTGGTGGCAGTGTGGTCGGGAAACGGATCGCCGTACTGGGAGCGGCGTTCAAGCCCGGCACCGACGACACCCGCAACTCCCCCGCGTTGACCGTGGCCGATCAGTTGCACGCCTCTGGCGCGGACGTACGGATCTACGATCCACAGGCTCGGCTGCCACCCCGTGAGGGCTTCATGCAGGTTGCCAGTGTCGAGCAGGCAGTGCATCGCGCCGACGTGGTGCTGCACCTTACGGAGTGGCCGGAGTTCCGGCAGCTCGACCCAGAACGCCTTGGCGAGCTGGTGGCATCAAAGCTGATCATCGACGGCCGCCTCAAGCTGCACGCCCCCACCTGGCGTAACGCGGGCTGGAAACTCGTCCAGATCGGCCGCGCCACCACTCTGTAACTCGCTCAGGTAACTCCCTAACACCGAGTTGTCAGCGTCAGTGGTTGCTCTAGCGACCACTGATGCTGACAACTCGAGGAACGCCGATGGCGCATAGATCTGCGACGACTAGCGCGGGCTCGACTCGCAGCTCGATGGCGGTTGCTCGAAGCACTTGAGCGCCACCCACCACCAAGCTCCGCTCACGGCGCATGTCACCCTGCCAACTGGTTACGTCAAGGTGATGGGCGCCGTCCACTTCCAATACGACACATCGGCCGTCCTTGAGCTTCCACTCGGCGTCGAGGTAGCGCAGGCGACCCTCCGAGTCACGGCGCCTAACCTGGCGATCCGGCTCCTGAATGCCATAGCGTCGGCAGACTCGTATCAAGTCAATCTCGCTTAATGCTTGCGAGCCGCCTCGAATATCACGTAGTGCTTCTCGGAGGTGAGCCTTGTGTCGGACGCGCCCAACGTGCTGCATGGCACCCTCGAGATCCTTCACCGTGCACAGCCGCTGCTGCACGACAGCCGCAACAAGTGCACAGGCAAAGCGCGGCCACGGCTGCCACGCAGCGGCATCGATCGCCGAGCGTGCCACATCAGTGCAAGGCAGTCCGCCCAACTCGATGAGACACTCCGGCCGTAGGCGTCGCGACTCATGGACTCGTACTCCGGCGAAGCAATAACACCGAGCGCCGTGCGGAATGATCAGGTGGACGTCGTTGGCTTCGGTCGCGAACGACTTAAAGCCAGCAAGTTCCAGTGACGTGTGGCCGGCAAGCGCTGCCGGGTAGCCGACATCTAGCACTGCCATCATCATCAGCTGTCGACGACTGGGAGTGCTGTTATGGATGAGTAGGACATGATCGCCCCACTGTGTCCAACGAGAAGCTTTGAGCTGATTTCGGATGAAGGCGCGTGTTAGACCCAGGTGCTCGACCTCATCGCGCCGGATGACACCGGCTTGCAGCGCCGCTCGACTGACAGATGAGTCCGGACGGTACGGCGAGCAGATCACCTCTGGAGTTTTTGGATGCCGCCATCAAATCGTTCGCTGTTACGGGAATCTGTTGACGAGCGACTGGCCTACGCCGTTCTTGTGGACAACTACCTTGACTTGTCAGCGCGAGTGGCTGCCATAGCGACCACTGACGCTGACAAGTCGGCGTATTAGGAGAGGCGAGCGGCGAGGTTCTTGTCGAGGGTGTCGAGGAATTCCTCGGTGGTGAGCCAGCCCTGATCGGGGCCGACCAGGCTGGCCAGGTCCTTGGTCATGGCGCCGTCCTCGACCGACCGTACGACGACGTCCTCCAGGGAGTCGGCGAACTTGATCACGTCAGGGGTTTCGTCGAGTTTGCCGCGGTGCTTGAGTCCGCCTGTCCACGCGAAGATCGAGGCGATCGGGTTGGTGGAGGTGGGCTTGCCCTCCTGGTGCTGCCGATAGTGCCGGGTCACCGTGCCGTGCGCGGCCTCGGCCTCGACCGTCTTTCCGTCCGGTGTCATCAGCACGCTCGTCATGAGCCCGAGCGAGCCGAAGCCTTGCGCGACCGTGTCGGACTGTACGTCGCCATCGTAGTTCTTGCAGGCCCAGAGGTAACCGCCGCCCCACTTCAGTGCCGCGGCCACCATGTCGTCGATCAAGCGATGTTCATAGGTCAGTCCAGCGGCCTTGAAGTCGGCCTCGTACTCATCGGCATAGACCTCGGCGAAGATGTCCTTGAACGCCCCGTCGTAGGCCTTCAAGATCGTGTTCTTGGTCGACAAGTACACCGGATAACCTCGCTCCAACCCGTACGCGAAGCAGGCATGTGCGAAGTCGGCGATCGAGTCATTGAAGTTGTACATCCCCAACGCCACACCACCATCGGCCGGATAGTCGGCAACGACATGCTGGATCGGTTCCCCGCCGTCCTCTGGCGTAAAGGTGATCGTCAACTGACCTGCGCCAGGCACCTTGAAGTTGGTCGCCTTGTATTGATCACCATGGGCGTGGCGGCCGATCACGATCGGCTTGGTCCAGTTGGGCACCAGCCGCGGGATGTTCGAGATGATGATCGGCTCCCGAAACACCACGCCACCGAGGATGTTGCGGATCGTGCCGTTGGGCGAGGTCCACATCTTCTTGAGGTTGAACTCCTTCACCCGCGCCTCATCCGGGGTGATGGTGGCGCACTTCACACCGACGCCGTGCTTCTTGATCGCATTAGCGGCATCGACGGTCACTTGATCATCGGTGGCGTCGCGGTGAGTGATGCCGAGGTCGTAGTACTCCAGATTCACATCGAGATAGGGATGGATCAGCCGATCCTTGATGAACTGCCAGATGATCCGTGTCATCTCGTCCCCGTCGAGTTCGACAACGGTGCCCTCGACCTTGATCTTCGTCATGCCGCCAACCTACCGAACAACTAGGCGGTGGTTTGACAGACTCATGCCGCCGCCCACGGCGGCCGGTAGACCAGGTCAACCCGATCTTGAGGTCGCTGCTCCTGCTCGTAGGCATCCTCGCTAGGCATCCAGTCGGTCAGCCAGCGTTCCATCATTTCAGGCCCGTCCCTCTCAAGCGCCCGCGCCAACCTGATCTCGTACGGCACCTCGATCCAGATCGTGAAGTCCCACGGGACACCAACCCGCATGTCGGTCGACGACACTCCCTCGACCACGACAGGAAGCCCGGTCGGGACGGTGTGCCATCCTGCGCCGGCATTCCGGTCGAAGTCCCACCGTTGATAGTGGGCGGGTCGCCCGGCAAGCAGCGGCTCCAGGACTTGACGGACGAACCGAGCCCGCTCCCAGCCGCGAAGGTCTGGCCGAGCGAAGTCGTCTATGTGCACGATCACTGACCCGGGGAGGGCTGCCGCAATCCGAGCTGCCAACGACGTCTTGCCGGTCGCACCCTTGCCATCAACTCCGATCCAACGCGTGCCTTCTCGACCCTGCAGCGCGGCCACGACCGCGGCAACGGGATCTACCTCAGAGCTGGGATCGATCACAGACCTCAGCGTGTCAGCGATGCCCGAGCTTGCTAGCGTCACCCTACGTATCACCCCGTCCAGCTCTCAGGAGAGTTCGTGAGCACACCCGTGAAGGTCGCCGTCACCGGCGCCGCCGGCCAAATCGGCTACAGCCTGCTGTTCCGCATCGCTAGTGGTTCGATGCTTGGCCTCGACCAGCCGCTGGAGCTCCGCCTCCTCGAGATCACGCCGGCCCTCAAGGCGCTGGAAGGTATCGTCATGGAGCTTGAGGATTGTGCCTTCCCGCTGCTGACCAACGTTGAGATGGGCGACGACCCGAACATGATCTTCGACGGAGCCAACCTCGCCTGCCTGGTGGGCGCCCGCCCCCGCACTAAGGGAATGGAGCGCAGAGATCTGCTGGAAGCCAACGGTGGAATCTTCAAGCCCCAAGGGCAATCCCTCAACACCCATGCTGCCGACGACATCAAGGTGCTGGTCACCGGAAACCCGGCCAATACCAATGCCTTGATCGCCATGAGCAACGCACCCGATGTCCCTGCAGAGCGCTTCAACGCGATGACTCGCCTCGATCACAATCGCGCAAAGGCACAGCTAGCGGCTAAGACCGGTGCCAGTGTCGCTGACATCACCCACCTTGCGATCTGGGGCAATCATTCGACGACCCAGTACCCCGATCTGTTCAACACCTTGGTACGCGGCGAAAACGCTGCGGAGTTGATCAACGATCAGGAATGGCTGGAATCCACATTCCTGCCCACGGTGCAGAAGCGCGGAGCCGCAGTCATTGAGGCGCGCGGGGCCAGTTCGGCCGGGAGCGCCGCCAACGCGATCATTGACCACATGCGGGATTGGGTGCTGGGAACGCCAGAGAACGATTGGGTCTCAATCTCGGTCCCAACTGATGGTTCGTACAAGATCCCCGAGGGTCTGGTCTGCTCATTCCCGTGCACGGTAACCGGGGGCAACTACCAGATCGTCGAAGGTTTGGACATCAATGAGTTCTCCCGAAGCAAGATCGACGTCAGCGTCGCCGAGCTGGAAGAGGAGCGCGACGCGGTACGCGCACTCGGTCTCATCGCCTAGTGTGACCCATCCTGCGTAACACTGGTTGCCATGACTGAAAGCCAGCAGCCGAACCCGTTCAGCCGTGAGGGGTCGAGCCCCTCCGACGGGCTCAGCTCCGACTCAAGCCCTGACCCGGACACTCCGACATATCAACCCACTGATGGCGGGTCGGCCGACCGAAGCTCCCAAGCGTGGCCGTCCTATCCTTCCGCGGACCCGTACGGAGGCTCCGCCGCCGACCCCTACGCAGGCCCTTCGGCCGACCCGTACGGGCAACCTTCGGCGGATCCGTACGGACGCCCCACCGTGGACCCGTACGGCAGGCCCGTCAGCTCATACGGCAGCTCGAGTACTAACTCGACATACACCGGGCCGGGCTTGGATTCCCAGCCGATGCCGTCCTACGGCGATCCCGACCAGGGCTACATCGAGTCGGGCTATAGAAATCCATACGAGGCCAATCCCTACCAGGCCACGTTCGGCGGAGTGACGCCGTATGGCAGCGTGCCGACCACGCCCGCCGTACCCCACCCACAAGCGGCACTGGCTCTCACCCTCGGCATTCTCGGCACCGTGTTGGGATTCGGCTGCATCATCGGCGGACTGGTGGGGATCGGCGGCATCGCTGTCGGTCGTCGCGTCAAGAACGACATTGACGCGGACCCTGGACGCTATACCGGCCGCTCTCAGGCGATCGCAGGCATTATCACCGGAATAGTCGGCGTATCGATCTGCATCCTGGCCACGCTTTTCATCGTGCTGGCGATCATCGCTGGCATCTCCAACGCAAATTTCTGACAGCCTGAGAAATCACCCCGCCGCTTTTGTGAACTCGCCACCGTAGGCAGCTTGCTACGCAACAATGGCTGGCCATGACCGACTCCCACCTGGACAATCGATATATCCAGCAGAGCTCACCCAGTCCATTCCCCGCGACGAACAATCTTCAGGTCGGCGCTGCCCCGATGCCTTACGGGCAGCAGTACGGCGCACCCCCGCAGGAACACCCGCAGGGAACGCTGATCTTGATCTTCGGGATCATCGGTGTCTTTTTCAGCGTCTTTGCCGCCATCGCGTGGTACCTGGGCGCGAATGCGATGAAGGAAATCCGGGCGTCGGGCGTTCGATACTCCAATGAGTCAAATATCAATGCCGGGCGAATTCTCGGCAAGATCGTCACGATCATCGCGCTGGTTTTCCTCGCTATTGTGATCGTCATGTGGCTCATCTTCGGTTTCTTTTTCGCGGCTGTCGGAATGAGTAGCTTGTGACGATCTGGCGGCCCCGGCCGGTTGGCTGGGCCGGGCGAGCGGTGTAGGGAACAATAGGCCCATGACCAACCCGCACGAAGAGCAGCAGCCGCAGGCCCAGCCAAGCCCGCAGACTCCCTACCCGCCGTCGGGGCAGACTCCCTACCCGCAGTCCGGCCAGGCCCCGTACCCGCAGTCCGGCCAGACGCCCTATCCGCAGTCCGGGCAGAGTCCCTACCCTCCCTCGGAGCAGTACCAGCCTGCCGGTCAGCCGGCGCCTTACGGTCAGCCATACACTGCGCCTCCGGTACAGGAGCACCCGCAGGGCACCTTGATCTTGATCTTCGGGATCCTCGGCATCTTCGTCACGATCTTCGCCCCAATCGCCTGGTACCTGGGTAACAAGGCCAAGCGGGACATTCAGACAACGGGTATCCACTACTCCAACGAACAAAACATCAGCGTTGGCCGCATGCTCGGCAAGATCTTCACCATTCTCGCGATTGTGTGGATTGCCTTCGTGATCATTTGGGTGATCATCGCTGTCATCGCAGCTGGTGGTCAGGGTTGATCTGAGGCTCTGACCCGGCTCCTTCAGCGGCCCTCGGGGACCACGATTGCTAGTGCGATGATCGCCACGGCACCAACGGCCAGGACAGTCACGTCGAAGGCTTTGGTACGCACTTGAAGCAAGCCGGCGTCGCGGCTTGGCAATACAATCCGCTCCACCGCACCAACACCCAGCGATGCGCCGATAAGCAAGCAGCCCAGACGCCAGGTGGATTCCCCCAGAAAGCTGACGGCCAAACCAGCGACGACTCCGATCACCACGATCAATAACGGCCATTGGCGAAGCGATCGCGCGGCCGCGCTGGATTCAGACCGGCGCGGCACGAGCCACCAGATGTTCGGCGCGTTCGACGACGTTGGTCAGCAGCATGGCCCGTGTCATTGGCCCGATGCCCCCTGGTATGGGCGCCACCCAGCTCGCGACCTCCAACACGTCTGGATGAAGATCGCCAACGAGGCCGGCCGCGGTGCGGGTAATGCCAACATCAACACAGATCGCGCCCGGCTTGATCATGTCAGCGGTCACCAGGCCCGCCCGGCCAGCTGCGGCGACGACAATGTCGGCCTGGCGAGTGTGCCGGGCAAGATCAACCGTCCCGGTGTGACACAGCGTGACTGTCGCATTCTCGCTTTTGCGTGTCAGCAGCAGTCCAAGTGGCCGGCCAACCGTCGTCCCCCGCCCAACCACGCAGACCTCTGCCCCATTGAGCCCGACGCCGTTGCGGCGGAGCAGCTCGACAATTCCTCGCGGCGTACACGGCAACGGCCCGACCTCGCCCAGGACGAGCTTGCCAAGGTTGACCGGATGCAGACCGTCGGCATCTTTGTCCGGATCCACCAGAGCCAGCGCAGTGTAGTCATCCAGGTCGCCTGGGAGCGGCAGTTGGACGATGTAGCCGGTGCAGGCTGGGTCAGCGTTCAAGTCGGCGATGACAGAGGCCAGCTCATCTTGAGTGATGGAAGCCGGCAACTCCACCTGGATGGACGCGATGCCCACCTCCGCGCAATCCCGGTGCTTGCCCCGCACGTACGCCTGACTGCCGGGGTCATCGCCGACCAGCACAGTACCCAGACCCGGGACCATGCCCCGCTCGGCAAGCGTCGCCACGCGACCCCTCAGCTCAGCCTTTATGGTGGCCGCCAGGGCCCTGCCATCGAGAATCCGGGCCGTCATATCCACACTTTCAGATCGATCAAGGGTCAGTGGAAGAAGTGTCGCGCGCCGGTGAAATACATGGTCGCGCCAGCAGCCTGAACGGCGGCAATGACATTCTCGTCACGCACCGAGCCGCCCGGCTGCACGATAGCCGACACCCCGCCGGCGAGCAGGATCTCCGGCCCATCGGCGAAAGGAAAGAAAGCATCGGAGGCCGCAACCGAACCCGCCGCACGGTCTCCGGCCCGCTGCACCGCCAGCCGACAGGAGTCGACTCGATTCACTTGACCCATCCCAACCCCGACAGAAGCACCGTCGCGGGCCAGCAGGATGGCATTGGATTTCACACTTCGCGCGGCCTTCCACGCGAATTCGCAATCGGCCAAGACCTCCTCCGACGCCGGCTGGCCAGCGACCAGTTTCCAGTTGACGGCCCGGTCGTGATCAGCGTCAACGGTGTCGGAGAGCTGGATAAGTAACCCGCCATCGATACGCCGGCTTTCGGCGCCACCCCGAGCAGGGGCCTCCACAACGAGGATCCGCAAGTTCTTCTTGGTGGCGAGCACCTCGACCGCACCATCGGCGTAACCGGGCGCAATGATCACCTCTGTGAAGATCTCGGCGACTTGTCGCGCCATCTCCACAGTGACCGTCTGATTCGCCGCGACTACACCCCCGTACGCCGAGATGGGATCACATGCATGCGCCTTTCGATGGGCCTCGGCGATGTCGGACCCGATTGCGATGCCGCACGGATTGGAGTGCTTGATGATCGCTACGGCCGGTTCGTCGAAATCGCCGGCGGCCCGCCGTGCGGCGTCTGCATCAACGTAGTTGTTGTACGACATTTCCTTACCGTGCAGCTGTTTCGCGTTCGCCAGACCGCGACCGGAGCCGGTGGTGCGGTACAGCGCCGCGGGCTGGTGTGGGTTCTCGCCGTAGCGAAGCCCAGTGACCTTCTCCCAGGTGCCTCCGATCCAGCTCGGGAAGCCGGTGCCGTCACTGAGATCGCTGACCACGTTGCCCATCCAGCTCGCAACCGCAACGTCGTAGGTTGCCGTGTGGACGAACGCTGCCGCAGCCAGCGCCTGCCGCTCTGTCAGTGTGAAGCCACCCTCGCCGAGGGCTTCCAGAAGGTGCGGATACTGCTCGGGCGAGCTGATCACGGCCACTGAGGCATGATTCTTCGCCGCACTTCGGACCATGGCAGGGCCGCCAATGTCGATCTGCTCGATGCAGGCGTCCGGACTCGAACCAGAAGCCACCGTCGCAGTGAACGGGTACAGGTTGCTGATCAACAGATCAAACGGCTCGATATCAAGATCGGCGAGCTGTGCGCGATGCGACTCCAGCCGAAGATCGGCTAGTAAACCGGCATGGACATTCGGATGCAGAGTCTTGACTCGACCGTCCAAGCACTCCGGGAATCCTGTGATCTGCTCGATCGCGGTAACCGGCAGACCGGCCTCAGCGATCTTCGCTGCAGTGGAGCCGGTCGAAACGATCTCTGCCCCTGCGTCGGCCAGGGCGGATGCAACAACGAGCAGGTCGGTCTTGTCATAAACCGACATCAGCGCACGCCTGATCGGCCGCCGGCTCACATCATCCCCGGGAGACGAATCGATCATGTCCAGAGCACCTTCCTATCGGCGACTCGCCAGCTCCGCGTGGCGAGTTGGTGGGTGATGGCGACAAGCATCTCGCGCTCGACGACCTTGATCCTTTCGTGCAGTGTCTCCACGGTGTCATCATCGGCGACCGGCACTGCTCGCTGGTCGAGAATCACACCGCTGTCGACTCCAGAATCGACGAGAAACACGCTGGCTCCAGTGATCTTGACGCCGTAGGCCAGGGCATCGCGCGGGCCGTGCACCCCGGGAAAGGAGGGCAGCAACGTTGGATGGGTGTTGATCATGCGGCCTTCAAAGCTAGCCAGGAACTCAGGTCCGACGAGCTTCAGGAAGCCGGCGCTGATCACCAGATCGGGTTCGTACGCCGCCACGTCGGCAGTCAGCGCCTTGTCCCAGTCCGCCCTAGTTGGGTGATCAGCCACAGCCTGCACGAACGTCGGGATACCAGCGCGTACTGCCCGTTCCAGTCCTTGGACATCCGGCCGGTCGGAGGCGACGGCAACCACCTGAGCGCCGTAGGAGGGGTCCTGGCAAGCATCGATCAGCGCCTGCAACAGAGTGCCGGTACCGGATACCAGGACCACCAGTCGAGCCGGCCGGCCCAGACGCGTACTGGCGAGGGGCTCGGGCACGACGGACAGCCTAGCGAGCGTCTTAGGGCTGGGAGGCCGGCAATGCGCGTGGATAGGGTCGCGTTCATGCTGGTGCTCCTGCCCTCCGATAGCGCGAACGACCGGCAAGTTCGCGGGACAGCATGATGGACGGGCCGATCAGGCCAGGCCAGCCGTGGCTGGATACGAGTGGACGGCCGATTCAGGCTCACGGCGGGTCGATTCTGGCTCTAGAGGGCGCGTTCTTCTGGTACGGGGAGAACAAGGAGCGCACCACCGGACGAGACGGAGTGTGGCACTGGGGTGTGCGCTGTTACACCTCCACCGATCTCGCCACTTGGGAAGACTTAGGCCTGATCATTCCGCCAGATCTCGACGACCCGAGCTCACCGTTGCATCCAACCCAACTCCTGGATCGGCCGCACATCATCGTGAATCCAACAAGCGGAAAGTATGTCTGCTGGCTACGCGTGTCATCGCGGGCCGGGCGACCGCAGCGGCTGGTCGCTCTAGAGGCCGATGCCCTGTTAGGTCCGTACACGATCGTCGAGCCCGGCGTACGTCCGCTCGGCATGGACTCAGGCGACTTCGATGTCGTCGTCGACCTCGACGACGGAAAGGCGTATTGCTATTACGAGCGGGTACACCGAGAGCTGGTGTGTGCTGACCTGACTGACGACTGCACGGGATTCACCGGCTACTACTCGACTCACTTCCCGCGGCCGGGGCCGCCATTCGTCCGAGAGGCTCCGGCTCATTTCGTCCGCAACGGTTTTCACTACTTGATCAGCTCTGGCACTACCTGGTACTTGCCCAATCCGTCCGAGATCGCTATCGCCGAGACCTATCACGGGCCATGGAGATCACTTGGCGACCCGCATCCCTCCGATGTCACCCGGACCTCGTTCCGATCGCAGATCAGCTCGGTGTTCAAGCATCCTGGCAAACACGATTTGTACGTCGCGCTGGCCGATCGCTGGCTACCCGAACTTCCCGATGACGCTCCACGTGCTGCAGACGTGATGGCAACGCATTCTGCCAGCGAAGCTGCCCGCCGGCTCGAGCCTTATGGCTACGGCGCCGACCCGGATACATCGCGTGCGGGTTATGTCTGGCTGCCATTCCGGTTCAACGGCGATATGCCTTATCTGGACTGGCGTCCAGAGTGGCGAGTCGACGACTTCTCCTGACCGCAGTCAACCTCGCTCGGGGCGCCTGATCAGCCCCCACGCCAGCCCCGTGATCATTCCCGACAGGCCCATTGTGGTGCCAGCCATGACAAGCAGTGGAATGAGCCGCGGACCCACGTCGGTCAGCCGGAGAATGCCGAGATCACCGCTGGCGGCCCACGCCAGTCCCGCGAACACCGCGCCGGCCAGCAAGCCGCAGGCCCCGCCTCTGAGGCTGGCCTGATCGAAACGGATAGCCGGACGATCAGCGAGCGCCACCCAGCAGCCGATCGCTCCAGCCATCGCACCCGCGGCGAGCCACCACAGTTGCGCCATGTCGCCGGGCCCAGCCGTCGGCAACGCGCCCAACAGCGGAATCGCCGGAACAATCCCGAGTTGGGTTCCCGCCGGAGCGACCACTGAGCCGGCGCCGAGGGAGAATCCTGAGCCCAGCGCGTAGGACGCAGACCAGACGAGCGCATTCGGTGCAAAGGCTAGCTGCAGCAGGAGTAGCGCGATGGCACCTGTGGCGCCTGTGTGCAGTGCCTGATACAACGCCTCAACCTGCTTCAGATGCATCCCGAGACCCGTGATCAACAAGGCCGCTCCAGCCACCAGCATGACGAGCTGAGCGGCCACTACGGCGCGCGACACCGCAGATTTCATGCTGGGAACCTGAGGACGTCTACCACCGAGGTTCCGGCTACTGCCCCACATCGCGGCGAGCAGTAAAACCGTCGTCACGGCAGCCCAACGCGCCGGAACCTGCCACGGCTCATCCAGCGACAGCACCACCACAAGGACCGGGAACAGGTACGCCGAGACGACAACGACGCTGATAAAGCCAGCACTCGTCATCGTTGGACGTCCAGCAACCCGTCGAGCGCTGGCAGCCGCGAACCGCGAGATCCAGAACGCGATCACCGCGGTCACGCCCCATGGCACCAACGTGACCGAAACCGTTCCGACATGCAGACCAACACCGTTGGCTAGCAGCCAGAAGCGGGTGCCAAACCGAAGGGCGTCGCCAAAGCTCGCCGAATCGGACCCCAGCCAGCCGAGGACCGTCAGTCCCGTACAGAGAATCCAGCTTGTGACAGCCGTCATTAGCCCACCGACACCGGCGATGACCGACCAGCCGGCCGGTCCCGCGGCAGCCGCCCGCGGGACCGCCCGAGCATGCTTTTTTCGGGCCGGAGCCGCTTGAAGCGTGATCTCTGCGGCAGCTCGCCGGGATGACAGTAATGAGGGCATAGCCCCTTTATGTTTACCCAGCCGACGGACGCAAATGAGCGAGACACGCCAAGCGCAGGTAAAGTCTCCCATGATTGTCGGCTCTCGAGGCATCCGAGCCGGCCCAGGAAAGCCTGCGATGGCACTCCGCAACTCGGGGGGAGCAGTTCAGCATGGTCGACCAGGACTCCGGGACCTATCGACCCCGGCGAGCCTTCATCGAACCCGATGTCGAGCCCGCCCCGCCGCTGCGTCCGGCCCAGCCGGCTCGCAACGGTAATGGCCAGGCGCCGATACGCCCTGCCTCTGTCGAAGGGCGTGCTTCGACAAGTCCAGCTCACAAGCCGGTCAGACCGCCGGTGGAGCAGGATCAGCCGAAGCCGCTGTATCGAGATGACGCGCGCCTGAACGGATCGCCGAGACCGACTCCCCGGGTGGCTCCCAGACCAGCGGATCCGCCTACCCAAGAGACTCTCATGACGCCGGCTAACTTGGCGCCGCGTCGGCCAGCGGGCCACGACGAGGAAACCACCACAATCCTGCCTCGCAGCCGACCAACCAAGCACCGTACCCAAGCCCTGGATGCCATCGATGATTACGACGATGATGAGCGGCGGTCGCTGGGTCATCGCGGGAAACTAGCTCTGATCATCGGATCCGTAGCTGCCGTCATCGTGATAGGCCTGCTGATCGGGTACGCCGTTCGAAGCGCTGTGAACCAGCCGCAGCCTGACCCTGCACCAACGACCGGTGGAAATTCCAATGGTGCGGCTCAGCCTTCAGGTCAGAGCGCAAGCGCAGCGTTGAGCGATGACTTCATGCTCAACCCAAGCCAGGCCAAGGCCATTGATCGGGATCAGAACTGGAAAGTGGCCTCCACTCAGCGCGGTGCGACTGAGAATGGTCCAACAGCTGCTTGCTTCGGCGGCGAGCCGCCGGAGGGCCAGCCGACGCCGCAGCAAGAACTTGTGCGTGTTCTCAAGGGCAACAGCGGCAAGAACGCTCCATTCGCGCTGCATGCCGCGACCTCCTACAAGTCGCCAGATGAGGCCACTCAGGCGTACGCGATCGCGGCCAAGACTCTTGGCGGATGTGCCGTAACGGGCCTGTGGATTGAATCGGGCCACCTCGTCAGCGGGATCGGTGATCAGGCTGCCGGTGTCGTGGTGATGGAGCGTGATGGCAAGAACTGGCGGGCGCACAGCGTGGTGCTCAACCGCAGCGGTCCAGTGGTGAACGTGGTCGATGCCGTGCAACCGTCGAAGGCCCTCGCTGTGAACGGGGTAGCCAAGGCGCTCGGGCAGGTGAACGCGGTGCAATGCCGTCCTGTCGGCGGCGATTGCGGCAACAAACCTCGCGTGGAAGATGGACCGCCGCCGCTCGGAGGGGACGAGCCGGGCTTCTTCGCCAGTGGCGATCTGCCTCCGGTTGGGCCAAAGGTCTACCCATGGGTGGCCACAGAGGTCGAGGCGCCCAAGGACGAATTCAAGGGCTCAGGATGTGAGTCGATCAACTGGGACACCGAGCAGGCCAAGTCCAAGAACTCGCGGGTTTACCTGATTCAGGAGAGTGGAAAGAACTTCTTCGGCCTGAACGAGATCGTGCTCACAACGAAGAACGCCAAGGCCGCCGGCAAGCTGGTCGACAGGATCAAATCCAATCTTTCCAGGTGCAAGAGCCGGCAACTCACAGCAACGGTCGGCAACGCTAGGAAAGTGAGGAGTGTCGGCGCTCAGAAGACCACGGTCTCCGGCTGGACAACCGTTGTGTCGCAGAAGTCGACGCAGGGCACTGCCAAGTATCGGGTGGGCATCGTCTCCGCGGGACCCAAGGTGGTCTACACGTTCCTCAACCCGCGAGCGGAGTACGACTTCACGAACCATCAGTGGAACGTCGTCGCCCTACGCGGTGGCGAGCGCGCCACCCAGGTCGACTAGAGATCGGTCATAATCTCCCGCATCAGCTCTGCGGTCTCGCTTGGCGTCTTGCCAACCTTGACGCCAGCCGCCTCTAGCGCTTCCTTCTTCGCAGCCGCGGTTCCCGATGAGCCCGACACGATCGCACCGGCGTGTCCCATGGTCTTGCCTTCGGGCGCGGTGAAACCTGCGACATAGCCGACCACTGGCTTGGTCACATGAGCTGCGATGTACTCCGCAGCCCGCTCTTCAGCGTCGCCTCCGATCTCCCCGATCATCACGACCGCGTCAGTCTCAGGGTCTTCCTCGAACGCCTGGAGCGCGTCGATGTGGGTAGTGCCGATGATCGGATCGCCGCCGATACCGACTGCTGTGGAGAAGCCGAAGTCGCGCAGCTCGTACATCATCTGGTAGGTCAACGTTCCTGATTTCGATACCAGGCCAATGCGACCCGCCTTGGTGATGTCGGCTGGGATTATGCCGGCGTTGGACTGTCCCGGCGAGATCAGTCCCGGGCAATTGGGCCCGACCAGCCGGGTCGCACTTGACTGCGACCGAGCGAAGAATTGCGTTGTGTCCTTTACAGGAATCCCTTCAGTGATCACTACCGCCAGAGGGATGCCCGCTTCGATGCCCTCGACGACCGCCGACAGGCTGAATTTGGCGGGAACGAAGATCACCGTCACGTTCGCTCCGGTGGCAGCCATGGCCTCGCCCACGGAGTTGAAGACCGGTACGCCGCCGCGCTGAAACTCCACGATCTGCCCACCCTTGCCCGGAGTGACGCCGCCGACGACTCTGGTACCGGCGTTCATCATGCGCTGGGTGTGCTTCCGGCCCTCGGAGCCGGTCATGCCCTGAACGATGACCTTGGAGTCTGAGTTCAAAAAGATCGCCATGCTCTCGCCCGCCCTTCAGCTCGCCGCCAGCTCGGCCGCCCGGCGGGCCGCGCCGTCCATGGTGTCCACCTGTTCCAGCTTCGGCAGGTTCGCGGCAGCGAGGATCTGGCGCCCCAGCCCTGCGTTGTTGCCGTCCAGCCGTACCACGAGCGGCACGTCAATGTGCTCCCCACGACTGCTCAGTAGCCGGAAGGCCTGAACGATCCCGTTGGCTACCGCGTCACAGGCGGTAATGCCGCCGAAGACGTTGACGAAGACGCTCTTCACCTGCTTGTCGCTGATGATGATCTCCAAGCCGTTGGCCATGATCTCAGCGCTAGCACCGCCACCGATGTCGAGGAAGTTCGCAGGCTTCGGCGATCCGGGGAATTCCTCGCCCGCGTAGGCCACAACGTCGAGGGTGCTCATCACCAGGCCAGCCCCATTTCCGATAACCCCGACGGAACCGTCGAGCTTGACGTAATTGAGTCCCTTGGCTTTCGCTGCCGCCTCAAGGGGATCCTCGGCTGATTTGTCGGCCAACGCGGCATGATCGGGGTGCCGGAAGCTGGCGTTCTCGTCGAGGGAAACCTTCGCGTCGAGCGCGATGATCTTGCCATCGGCTGCCTTCACCAGCGGATTGACCTCGACCAGCGTTGCGTCCTCGGAGTCGTACACGGTCCCGAGCAGCTCGATGACCCGCGCGATCTCCGTGGCGCCAGCCCCGGTGAATCCAGCCGCAGCAACGATTTCGGCGGCCTTGGCCTGGTCGATTCCGACTGTGGGATCGACTGCGATACGAGCCAGGGATTCCGGGCGCTCCACTGCCAGGGTCTCGATATCCATGCCGCCTTCTTTGGAGCACATCGCGAGATAGCGGCGTTCAGCCCGATCCAGCAAGAGCGAGAAGTAGTACTCCTCGGCGATGTCGGCGCCCTCGGTGACCATAACGGTCTTGACGATGTGCCCCTTGATGTCCAGACCTATGATTTCGGCCGCGCGAGCCTCGGCCTCCTCCGGAGTCTTGGCAACCTTGACACCTCCTGCCTTGCCGCGGCCGCCGGTCTTGACCTGGGCCTTGACGACGACTACCGGAGTGCCTAGTTCAGCCGCGGCTGCCTTGGCGTCGGCCGGGGTGGTTGCCGTGATGCCGCGAAGCACCGGTACACCATGGGCCTCGAAGATGTCACGCGCTTGGTACTCGTACAGATCCACACTTGCCTCCATGCCGCTTTGGCGCCCGTAGAAAAGACGAACCGAAGCCTATCTGTGAGCGCTGGTCTTGATGCGAAGTGCTGAACCTCGGTATAGGAATCGATCATGGTTCTTAGCAACCGGCTCTTGCTGCGCGGTGGGCTGATCGCGGGCCCACTCTTCCTTGGCAGCGTCCTTGTTCAGGGCCTTACCAGGGTGGACTATTCACCCATACGCCACCCCGTCAGCTCCTTGTCGCTCGGCCCTCGCGGCTGGTTGCAGAGCGCCAGTTTCGCCGTCACCGGTGGCCTTTCTCTTGCCTTTGTGGTCGGTCTCTCCCGCACGCTCTGTCCTCAGATCGGTACTCGGGTCGGCCCCGTCCTTCTCGGCGCGGCTGCCGTCGGTATCCTCGGTGCGGCCGCCTTCCCTACCGACCCGGTTGGCGGCTATCCGCCGGGAACCCCACTTGTTCCCACCAGCTCTACGACTCGTGGCGTCCTACACGACGTGCTGACGCTGCCAGCTTTCTTGTGTGTGCCGGCGGCTGAGTTGACCTTCGCTCACGCCTTCGCAAGACATGGGGAGCGCGGCTGGGCGGCATATTCCGCAGCTTCTGCGTTGGGCATGCTGGCGAGCTATGTCCTGGCCAGTGCTGGCTTCAGACAGAGGCCAGGGCTTGTTGAGATCGCGGGAGGGCTGCAACGAGCCGCAGTCGCCATTGGCTTCACCTGGTTCACAGGTCTGGCGGCACGAGCCCTCGCCTCCGCTGAATAGGATTCAGGACGCTCTGGTTGGCGTGCCGCATCCGCAGGATTGCCGAATGACCAGTTCTGTCGGGAACAGCTCGAAGGCAGCGGCGGAGGCGATGTTCAGGACAGCGGAGACCGCCGCCTCGGCCATCGCCTGGATCGGTTGCCGAGCGACGGTAAGAGGCGGGGAGCAATACTCCGATTCCGTCGTACCGTCGTAGGACACCACGGCGATGTCCTCAGGACAGCGCAATCGGGCTTCCCTGATGGCCTTCAGGGCACCGGTACACAACTGGTCCGATGCCCCGAAAATCGCCGTCGGTCGAGTCGGCCAGCTCAAGAGTCGCTGGGCTGCTTCATAGCCACCGGCGAGGGTGAACCTGGTTCGAAGGATAGGCCCGGGCGGCAGATCGTGAGCCTGGAAAGCGTCGCCCCACCCTTGCTCGCGAGGCGCTGTGCTCGATTCGTCGCCTGTGATCAGCGGAATGGATTGGTGCCCATGCACGGTGATGAGGTGGTCGACGAGAACTCGTGCACCCTCTCGAGCGTCGGCACCCACCGCAACGTAACCGGGAATAGGCGTTGAGCAGTCGATCAGCACAATCGGGCGACCGGGAAGGGTCATGGCCCGAAATCCGGACGCAGGCAAGACGCTCCGAATGACCAAACCGTCGACATGCCTGTTGCTGAGATCGCTCACAATCCGGCTTTCATAAGCCTCGTCAGCATCTGAGTTGGCTACCACGAGGACGTAGCCGTGCGCAGTTGCCGCGACTTCCAAAGCCCGTGCGTACTCCGCGAAGAAGGGATTGGTGATGTCGGGAAGGACCAACCCGATCATTTCGGTCGAGCCCTTCTTGAGCGCACGCGCATTGACGTTCGGCCGATATCGCAGGATGTCGATCGCCGCTCGTACCCGCGCAGCAGTCTCGGGTGCCACACGCCGAGGACCGTCGTTGACGACGTAACTGACAACCGCCGTGCTGACACCTGCATATCGGGCGACATCAGCCCTTGTGGGAGGGCGCGTCTTCGCCGCTTCTCCCGACCCGTCAGGCATTGTTACGGGCCGTTCAGATACATGGCGTAGACCTGACTGCTCGACCATAATCTTGGCCCCTCGGGGGTCGTCAGCGATCGGTGGGCCCGAATCTACAGGTGTAGATGATCCGTTGACAAGCAACGTCTGGCGACGGTAGTGATCTATCGATATGAACGCGAATTTTAGTATAACTGGGACGAAAGTCTTGCTAGCTCGACATCTACTGGTGTAACTTCCTGGCGCAACGCAGCTATTTGCGCACCTTGGCGTCGCACTGGCCAACACGTTTGAGCCGGAGAGGAATAGACGATGACGTCCCACATGATTGCGCCTATCCCATGACCACCGACACGGTTGAGCCCGTCGTCGCAGCGGACTACAAGTCCGGAATACGAGGCACTGACAAGCCGCCCGGCCGGCGGGATCTTGGCATGGCTATGATCTTCCTCCTGCCGGCGGCGATCGGGTTCCTGGTGTTCTACGTCTACCCGTTCTTTCGCGGCTTCTACTTCAGTCTGACCAGGTACAACCTGCTCGGAACCCCGCACTACATCGGCTTCGCCAACTTCACCAAAATCTTCCAGGACAAGCTGTTCTGGAACGCGATCGTGGTGACCGTTGAGTACGTGGTGATCAACATCGTGCTCCAGACCATATTGGCAGTCGCCATCGCGGTACTGATGCACCGCTTGACTCAATCAACGGTCATCCGTGGCTTGATCTTGCTACCGTTCCTGATCTCGAACGTCATTGCGGCGATGCTGTGGTTCTGGCTGCTGGACTACCAGATCGGCCTCGTCAATGAGTTCATCTCCGCAATCGGGCTGAACAAGATCGCCTTCTTCGGAGACGCGACTTGGGCGATTCCGACGATTGCCCTGGTGAACGTCTGGCGGCACATGGGCTACACGGCGCTGCTGGTGTTTGCCGGCTTGCAGACGATCCCTGGCTACGTCTACGAAGCGGCTGCTGTGGATGGCAGTACCGAGTGGAAGTCGTTCTGGCGGATCACTTTGCCGCTACTAAGGCCAATTCTCGCGTTGGTGCTAGTGGTCACTGTGACCGGATCATTCCAGGTGTTCGACACCGTGGCGGTCACTACCAGAGGCGGCCCCGGCAATGCCAGCCGCGTCATGCAGTACTACATCTACCAAAAGGGCTTTACCGAAGGCCAATTCGGCTATGCCAGCGCCCTTTCAGTGATCTTGTTCATCATTCTCGCCGCAGTCGCCCTCTTCCAGCTCAGGATTCTGCGGGCCGGCGAATCCGACCTGGCCTGAGAGGAGGCAGCTATGGCAACCACAACAGCTCCCGCTCGAGCCGCTGAAGCCACCACCAAGCCGCAGGCCGAGGGCAAGAGGACCAACCTCGGCCGGATAGTTGCTTGGGCCGTGATGATCATTCTCATTCTGATCACCCTGTTCCCGTTCTACTGGATGCTGCGTACCGCGTTGTCCACGTCGAAGTCACTGTTCTCCGACCCGGCGTCGCTGCTACCCGTCGATTTCACCTGGGGTGCATTCAAGCGTGTCCTCGGGCTCGCCACGCCGGCCGAGGCGCAGGCCGAGGGTGGGTCTGGCGCGGCGGTCAACTTCTGGCTCTTTCTGCGCAACTCGATCATCTACGCCACCCTGACTACCGCAGGGCAGGTCTTCTTCTGCGCGCTCGCGGCGTACGCATTCGCCCGGCTGCGCTGGCCAGGCCGAGACAAGGTGTTCTTTATCTTCCTGACAGCGCTGATGATCCCGCCGATCTTTGTGGCGCTGCCGAACTTCATCTTGATCAAGAACCTGGGACTGCTCAACACCTTCCCAGGCCTGATCCTGCCCTACTTCTTCATGACGCCATTTGCAATCTTCTTCCTGCGGCAGTTCTTCCTCGGCATCAATCGGGAGATCGAGGAAGCCGCCAAGCTCGACGGCGCCGGGCACTGGCGGATCTTCTTCGGAATCGTCTTGCCGATGAGCTGGGCGCCCATCATCACCTTGTTCATCCTGACGTTCATCAATCAGTGGAATGAATACTTCTGGCCGCTGTTGGTCGGCAGCAATGACAAGACGCGCGTCCTGACGGTTGCGATTGGCGTTTTCCGGTCGCAAACTCCGGCTGGAAGTCCGGACTGGGCCGGGCTAATGGCCGCGGTCTTGGTAGCTGCGCTACCAATCCTGATCTTGTTTTTTGCGTTCGCGAAGAAGATCGTCAACTCGATCGGCTTCTCCGGCGTGAAATGACGTTGTGACCCATCAACCACCCCGGTGATCTTGCCGAGGTAAACGCGAAAGGATCTGCCAACAATGGCAATAAAGCGCAAAAAGTTGGGGGCTCTGCTTGTGGGCGCAGCCGCCCTAAGCCTCACACTCACCGCATGTGGCGGCGGTGGTGGCTCCGAAAGTGGCGGGGGTGGTGGGTCCGAGAGCGGTGCCCTTGACACCAGCAGCGCCTCCGGCGACGTGAGCTACTGGCTGTGGGATGCCAACCAGCTGCCGGCTTACCAGGCATGCGCCGACAAGTTCAAGCAGGCGAACCCCAATATCAATGTCAAGATCACCCAGTACGGGTGGGACGACTACTGGGGCAAGCTCACCAACGGCTTCGTAGCCGGCGACGCGCCCGATGTCTTCACCGACCATCTGGCCAAGTATCCCGAGTTCGTCAGCCAGGAGCAGCTGGTTCCCTTGGACGACACGCTCACCAAGGATGGCTTCAATGTCAACCAGTACCAAGAAGGCCTCGCGGATCTGTGGAAGGGCCCGGACGGCAAGCGCTATGGCCTGCCCAAGGACTTCGACACGGTCGCAATCTTCTATAACAAGAAGCTGATCGCAGATGCCGGCGTCAAGGAAGCCGACCTTCAGAACTTGCAATGGAATCCCCAAGACGGCGGCACGTACGAGAAGATGATCGCTCACCTGACCGTCGACCAAAGCGGCAAGCGCGGAGATGAGCCGGGCTTCGACAAGAGCAAGGTCAAGGTCTATGGAATGGGCCTCGACGGCGGCTCCGGCAGCGGCGTCGGACAGACCCAGTGGAGCATGTACACCGGCTCCAACAACTGGCAGTTCACCGACAAGAACCCGTGGGGAACGCATTACAACTACGACCAGCCTGCTTTCCAGGACACCATCAAGTGGTTCGCTTCGCTGATCGAAAAGGGCTACGTGCCATCAGTCGCCGCGGTCACTGGCCAGACCGAGGCAGACATCTTCGCCGCCAGCAAGTACGCAATGGCCACGAACGGTTCGTGGAACATCGGTAGCTTCTTCGGTGCCAAGGGCATTGAGACGGGGGTTGCGCCGCTTCCCGCCGGTCCCAGCGGCAAGCGGGCCAGCATGTACAACGGCTTGGCTGATTCCATCTGGGTCGGTTCGAAGAACAAGCCGGCAGCCGCGAAGTGGGTCGAGTTCCTCGGGTCGCCCGACTGCCAGAACATCGTGGGTGAGAAGGCTGTCGTCTTCCCAGCGATCCCTCAAGCGACTGACAAGGCCGAGGCCGCGTTCAAAGCCAAGGGCGTCGACGTGTCGGCCTTCCTGATCAATGTCAAGGAGAAGACCACGTTCTTGTTCCCGATCACCGACCACGCATCGCAGATCGAGGGCATCATGCATCCGGCCATGGATGATGTCTTGTCTGGCAAGGCTCCGGTCACCTCGTTGACCGACGCCAACAACCAGGTCAACCAACTGTTCGGATAGTCGCGTCGAGGGGCGCCATCCGGGTGTCTGCTCCCGGCTGGCGCCCCTTCGCTATGTCTTAGTCCGGGAAGTGGTCAGAGGCGGCATCAGGAGATCGCGAATCGCTTGTCGTCTGTGACCACTTGCGGAACAAGCTCAGCCAGCATCAACCCCACGGGCAGCCCCGACATTCGCACGTACCCAAGAAACGATCTCGCTCATCGTTGCGCCGGGGGTAAAGACCTGAGCGACTCCCATCTCAGTAAGGGGCTGTCTGTCGGCGTCTGGGATGATGCCACCGCCGAAAACGACGATGTCGTCAGCTTCGGCCTCATGGAGTAGGTCGACCACCCTGGCGAACAACGTCATGTGGGCTCCTGAGAGTACCGAGAGACCTATGGCGTCAGCGTCCTCAGCCAGCGCGGTAGCGACGATCTGCTCGGGGGTTTGGTGCAGGCCGGTGTAAATGACCTCCATGCCTGCGTCACGTAGCGCGCGGGCAACAACCTTGGCGCCGCGATCATGGCCATCGAGTCCTGGCTTGGCGATGACAATCCGCAATGGATGTGAGGACCGCAGTGGATTTGGGGATGACTGCACATCCGATTCCACGAATTACAACCTACTACCCAGTAATGTTTTGTCATGCGGGCCAGTGCCAATGCCGGCATCTCATCGGGCCTGTCGCGCTTGGTCGCACTCAACATGCCGCGCATCGCATCTGGACTTGCCATCGAGGCCGCTTGGGCCACCGCCCACATGATGATGTATCCGTTCGGGTTGCTGTCAACACCGGCTCAGGCCGTCAACGACCGCCGGCACCATGATCTGAGTGGCCTCACCCCTGAGCAACGTGGACTTTTTCACTACCGCCTGGACGCAGCCGAGACGCCCATCGTGCTGATTCACGGGATCGTCGACAACCACGCGATCTTCACGGTGATGGAGTACGCGTTACGGCGACGCGGTTTCCGAACGCTGTCCGCCTACGACTATGGCGTGCTCACTCACAACATTCCGCGGGCCGCCGTACGGCTGGGCGAAGCCATCGAGGAGCTGTGTGCGTCCACGGGCTACGAGCGCGTGCATGTCATCGGGCACAGCCTTGGCGGCTTGATCGCGCGCTATTACGTGCAACGGCTGGGAGGCGATCAGCAGGTACACACCTTGGTCACGCTCGGTACGCCGCATCAAGGCACTCAGTTGGCCTGGGCCGCACCGCTGCTGCCGTTAGTCCGTCAGCTTGCGCCGAACTCCTCGGTGATCCAGGAGTTAGCCGAGCCGGCACCACAGTGCCGTACCCGCTTCATCGCCTTCTACAGCGACATCGACCATCTGATCGTGCCTAGCCGCTACGCCCGGCTAGACCATCCTGACCTCAACGTGCAGAACATTGCCGTACGCGGCGTCGGCCATCTCTCGATGCCCAACAACGGACGGATCGCGTACACCATCACGCAAGCGTTGCGTGAGCTTGACCCGGACGGCACAGCGAGCGCGACATAACGCCAGGGCTCGTCAATAATTTGCGTCGGCTTCGGAGGCCATTGATGTTTCCGTGACCTTGTTGTTATTTTTCTTCAGTTGTCTGGCCTACTTCGGGGGTCCAGTCAAAGACGGAACTAGATCAGACAAGTAGCTGGCGTGCGAGGTCGCGCACTTTCCTCTGGAATCCGAGATCGGGTCAGAGGCGATCGCGACTCGCGCCGGCAGTGAGGGATGAGGGAGCTGTCCGGGGAACAGCAAACCGAACGCACAGAGTATTCAGACCTCAGCGCTGAGCCTGAATCCAATCAGGCAAAGGTCTGGCTCTGGCATGGATTTGCGGCACTTGGGGTATCTGCTCTTGGCCTTGCCGTCGCCGTGGCGGTGGGCCTGACGAGCAACGCCCAGACAACCGATGATCTGTCTGCGGTTCCCGACACATCACCGACGGTTGCTACCGCTCCTGTTCAAAAGGCCGACAAGCAGTCGGCGCCGAAAGACCCAGCCCTTGCTGCGTTCGGCCAACGCGCAACGTCGGCGGACAATCGTTCGTCGAGAAGTGCTGCAGTTCGGGACGCTCTAGTGAGAGAGCAGGCGGCGCAGCGGGATGAGCTCTTGGCCAAGACCGCTGATGAGATCAGTCGAGCGGCCGAGTCAGCAAGCAGCGATGCACGGCAAAAAGAACTCCAGGTGGCGGATCGAGCTACTCGCGAAGCGGCAGCCCGCATCGCGGCGGAAAACCTACGTCGCGCGATCGCGGCCCGCGTTGCGGCGGCCAACAAGCGCCAAGAGGCGGAGAGTCAGTCCAGGAGTCCTTCATCCAAGCCGGAGATCGCCAACAGCAATAACGCAGGCAAATCCGGAGGCGGGGCATCGGATCGGAATGGCAACGGCTCCACCAATAGCAGCGGTTCGGGCGATGCCGGATCGGGTGGTGGAGGATCCGCTGGCGTGGCGCCGGTGCCAGGAGCCGTGATTGGCGCGCACTTTGGGGAGTATGGCAGCTGGTCCCGCTACCACACCGGACTTGACTTTCGCGCCAGTTACGGCACGCCGATTCGCGCCGCCAAGGCCGGAGTCGTCCTCTATGCCGGCAACTCTGGTGACTGGGCTGGCAACCATGTCGCAATCAAGCATGCAGATGGCATGACGACCATGTCCTCGCATATGTCGTCTATGGCGGTAAGGGCTGGTGAGACCGTTCGTGCCGGGCAGGTCATCGGGTACGTCGGCCAGACTGGCCGCGCCTTTGGTGCCCACCTGCACTTCGAGCTCTACCCAGCGGGTGTGAAGTACGGCGACGTCTACAAAGCAATCAATCCGCAGCCCTGGCTCGCAAGCATCGGAGTCAGCACGCATTAGCGGCATGCCTACGGCGTGTTCAAGGCGACGCGCGGGCAACTGAAAAAACACGTGCCGAAGTTGACAGATGGGCTTGAAGCTCGTTACAAATCCGTTATTGTCGTCGTCAGCGTCCAGGCGTTCCTCACAGAACGCGGGCCTCCACAGCAGACGAACACCGATATTCAACTGCGTACGGGGGCAGGACCGGGGAACCTGTCATCGTCGTACGAGGAGATTCGGGGTGTCTAGCTCGTCGTCGGACCGTACACGCGCGCGCCGCGCTTTGATCGAAGAGATCAAAGAGGACAAGAAAGTCTGGCTTCGCCACGGGGTGGCGGCGTTGGCAGTGTCGCTTCTTGGACTTGGCGTCGCTGGGTCGGTAGCCCTCACGGGGGCAGCCCAGCACACCACATCGGCAGCAACGGTCGCGACGAGCGATCATGCCAAGCAGATCAGCCGTGCAGCCGAGCGGCCGCCGCTCGATCCGGCAAAGGTCAAGAGCCTGGCTGATCAGCGTGCCGAACTCCTCAGCAAGATCGATTCGCAGGTCTCCGAGGCCTCCATGGATAAGTCGGCGAAAGCACGCGAGAAGGCCCTTGAGGCAGTCTCCCACGCGACTCGGAAGCAGGCGGTGCTGCTGTCACGCGGAAAGAGCGCCCCAACCAACCGCCTTCCGTCAGCTCAGGGCGGCGGCGCATCCAAGGGCTGCTTGCCTATCACCAGCGGTTACAGCATCGCCGCTCGCTTCGGCCAGGTCGGGCCATGGGCGCGCTACCACACTGGCTTGGATTTCTCGTCTCCGGTCGGTACGCCACTGCATGCTCCTGCGGCCGGCGTGGTAACCAATGCCGGAATCGGACCGGCCAGTGGCTGGGCGGGGAACTATGTCGCCATCAAGTACCCAGACGGCACTCAGACATTGATGGCTCATATGTCGACTACTTCGGTCAGCGTCGGCCAGGCAGTGTCGGCGTGCCAGCTCGTCGGCACGGTTGGAGTGACAGGTCGGAGCTTTGGACCTCATGTCCACCTTGAGGTCTATCCGGCCGGTGTCACACCGGGCGATATCTATCGGGCGGTTAACCCGGTTCCCTGGCTCAACGCCCACGGCCTCAAGCTGTAGACGTAGTCGCGCGCCGAGTTGTCAGAACTCCATTGGGTTGTAGCTCAACGTGGTTCTGACGGGTAGCTAAAGCTTTTCCAGTGGCGCGTACCGCAGCGCCAGCCGCTTCAGCCCGGATGATCCAAAATCCACATCTGCCATGGACTTGTCGCCCTCTCCGGAGGTTGCGATGACCTTGCCCATTCCGAAGGCGGTGTGCAGCACTCGATCTCCGGCAACCAAGGATGGGATCTCTTTAACTTTCGGCTTCGCGCCGTATCCCACTCTGTTCCGCCATTCCTGGTTGGCAGCTGTTGCGGAGGTGTTCCGCCAACTACTTACTGCGGCCTCGGTTCGTCGCCACTCGATCAGGTAGTCCGGCACCTCGTTGAGGAATCGACTCGGCGGATTGTGCTGCGGCGAGCCCCAGGCCGATCGGGCGATTGCCCTGGAAATGTACAGCCGCTTCCGGGCACGGGTAATGCCGACGTAGGCAAGCCGCCGCTCTTCGGCGAGCTCGGCGCCGCTGCGCGCGTCAATCGCTCGCTGATGAGGAAAAACGCCATCCTCGCAACCGGTCAGGAAGACGGTGTCGAATTCCAGCCCCTTCGCAGTGTGCAGCGTCATCAGGGTGACCACGCCAGCATGTGCCCTGTCAGGATCATCTGGAATCTGATCGGAGTCGGCGACCAGCGCTACTCGCTCCAGGAACGCACCTAGTGAGGCGTCGGGTTGGGCGGCCCCAGCCGCGAGGTCTGCCTCCGGATCGAGGACGGCTCCCAATTCGCCTTCCGAATCGGCCGGCGGTTGGGACTCCTCATCCGGCGCCAGATCGTCCAGCTCCTCCTCCGGTACCGTCAGTGTTGCCACGCCGCTGACGAACTCGCGTGCGACCGTAATCAGCTCTTTGAGGTTCTCCAGTCGAGTCTCATCTTGGGGATCGGTGGAAGCATGCAACTCAGCGAGATAGCCCGACTTGTTGAGTACGCTGGTCAAGATTGCATCAGCTGGCATATCAGTTGCCACCATTGCCTCGTGTTCGTCCAGGAAGTCTGCGAATGACTTCAACTGATTTGCCGAACGCGTAGCGAGACCGGGAATCTCGTCAATCCGCCGTAGCGCGTCCCCGAAGCTGATGCCTTCCCGTGTGGCCAGATCCGCGACCGCCGCCTCGGCACGATCACCGATGCCACGCTTCGGAACATTCAGGATGCGGCGGAGTGAAACATCGTCGGTCCGGTTCGCGATTGCCCGGAGGTAGGCGATCGCGTCGCGGACCTCGCGCCGCTCGTAGAACCGCACTCCACCGACAACTTTGTACGGCAAACCCGCCCGAATGAATGCTTCCTCGAAGGCTCGGGACTGAGCGTTGGTCCGGTAGAACACTGCGGCATCGCCGTAACGGTGACCTTCGGCTTCGGCAAGCCGGCGAAGCTCGGATACTACGAACTGGGCCTCATCGTGCTCGCTGTCAGCGACATAGCCAACGACCTGCTCACCCTCTCCGGCATCAGACCACAGGTTCTTCGGCTTCCGGTCCTCGTTCCGTCTGATCACGCCATTGGCCGCGTTCAAGATCGTTTGCGTCGACCGGTAGTTCTGCTCGAGCAAGATCACCTTCGCGCCGGGGAAGTCGTACTCGAAGTCATTGATATTGCGAATGGTTGCGCCCCGAAAGGCATAGATCGACTGATCGGAATCTCCCACCACCATGAGCTCTGGCGGATCGATGGCCACAACATTCGGATCCGGGTGGCGATCGGCCGCACAAAGCTCGCGGATCAGTACGTACTGAGCGTGGTCGGTGTCTTGGTATTCATCGACGAGCACATGCCGGAACCGCCGCCGATACTGTTCCCGAAGATCGGGGAAGGCCTGCAGCAGGTGCACCGTTGTCATGATCAAATCATCGAAATCCAGCGCATTGGCGGCGACCAAGCGTCGCTGGTATTCCCGGTACGCCTCGGCGTAGCTTTCCTCCTGCGGCGTACGTGCGCGGGTAGGTGCCGACTCATAGTCGACGAGCTCATTCTTGCAATTGGACACCCAGTTCATGATCGCCCGCACTGGAAACTTCTTCGGGTCAAGATCAAGATCGTGAGCCACCAGCTGCATCAGCCGCTTGGAATCAGCATCGTCATAGATCGAGAAGGTCCGGGACATGTTGAACCGGTGAATCTCTGATCGCAGGATGCGCACACAAGCGGAGTGGAAGGTGGACACCCACATGAGCTTGGCTCGATTGCCAATCAGATCCATGACCCGGCCGCGCATCTCGGCAGCTGCCTTATTGGTGAAGGTAATGGCCAGAATCGACCCTGGATGTGCCCGGCGCTGGCTCACCAGATAGCAGATCCGGCGAGTCAGTACCCGAGTCTTACCAGAACCAGCGCCTGCTACCACGAGCACTGGTCCACCTTCGTGCAGCACCGCCTCCCGCTGCGGCGGGTTGAGCCCCTCAAGCAGTCGTTCTGCCGTCAGCGCACTATGTGGGGCCCCATGAGGGCGGGCCGGCTTGGCCTCGGTAGTACTCGTCATCGCTCAGACCACCTTAATGGCGTACCACGACATGCATTGCGCACTCAGTGGGCTCTAAGGGCCCCAGCGTAGATTTGGGGATGTGCCGGTGCTGCCGATCTCGTTTGGGACGTTGCTCAAGCGCATCGTGCAGGCAGTGCTTGTCGTACAGGGAGCGACGCTGGCAGCCTTGTTCATCGTCGACCACCGGCGAAAGAAACTTCGCAAGCCAGCGACGTTCCCGCGACTGCCGCCTCGCTCGGTAACCGTTGGCGGTTCAGAGGTCACCGTCTATACCTACGGTGAAGATCTTTACCGCGACATGCTGAACGCCATCAGCCAAGCCAAGTCGCGAATCTTCTTCGAGAGCTTCATCTGGAAGGGCGACGCCGTCGGGCAGGCGTTCAAAGACGCGCTGATCGATGCGGCCAATCGCGGAGTCAAGGTCTATGTGGTGTTCGACGAGTTCGCCAACCTCGTCGTCCCTCGCTCCTTCTTCATATTCCCGAAGAACATCTCGGTACGCCGGCACCCCTTGATCGTGTCGGGGTTCCGCTTCCCTCGCAATACCGGCCGCGATCACCGCAAGCTACTGGTCGTCGACGACGTCGTCGGGTTCGTAGGCGGCTACAACATCGGAAGCCTGTACGCGACGGACTGGCGCGATACTCATGCCCGGCTCACCGGCGACATCGTGTGGGACGTTCAGAACGCCTTCATTGACTTCTGGAATCTCTGGGCGCGTCGCCGAGCAGCACTGCCGGATATCGGCAGCGCTACTTGGCAACCCGACATTCGGATCCACCGCAACATGCCGCGCAACATGGTCTATCCCATTCGCGGCATGTATTTGGATGCCATCGACCGAGCCTCCCACCACATTTATCTGACGCACGCATACTTCATCCCCGACACAGACATCCTGTCCGCCTTGGTCCGGGCGGCTCGTCGAGGGGTCGACGTACGGATCATCATCCCGGCTGCGTCCAATCACATTGTGGCTGACTGGTTGTCCCGCGGCTTCTACAGCCACTTGCTCCGCAACGGCGTACGGCTGCTGCTGTATCAGGGCGCCATGGTGCATGCGAAAACGGCGACTATCGACGGTCAGTGGTCCACGATCGGCACCGCGAACATCGATCGACTAAGCCTGCTTGGCAACTATGAGCTCAACATGGAAGCCTTCAACCGCGATGTCGCCAAGCAGATGGAAGAGATCTTCGCCATCGACTGCACCAACACTGTTGAGCTGACCCTGGGCGACTGGCAGCGGCGGCATGCCATGGTGAAGTTCTCCGAGACCGTCCTAACGCCCTTGCGGCCGCTGCTCTAGCAGGTCGGCGCTCTAACACACACCTCTCTTACAGCAACCCATCTCGCAAGGGGTCCATGGCCCCACCACATTGGCTCAAGCGTTGACCGACTCCAATGCCATTTCGGTCGAGGAAGCTGCAGCCCTCCGCTTACCCCGCATCGCGGCGACGTACAAGCCGACCCCAGTAACGAGCAGGACGCCGACATAAGCGGCAATGCGCGCCGATCCAGGCACCTCGAAACTGCTGAAGATCGTACGCAGGTTGGTCAGCAGGATCATCCCGCCAACGGCCACCCCGAGCACATACGCCGGCGCGATTTTAACCAGGTATGCAGCAAGCGGTGCTGCCACAAGCCCGCCGGTAAGCAGCGCCAGCGCGAATCCCCAGTGGATTCCCGAGGCGCCGATGCCGAGAAGAAAGCCCAGGCTGGCCGCGGCACTGACGGCAAATTCAGCCGTGTCAACCGAACCAATGACCCTTCGCGGCTCCAGTCGCCCGCCGCTCAACAAGGCTGGAGTGGCTACCGGACCCCAACCGCCACCGCCGGTAGCGTCAACGAAGCCGGCGAACAGACCGAGCGGTGCCAGAAAAGGAGTAGTGAGACGCTTCTTTAATTGCGGGCGGACGCCGACAACGAATCGGAGGAGGATATAGACGCCCAGCAGCGCCAGGATCACCGACATCAAGGGTTTCGCCCACTCAGTCGACAACACCGACAGCACCGTCGCCCCGAGGAACGCCCCAACCGCGCCGGGCCCGGCAATCCTGACCACCACGTGCCAATCCACATTTCGCAGCCGCCAGTGCGCCAGCCCGGAGGCAAGGTTCGTGCCCAGTTCGCTGAAATGCACTGATGCAGAAGCGGCCAGTGGTGTCAGGCCGGCGAGAACCAGCAGGGTGGATGACGTCACCCCATATCCCATCCCGAGGGCGCCGTCCACTAATTGCGCGACCAAACCCACCAAGGCGAGAACGATGAATTTTCTCACTGAGATCCTTGAAGACTATTACTACCGAGTCCCTAGGGATTAGCGAGAATCCTAACGAGCAAAAACGCACTGCCAATGGCAGGTCTCAGAGGTCGGACAGCCGTCTTCCGATCATCAGCTCCAGGCGGATGGATTTGCCACCAAGGCCGCAACCGGCTTGGGCATGTCGCCAGACACCACGTGAGCCAAGGTGACGCCCTCCAGAATCGCTCGCTCCGAGGCTCGTAGCGCGATCCAGACCTCCTGCAGAGCAGCAGCGGAGCCGACATAGGCCAGGTTCTCCGGGCGACTGCCGCGGACGTTGGCCAGCTCACCGTCGAGTGCCCGGATTACGTCCGCGATGCTGATCTCATCGGCAGGTCGGGCCAGCCGATAGCCACCTTCGGGGCCTCGCTGGCTTCGCAGCAGACCGGTACGACGCAGCTCACCCAGGATGCTTTCCAGGTACTTGTTGGGAATTCGTTGCGCTTCGGAGAGTTGCTCAACGGTACGTGGTGCGTTGGCAGCTGCCAACTCCGACAACGCCCGCAGCGCATAGTCCACGCGAGCCGAAAGCCTCATCTCAGCAGACCCTCTATGGCGACGTAATCTTCGGTCACAACCTCACCTCACGATCGACCTTACTGCCACAGCACGGCCACTGCTGCATTGGCAATCGTCAGACCGCCGATCAATCCCCACAGTCCACGGGGAATCGTGGCGAACTTACGGTTCTTGGCCACCAGCACGACGATCACCAGCGTGATAAGCAGCTTGATCGCAATCTTGACGTGGTTTACCGGCTCTGCCCCGACCTCCTCCAACGCAACCAGCGCGAGCCCAGTGATCAGAAGCGTGAATGACCCGTTCAACATCGACGCGTTGACCTCGGGGTCCTTCGACCTGACCTGGACAAGAAAGCCGCCGAACAGGGCAGCCAAGCCGATCAGGTGAAAGAGCACCAAGATCTGATGCGCGAATTGCATGGCCTGACCTTAATGGCCGCGGCTCACGAATTCGCGAGTAACGACCTGGTGTTACACGAGCCGGCGATCGGTTGCCCAGCGGGTCAGCTGATGGCGGTTGGAGAGCTGAAGCTTGCGCAGCACGCTGCTGACGTGTGTTTCGACCGTCTTGATCGAGATGAACAGCTCCTTGGCCACCTCTTTGTACGCATAACCGCGCGCGATCAGCCGAAGCACCTCACGCTCACGCTGCGACAATCGGTCCAAGTCCTCATCCACCGTCGCAAGATCAATCGATCCTGAAAAGGCGTCCAGCACGAACCCGGCGAGGCGTGGCGAAAAGACCGCATCACCCTCGGCGACTCGGCGAATCGCGTCGATCAGCTCTGTGCCGCTGATCGACTTTGTGACGTAACCCCGAGCACCAGCCCGGATCACGCCGATGACGTCCTCGGCGGCGTCGGATACCGACAGCGCGAGGAACTTCTGCTCGGGATTCTTCTCATGCACCTTGCTGATCACCTCGACGCCGCCACCGCCCGGCAGGTGCACGTCAAGCAACACAACGTCTGGTTGCGTCTGCAGGATGACCGCGATGGCCCGCACGGCGTCGGCGGCCTCACCGACGACCGCTACCGACCGGCCGATCTCGGCCTTGACGCCGGTGCGAAACATCGCATGATCATCAACGATGACGACCCGGTACGGTCCTCGCTCGGCGGGTGCAACCTGCGAGCTGGGCTGATTCGTGGTTTCAGTCATCTCTTGATCTCCAGTCGTACTTCGGTGCCGTCGCCGGGTATGGAACGAATCGTTGCAGAGCCGCCATGTCGTGCCATGCGATTAATAATGCTGCCCTTGACGCCGAGGCGGTCCTCCGCCACAGCGTCTACGTCGAAGCCCTTGCCGCGATCGCGGACGAAGACCTCGACCGACTCATCATCGACCTCCGCATAGACGTCGATCTTGTCGGCTCCGGAGTGCTTGACGGCGTTGACCATGGCTTCGCGAGCTGCGCGTACCAGAGCCTGAATCGCCTCGTCACTATCGCAGTCGCCAACAGTCACCAGCTCCACCGGTACGCCGCGCTCATCCTCAACCTCTGCAGCAGCAGCGGTGAGGGCGGCCTTGAGCGTCGCCTCGTGCAACTCATCGCCGTACAGCCAGTTGCGCAGTTCACGTTCCTGGCGACGAGCCAGCTGCTGAACCGCCTTCGGGTCGTCGGCCTGCCGCTGAATCATGGCGAGCGTTTGCAGCACGGAGTCATGCAGATGGGCCGCCATATCGGCGCGAGCGTCGGCACGTACCCGTTCGGCTCTCGCTTGATTGAGGACCGTACGCGAGCGGTGCAGCCATGGCGCCAGCACGATCGCCACACCTGCCAGCGCCAGCATCGTCATCGCCATGACTTCCGGCAACTGTGAGATCTGTCCTCGCTGGGCGAGCACGATGCCAAACGCCGCACCGACCAGCCCCAGACCGACGATCACTCGTACCAGCGACGGCCAGCCGCCACGGGCCACAAAGGGAGCCAGCCACGCCTTGCCGCCGGCCTCCTCACGCCAGCGTTTTTGCTGTGCCGAGTCGGCCTGGCGCCATACCAGTGCGGCTCCGGCACAAGCGAAGGCCACCGGCCAGAACAGTTGTGAACTAATACCCAGCCCGGTGTTTTGCATGATCCATATCAGACCGACTCCGAGGGCGATCAGTGCCAACAACATGCCCCAGTCGATCCTGCGCTTCGGCTTGCTCTCGGCCCGCAGACCTGCCCGACTTGCAGACTCCAGACCCGGAGCCTTGACAGTGGACTCGGGTGGCAGCAACAGCCACAGTGCGCCGTACGCGATTACGCCAATGAACTGGAAGGTCGCCAGTGCGACGAAGGCAACTCGAACTGCCAGCAATGGCCAGCCGAGATGCCTCGCCAATCCCGTGCAAACACCACCCAACCAGGCACCCTCTGCCACTCGGGTGGCTCGCGGCCGCTCATCGGTGGCTGCTGGGCCGGGGCCTGCCGCCGCATCCAATGGTGCTCCCGCCGCCTTGGCTGGCTTTGGCGATTCAGCTCTCGCTGGATCAGGGCTTTCGACGGTCGGTCCCGCAGTCTGACCGTCGGCGCTGGCCTGCTCCAACGGCTCGCTCTCGGAGTGGTGAAGGTCAGGCTCGAGTTCACTCGAGTCCGTGGCGGTCATGAACACAGCTCGCCGCTGCGGCTCGTGGTCGCTGCGCTCCCGCAAATTCATTGTCTTTTAAGCCTCACACGCGTCTTGGCGTACGACCAGCAGGGTCGCCCCGGACTTGTCCCCGAGCCGAAAGAACTTGGACGGAGCTGCGGGACGAAAGGTTCCGCCTTCAGCCCAAGAGCCGGGAGCATTTGGGGGGCCTCCCTGATACTTCGAGAGTAGCCCGCTCGGCAGGATGGAGCGCATGAACTCAATCTGGACGCTCCGCCGTAGTGCGACGGACGCCAAGCTAGCTGGCCTGTGTGGCGGTGTAGCTCAACATTGGGGGATTGATCCGGTGCTGGTTCGGGTCGGTTGGGCTTTGCTTGCGCTGAGCGGTGGAATCGGCTTGGTTCTCTATCTTGCTGGCTGGTTGTTGATCCCGGTCGAAGGCAGCAACAAAGCCCCGGCTGATGATCTCTTCGGCGAATCTATCCGGCGCTGGCCACGGGAGCTGTGGATCACGCTCGTCGTGGTGGCCACTCTTGCGACGTTTGCGGTCTTTGGTTGGCTGAGCCCGTTTGGCATCGGACCTGCAATCGTGATTGCCGTCATTTGGTACTTCGGTTTCTACAAGAGTCGGCAGGGCAAGGCCGCTAAATCAATACCGGACTCTGCTGCCGATTCCATTCCGGCTCCCACTCAGCCCGTGCTCCCCGAGTTCGTGCACTATCCAGGCCCGCCGACGCCGTTCACAGAAGCCGCGGCAGCATGGCAACGACGAATTGAGGAACGACGAATTGAGGAACACAGTCGCCAGATTGCGGCCGGGCAAACGTCAACCGGGCCCCGGGAGGACTGGCCGACTCCGCCACCGCAAGATTTGTCCCAGGCGCCATCTGTTCCGCAGGGCACGGATCATCCACAGGCTGTAGAGCACGACGCCTTCCTGGCGGAGCCGGATCCGGCCGGCCTTTACGTTGAGCCGCCGCCGGCGGCGCCCGTGAGGATGTCTAACAGCAGGTCAGCCAAGCGGTTGCGGCTGATCTCCTTGATCGTTCTCGGGCTGACGCTGTCTGGGCTGGGAGTCGCTCAGGCGCTGGGTCTTGCTATCCCGGTCGCCGGTTATCTAGCAGCAGCGTTGCTCGTGATCGGCTTGACGCTGCTGGCGGCCACCTGGTTTGGCATGGCGCGAGGTCTGCTTCCGCTCGGAATCGTGTTAGCGGTCGCAGTTGTGATCGCTACGGCGGCCGGACCCGCAATGCGTACACCACCCCTTGGGACCACTTCAGCTCACGCCTACACCAGCCTGGCTGAGCTGCCGGCTGCCGGGGACTCGGAGGACCTTGGCAAGCTGTCGGTCGATCTCACTCACCTGGCTATGACGAGCGACGCCACTTATACAGCCCATGTTGATCTCGGTGAGCTTGTCGTGACGGTGCCGAAAGACGCGGACGTCGTGATCAACTATAGAGCTGATCTTGGCGCGGTACGCGCGTACGGTACAGAGGTTCAAGCAGGCTCCGAACTCAACGGCCGAGTTCCCGATCCGCAGCCAATCCAGTCAGGGCGACACACATTGACCCTCGACCTCTCCGTAGACGCCGGCAACATCGAGGTGCAACGATGAGAAAAACCTACGACGTCGTTGCCTTGATCTTCGGCCTACTGCTCAGCTGCGTGGCGCTCGGATCGCTGTGGCTAACTTTTGTCGGACCTATCAATTGGCAGGTGATCAGAATCGTGGCTCCCATGGGTTTGGTCGCCGTCGGTGTTCTCGGCCTCGTCCTTTCTCGGAACCGTCAGTAGCTATCCCCTAAGGAAAGGTGTGTCATGAGCAGCCCCTACCCGCCGCAGGCCCCAAAAAGATTGGAGCGAAGCAAGTCCAACCGAGTCTTGGGCGGTGTCTGTGCTGGAGTCGCGAACTACCTCAACATGGATCCCACGCTCGTGCGGGTGCTCACCGTGGTGATCTCGCTGTTCACCGGCGTTCCGATCGTCCTCTACATCATCGCGCTATTTGTGGTGCCCGAAGAAGGCTCGCAGCCCATCCCGCCGGCGTATCCGCCCGTAGGCGGTCCGCAAGGCCAGGCGAGCGGTTTCTCCGCAACGCCGCCGCCGTCGAGCCAACCGGCGTACGCCCCGCCCTCGACAACGGCGCCTGGGCAGCCGCCTCAGGCGGCTGGCCAAGCTTCAGCCGAGGATTCCGTTTGGGGTGGCGAAGGCGCACCTTGGGAGCAGCGCCAGCAAGAGACGACCTCTCCGCCGCCGCAATCTGGATCCGAGCCGGAGGCGACGGCTCCGTCCGAGCCTGAGGCCCCCGTGGCTCCAGCGGCTCATGAAGAGGACGCCACTGAATGGGCCGCCGAACCTGAGGGTCCTGAGCAGCGCCCCAGCGGAACCGAGAGCGGGCCGACCGAAGGAGCGCCCGGAGCCCAATCTGCCAGCGAGTCCGAGGGCGAGCAGGGAACCGGTCGCTCCTGATTTTCCGCAATCAGTGCGCCGCACGTACTAGTTCTATGAAGTAGCGGTGTATCCGGAGGTCGTCTGTGACCTCCGGATGGAACGAAGTGGCCAGCACGCTCTCATGACGTACCGCGATGATCTTCGACTCGTCTAGACCAGGCGGTACTACGTCGCCCAGAATCTCAACTCCATCGTCGATGGTCTCTACCCACGGAGCGCGGATAAATACCGCATGAACCGGACCGCCGCCAATGCCGTCAAGATCAACGTCGGTTTCGAAGGATTCGACCTGACGCCCGAAAGCGTTTCGGCGCACGGTGATATCAAGAGCACCAAAGGTTTGTTGATCTTTGGTCCCGTCCAGCACGTTCTTTGCGAGCAAGATCATTCCGGCGCAGGAGCCGTATGCCGGTAGCCCGCCCTGCAAAGCCGTGATCAAGGGCTCGCGTAGCTCGAAGATCCGCGAGAGCTTGTCGATAGTGGTGGACTCACCGCCGGGAAGCACGATCCCATCGAGGCCGTCCAAGTCGGCCGGGCGACGTACCGGTCGGACGTCGGCGCCGCACGCGTTCAGCGCACGGAGATGCTCTCGTACATCACCTTGCAGGGCAAGCACGCCGACAATCGGCGAGCGGCTCACCAGCCGCGCTGCGCGAGACGATGTGGCTGCGGAATGTCGTCTACGTTGATGCCCACCATCGCCTCACCAAGTCCCCGCGAGACTTTGGCGACCACGTCAGGATCGTCGTAGAAGGTGGTCGCCTTCACAATGGCCGCGGCTCGCTCGGCTGGGTTGCCGGATTTGAAGATTCCCGAGCCGACGAAGACGCCTTCAGCGCCCAGCTGCATCATCATCGCTGCGTCAGCCGGCGTTGCGATGCCGCCAGCTGTGAAGAGGACCACTGGCAGCTTCCCGAGCTGTGCAACTTCAGCAACAAGTTCGTAAGGTGCCTGCAGTTCCTTGGCTGCCACATACAGCTCGTCAGGTGCCATTGAGGTGAGCCGCGCGATTTCGCCTCGGATCTGGCGCATGTGGGTGACGGCGTTGGAGACATCACCGGTGCCTGCCTCGCCCTTTGATCGGATCATGGCCGCGCCCTCAGCAATCCGGCGCAGCGCCTCGCCGAGATTGGTGGCGCCGCAGACGAATGGCACCGTGAATCGCCACTTGTCAATGTGGTTGGCGTAGTCGGCCGGTGTCAGTACCTCGGATTCATCGATGTAGTCAACGCCCAGCGACTGCAGCACCTGTGCCTCGACGAAATGCCCGATCCGGGCCTTGGCCATAACCGGTATCGAGACCGCCGCAACAATGCCGTCGATCATGTCCGGATTACTCATCCGCGCCACGCCGCCCTGCGCACGGATGTCGGCGGGCACGCGTTCCAGCGCCATCACAGCAACCGCCCCGGCGTCCTCAGCGATCTTGGCCTGCTCTGGTGTGACGACGTCCATGATCACCCCGCCCTTGAGCATCTCGGCCATGCCGCGCTTCACGCGGGCAGTGCCGGTCAGGCCGGTTGGCGGGGTGGGGCTGGTGATCTCGGACACGGTCAATCCTTCTTGATACGCGGTGTTTCCCGACAGAGCTTGCTGCGGCGGAGCCGCACGCAGCGATGCTTTTCTTACTCAGTCTAGGTGCGCTCCGGATGGCATCGATGTGGATTTCACCACGGCGAAATACCGCTCTTCCACGGTGCTCGTTTCCGCCATTCTGGTGGGAAACCTGAGCCGCTGACGCCTTAGAGGCGTTCGTTTTCGCCCCTTTGGTGGCAAACGTACGCCCCGCACGCGATCAACACGAATACGCTCCGGATATGACGCAAGCGCACCACATGTCCAAGCCGACGGAGGCCGGGCTGGCTCGATTCGCGACGCTGCTCGAGGACCTGTCAGGCGAGCGTGATGGATCGCCTGCTGGGCGTTGGGGCGGGCCTTCCGGCACTACTCCCATTCGATCGTCGCGGGCGGCTTGCTGGTGATATCCAGCACGACCCGATTTACCTCATTGACCTCGTTGGTGATTCGAGTGCTGATTCTCTCCAGCACCTCGTACGGTAGCCGGCCCCAGTCAGCGGTCATGGCGTCTTCGCTGGTCACCGGCCGCAGCACGATGGGGTGTCCGTACGTTCGACCATCACCCTGTACGCCGACCGAGCGAACGTCGGCTAACAAGACCACCGGAAACTGCCAGATGTCGCGATCAAGGCCGGCTGCCGTCAGCTCGGCTCGCGCAATGGCATCCGCCTCGCGCAACACGGCAAGCCGCTCACGGGTGACCTCGCCGATGATTCGAATAGCCAAACCCGGCCCCGGGAACGGATGCCGCCAGACGATTCCGGCAGGCAAGCCGAGCTGCGCACCGACCGCCCGTACCTCGTCCTTGAACAATGTGCGCAGTGGCTCGATCAGCTGGAACTGTAGATCCTCGGGCAATCCGCCGACATTGTGATGACTCTTGATATTGGCCGCACCCTGACCGCCACCGGACTCGACGACGTCCGGATAAAGGGTGCCCTGAACTAAGAACTCGACTTCTCCGGTCTCACCCACCACCTCGCGAGCCGCGGTCTCGAAGGTTCGGATGAACTCCCGCCCGATGATCTTGCGCTTCTGCTCCGGATCGGTGACGCCATGCAGCGCCGACAGGAACTGCTCTGAGGCGTCGACAACCTTCAGGTCGACGCCGGTCGCGGCCACGTAGTCGCGCTCCACCTGCTCGGCCTCTCCCTTGCGTAGCAGGCCGTGATCGACAAAGACGCAGGTGAGCTGGCTACCGACCGCACGCTGCACCAGGGCCGCCGCTACCGCGGAGTCAACTCCGCCAGACAGGCCACAGATGATGTGCTTGCCACCCACCTGCTGCTGAATGGCCAGCACTGACTCTTCGACGATATTGGCTGGCGTCCAATCCGGTGTGCAGCCAGCAATGTGGAACAAGAAATTCTCCAGCACTTGCTGGCCGCGCTCGGTGTGCAACACCTCCGGATGCCACTGCACCCCCGCCAGCCCACGGTCGGTGTCCTCAAACGCCGCCACGGCCGCCCGTGCTGATGTGGCGACCACATGGAAGCCGTCCGGCGCCGTGGTGACTTCGTCACCGTGGGACATCCACGCGCTCGTGGTGGGGGGCAATCCGGCAAGCAGAGTGCTGGAATCGGTCAGGTTCACCACGGTCCGGCCGTACTCCCGCATTCCCGTACGAGCAACCGAGCCACCGAGAACCTGAGCCATGGCCATGAATCCGTAACAGATGCCCAGAACCGGTGTGCCAGTGTCAACCAGCGCGCCGTCGAGCTGTGGAGCTTCCGGCTCGTAGACCGACGAGGGGCCGCCGGAGAGGATGATCGCCTTGGGCCGCCGCGCCAAGATCTCCGCCGTCGATGCGGTGTGCGGCACGATCTCGGAGTAGACATTGGCTTCGCGTACCCGACGTGCGATCAGCTGCGCGTACTGGGCACCGAAGTCGACCACCAACACCAGATCGTGATCTCGTTGGCTCATCTGACGTCCTCTCCCCGTTTTTGATTGGCGCTCTGACAAGCTGTTCGCGCGTTCCGATTCCTTCGTCGCTCGCGTTGCAGGGTCCAGCACATCGTTTCTGAGATCGCAAGCTCCTGCAGTCGTCGGAGCGAACAGCTCGTCATAGTGCCGTGTCCGCCCAGTTCCGGAAGCGATGAGTCTATGACCATCCGGCTAGGCCCGGCCGGCCTTCTTCATGACCCTGAAGACGCCGGTCAGCAGCGAGGTGAACGATTTGGCGTCCAGGCCGTGGCTTGGGGCGAGCGGGATGACACTCTGAGTGGCCACCGATTGGACGTCGACGAATCTACGGATGCCGTCGCGTCCTTGGCGACGGCCGAGTCCTGAGTTCTTCATTCCGCCCATCGGCGCATCGATGCTGCCGAATGTGGCCGCAAAGCCCTCGTTCACATTCACACTGCCACATTTGATCTTGCTGGCTACCCGGCGCCCGCGATCATGGTCGGAGGTCCAGACGCTGGCGTTGAGTCCATAATCGGATTCATTGGCGCGGGCCACCGCCTCCGCTTCGCTGGCGACCGGATACACGCTGACGACTGGCCCGAATGTCTCCTCGGCATAGCAGTCCATTTCTGGCGTGACACCGGTCAGAATGGTCGGCTCGTAGAACAGCTCACCCAAGTCCTCGCGCCGCCGACCGCCGGTCCGCACCATCGCACCCTTGGATCTGGCATCCTCGACATGGCTGCTGACCCGATCGAGTTGATCATGGTTGATCAAGCTGCCCATATCGAAGGCAAAGTCAGGCCCGGTACCGAGCCGGAGTGCCTGCGTATGTGCGACGAAGGCCTGCACGAACGGTTCGAAGAGGGACTCGGCAACGTAGATGCGCTCGGCTGAGACGCACAACTGCCCCGCGCTGGAGAACGACGCCCGCACGGCGCCCTCGGCGGCCGCGTCCAGTGCAGCGTCATCCAAGATCACCATCGGGTTCTTGCCACCCAGTTCGAGTGAACAGCCGATCAGCCGGGCAGCGCAGTGGGTCGCCACGGTACGCCCGGTGTTAGTCGAACCGGTAAAGCAGACATAATCGCTGACGTCGATCAACTCCCGTCCTACGACCGCGCCAGGTCCATGCACCACCTGCCACAGGTCGGCTGGCAGGCCGGCGGTACGCAGCAGCTCCACCGCTGCCAGAGCGACCAGAGGTGTCAGGTGATCAGGTTTGAGCATGATCGCGTTGCCCGCCACGAGAGCGGCCAGGCCGTCTGAGACTGCCATAGTCAGTGGCCAATTCCACGGCCCGATAACACCGACGAGACCCTTAGGCAGGTAATGCCGTTCGACTCGAGTCATGAAGGGCAGGATGCCCTCGCCGCGTTCGGACCGCAGATAGCGCCGGGCCGTACGTCCGTAGTAGCGCGCCGTGAGAGCAACATGGAGCACGTCCGACACGGCAGTCAACCGATCTGTCCCGGTGTCCTGCAGTAGATCTGTGAAGTAGTCGCGCTGATCCAGCAGATGATCATGAAAATCCAGCAGCAACTGCGCTCGCTCCTCGATTGGCCGAGCGGCCCATTCCTTCTGAGCGCGGTGTGCTATCTGGGCGCCCACCTCGACATCGGCAGCTGTTGAGGTCGGTAACTCGCCGATGACCTCTCCAGTGACGGGTGAAATCAGTTCCATGCCGGGCCCTGTGGCGGTGAGCAGCCCCCGCAACCGCAATAGATCGGAGGAGGAAACGACTGCTGCCTCGGTCATGGGGCCCAGAGTAATGGCGCATCCGTTCGCGAGCGTCGGATAGCGGCTCTCAAGCGGGCGTGCGGGAGCAAACACCAAAAAGCGATCCAAAACGGAGTGGCAGCATTCGCTCTATGGACTCTGACGTCATCGTGGTCGGCACCGGATTATCAGGCCTCGTCGTGGCACACGAGCTGGCTGCAGCTGATCGGTCGGTGATCATGGTCGACGCCGAGTCCCTCGGATCTATCGGAGGTCAGGCGTACTGGTCGCTTGGTGGGCTCTTCATGGTGAATTCCCCCGAGCAGCGCCGACTGCGGATTCACGATTCCGAAGAGCTTGCCCTGGCCGACTGGCTCGGCAGCGCCGCCTTCGATCGATTGGAGGACTACTGGCCGCGCCGCTGGGCGGAGGCCTACGTGCACTTCGCGGCTGCTGAGCAGCGCCGCTGGCTTCATGACCTGGGTGTGCGCTGGTTCCCACTTGTGCAGTGGGCTGAGCGAGGCGGTTATGCGAGCCCGGGTCACGGAAATTCGGTTCCCCGTTTCCACATCGTCTGGGGCACCGGCCCTGGTCTGGTTGAGCCGTTCGGCAACAGGGTCATGAACTCGCAGGGGGTGCGCATCCGGTCACGACATCAGGTGACCTCGCTCGAGGTCGACGATTCCGGCGTACGCGTATCGGGACAGATTCTGGAGCCAACCGATGTGCCCCGTGGCGTCCAGACGTCGCGAGCCGCGATCGGTGAGTTCACCTTCTCAGCACAGGCCGTCGTGGTAGCCAGCGGCGGCATCGGCGGAAACTTCGACCTCATTAGACAGAACTGGCCGGCCGACTGGGCGCCAGCGCCGCAACACATGATCGCCGGCGTACCGGACTACGTCGACGGATCGATGCTCAAGATCACCGAGGCCGCGGGTAGTCGGGTGATCAATCCAGATCGGATGTGGCACTATCCCGAGGGAATCGTGAACCACTCGCCGATCTGGAGCCACCACGGCATCCGGATCCTGGCTGGACCATCGTCGTTGTGGCTGGATGCGCGCGGGCACCGCTTTCCGACGCCGTTGTTTCCCGGTTTCGATGCGCTCGGTGCGCTACGCCACGTGATCAGCAGCGGATATGACTACTCATGGTTCGTGCTCGACCAAGCCACAGTCTCGGCTGAGATCGCGCTCTCCGGATCGGAGCAGAACGGTGATCTAACCGGCAAGGATCTGCGACTGCTCGCCGGCCGGGTAAGGTCTGGACCGACACCAGAGGTGCGGGCCTTCCAAGAGGTCGGCGTCGACTTCGTCACAGCCCAATCGGTCTTGGAACTCGCCGCGCAAATGAATCAGCTGGTCGGCGAGCACCTCATCGACGGTGAGGCGCTGCGGCAGGTGATCGAGGCGCGCGATCTTCAAGTCCGAAGCGGACTGGGAAAAGATCCGCAAATCGTCGCCACGGCTGCGGCTCGGCGGTTCCTCGGTGACCGGCTACTGCGGGTTGTGTCGCCCCACGAGTTGCTGGATCCGAAAGCGCCCACTGAGGGTCGTGCGGGACCGGGCGGCCCGCTGGTGGCAATCCGGTTGCATGTACTGACTCGCAAAACCCTTGGCGGCTTGGAAACCGACCTTGAGGGGCGGGCCTTACGCTCGGATGGCTCCGCACTGCCAGGGGTGTATGCGGTGGGCGAGGCGGCAGGGTTTGGCGGCGGAGGCGCTCACGGTTACCGAGCCCTCGAAGGGACCTTCCTCGGCGGCTGCCTATTCACCGGCCGCACTGTCGGCCGGGCCTTGGCCGCAAGTCTTTGATCGGAGGTAAGACGCACACGTTTCTGCAATTCTGCTGCAGAACGTCCGGCTCAGGTGTGCATTGATCGTTCGTTTGCGTCGTTTTGGTGGGAAACGTAGGCGTTGGAGTCCCGCCGATTAAGGGCCGCCTCATGGTGGCGTACCACCTCGGCGATCACGAAGTTGAGGAATTTCTCGGCGAACTCGGGGTCGAGCTTGGCATCTTCGGCCAGCGCCCGCAGTCGCGCAATCTGCTGGGCTTCTCGAGCGGGATCGGCGGGCGGCAGATCGTGCGCGGCTTTCAGCTCACCGACTTGTTGAGTGACCTTGAAGCGCTCGGCGAGAAGATGCACGAGTGCCGCATCCATGTTGTCGATGCTCATCCGCAGCCGGTGCAACTCCTCGGCCACCGGGTCAGTCATGCCGCTCAGACTAGCCAGGCTCTACACGCGCTGGGACCTTCGTCCCACCGTTGCAGCACGGTAGGTCACTGAACCGCTGCTCCGGTAGCCGGTGGGCGACATTTGCTGCCTCCGCTTCCTACGGTGCGACGACGATGGGTACCCGAGCACTGGTGCCTGGTCCCGTCAGCTTCAATGAACCGAAGACCGCTTCTGAGAAGGTAGCGTCCTGGCGCGTAAAAGTGATCTTGATCGTTGCAGTCTGACCCGCGTTGGCGAAGTCCACAACCGACGGGGTTACGGTCGCGGTTACGCCTGGTACGGAGATGCTTGCCTGATAGGAACCGGGCTTGACGGCAGTGACCCTTCTGGTCACCGTCTGGGAGCCAGCCAGCTTTCTGATGGCGATCGATGGCGAGTTGTAGTCGCCCGGATGGATTGGGCTTGCCCCGCTATCGGTGTGGAAGCCGGCGCCTTCGAGAAAGCCAAGCCAGTCCCGTTCCCGGGCGTCGAAGATCACGCCAGGATTGAACATCCGATCTGGCCGGACATTGCCGGCACCCTGGGCAAAGTAGTCCCGGCTGAGCTTTCCGTTGACCTTCTTCACCCGAGATGAGGTCGTCATGATCGCAGACTTCACCGCCATGGGTGACCACCTCGGGTGGACGCTGAAGTAGAGGGCGGCGATCCCTGCAATATGCGGGGAAGCCATGGAGGTGCCGGAGGAGAAATCGAACTTGCGATTCTGGTTCGATGGCGGCGCAACCGCGGCCAGGATGGAGGCGCCCGGTGCGGCAATATCTGGCTTGAGCAAGTCGCCGCCGTTGCCCAACGAAGGCCCGCGCGAGGAGAAGGGCGTTATCTGGGGATACCTGATCGGTGTCGAGGTCAGATTTCCCGGTTTCAGCGTCGCCGTCGCCCCCGCCTTCTTGGCGTAGGCCTTGACGGCCGGGCCGTACGGCACATTGAGGTGGATCGTGGGGACGGCATGCGTGTCGCCATCGGTTGAGTTGTTAGTCAGATTGGCCAACACCATGCCCTTGCCGCGTACCCGCTTGACCTCGGCCGACTTCTCAACCCGATCAACCACGCCCCGATCGCAGACCACGATCTTGCCCCGGGCCTTGGTGCTGCTGAGGGTGCCGGATGCGCAAACCGCGGCATCGACTGCGCTTGCGGATGCCCGCTTGACGGAACGGGCAGTGACGAGCTTGGCGGGGCCGACCTTGGCAGAGGCGGCGGTACTGATTCCGGCATACTTCTTACCATTGCCTAGCACTACCGTTCCGGCGTAAGGAGCGACCGTGCTAGCCGCCACTGTGGTGACCCACGGCACGACATGGTGCAGTGTGGCGGCGTCGGGCCCCGCATTGCCGGCCGCTGTAGCGACGAAGATTCCGGCGGAGGCTGCGGAGAGGAATGCCAGGTCGACGGGATCATCAATGGCGTCTGAGCTGCTGATCGAGTAGTTGATCACGTCGACGCCATCGGTGATGGCGGCATCGATCGCTGCCAGTGCGTCACTGTTATAGATCGCCGGCTCGGGGTCGGTCCTGCTTGTAAAGCCGACTTTGTAAATCGCGAGCTTGGCAGCCGGTGCAACGCCCGAGATCTTTCCGAACGAGTGACCCTTGATCGAGGCGGAAACACCGGCGTTGCCGGCAGCAGTTGATGCCACGTGTGTGCCGTGACCATTACCGTCCCGAGGAGAAAGAAAGTCCGTGCGTTGTGATGCCGGAGTCTGCGACTCGTACGTCTTTGAGAAGTATCGAGCGCCGATCACCTTGGTGTTGCACTCATCAGCAGTGAACGAGTCACCGGTCTGACAGGTCCCGGTGAACGTGCCGCCATCGGCCTTCTTCATCTTGATCTTCTTGCCGGAGCGGTAAGGCCGGAAAGGATCCGATGCCGTCGGCCGGTCTTTTCCAAGGGCATCGCCAGCGAAGGATTTGCTCTCCGGCCAATAGCCCGAGTCGACGATGCCCACAACCACGCCGCGGCCGGCGTTCTGCTTGCCACCAAGCCCTGCCCAGACGCCGTTCGAGCCGGAGAGCTTGAAGAAATCGATCGGGTTCTTGTTGTTAAGGAGCTCGCGAGGGCGATCCTCGGTGACCGACAAAACGCCTGGCGAACCCTGCAGCGTACGTGCCTGATCAGGAGTCAAGGCGGTGCTGAAACCGTTGAGACTCACGGCGTAGCGTTTCAGCGGCTTGGCACCAACTCTCGCGGCGGCATCGTTTTGCTGCTTCTTGAGGTACGCCTGGTAGCGCTTTGCAGTGCTCGAGGTCACGTTGACCCGCTCGCCCTTGCCAGGACGTGTCGCCCGCAGGCCCTTCACATCACCGCCGTACGTGGCGATCGGCTTATCGGTCAGCGTCACGACGTATCGGCTCGGAATGGAAGCCGGAACGGAAGGCTCTGGCGGGCTCTGCGGCTCGGCATATGCCAGCGGCAGCTGGGCGAAGGTCAGCAATCCGGAGGCCGCGAGGCTCGTGGCAAGGACCGCCAAATGGGCGCGACCGGCACAGGACAGCACGAAGTTCCCCCACTGATTTCAGTTTCCCCGGGCGGCTCTCCTCGGCGTCAAGCGCCTTGAGTCGAGCAAAAGTAGGCTTGACCCTAGCAGCGAGGCGAGCAGGAGTGTTGGACATCGAATACATTTGCCGGCCATGTAAAAGGATGGTGTGCAGGGAGTGCGGTTAGTGGCGCTCAGCTTGGTGGTTTTGATGCTCGTCAGCGGCTGCGCAAACCAGAGCGCCGGACCCTCCGGCTCGACCCCAGGAACTACCACAATGCCCGAAACACCGTCTTCCGCGACACCGGAGGAGAGCATGACGGCAACGCCGGGCGAGAACGGAGCTACCGATCTGACAATCGTCTCCCGCGACGGTTCAGGCAAAACCTCAACTTGGCGTTTGACGTGTGATCCCCCCGGCGGTACTCATCCGAATCCGAAGGCAGCCTGCCGCGTATTGGTGGCCAACGGTGCGGTGGCATTGCCGCCGGTCGCGAAGGACAAAGCCTGTACACAGATTTACGGAGGTCCGGAAACCGCCACCGTTACCGGGACCTGGCAGGGCCAGCATGTCGAGAGCCGGTTCGCGCGTAACGACGGATGCCAGATCAGCCGCTGGAAGCTTATGGAAGGGCTCCTGCCGCGCGCAGGCAGTTAGAACACAGACTTGTCAGAATCGCAGCACCATATGTGGTGCTCAGATTCTGACAACTCGGCGTCGGAGAGGTCAGCCGACGACGATCTCGACCCGCTGGAACTCTTTGATCTCGGTGTAGCCGGTCGTCGCCATGGCTTTGCGCAGCGCACCAACTAGATTCATGGTGCCGTCAGGAACTGTCGATGGGCCGACCAAAATCTGCTCCAGCGTGCCAATAATTGACAACTGGGCCCGCTCGCCGCGCGGTAGCTTGTCGTGCCAGGCCTGGGGTCCCCAGTGGAAGCCCCGTCCGGGCGCCTCCTCTGCCCTGGCCAGCGGGGAGCCAACCATCACAGCGTCGGCCCCACAGGCGATGGCCTTCGCAATGTCCCCGGAGCGTACGACCGAACCGTCGCCGATCACCTGCACGTAGCGGCCACCGGACTCATCCAGATAATCACGTCGTGCGGCAGCCACATCCGATACCGCGGATGCCATGGGGACTGCGACGCCGAGCACCGAGCTGCTGGTATATGCGGTTCCGCCGCCGAATCCAACAAGGACGCCCGCGGCCCCGGTACGCATCAGGTGCAGCGCGGCCTGATAGGTCGCGCAGCCGCCCACGATTACCGGCACATCAAGCTCGTAGATGAACTTCTTGAGGTTGAGTGGCTCAAGATCAGAAGAGACGTGCTCGGCGGAGACCGTCGTGCCGCGGATGACGAAGAAGTCGACGCCGGAATCCACCACAGCTTGGGCGTACGCCTGGGTGTTCTGCGGCGACAGTGCACCCGCGGTCGGCACTCCCGCTTCTCGGATCTGGGCGACACGTTTGCCGATCAGTTCGGACTTGATCGGCTCGGCGTAGATCTTCTGCATCTGCCGGGTCGCCTCGATCGGGTCCTCTACTCCGATGATCTCCTCCAGCAGCGGCTGCGGGTCGTCGTAACGAGTCCAGATCCCCTCGAGATTGAGAACGCCCAAGCCCCCCAGCTGGCCAATCCGGATGGCTGTTGTGGGTGACATCACTGAATCCATCGGCGCGGCGAGCAGCGGGAAGTCAAAGGTGTATGCGTCGATTCGCCATTGCAAAGAGACCTCCTCCTCACCACGGGTACGCCGTGACGGGACGATGGCGATGTCGTCGAACCCGAACGCCCGCTCGGCACGCTTACTTCGACCGACATCAAACATGGGCTACCCCTTATTTATTGGGCACTGCATTTATTGGGCACTGCATTTATTGGGCACTGCTCGCGCGACCCACGCTCGCAGCGCGGAGGATGATCATCCGATCAAGGGCATGACTATGATCAAGGCGGCTGCCCGTACCAGTGTGGTGCCTTCCAACTCCCAGCACCAGTGCGTCCGCCTGAGATCACCCTGAATAGTTGGGCGCCTCTACGGTCATCTGGATGTCGTGCGGATGGGATTCCCGCAGACCCGCGGAGGTAATCCGAACGAAGGATCCACGCTCCTGCAACTCCAAAATCGTCGACGCTCCGGTGTAGAACATGGCTTGGCGCAGACCGCCGATCAGCTGGTACGCGACCGCGGCCAGCGGACCGCGGTAGGGCACATGACCCTCAATTCCCTCCGCGATCAGCATCGAGTCAGAGGTCACGTCGCCTTGGAAGTAGCGGTCCTTGGAATAGGAGGCGCTGCGGCCGCGTGATGCCATGGCACTGAGCGAGCCCATGCCGCGATAGGCCTTGAATTGCTTGCCATTGATGAAGATCAGCTCACCGGGACTCTCCTCACAGCCCGCCAGCAGTGAGCCGAGCATCACCGTGTCGGCGCCGGCGACCAACGCCTTGGCGATATCACCGGAGTACTGCAAGCCACCATCGCCGATCAGCGGTACGCCGGCAGGACGGCAGGCCCGCGATGCATTGTGAATCGCGGTGACCTGCGGCACACCGACCCCAGCCACGACGCGGGTAGTGCAGATGGAACCAGGACCCACGCCTACTTTGACGCCATCGGCACCGGCATCAACCAGGGCCTTCGCCCCGGCGTACGTCGCGACATTGCCGCCGACAATGTCGACCTTGGCGGCCGCGGAGTCCGACCTGAGCCGGCGTACCATCTCCAGCACGCCTTGGGAGTGTCCGTGCGCAGTGTCGACCACCAACAAGTCGACGCCCTCCTCGATGAGCGCCATTGCCCGCTTCCAGGCGTCACCGAAATATCCGACCGCTGCACCGACGCGGAGTCGACCTTGATCATCTTTGGACGCATCTGGATACATGCCGGACTTGACGAAGTCTTTTAGAGTGATCAGGCCCTTGAGCCGACCTTGATCATCGACCAATGGCAGCTTTTCGATCTTGTTCTGGGCCAGCAGTTGCATCGCGTCGTCGCGGCTGATGCCTACTGGGCCGGTGATCAGTGGCATACGTGTCATGACCTCACCCACTGGCCGCGATGGGTCACTCTCGAAGCGCATGTCTCGGTTGGTGATGATGCCGAGCAGCCGCAGTTCGCGATCAACAACAGGCACGCCGGAGATGTGGAAGCGACCACACATCGCATCCGCCTCACCGATACTGGCATTCGGTGAGATGGTGATCGGCTCCTCGATCATGCCTGCTTCGGAGCGTTTCACGACGTCTACTTGATGCGCTTGATCCTCGATGGAGAGATTGCGGTGAATGATGCCAAGGCCGCCTTGCCGGGCGATGGCAACCGCCATCCGCGCCTCGGTCACGGTATCCATGGGCGAGGAGATCAGCGGCACCTTGACCGTGATGCGCTTCGAGACCCGAGATGCAGTATCTGCTTCGGAGGGAATGATGTCGCTCTCAGCCGGCTGAAGCAACACATCGTCAAAAGTCAGCCCGAGCGCCTCGAAGGCATGCGGCACACCAACTGGACTGAGATCATCGGAGGGGGGCAACACGGCAAGCCTTTCACCTGATGAAGTAAAAGCACATGTTAGCCGAGTCAACACGGTCCAATTTCCGACCAATGCGGTGTTTTGAAGGCCCTGGCCACTCCCGCACCCTCAAATTTCTCGACCAGTGCGGAGTTGTGGACGATGGACCGGCGTGGGGACGATTTCGGCCCCAACTTGCCATCTTGGGACGGCAGACACTGCGTTGTAGAGCCTCAAACTCCAATACCGCGCGCTTTCCCACCAGGTATCGGCGTTTTCGGCCTTAGCTCTCGCGCGACTTGAGATCACTGGTGGCGGGTCCCTCGAGCAAAGTTCCGTCGGCAGCGAAACGCGAGCCGTGCAACGGGCAGTCCCAGGATTTCTCAAGATCATTGAAGCGGACAATGCCGCCGAGATGGGTGCAGATCGCCGACAATGCGCAGGTCTTGCCGTTCACTGTCGAGATGGCGACCGGCTCGCCTCGCTGGGCACCGACAACACCCGTGCCCTCTGGCGGGGTCCGATCATCCTCCTTCAGAGGGTGAAGTTCTGCCCCGATCCAGCCCTTGGTGGCTTCGATTCCCATTGCGGCATTGGCCTGGAAGTAGCGCACCGCACTGGCCGGCTTGCTCACTCGAGTCCCGAGGACGCGAGCCCATTGTGGTACCCGATCGAGGATCTCCCCGCTTATCCGCAGGGCCGCCGCTACGGCGTTAGTCATGCCCCACTTGCTGTAGCCGGTGGCGAGGTAGACGTGGCCGCCGCCGCGCGGCAGCTTGCCAACAAAAGGCACGCCACCATGCGCCTCATAATCCTGTGCCGACCACACATGAGTTCGTTCCGCACCCTCGAACCACTTGCCTGTCCAGGCCGTCAGATCGGCAACGAGCTGTGATGGGTTCTGCCGGTGGCGGCCGACCGGGTGGCCGTTGCCGCCGACCAGGAGCAGTTCCTCACCCTCATGCAGCGCCGTGCGCAATGACCGGGTAGGTGAATCTGCGGAGATGTACATGCCGCGCGGGATGTCGCCGGCAACCTGGAAGGCCAGCGCGTACGAGCGCTGTGCGGTCACCTTGGTGAAGTACAAGCCGCGGTCCAGGAACGGGATGCCGGTGCCAAGCACCACGTTGTTGGCGGTAACACGGCCGGCCGAGGTGATCATCTCCGAGCTTTCACCCGGGTTGACCTTGATCACCCGAACGCCGTCGATGATCACGCCACCGGTCTCGCGCAGCTCGCGTACCAAGGCCGCCAGAACATCGACCGGATTGAATTGCAGTTGATCACGGAGGCACACCGCGGCGTACGTGGGATAGGGCAGCTCGGTTGCATCGGCCATCTCGACGGGCAGATCGAGCCGGCGACCAACGTCGAACTCGCGACGGACGGCTGAAGCCCCGGATTGGGCGCCCGCGTAGGTGTAAGCATCTCGACGCTGGGTCTGGATCCCGTGCTGGTCGCAGTACGTGCGCAACCACTGCTGGGCGTGGCGGTTACCGTCCAGGTAGGCAGCGGCTACGTGCTCGGTGTGGTTGTCAACGATGGTGGACAATCGGGCGCCCTGCAGCAACGTGACCTTGGCCGTCGAATGGCCCGTTGTTACAGCCCCGATCGAGCGGGCCTCCAGTACGGCCACTTGACGTCCGGCCTGGGCCAGTAACAAAGCGGTTGTCAGTCCCGTCAGTCCGGCTCCAATAACGACGTCGTCGTAGTGGGTGTTGGCCCGAAACCAGTCAGTCTCTATCGCCGGCGGAGGGTCAAGCCAAAGAGACGGCAGGCTGTCGTTGGACACATCATTCGGGTACCCCTTTCGGGTGTGCTCAACCATTGATCAACAACTGTGATCTCTTGGCCTGACTCGGCGAACTTGTCGCACTCCAGCAAGATGACTAGGTATGAGTCCAATTGCGATACACCTCATTGTGAACGATCCAGACGGCGATGCGGACTGGTATGTGGCCGCACTAGGGGCAGAGGAGACCAGCCGCCTTACGTTGCCCGACGGCCGAACCGTCACGGTGCAGTTACGGCTCGGTGACACAGAACTGGCTATCGCTGGCGAATATCCTCAAGCGGGACTACGGACACCAGCAAGCCTTGGTGGAACGCCGGCGGCGCTGCGCCTGAGGGTGCCTGATGCGGATGCGGCGTTCGATCGAGCGGTGCAGGCCGGTGCCACGGTCTTCGAGCCGGTTAACGATGCTTTCTGGGGTGATCGTACGGGCCAGGTGCTGGACCCATCCGGACATCGGTGGGCGTTCGACCAACACGTACGAGATGTGCCCGCCGAGGAAATCGCCCGGCATGCTGCCGAGCTCTTCGGCTCGCAGCCAAACGCCTGAGTCATCGTCGAGCTCGTCGACAATAGTGCTGAGAAAGCGTCAGGGTCTCCCTCGTACGAAGGAGACCCTGATCTTGAACTGGCGTGGACTCAGTGGCTGTGCCCGTGACCGGCCGGAGCCTTCTCCTCTTCCTCGGGCTTCTCGACCACCAGCGTCTCGGTGGTGAGCAGCAGTGAGGCAATCGAAGCAGCATTGGCCAACGCTGAGCGCGTCACCTTCACCGGATCGATGACACCGTCGGCGTACAGATCGCCGTAGGTATCGGTGACTGCGTTGTAGCCCTGACCAGGCTCCAGCTCGGCCACCTTGGAGGTGACGACATAGCCCTGCGCGCCACCGTTCTCCGCGATCCAGCGAAGTGGCTCAACCAGCGCCCGGCGGACGATGCCGACACCCGCCTTCTCATCATCGGTGAGACCCAAGTCGCCGTTCAGCGCTTGCGCCGCATGGATGAGAGCCGAGCCGCCGCCGGCCACGATGCCCTCTTCGATGGCGGCACGAGTGGCGGAGACGGCGTCTTCAATGCGGTGCTTCTTCTCCTTGAGCTCCACCTCAGTGGCGGCGCCGACCTTGATCACGCAAACCCCACCGGCGAGCTTGGCGACTCGCTCCTGCAGTTTTTCCCGATCCCAGTCGGAGTCGGTACGGGAGATCTCGGCCTGCAGCTGCGCAACCCGAGCCTTGACCTCGCCCGAATCGCCGGCACCGTCGACAATTGTGGTGTTGTCCTTGGTCACCACAATGCGACGAGCGCGGCCCAAGACGTCGAGACCAACCTGATCAAGCTTCAGACCAACCTCAGGTGAAACCACCTTGCCACCGGTCAGGATGGCGATGTCCTCGAGCATGGCCTTGCGGCGGTCACCAAAGGCCGGAGCCTTGACGGCTACCGAGGTAAAGGTGCCGCGGATCTTGTTCACCACCAGGGTGGAGAGTGCCTCCCCGTCGACGTCCTCGGCCACCAGAAACAAAGTGCCGGAGGCGCCGATTACCTTCTCCAGCAGCGGAAGCAGATCGGTCATCGAGGAGATCTTGCCGGAGTTGATCAAGATGTACGGGTCGTCGAGGACGGCTTCCATCCGCTCCGGGTCGGTCACGAAGTACGGCGAGAGGTAACCCTTGTCGAACTGCATGCCCTCGGTGAACTCGAGCTCGGTGCCCATGGTCTGCGACTCGTCGACGGTGATGACACCATCCTTGCCGACCTTGTCGAAGGCCTCGGCGATCAAGCGGCCGATCTCCTCATCGCGCGCGGAGATGGTGGCCACATGCGCCATGTCCTCGGTAGTCTCGACCTCCCGGGCGTTCTCCCGGAGCCGATCCTCTACGGCCGCAACGGCGGCGTCGATGCCACGCTTGAGTCCAACCGGGCTCGCCCCGGCCGCAACTGCCCGCAGACCCTCATGCACGAGTGACTGAGCGAGCACCGTCGCAGTAGTCGTACCGTCACCAGCGACGTCGTTGGTCTTGGTAGCGACTTCCTTTGCGAGCTGTGCACCCAGGTTCTCGTACGGGTCCTCGAGCTCGACATCGCGGGCGACGGTCACGCCGTCGTTGGTGATCGTCGGAGCGCCCCACTTCTTGTCGAGCACGACATAGCGGCCCTTGGGGCCGAGGGTGACCTTCACGGTATTGGCGAGGGTGTCGACGCCACGCTCCAGCGAGCGCCGCGCCTCCTCGTCGAACTGAAGGATCTTTGGCATAGGTGCGAATCCCCCTACTTGGTGACGACCGCGAGGATGTCGCGGGCATTGAGCAGCAACAAGTCCTTGCCGTCGTACTTGACCTCGGTACCGCCGTACTTGCTGAAGATCACAACGTCGCCCTCAGAGACATCGAGGGGTACGCGGTTGCCGTTGTCGTCGACACGGCCAGGACCGGTGGCGAGCACCTTGCCCTCCTGCGGCTTCTCCTTGGCGGTGTCAGGAATGACCAGGCCAGAAGCCGTGGTCTGCTCTGCTTCGAGCGGCTGAACGAGGATGCGATCCTCGAGCGGCTTGATCGTGACTGCCACGTCAAACCCCTTTCACAGGTGATATGTCCGGTATGTGTCATGGTCGAGACGTCGTCGCGGGTGCCATCCCGACCCGCCAGCCTGAGCTGGCACACTCATCAAGAGAGTGCTAACCAGACATTAGCACTCGATATATGCGAGTGCCAGCGGGGGGACATCCGATCTGCGAAACGAACTCAAACTCGCTCCACGACCACAGCCATGGCTCCCTTCAGCGTCGGAGAAATCAGCAGACTCGCTGCGTTGGGTCCGGTTAGCCGCAGTCGCCTTCGGAGATCCGCGGGATCGACATCGACGCCGCGCTTCTTGATCTCCAGAACTCCAATCTGAGCTTCTCGAATCCAGGCTCGCAGGGCTTTGAGATGGAACGGCAGCCGTTCCCGCACCTCAAAAGCGGTCGCGAATGGGGTGTCACACAATTGATCACTTGTCAGGTAGGCGACCTGGGGGTGCAGCAGTCCGGCACCCAGCTGATCGCCGAGCTCGGCAATTGCGCCCGCGCGAATGACGGCGCCGGCAGGCTCGTAGATATAGCGGGCCAGATCACGAACGGGCAGTGGCGCTGCTCCGGTAACGGTCAGACGCGCATCGGGCATGATCAACGCGGAGCGCCGGGCGGTACTCGAGCCGGCGCCAGCCCAAAGCCCAACCTCGACCGTCTCGCCACGATGGGTAATCCATTCCGCTTCCACCGCCTCAGGAATCAGCGAATGGGGTAGCCCGGGGCCAAGCTTGACACCGGCGCTTCGATTGCCGTCGAGCAGGCCGATCACCATCGACCAGTCAGGCATGAAGTCCTCCACCCGCCAGACCCGTCCATAATCATTGCGGCGGGCCGGATCACAGAACACTCCGACTCCAGGAGTGATTAGCTCCTCGGCGACTTCACTCGCATCGGCGCAGATGACCTCGGCGCGATTGTCGAGATTGGCCCCGGCCACCGCAGCGGTCGAGGGATCGACATCCACCGCCACGACCTCTAGACCTGCACGGGCGAACGCCATGGAATCCGAGCCAATCCCACAACCGAGATCGACGACGCGGCGTACGCCGGCCGTCGCAAATCGACTCGCGTGATGGTCCGCGATCTCCGGGCGCGTCGCCTGTTCCAGGCCGGCTCTGGTGAAGAACATCTCGAGTGCAGCCTCGCCGAACTTCGCTCGCGCCTGCCGACGCAGCGCAGCTTGGGTGAGAGCAGCCGCAGCAAGTTCGGGACCGTATCGGGCACGCATCCGGGATGTGGCTGCCAACGACTCGGGATCCTGCTCCAACATCCCCGCAGCCAGGGCGTCCTCAGTGAGACCGAAAGGCAGCGGCACGTGCCTATTGTCACCGTCGCTGACGGTCCCGCGCGGACTGTGCAGCGACAGCGCACTGTTCTTCCTTTGATTCTCAGAAACGGCCGCCGCAAGACACGCCAGGCATTAGCGTTCCTCCGTGCGCATCGCCGTCACGGGCTCCATAGCAATGGACCATCTGATGAGGTTCTCCGGCCAGTTCGCCGAGTCGCTGGTCACCGAGCAGCTGGATCGGGTATCGCTTTCGTTCCTTGTTGAGGACCTGCAAATCCGGCGCGGCGGAATTGCACCCAACATCTGCTTCGGTTTGGCCGCACTCGGTCTTGATCCACTGCTAGTTGGATCGGTCGGTGAGGACTTCACTGACTATCGCGCTTGGCTGGAGCGCCACGGAATTCAGACCTGGCCGGTACGGGTCTCCGAAACCCAGCACACCGCTCGCTTCGTTTGTACGACGGATTCAGTCAATGCACAGATCGGCTCGTTTTATACCGGCGCGATGGCGGAGGCGCGAGAGATCGAGTTGCAACCGATTGCGGAGCAGGCGGGCGACCTCGACCTTGTCGTGATCTCGCCGAACGATCCGGAGGCCATGCAGCGGCACACTGACGAGTGCCGCAGCCGGGGATTCGACTTCGTCGCAGATCCATCCCAGCAAATGGCCTGGCTGGATGGCCCACAGATCAAACGGCTGATCGACGGAGCCGCCTACCTGTTCTCCAACGACTACGAAGACGGGCTGATCACGCAGAAAACCGGCTGGTCGCATAACGAAATCGTGGAGCGGGTCGGTGTCCGGGTGATCACACGTGGCGCAAAGGGATCCACGGTCGAGGTAGCGGGTGAGCCCCAGCTGGACATACCCATTGCCCGTGAGGTGGCTCGTGTCGACCCCACCGGGGTGGGCGATGCCTACCGTGCGGGCTTCCTCGCCGGACTAACCTGGCAACTGTCGTTGGAACGCTGCGCGCAGCTCGGCTCGCTGCTGGCAACCTATGCGATCGAGGTGGTCGGGACACAGGAGTATCGCTTCGGGGGCAACTTCCTCACTCGGTTCGAGGAGGCATTCGGTAGCGACGCTGCGGACGAGATCGCTCAGCATCTATCCCATCTGCGTTTGTAGATTTTGGTCTCCGCATTATTGGAGCGTTGATCCCCAACCGAGATCAACGACCCGGCGTATGCCGGCAGCCACAAATCGACTCGCGGCAACGACCAAACCAAGCCGCAAGCGCGGGTCGCTGACGATCACAAGCGCGATAAATTCCTGTGCCAACCAGTCTCGAGGGCCGCTAAGGAGCACGAGTGGGCGAGGAAAAGATCACTGCGCATCGGTTGGCTGCGTTTTCAGACGCGGTCTTCGCGGTGATCGTTACCGTCATGGTGCTGGAGCTGAGCGCGCCGGACGAGCCAGCCTTCTCGGCTCTGTGGCCATTATGGCCCACGGCCATCAGCTATGCGGTGAGCTACTTTTTCATCGCAATCATTTGGGTTAACCACCACTACCTCATGCGGTTCGTTGCTGCTCCGACGCTTGGATTGATATGGATCAACTTCGTCCATCTCTTTCTGGTGTCGCTGCTGCCCTTTGCAACCGCCTGGGTTGCGCGTACCCGGCTGGCGTCGGTCCCTGTGGCGTTCTACGCAGGGCTGTTCGTCTGTATCGACATTGCCTACAACGTCTTTGAGCGCCAGGTCTTGGCCCATGCGGACGCCAATCAGATGCCCCCGCAGACCCGACGCGTGACGCGACGACGATCACTCATTGTCCTTGCGAGCTTCGCGACCGCGACCTTGGTCGCCTTCGTTGCGCCTCCGGTGGCGTTCGGCCTGATATGCGGCGCCTTGATCCTTCATGTGCGGCCAGAGGCGCCCGGCAGTCAGCCGTGAAAATCAGATCAAGATCTTGCTGACCGGCATGGATGAGTCGGGCCCAATGTCGAGGGCCGACGGCTTTCCACCGGCAGCGACGATCTCTGCGCCGAGTACCGCGATCATGGCGCCGTTGTCGGTGCACAGATTCGGCCGTGGCGTACGCAGCGAAATGCCATGCTCGGCCGCACGTTCAGCGAGCAGCGTTCGGAGCCGCCCATTGGCAGCGACGCCGCCACCAATCAGCAGGTCCGTCGCCCCAGTGGCGGTGCAGGCATCCAAGGCCTTGGCACTGAGCACATCGCATACCGCCTCCTGGAAGCTCGCTGCCACGTCGGCGAGTGGAATGTCCAGTCCATCGCGCTGCCGGGCTTCGATCCAGCGCGCCACGGCAGTCTTTAGACCCGAGAACGAGAAGTCGAACCGGTGGCGCTCAAGGTCCTTACGCGCCGTGAGTCCACGTGGAAAACGGACATAGTCCGAATTTCCAGTGGCCGCCTTGTCGATATAGGGGCCGCCGGGATACGGCAGGCCGAGCACTCGAGCCACCTTGTCGTACGCCTCGCCCGCGGCATCGTCAATCGTGGAGCCGAGTTCGACAATGTTGTCGGTGATGCTCTCCACCTCCAGCAGCGATGTGTGACCACCTGACACCAGCAGCGCGATACAGCGCTCCGCAAGCGGTCCGTGCTCCAGCAGATCGACGGCGACGTGCCCCACGAGATGGTTGACCCCGTACAGCGGCTTGTTCAACGCGTACGCCAGAGCCTTGGCACTCGCCAGACCCACCACCAGCGCACCCATGAGCCCGGGCCCGGCTGTGACGGCAACACCGTCGATCTGCGACAGATCGACGTCTGCGGTCGCGCAGGCGCGCTGCAGCGTCGGCACCATGGCCTCCAGGTGCGCCCGGCTGGCCACCTCGGGCACCACTCCCCCGAACCTCACATGGAGGTCGACGCTGGAGGCAACCTCGTTAGCCAACAGCTCGTGACCACGGACGATGCCGACGCCAGTCTCGTCGCAGGAGGACTCGAGGCCGACAATGAGGGGGCCACTTGTGGCGGAACCCTGCCCGCTGGTCACACTTCCTCCGTCATCGTTACCATCCGGTCCGGCCAGCCTGGCAGGTCATAGAGCTTCAAGATCAACGCGTGTTGTCCGGGTCCGTAATAGTTCTGCCGGGCAGTCAGCTGTTCGAAACCCAGCTGCTGGTAGAGCGCAATGGCAGGCTCGTTGTGGTATCCCACATCCAAGATCATTTCGCGCACTCCGTGCCGTCGCACTATGTCCAAACCGGCACGCAACAGGTCAGTCCCGATCCCTTGCCGCCTGCTGCGCGGCTCGACGACAAGGCGATGCAGGTCAGCGAGTTCACCGGTGGTGTTGATCGAGATCACGCCGACCGGGTGCTGGGCGCGGGCTAACAAGATCGTGCGGTGCTCGGCAAGCAGCTCGCCGCGCCAGGTGCGCTCGCTCCATTGCTCTGAAGCTGGAAAGCCCGACCGCTCCAGCAGCATGATCGCGTCCAGGTCGTCCAGATGCGCGGGCAGAATGGTGATTTCTGGATTCTGAGAGGCATTGATCATCGCCGTACGCCTTGATAGTGCAAGACAGATTTCGGCCGGGTCAGCTCCGTGGCGTCAGGATGGCGTAGATACAGCGGCTCGTGGCCAGCATCGGGCAGCATGGCACCGCGGGTTGCCAGCATGCCGGGATCCATCGCTCGTGGTCCTGGCACCGCCTGAAGTTGATCTTTGTAAAGATCAGCTGCCGGCCCAATGGTGGGCAGCCGCGGCACATCGCCTGGCTGAGAGACTCTGGGCTCGCCGAGGCGTACGCCATCGGCACCGTAGTGAGCCCAGTAGACCTCACGCCGCTTCGCATCAGTGGCGACGACGAAAGCGCCTGCGCTCGCTCCGGCGAATTGGGCAGCAAATACGTCGAGACTGCAGACTCCGCGCAGCTCGAGCTGGAGCGCATAGCTGAGCACATGGGCGGTCGCGACGCCGACTCGCAGTCCGGTGAACGGCCCGGGCCCAAGACCGACGATCAATCGACCAAGATCATCGGGCCGTACCCCGGCATCATCAAGACAGTCAGAGATCAGCGGCATGAGCTGCTCGGCATGAGCCATCTGATCAGCGACACTGGCAGTCGCAAGCACGCGCTGTCCCTGAGCCAGCCCGACGTTGACCACCGTCGATGTGTCCAGAGCGAGCACCAAGGGAGCCTCAGTCATGATCATCCTTACGAAGCATGCCGAGGTCCACGTCCCGCCATCGTCGTCCGACAGCACGAATCGTCACAATCCGTTCGCTGTCGTCACCAGTTGCCGAGGAGTCTGCCTCAGAGGTCCAGATGTCGATCTCCAATCTGTCATCGGAAAGCGCCTCGGCAATCCCCTGGCCCCACTCCACAACCGTGATGGAGTCGGCAACAGCGGCGTCAAGATCAAGATCGTCTAACTCAGAGGCGGTTGAGAGCCGGTAAGCATCGACATGCATCAAGGTGGGCCGGCCAGTCGTCGAAGGATGGATGCGTGACAAGACAAAGGTAGGGGAAATGATCGGGCCCTCCGAGCCCAGGCCGCGGCCGATTCCTTGGGCCAGCGTGGTCTTGCCCGCACCAAGATCACCAGCGGCGAGTATCACATCACCTCGTTCCAGCAGCTGTGCCAGCCGTTCTCCCAGCAGCCTCATCGCTTGGCTAGTGGGGACTTTGATCGCCAAAGGCAGCTGCTTGGCCAAGATCACGCCCGGCTCACCTGGGCGGTCAACGACGAAGCCACGATGCTGCCAAAAGGCAATGAATTCAGGAAATTCGGTACGAGCCAGAAGTTCGGCTCGTCTGAAGCCCCGAATAGCTGCCAGTTCCTCGGCCGCGGTCACCATCGCCGAAGCGATGCCGTGGCGCTGCACGTCCGGATGAACCGACACCCGGGAGAATCGTGCAACGCCGTTCTGCTCTGGCATAACGACAATGACACCCGCCGGCCGGCCTCCGACTTGGGCAAAGATTCCGCAGCCATGGCGTAATTTGCCCGCCAAGCTCTGCTCTGTCTCCTCATCGGCATCCGACGGTGGATCAACCTGCGGCCGCGCACTGAAAGCGCTGTGGATGACCTCAACCATCGCGGCCGCGTCCTGCGGCGACGCGATGGAAACCACAAGATCAGAAACCGAGACGCTCACTAGCGGTCCATGGTAGTGGTGAGGTCGTAACGCCGGCCGCTGTCAACAACCCACGCTGCCTGGGATGCTCACGCCGTACACGGCATGCATGCCATGTACAGCGTGAGGAAAGTAGGTACGGCTGGGTCAACGTTTGCCGAAGCCTTGCCCAAGCGCACGCTTCGGCAAGCTCAGCGCACATCCTGTGACAAGTCGGCACGTACCCGGGTGAGAAGCCGGTCCAAGGCGTCGTTGAAGATTTCGTACTTCTCGATCATGCCCAAATGCCCACAGTCCTCCACCCGAATCGCCTCAGCCTTCGGCAGCAAGTCGATGATCCGAGCGGTGTGCTCAATGGGAGTGATCACATCGTTCTCGCCGCCGATCACGACGGTCGGCACGTTACTCAAGACTTCAAGCGCCCGGAACTCATCCACTTCTTGGAAGCCGGGAAAGTAGTCAGCCACCACCTCCAGCGGGATCTCCGCGAGCATCTCGGAGGCAAAATCGACATAGTGTGGCGGCACCTCTGATCCGAAGGCCAGCCGACGGGTCACCACATATCCAAGATCGCTTCCGGCACGGCGTCCTTGTGCGACAAGCTCAGGTATGCGGTTCAAGCCGGCCAGCAGCGGCTCGGCGATTCTGTGGAAGGTGCGGCCCGGTATACCGCGAATCGGTGAATGCTCTGCCACCTCCCCAGCCGAGGTGCAGAGCAAGGCAACACCGCGGATCTGACTTCCGAACAGTTCCGGATGGGTCTGGGCTAGCCGCATGATGGCCATCGCGCCCATGGAATGCCCGATGGCGACCACCGGTGTATGGCCAACCACCTCCCGCAGCACCTGATACAAGTCCTCAGCAAGCTGTGGAAGCCGGCAGAGCTCTGCCTCGGAGCGGCTCGATCTGCCGTGAGAGCGCTGGTCATAGAACACCTGGCGCAACTCACCCCGGAAGTGCAGTCGCTGGAAATGCCAGCAGTCCAGGTTCAACCCGTAGCCATGGACCCACAGCAACGTGAGATCCTCGGCGTCGCCTTCGTCCACCTCGGAATGCAGTACCACACCATCAGGTGTGATGACGTCGGGGCCTTTCGAGCGCAGCGAGAAGAACTCCTCGACCTGTTCCTGTGAGCCGCGGGTGATCCGCTTGGAGATGATTCTGCGTTCGAGTTCGATTCCCATCGCGATCCCGCCGGCTGCCAGCGCCGCGACACTGGCAATCAAGCCCAACCCGGCGGCGAGCCGGCCACCATTGACCGCCATCAGTTGATCTCCCGGCTGGCATTGAGATAGCGGCGCGGCACGCGTGCTCCGATCCGCGTCACAATCTCGTAGCCAATGGTGTCGCACCAGCCAGCCCAGTCAGTGGCTGTAGGTTCGCCATGATCACCTGGGCCGAAGAGGATCACTTCCTCTCCCGGCTGGGCGAGGTGTTCAGCACCCAGCTCAACGACGAACTGATCCATACAAATCCGTCCGCGGACCGGCACCCGAGTACCTGACCACCCCACCCAAGCGCGATTCCCCGCATGGCGCGGTATCCCGTCGCCGTACCCGAGCGGCACCAAGCCGACTGTCGTCGGTTCCGGAGCGATCCAGGTCCATCCGTACGAGACACCTATGCCTGCTGGAATCCGCTTCACATTCACCAGTTGGGCGCGCAACCGCATCACCGGACGCAGCGCAACTCCGGCAAGTGCCGCGATTCCTGGTGCCGGGTCGATGCCGTAGGCAGCGATGCCGATGCGAACCAGATCCAGGCGGGCCTCGGGCACCACAAGTGAGCCTGCGGAGTTGGCGAGGTGTCGCAGTGTGGGCTCCAGGCCAGCAGCCCTGGCTTGCTCGTACGCCCGCTGGAACGCCTTAATCTGAAGCGGAACCGACGGATGGCCTGGCTCATCGGCTGCGGCTAGATGCGACCAGATACCTGCTATCTCCAGAGCGCCTGAGTGTTCCGCCTCGGCTGCCACCGCACAAACCTGCTGCCACTCGTAGCTCGGTGCGCCGTTGCGGGAGAGCCCGGTATCGATCTTGAGGTGTATCCGGGCGCGTCGCTGCACGGTGGCGGCTGCAGAAATCAGCCGCCCGATTTGCTCGACGGATTGGGCGGACACATCGACATCGGCCGCCACCAGCGGCGCCAGGTCTTCATCCAGGCCGTACAACCAGGACAGCACCGGACCGCTATCACCGGCCTCACGCAGCAGCAAGGCCTCTGCCGGAGTCGCAACACCCAGCCACTCCGCACCGGCCGCTCTAGCCTCTCGGGCGCATTGCAGGATCCCGTGGCCATAACCATCCGCTTTGACCACCACCATCGCCGCGACGCCGGCGTGAGCCTTGAGGTTGACGACATTTGACCGGAACGCGGCAAGATCAATCTCCGCGCAGGCCGTTGCGGGGTCGATGCCAGCCGCCGGCGTCGCTGCCCGCAGCTGACTGCTCACTGTTTCCTCGCACGTTCCTCGAGGCGACCCAAGGTCCGGCCGATGGCGCGCGCCAACTCCTGGGGCGCCAGCACGCCAGGATGATCGGCAGCGGCGACTGCCTGTACGGACGCCGCCAGCTGACCGGCCTTTGGCGTATCCACCCCACTGGCAAGCAATGCGGCGCAGACACCGCCGAGCACGTCGCCGGACCCGGCTTGTGCCGTCCATGCGGGACCAGGCACTGCCACCAGCACTGGACCGCCGTCAGGACTGGCCACCAGCTGGCTCGCACCCTTCAAGAGCACCGTAGCTCCGGTCTGGTGGGCGGCGGCACGTACTGCTCCGACTGGGTCGGCCTCGACCTGGTTGCGTTCCCGGGCCAAAAGTCTGGCCAGCTCGCCGGCGTGAGGAGTCAGTAGCCAGTTCGCGGGAGCCGGTTTCGGCAGATAGCCGAGCCCATCCGCGTCTACTACGGCAGGCAGTCCTTCGTCGGCGGCGCGCGCCAGCACCTCGGCGCCGTCGGCACGTTCGCCCCAGCCGGAGCCGAAGAGATGAGCTTGCACCCGGCCCGGTGAGAACACCACGTTCGGCAGTTGCTCCGAGATAGTGGTCGCCGGTCGCTTTGCGCCGAGAAATCTGACGTAACCGGCGCCCCCGTAGACAGCGCCATAGACCGACATCACCGCAGCACCTGGGTACTGATCGGAGCCAGTGTCGACACCGACCGCTCCCCGCGAATATTTGTCGCTGCGCGCGGTGGGATATGGCCAGGAACGCGCCAGCTCATTCTCATCGATGCCAAGCAGATCGGGCGTCTCTTCGTGATCAGTGCCGAATCCGATGTCGACTACCGTGATGTCGCCACAGTGGCTGAGTGCGGGTTGCAGCAGGTGGCAGGGCTTCAACTCGCCAAAGGTGACGGTCCGAGTGGCACGGACTGCTGCACCGGGCATGGCTCCGGTGTCAGCGGCAACCCCAGACGGCAGGTCCACCGCAACGATGGCAATGCCGCGGTCGTCGACGGATTGGACGAGTCGAGCGACTGGATCCGGAAGCCCAGGGCGGCCGCCGATGCCCAGGATTCCGTCGATCACCAGGTCGCAGTCCATGTCCACGGCGGAGTCATCCAGATCGAGCAGTCGCCCGCCTGCTGTGATCAGAGCCGCTTGGCCGGCTGAGTGCGGCGTGCCAAGGCATTTGATGGCTGTGACGCGTACGCCACCGCGGGCGAGGCGTACGCCGGCAAACAATGCGTCACCACCGTTGTTGCCAGCACCGACCATGATCATCACGTGCCGTCCATAGCGGCCGCCGGCGCTGGACAGCAAAAGATCGGATGCACTGCTGGCCACGGCTGCCGCGGCTCGCTGCATCAGCGGGTCGACACCTTCAACGGCGATGGCCCGCTCCTCGATGCTTCGAATCTTGTCTACGCAGTACGCGCGCATGATCACGCTTCGCAGATTACGACGGCCGATGCGATACCGGCATCATGGGACATGCTGAGGTGAATGGTGCCGATGCCGAGCTGGGCAGCGCGGGCGGCGACCGTACCGGTGATCTTGAACGAGGGCTTGCCCTGGTGATCTGTGAGCACCTCAGCATCCAGCCACGACAACCCGTCCGGCGCTCCCAACGCCTTTGCCAACGCTTCCTTCGCTGCGAATCGGGCGGCCTTCGACGCGATTGGTCGTTCCGCCTCAGCGGCGGTGAAGATCCGCCCAACGAGACCGGGTCGGCGCTCTATCGACTCGGCGAATCGATCGACGTCACAGACGTCGATGCCAACCCCAATGATCATGCCCGGTCGCGTGACTTCGCATCAGTTAGGTGGACTTCGCACCATCTGCGGCTGATGCGACGTGCGAGCAAACAATGCGGAGTTGACCTCATAGGGCCACCGATCACTCGACGGTGACCGATTTGGCCAAGTTCCGCGGCTGATCGACGTCGTGGCCCTTCTTGGTTGCGAGTTCGCAGGCGAACATCTGCAACGGCACGGTCGCAACCAGGGGCTGTAGCAACGACGACACTTTCGGCAAACTGATCAAGACATCGGCGTACGAGCGCACCATCGCATCGCCCTCTTCGGCCAACACGATCGTCTTGGCACCCCGGGCCCGCACTTCCTGCAAGTTTGACAACACCTTGTCGTGCAGCACGTCGTCCGGTGGCGGAACCACGATGAACACCGGCAACTGCTTTTCAATGAGCGCGATCGGGCCGTGTTTCAGCTCGCCAGCTGCGAAGCCTTCGGCATGGATATATGCCAGCTCCTTCAGCTTCAGGGCGCCTTCCAAGGCGACCGGATAACCAACGTGGCGGCCGATGAAGAGCACAGACCGCTTATCGGCGAATTCGGCAGCGAGGTCGTTCACCGGCTCAATCTCGTCGAGCACCTTGGATATGGCATCGGGCATTGTGGCCAGTTCTCGTAAGACCTGGGAGATTTCGGGGCATTTCTTGGCGTCACGCACCTGTGCCAGATAGAGCCCGAGCAGATAGCAGGCAACCAGCTGGGTCAGGAATCCCTTGGTGGATGCCACGCCGATCTCCGGCCCAGCATGGGTATAGATGACCGCATCCGACTCTCGTGGAATCGTGGAGCCGTTGGTGTTGCAGATTGCGAGCACTCGAGACTGCTGTTCGCGTGCATGCCGAATAGCCATCAACGTGTCAGCTGTTTCGCCGGATTGGCTGATCGCAACAACCAGGGTCGTGGGACCGACGATCGGGTCTCGATAGCGGAACTCACTGGCCAGCTCCACTTCGCAGGGGATCCGTGTCCAGTGCTCGATCGCGTACTTGGCCACTAGTCCGGCGTAGAATGCTGTGCCACAGGCCACGATGATGATCTTGTCCACCTTACGCAGCTCGTCGGAGGGGATGCGGATCTCATCCAAGGTGAGCTGATCGTTGGCGTCGTGCCGGCCAAGCAGTGTGTCGGCGACAGCTCGCGGCTGCTCGTAGATCTCCTTCCGCATGAACCAGTCGTAGCCGCCCTTTTCCGCTGCGGACAGGTCCCAGTCAACGTGGTAGGGACGGACATCGGCCGGCTCGCCATCGAAGGTGGTGACCTCGACCTCGTCGGGCGTAATGCGGACTAGTTGATCTTGGCCCAGCTCAATCGCCTCGCGGGTGTGCTCGATGAATGCGGCGACATCAGAGGCGACGAAGTTCTCTCCCTCCCCCACGCCGACCACGAGCGGAGAGTTCCGGCGCGCGGCGACAACAGTGTCTGGTTGCTGGCTGTCGACCGCCACCAGGGTGAATGCGCCGTTCAGCCGTCGACATACCTGGCGCATCGCCTCGTCAAGGGCCAGTCCCGTTGCCACCTGCTGGCCCAGCAGTTGCACAACGATTTCGGTATCGGTCTCCGATTCGCAGTCAATCCCTGCCTGCCTCAACTCCTCGCGCAACGTCAGGTAGTTCTCGATGATGCCGTTGTGGACGAGCGCGATCCGGTTGTCGGCGGAGGTGTGTGGATGGGCGTTGACGTCATTAGGCGCGCCGTGGGTCGCCCATCGCGTATGCCCGATGGCGAGGCTGCTTGGCGGCAGCTGCTCCTCAGCGAGCAACTTTTCCAGATTGCCGAGCTTCCCGGCCTTCTTCGCGATATGCAGCGTCTCGTCGGACACGATGGCAACGCCTGCTGAGTCGTAGCCGCGATACTCCAGGCGGCGCAGACCCTCGATGACGACATCCAGTGCCGCCGTGCCGCCGACGTACCCGACGATTCCACACATAGGCCGAACTGTACCTTTCCAGGCCCTCTCGACTGGGGCGTTCAGCGATACCGTGGACCGCGATGTCAGCAGAATCGTGATCCGACACTAGATTTTTGTTTATGCCGGACGATGCTGAGCTCCTTGGAGCCTACGTAGAGCGGAGTCGGGCAGACTGGGCCGACCTCGCCGAACACATGCCAATTCCGCTCGACGAGACGATGCTGGAAAAGATACGTGGCCTCGGTGATCCGACCAGCATGCTGGATGTCCGGGACGTGTACCTGCCGCTCACCCGGTTGCTGAGCCGCTACTTCCTGCACACCAGCGAGCTGCATACATCGACAAACGAGTTCCTGCAGCTGTCGGTGGAGCGTACGCCGTTCGTGATTGGAATTGCTGGCTCGGTCGCTGTCGGAAAATCCACTACGGCTCGCTTGCTCCGCGAGTTGCTGGCCGCGTGGCCGGAGCATCCACGGGTCAGCCTCGTAACGACAGACGGCTTTCTGCTGCCCAACGCCGAACTGGAGCGCCGCGGCTTGCTGCAGCGTAAAGGATTCCCGGAGTCCTACGATCGGCGCGCGCTGCTGCGCTTTGTGATCGACGTCAAATCTGGCCAGGAAGAGGTCTTGGCGCCCGTATACAGCCATTTGACCTACGACATCGTGCCCGACGCGAAGGTAAGAGTGCAGCGGCCCGACATCTTGATCGTGGAAGGGCTCAACGTACTGCAGCCGGCACGGCCCCGCCCGGATGGCACCACTGGGCTAGCCGTCAGCGACTTCTTCGACTTTTCGGTCTACGTCGACGCGGCCGCCCGGGACGTGCGGGACTGGTACGTGAGCCGCTTCCTCTCGTTGCGAGATACCGCGTTCCGGGACCCGCGCTCATACTTCACCCGTTACGGCAGCCTGTCGACCAACGAGGCGATCCGGCAGGCGTGCTATCTGTGGGACACCATCAACGGGCCCAACCTGGCTGCCAACATCCTCCCCACCAAGGGTCGGGCGACTGTGATCCTCCGTAAGGACCGTGATCACTCAGTGCAGTGGGTGCGTATCCGCAAGGTTTGATCATCCTCGCGCCAGCCCACAGCGGGGAGCTGTACGTTTTCGACCAGACTGGCGAAAAGAATAACCCGCAGCGGCTGATCGTCCTGGGTTTGCCACCAAACCTGCGCAACCGATCACGCGGACAATCTTCCACGACGCCCGGATTCACAGAGGACTCGCGAGTACCGTCGGCACATGACCACCGAGTACTACGCGACGTCGGACAAGGTCCGGATCGGAGCCGGCACAGCCCTCAAGTTCGGCTTCTTTGCGGCCTTGGGAGTGTTCTTGTTCTACGTGGTCTTGTCCATTGTGTTGGCCGGGCTCGCGCTGCTGCTGGACGCAGCTGGCGTATACGACATCAACAGGCTGCTGGCCGTCTGGCTAAAGCGCTAACGAAGCCTTCACCACATCCGCGAGTCGATGCGCGACGCCGTTGGCCGCCTCGTAACTCTCGGCCTCCACCATCACGCGAACCAGCGACTCGGTGCCCGACGGGCGCAGCAGCACCCGACCTGAATCCCCGAGCTCGGCCTGGGCTTCGACCACAGCCGCAGTGAGCTCGGGATCGGTCGCGGCCCGGCTCTTGTCCACATCGGGCACATTGATCAGCACCTGCGGCAGCCTGGTCATTACCGAAGCCAACTGAGCCAGGGACTGACCAGAGGTAGCCATCCGGTTCATCAAATGAAGGGCGGTGAGTACGCCGTCCCCGGTCGTTGCGTGCTCCAACATCACGATGTGACCAGATTGCTCTCCGCCGAGAACGAAATCACCGGCTTTCATGGCCTCCAGCACATACCGATCCCCTACCTTGGCCTGTTGAACAGTAATCCCAAGGCTCTTCATGGCGTTGACCAGGCCAAGGTTGCTCATCACTGTTCCCACGATCGTGTCGTGCTGAAGTCGGCCCTGCTCCTGAAGCGCAAGCGCCAAGATCGCCAATATCTGATCGCCATCGACGATCCGTCCGAAGGTGTCCACAGCAAGGCAGCGGTCGGCATCCCCATCCAACGCGATCCCGAGGTCGGCATGCTGTTCCAGCACAGCTGCGCGCAGCGAGTCCATGTGCGTTGAGCCGCAATTCTCGTTGATGTTGATGCCGTCTGGCTCGGCATGGATGCGGTGGACCTCCGCGCCTTGGGCCTCAAAGGCAGCCGGCGCGGCCTGGAATGCGGCTCCGTTGGCACAGTCCACGACGACCTTGATTCCTTCCAGACTGACCGGGCGCTGAAGCGACTTGACCAGATGTGCGACGTAGGTCTCGACGAGCGACTCATCGACCCGGACACGCCCGACGCCAGCTCCAGTTGGCCGGGCCCAGACCTCGGTAAGCCGTGACTCGATGCTGTCTTCGAGATCGTCATCCAGCTTGCTGCCACCGCGAGCGAAGAATTTGATGCCGTTGTCGGGCATCGGGTTGTGGCTGGCAGACAGCATCACACCGAGATCGGCATTGCATGCCTCCGTGAGGTACGCGACACCCGGAGTTGGCAGCACACCGAGTCGTACGACATTGACTCCAGCGCTCAAAAGGCCGGCGACAACAGCGGCTTCCAGGAATTCCCCGGAAGCCCGAGGATCGCGGCCAACCAGCGCGACCGGTGCGTCTCCGGTGAACTGCCCGGCCTGGTTTAGTACATGGGCCGCTGCAACGGCCAGACTGAGCGCAAGCTCCGCGGTAAGTGCCTCGTTGGCCTTACCGCGTACGCCGTCGGTCCCGAAGAGTCGCCCCACTGGTCTTTACCCGCGCGACTACCTCTTGCTGTACTGGGGGGCCTTCCGGGCCTTCTTCAGACCCGCCTTCTTACGCTCCTTGATCCGGGCATCCCGGGTGAGTAGTCCGGCCTTCTTCAACGCGGGACGGCTGGCCTCGGCGTCAACGGCGTTGAGAGCGCGCGCGATACCCAACCGCAGGGCACCGGCCTGCCCAGTAACGCCACCACCATGAATTCGGGCAATCACGTCGTACAAACCGCCCACCGAGGCCGCTGCAAAGGGCTCAGAAACCAGTTGCTGGTGCACCTTGTTGGGGAAGTAGGCATCGAGGCTGCGACCGTTAATCGTCCACTGCCCGCTACCAGGGACAACGCGAACGCGGGCCACTGCCTCCTTACGACGACCGGTTGCAGCGCCGGGCGCGACAACGGCGGGGCGTCCCGCTGGACCGTGTGAAACCTGCGGAGTCGCCTCTGAACGGTAGGCGATCTCGCGGTCATCCTCGAGGAACGGGGTGGCCTCGTCCTCGTTGACCGGCTCGGTGGCGGTATTAGTCACTGCGATGGTTCCTTGCTTTCGTTTTATCTATATGTGGTTTATCTATATGTGCTTTATCTATATGTGGTTGTTGCGAACGCTACTGGGCGATCTGGGTGATCTGGTAGGGCTCCGGCTGCTGAGCGCTGTGCGGATGCTCGGGACCGGCGTACACCTTGAGCTTCCTGATCAGCCTGCGACTGAGCTTGTTCTTGGGAAGCATTCCCCAGACGGCTAGCTCCACAGCCTTACGTGGGTCTCGGTCCAGCAGCTCGCCGTAGGGCACCGACTTGAGGCCTCCAGGCCGGCCGGAGTGCCGCCGAGCGAGTTTGTCCGTGCGCTTGTTCCCGGTGAGAGCGATCTTGGACGCGTTCACGACGACGACGAAGTCACCACCGTCCACATGCGGCGCGTACGTCGGCTTGTGCTTGCCTCTCAGCAAGGTCGCGGCAGTCACCGCGAGCCTGCCCAGCACAACGTCGTCGGCATCGATGAGGTGCCATGACCTCGTGATGTCGCCAGGTTTGGGGCTGTAGGTGGACATAACCGGCTTCCGTTTGTGACGCGAGCGAGCTCTATTGTGTGGACGAACTTGTGTGGACGAACTTGTGTGGCATCCAACACCTGAATCCGGGCGCGCGGAAATTGCACGCGTGGACGCAACAGCCGACCAGGTTACCTGCGTCTGAGGCCGCCGGTCAACGCGGCGATGTCGTTAGAGCAATGTCAGCGCCGGCTGGAAGCATTCTCACACCAGGATGCGCCGGATAGACCTCCGCAAGATAGGGAGGACCGAATAGAGAGGACGGAATATAGAGGACGGAATAGAGAGAGGACCGAATAGAGAGGACCGAAGAGAGAGGACCGAAGAGAGAGGACATAGTCATGCTGCGCGGATTCACCACGGTCAACTACTGGGCCGATGATGTCCAGGCTGCACGGGACTGGTACGCAGGAGTGCTCGAGATCGAGCCCTATTTTGTGCGTCCTGAGGAAGGACCGCCAGCCTATGTCGAATTCAGAGTCGGCACTGACCAGGACGAGCTTGGTCTGATAGACCGCCGATACGCGCCCTCGGCCGCCTCGCAAGATCCGGGCGGCGTCGTCATGTACTGGCAGGTCGATAACGTGTCGGAGGCTGTCGCCCGGCTGCTCGAACTCGGCGCCAGCGAGTATCAACCGGTAATCACACGCGAAGCTGGGTTTGTCACCGCCTCAGTGGTTGACCCGTTCGGCAACATCCTTGGACTCATGCATAGCCCGCACTTCGTGGAGTTGCATGAACGTCTATGAAGCAATACCACGCAGCTAGGACCGGGCATCTTATACATGCTCCGCGGCTTCGGTGGCCGCCTGCTCCAGGCGCAGCCGGTAGGCGGCCCACTCCTCTGCGGTCTGATCGGGAAGGTTTCCGTCCTTGTCGCCGGCCGCGCCGTCGATGAGTTCGCGAATGATGTCAGCGTGTCCCGCGTGCCGCGCCACCTCGACACTCACGTGGACCATGATCTGTTGCAGTGTGACGTGCTCACGCGCGGGCGGCCACCACGGGACTCGGCCCGGCGCGTCGAGGGAGAGCGCGTCAATCGTCGCGTCCGCGTGTTGCGTCGCCTGCTGATAGAACCTGATGATGTCGGATCGCGACTCGCTGGCTGTAGCCCACATGTCAGCGTTGAGCTCAGCGCCTTCGTCGAGCCATAACAGTGGAATGTTCGACGGGCGGTCGAACACCTCTCCGAAGTACTCAAGCTCGACGCAGGCGACATGTTTGACCAGTCCGAGCAAGTTCGTGCCTGTCTGGGTCATCGGCCATCGCACGTCGCGTTCGGAAACGCCGTCAAGTTTCATCAACAGCGCATGCCGCTGCTTTGCCAGGTAGCGATGCAAGACCTGCTTAGCATCCATCTGAGGAATCTATCCCGATCGGCGTTGTGCACGACCGTTGTCATGCTGCCGCCCAGTGGCCCAAATCATATGGCTCCCGACTATTCAGCCTCACAGACGACGCGTAGGTTGTGCGCATGACGGATACGCCCACGGTTGATCCTCCCAAGGAGTCCCTGAGCATTCGCGACAACCGCACGGGGCGCGAGTACGAGATCGCGATCACAGACGGGACAATCCGCGCTACCGACCTCAACCAGATCGCAGTCGATGGAGACCCCGGGCTCGCAAGCTATGACCCGGGGTTTCTCAATACCGCTTCCTGTCGCAGCGCCATCACCTATATCGATGGAGAAGAGGGCATCCTCGAGTATCGCGGCTATCCCATCGAGCAGCTGGCCGAGCATTCAACCTTTCTCGAGGTCGCCTACCTTCTGCTGCACGGCGAACTGCCGACCCAAGCTCAGCTTGACGACTGGGTGCACAGCATCACCTACCACACGTTCATCCACGAGAACCTCAAACAATTCATCGAAGGCTTCCGCTACAACGCGCATCCGATGGGAATGCTGATGGCGACCGTCAGCGCGCTCTCGACGTTCTATCCGGAGGCAAGCAAGATCGGCGATCCTGAGAATCGCATGCTGCAGATCACGCGACTGATCGCCAAGATGCCGACGCTCGGCGCGTTCGCATTCCGCCATCAGCTGGGGAAGCCGTACATCTATCCGGACAACCGGCTGTCCTACACCGCCAACTTCTTGGCCATGTTGTTCAAGATGAGTGAGCCGACCTACGTGGCCGACGAGCGACTGGTGCACGCGCTGGAAGTGTTGTTCATTCTGCACGCCGATCATGAGCAGAACTGCTCGACGAACGCCGTACGCTCCGTGGGCTCATCCCAGGTCGATCCGTATTCGGCTGTGGCGGCAGGCGTCGCGGCGCTCTACGGTCCGCTCCACGGTGGCGCCAATGAGGCGGTGCTCGCCATGTTGAAGCGCATCGGTACCACTGACAACATCCCGGATTTCATTGCGGGGGTGAAAGAGGGCAAGGAAAAGCTGATGGGCTTCGGCCATCGGGTCTACAAGAACTACGACCCGCGCGCCAAGATCATCAAAAAGGCCTGTGACGATGTCTTCGAAGTCACCGGAGTCAATCCGCTGCTCAAGATCGCCCAGGAGCTGGAGAAGATTGCGCTGGAGGACGACTACTTCATCAAGCGCAAGTTGTATCCCAACGTCGACTTCTACTCAGGACTGATCTACGAAGCACTGCAGTTCCCGGCGGAGATGTTCACCGTCTTGTTTGCCATCGGGCGTACGCCGGGCTGGCTGGCCCAATGGTCGGAGCTTGTGCAGGACAAGGAGCAGAAGATCGCGCGGCCGAAGCAGATTTATACCGGCATGCGGAGTCGAGACTTTGTTCCAATGAGCGAACGGTGATCAAGAGAACATTCTCTTGGACAGGCGCCAACTGCGGACATGCTCCCAACGCATGTCCCGCCACCAGCTGCCGGTCCACGTGTTGTGCGCGAACCGATAAAGGGTGACGGTGTCGGCGGTGAACGAGGCCGGTGGCATGACACCCAGGCCGTTGACGTAATCCTCGACTTCATCGCGCAGATCGGCGCGGATTCGCAACTCGTGTGAGACCAACGAGATGTGAGGTGTCCAGTGATCGGGCTCGTACAGATCGGGAGGCAGACTACCGCTTGGGCCGAGCAACGGCCGGACGACTGAATCGACTGCGCCGGCAAGATCACTAAGTGTCCGGTTAGGCGCACCGTCCAGCGTCGACACGTCGTAGGCGAGGGCGGAGTCTCCCAGCCGCCGGATGCCGAGATTCTGGACAGTAAAGGCAGGCGCTCGCCGTAGCACGAAACCGATGAGCTGTATCAACTCAGCCAAGGGCACGACCACCGGCAGGCTGCCTGCCAGGGTGACGTGCGGAGGGAAGGCGCCAGCGGAGATCAATCCGTACTGGGCTCGCAGTTGACCGGTGATCTGAGTTACAGCTGCACACGTCTTGGGGTCCGGCCTCAAAAACACCCCAAAGCGGAACTGGTTTTCCACCAGTGTTTGTCCTCTCATTCCGCATGACGCGGTCGGCCAGCCAGCTCCCGCATCTGAGCACACCGTAACCAAGCCAAGACACGGCAAGCAACGAAACCCGCCGATGCATTCATACCGGCTGCAATAGACGATCTTGGACGTGATAGTCAGGAATCAGCTCTTGATCGATCGACACAGCTGAGAAGGAAGTGATCATGGACTGGACACTGGAGGTTGTGGTGTTGCCGATAAGCGACATTGACCGCTCAATCGCCTTCTACCGCGACAAGGTTGGTTTCACGCTTGATCACGACACGGTCACGCCGCAGATGCATGTCACGCAACTAACACCGCCGGGATCGGGATGCTCGATCGTATTCGGCGACGGACCCGGCATGGATGCCATGGAGCCCGGCTCCATGCGAGGGCTCCAGCTTGTTGTTGCGGACGCGTACGCCGCGCGAGAGGAGTTGATCAGCCGGGGCGTCGGGGCGACCGAGATCACCACCTTCGACGAGCGGGATGGGGGTACGTTCTTCGGCTTCGCCGATCCTGATGGCAACATGTGGGCGGTGCAGCAGATCAAGGCCCGTGCCGAGAAGCCGCTGATTCCACCGGAGTGGCGAAGTCGCTTTGCTGAAGGCCTTGATTCGTAGGGCCTGATGGGCATCAAGGTCCGGCCGGCGACGATCGCACGGTTCGACGATGTTGCGATCATGCTCGGGCCTAAGAATCCTGACTCGTCGGTGTGCTGGTGCCTGAGCCACCGGCTCGACGCCAAGACCAACCGCGCGCTTATCGGGCCGGCTAGGGGCGAATACGTCAAGCAGCTCTGCCGCCGCAAGGTCGCGCCGGGCGTGCTGGCCTATGAGGACGCTGAGGTCGTCGGCTGGGCTGCTGTCGCACCTCGAACCGAACTGCCCTTCGCACGCTCCACCAAGATTCCCCATCTCGATCAGCTGCCGGTCTGGTCGGTGTGGTGTATCCGGGTTCGCCCGGGCCACCGTGGTAAGGGCATATCGCACGCCCTTCTCGAGGGAGCGGTGGCGTACGCGCGATCACATGGTGCGCCGGCGGTCGAGGGCTATCCCGTGGACAACGGCGGCAGGAAGGTCGACTTGACGATGGCGTACGTGGGCACCCGAAAGCTCTTCGAGGACGCCGGCTTCACCAAGGCGGCGGACACCCGATCGCTCTCCGGCGGGTTCCCACGGGTGCTGATGCGGCTGGATCTCCGCTGACTGTTACGTCGAAACGGCTGGACGGCGATGGAGCCAACATTCGACGATCAGCAAGTTGACCACCCAGCCGAGTAGCTGGCATAGGGCGGCGTCGGCTGGATTCGGGCCTGCATGGTGATCAAGGTCGGCGCTGCGCGCTGACGCTTACCGGAGACTTGCGGTTCGGGATGACCCCAGCTGCCTTGGGGGTTCAGCGCTGTCTTGGGTGTTCAGCGCGCCCGCTCGACCCTTGCCTCGTCCCAAACCGGCGCTACCGACTCATAGACGCTGCCATCACCACCGAAGATCAAATACCTGTCGAAGCTGCGTGCGAACCAGCGGTCGTGAGTTACCGCTATTACCGTGCCCTCGAACGAATCCAGGCCTTGCTCTAGCGCCTCGGCAGACTCCAAGTCGAGATTGTCGGTCGGCTCATCAAGGACCAGAAGCGTGGCGCCGCCTAGCTCCAACAGCAGAATCTGGAGCCTGGCTTGCTGTCCTCCCGACAACGATTCGAATCGCTGCTCGGCAGCCTTGGCCAGCTCATAGCGATCCAGTTTGCGGGATGCTTCCTCGCGTCCCATGCCAGCCCGATGATCATTACCGCGATGCAAGATCTCAAGCAAGGTCCTACCGAGCAGCTCGGGATGATGGTGGGTCTGAGCGAACCACCCAGGGCGTACCCGGGCTCCGAGTCTTGCCTTTCCCCTATGGGGAACCGGCGGAATGTCAAGATCGTCGACAGCCAAGTGCTCACGATCAGGATTCGAGCCACCGTGCGCCAGCAGCCGCAGAAAATGTGACTTGCCGGAGCCGTTCGAGCCCAGCACCGCAACGCGGTCGCCGAACCAGATCTCAGCGTCGAACGGCTTCATCAGGCCCGTCAGCTCGAGGTTTTCGATCATGACTGCGCGCTTGCCCGTGCGGCCTCCGCTGAGCCGCATGGACACCCTTTGCTCGAGCGGCACCGCCTGAGGCGGACCGGCTTCCTCGAACTTGGCCAGCCGGGTCTGTGCAGCTTGGTAGCGGGATGCCATGGCGTCGTTGTACGCGGCCTTGTTCTTGTACATCAGCATCAGTTCACGAAGCTTTCGGTGCTGCTCGTCCCAACGCCGCCGTAGTTCCTCCAGCCGAGCCAGCCGCTGTCGTCGGGCGTCCGCAAGCGACGCAAATCCAGATCCGTGGATCCAGACCGTGTTGCCAGATGCGCCTAGTTCCAGCACCGCTATCGTCTTCGCCGTCTGCGCCAGCAGCTCTCGGTCATGGCTGACCAGCAGTACCGATTTCTGGGTGTTCTGCAGCTGAGTCTCCAGCCAGCGTTTGGCTGGCACATCGAGGAAGTTGTCCGGCTCGTCGAGCAACAAGACCTGGTCCGGACCACGAAGTAACGCTTCCAGCGCCAATCGCTTTTGTTCACCGCCAGACAGCGTGTTGATCTCACGCCACTTGGCTTGCTCATAGCCGATCCCAAGAGCCGCGGTGCAGCAAGCGTCGAAGGTCACCTCGGCGTCGTAGCCGCCCGCATCTGCGTAATCAGACAACGCGTGCGCATACCGGAACTGGGTGTCTTCGCTGTCGTCCTCCATCAGGTGCAGCTCCACCTCGTCCAGCTCGGTCACTGCCTGCCGCAATGCAGCCGGCGAGAGCGAGAACAGCAGATCTCGTACGGTCGACGAGTCTCGAATGCTGCCAATGAACTGCCGCATGATGCCTAAACCGCCGCTTCGCGACACCGATCCTGCGGTCGGTGTCAGATCACCAGCGATGATCTTGAGCAGTGTGGTCTTGCCGGAGCCGTTGGGACCGACCAGAGCGACGATGGAGCCCTCACCAACACGGAAGGACACGTCATCCAGCAGCACCCGCCCGGCTGGCAGGTGATAGCTCACGCCTGCTAGGTCGACATGTCCCATGGTCGGCCATGCTAGGCCGGACCTTGATGACTACGCGATTTCATATTCCAGGCGGCGACACCCTGAAAGTGGTCGCACACGAGGAGGCGTCGCGAGATGGATTCATGTCGTTCATGACCACTTGCAGCGCGATCAGGCGGCAAGCAGCATCGCCAGCGCCGCGGTATCCGCATTGACCTGAGGATCGATCCCCACCTTGCTGATCAGCTGTGTCACCGTACCGTCGACATCGGCCTGCACCCAGGCGGCACGGTGATCCAGGCCGAGGTACGGCAGCCCCGGCAGGAAGACGCAGCCCGAGGCCACGTTGTACTCCGGAACGCTGGCGAGCGTGCTGGAAGGCGGGTGCAGCACGATCAGCCCAGGCGGTTGATACTCGGCAAAGTGGCCTGGACGAAGGGGATGGTCACCCAGCAACTGCCCCTCGGCAACCACGAGCCCGACCGCCCCAGGATGCGGCTGCTCGGGCAGATCTTCACGTACGCGGAACACGGTGCTGGTCGGCAGCAAGCCCGGAACAGCAGCCATTTGGACGGCAAGGACCAAGAATTTGGCCCATTCAACGGTGTCGTTTGGCCAGCGCCCCAACAGCATGAAGCCGTAAAGCGATCCATCGGCCTGCAGTGGTGCAACCTCAATCGACGTTGGTCGAAAGTCGTCCATGATGACCTCCCAACTCACTGCAGTCGATGCAGCACCTCAGGGTGGTACGTCGTTGATCACCAGCTGACTTTGCTCAATGGTCCCCATGGAGCAGTTAGCACACAAGGGGGTGAGAGTGCCAAGTCAAGAGTGATCGAGCAGATTGGTACCTGATTGTTGTGGCTGGGCCACAGGAATGCGCAGTTCCACACGCGTGTTCCAGGGAGGTTCATGTTCAGTCAGCGCGACCGTGCCGCCTGCTCGTGTGATGAGCTCGCGAACAATGGCCAATCCCAGACCTGCGCCGCCGGAGTTCCGTCCGCGTGCGTCATCCAATCTCGTGAAGCGCTCAAAAACCCGCTCACGATCTTCAGCTGCGATGCCGGGTCCATCGTCGCTGACGCTGATCACCGCCTGATCCTGATCAAGGAAGACCGCTACCTCTACTCGGTTATGTGCGTGCCGTACCGCGTTGTCGATCAGATTTCCGACCGCACGTCGCAGCTCCTCGGCATCTACCATGATCATGAGCTGCTGCCTCGCCGCAACCGTCACAGGAACATGTGCCTCTGAGTACGCCGTGGCCACGTCGAACACAAGAGCCGCAGCCTCAACCCGGTGCAAGCGTGCCGGAGGTCTGATATCGGCGTCGGCCCGTGCCAGCAGCAGCAAGTCTTCGACCAGCCCCGATAGTCGTTTGACGTCCACCATGAGATCGCTGGGCAGCGTTCCACCCTCGCCCAGCCGTTGAGCGACCTCGAGTTGAGCCTGAATGCTGGCCAATGGACTGCGCAGTTCATGAGCCGCGTCCGCCACAAAGGATCGCTGGCGTTCCTGACTCTCAGCCAGCCGGTCCAGCATCTCGTTGAGAGTGACCGCCAAAGCACGGATTTCATCGGCTGCCGACGGTACCGGGAGCCGTTCAGCCCCAGCCTGACCGCCGATGCGCCGCGTTCTGCTGATCTTTTCCGCACCAGCGCGAAGCTGTTCCACCGGCCGCAAAGTCCACCCAATGACCCGCCAGGCGATGAGCGCTAGCGCTCCAAGGAGAAGCGGAAAGGTGATGAGCAGGGCGTTGCGCAGCGCGGTGCGGATGGCGAGCACGTCACCGAACGGCAGTCCGACGATGATGTCGACGGGTGCCGCGGCTGGTCCGGCCTGAATGGCCCGGACCCGCACTGGGCTCGAAACGCCGAGCGTCGCACCGTCCAGGACGACGGCGTCGCCGGTTCGTGCGGACCCGAGTTCGTTCGGTCGTAGTAGTGGTGTCAGCCGGTCGGCGGTAAGCGAAGCGCCGATCACTCGCCGTTGTGCATCCACAACTTGGACGACCTGAGCGCCGGACACGGGAATGGGATTGGGCAGCCGGTTCTCATTCACCATCGCGGCGACTTCCTGCGCCGTGGCCAGCGTCTCGTTGTCCAGCGTGCGATCAACCGAGTACGTCAGTGCGGCGAAGAATGCCACCCCGCCCATGATCAACGCCGTACCGACGCCGACAAGCCCGATGATCATGAGCCGAACACGCAGGCTCAACGTCCAGAATCGCCTCACGTGCTGGATTCCACATTCATGAGGCGAGCCGGTATCCGACGCCGCGTACTGTGATCAAACGATCGTTACCGATCTTGCGCCGCAGGTATCCGACATAGACCTCCACGGCGTTGGGTGCGACATCGGCGGCGCTGTCCCAAACATGATCGAGTAGCTCAGCCTTGCCGATGACTCGGCCGGCATTGCGGATCAGGTATTCCAGCAGCACAAATTCGCGTGGTGTCAGGTCGGCTGGGGCACCGTCGACCCAGACCTCACGGCTTGCGGGATCCAGCTTCACATCGCCGGAGCTGAGCACCACGGGTCTGGCTCGTGCGCCGCGCCGCAACAGCGCTCGAATACGAGCCAACAACACGACAAAGGAGAAGGGCTTGGTCAGGTAGTCATCGGCGCCATCGTCCAGAGCGTCGGCTTGGTCGTATTCACCGTCCTTGGCCGACAGCATCAGTATCGGGACCCAGTTGCCGCGAGCGCGCAGCCGGCGTACCACTTCATATCCGGAGAGTCCGGGCAGCATGACGTCGAGCACCACCGCATCGAAGTCGCCATGCTGGGCCAGGCTCAGACCAGCCGTACCGTCCGAGGCACTCTCGACGACGAAGCCTTCGGCGGCCAACCCGCGCCGGAGCGCGGCCACCATCCGCTCTTCGTCATCGACCAGCAGCACCCGCACACGCCAAGTATCGGCTCGGATTCATCGAGCGTCAGGCAGCAAGTAACACCGGATCGCGCGAGCCACTAGACAGAGCGAGCCTTGGCGAGCGGAGCAATCAAACCCCAGTTTCTAACAGCGCCCGAAGCACCTCAGCGTTTGCACAGTGAGCAACGGCAACAATTGAGGCATGCGGATCTTCGCTTCCAAACCAGCGATGCGCTTCCTGGCACCTCTGGCGTTCCTCTTCATAGTGGCGGGAACTCTGCTGTTTGCCGCCACCGCGAGTGCCGAGAAACGCCTGCCGCCCCGGACGTCGCAAGAGCTGCTTGTTGATCTCCAACAGGCCAAAACCGACGGATTGTCTGGGACCCTCGTCGAACGGGCCGATCTCGGTATCCCAGTCATCCCGGGGGCGAATGGCCAAGATAACGCTGAACTGACCTCGCTGGTCTCTGGTACCCACACGCTGCGCGTACGCTATTCCGCTCCGGACAAGGCGCGCCTCGCAGTGCTCGATACCTACAGCGAGTACGACATCATCAAGGACGGCACGAATGTCTGGACGTGGTCTAGCAAAGAGAATGCGGCAACGCACCGCACTGTGACCGCCGAGGCGGGCAGCACACCAACACCGACCCCCGTGACGCCCGAGGAAGCTGCTAATAGGGTGCTCAAGGAATTGGAGCCGACGACAACCGTGACGACTGACAGTTCGGTCGAGGTTGCCGGGCGCCCGGCGTACGAGCTGGTCCTGGATCCCAATGACTCCAACACCTTGATCAGTCAGGTCCGCCTTGCGATCGACGGTGATACCAAGATTCCGCTTCGCGTGCAGGTGTTCGGGACCGATAACAAGATCGTTTTCGAGGTCGCCTACACCTCGGTGGACTTTACCCGACCCGACGATTCGGAGTTCGTCTTCAATCCGCCGCCTGGCGCCAAGGTCACCGAAGTCCAGCCCAGCGAGACACCGAACACGCAAGATCGCAACCAAGCCGGCGAGGCGAAGAATGCCAGCAAGATCATTGGCACCGGCTGGACCGCTGTGCGCGTCAGCAAGATCGGGAACCTGGCGAACACCCAGGACGATCAACAGCTCAAGGCCTTCCTCGACAAGCTGCAGCGGGTACAGGGCTCGTGGGGTTCAGGTCGGCTGCTCGCGGGTACCGCCTTCTCGGCCGTTTGGACCGATGACGGCCGGCTTGCCGTCGGCGCGGTCCGGCCCGAGGTGATCTATCGGGCACTCAGCAAGTGACTTCGGCCAGCGCCGATTCCGCACCTGTTGTTACGAGCGGACTGACCAAGCGGTTTCGACGTCAGATTGCCGTCGATCGCATTGATCTCGAGGTGCCGGACGGCGCGATCTATGGGTTCCTGGGCCCGAACGGCTCCGGCAAGACCACGACCATTCGCATGCTCCTTGGGCTGATCTCACCGACGGCAGGTGAGATTTCGTTGCTAGGCGTGCCGATGCCAGCTGCAGCCCGCAACGCGCTCCGCCGTGTCGGCTCGCTGGTCGAGGGACCGGCCTTCCATCCCTACCTCTCCGGCCGAGCGAACCTGGCCAGGCTTGACGCAGCCGACCGCTACAGCGATCCACGTACGTCGCAGTCGCGGATCGAGTCCGCACTTGATCGCGTCGGCCTGCTGGCGGCCGCGCAGAAGCGGTATCGGGCGTACTCGCTCGGCATGCGCCAGCGGTTGGCGATCGCGGCCTCACTGTTGATGCCTCGTGAACTTCTCGTGCTGGACGAGCCCACCAACGGGCTGGATCCGCAGGGCACCCGCGAGGTTCGACACTTGATCACTGATCTTGCAGGCGACGGCGCCACCGTCCTTGTCTCCAGTCACCTGCTTGCCGAAGTGGAGCAGATTTGCAGCCACGTCGGAGTGATGTATGAGGGCCGGCTGGTGGCACAGGGACCGCTAAGCGAGCTGCGGGCCGGCACTGTCCAGACGGTACGCGTCGACACCGATCGGCCCGAGGATGCGGGGCGAGTGCTCGCCGAGCTGGGGCTAAGCGACATCCAGAGCTCGGCTGGGTACGTAACGGCAAACTTAGGCGACGTGGCCGTCGAAAAGATCATGCCTAACCTGGTCAATGCTGATGTGCCAGTACTTGGATTCGCGGTGCTCCAGCCAAGCCTTGAGGATGTATTCGTGTCTTTGACCGGCGAGGGCTTCGATGTCAGCGGCTGAGCTCTTCGTGGTCAGCTCCCGACCGCGCGCACGGGTGTCGACACGCTTTCTGAGATCGGAACTCAAGATCATCTTTGGCCGCCGGCGCAATATGGCAGGACTTGGGGTGCTTGCTGTGCTTCCGGTGATCTTGGCCATCTCGATACGGCTGTCCTCACCGAGCCAAAATGGTGGTCCGGACTTGATCATCGCAATCGCCGGCAACGGGCTGTTCGTGGCATTCGGGGCTCTGGCCTTGGAGCTGCCGCTGTTCCTGCCGCTGGCGGTTAGCGCCATTTCAGGCGACTCCGTGGCCGGCGAGGCGAACCTCGGCACTCTGCGGTATCTACTGGCCGTACCTGCCGGGCGCAGCCGGCTGCTGGTGATCAAATACACCGCGATTGTGATCTTCGCTCTGGCTGCGACATTCCTCGTGGCGCTGGTCGGGACGATCATGGGACTTTCGCTGTTCGGCGGCGGTGACATGACAACGCTTTCCGGAACTCAGATTCCACTGGCAGATAGTGTGTGGCGGCTGGTGTTGAGTTCGCTGTACCTTGCGGCGCAGTTCTCAGCGCTCGGTGCGATCGGGCTGTTCATCTCCACTCTCACCGAGCAGCCGATCGGCGCCACCATCGCCATAGTGCTGGTCGACGTACTGATGTTCATCCTCGACTCGATCTCGCAGCTGGCCTGGCTGCATCCGTGGCTGCTGACCCACTGGTGGACCGCATTCGCTGATCTGCTCCGCGAGCCGATGGCAACGCAGTCCATCCAGCGTGGACTGATCACGGCGGCGGTGTACGCCGGAGTGTTCTGGCTCGCTGCCTGGGCAAGGTTCTCCACAAAGGACATCTCGAGCTAGCCACTATATTGGCCAAGATCATGACTGGTTCGGCCGCTGAGCTTTCCGACCACCGCGTACGGCGGGAGGTCGTCTCCTTCGTACGCCGCAGCAATCGGATGCGCCCGAACCAGCGTCGCGCCTGGGAGGTCTACCACGACCGTTTCGTGCTTGACGTGCCCCGGCTCGAAACGTCCACGTCGATCCACCCGGCCGCTACTGTTGATCTTGTCGAGGTATTTGGCCGGGATGCGGAGCTGATCGTGGAGATCGGGCCGGGCACCGGCGAGTCGCTGATCCCGATGGCGGAGGCGCTTCCGCACTGCAACGTACTGGCGTTCGAGGTCTACCGTCCGGCCATCGCACGGATGCTCGGTTACCTGGTACGTCAGGGTCTGGACAACGTGCGAATCGTCGAGGCGGATGCCGTCGCCGGCATGGATCGCCTCCTGCCGCCTCGATCCGTCCACGCCATCTGGATGTTCTTCCCTGATCCATGGCCCAAGCCGCGCCACCACAAACGTCGACTCGTGACGCCCGGCTTCGCGGCGATGGCAGCTTCTCGGATGAAGGCCGGCGCCATCTGGCGGATTGCGACCGATTCCGCCGACTATGCCGACTGGATGCGCAAGGTTCTCGACAACGATCCTCGGCTTGTGAGCGAGTATCCCAACGGCTGGGCACCGCGGTGGGAAGCCAGGCCCATCACCCAGTTCGAGCAGCGCGCGCTAGACGCCGGACGGCACGTCTTCGACCTTGCCTATCGCCGTGTCGGCTGAACCGAGCGAATCGCCCAAGATCCGGTGGCGGTTCGATATCGCCTACGACGGAACGAACTTCTCCGGTTGGGCGACCCAGGAGGGGCGACGTACCGTGCAGGGCGAGTTGGAAGGCTGGATTGCACGGATACTGCGGCTGCCCGAGCCGCCGCGAATGGTCTGCGCCGGTCGTACCGACGCCGGAGTTCATGCGCGAGGCCAGGTAGCCCACCTTGACCTGGATCCGACGGTGATCACCGACGGCGGCAATGATCTTGCCCGACGACTCAATCAAGTGCTGGGCGGTGATTGTGTGGTGCGACGGATTTCGGTGGCGCCGCCCGGATTCGACGCACGCTTTGGGGCCATCTGGCGACGCTACGTCTATCGGTTGAGCGACGCCGGCCGAGCGCCGGATCCGTTGTATCGCTATCAGATCGCTCAGGTGCCCGCTGAGGTTGATCTTTCCCGACTCAATCAGGTGGCGGGCACGTTGCTTGGTCTTCAGGACTTCGGGGCCTTCTGTCGTCGCCGAGAGGGAGCCAGCACCATCCGTACGCTCCTGGAATTGACCAGTCGACGCATTCCATCCGGTCCGATGACGGGCGTGATCGAATGCACCGTACGCGCGGACGCGTTCTGCCACTCAATGGTTCGATCACTCGTCGGCGCACTGGTCGCGGTTGCCACTGGTCAACGCGATCATGAATGGCTGGCTTCGATGACAAAGCGTGGGGTGCGTGATTCGACGATCATGGTGATGCCGGCGGCCGGGTTGACGCTGGAGGAGGTCGGTTACCCGGCTGATCACGAGCTGGCGGCACGAGCCTTCGAAGCGCGAGCAACCCGAGATTTGAGTCGATCATGAACGGACGACCCTCGCATTACTTCAGCCAGCAGCCGAGCGGTGCCGATCTGCGCCGTACCATCACGGCGCAGATCTGGGGCCGAGAGCTGACTATGGTCACGTCCGGTGGAGTGTTTGCTGCTGATGGCCTGGATCGGGGTACGGCTGTGCTGCTGCGAGCTTCGCCGATACCAGAGGGGACACCGCGGATCCTGGACCTCGGCTGCGGCTACGGGCCGATCACGCTGGCCATCGCCATGCACTGTCCGGGGGCCCTGATCGACGCTGTCGACGTCAACGAGCGGGCGCTGGCGCTCTGCCGGGAAAATGCTCAGTCGTTGGGTGTGGCCGACCGCGTACGAGTGCTACGTCCGGATCAGGTGGAGCCCACGGCGCGCTATGACGAGATCTGGTCCAATCCACCAATTCGAATCGGCAAGCAGAGCCTTCACCAACTGTTGCTTACCTGGTTGGCTCGACTGGCACCACATGGCATCGCGCGTCTGGTGGTCGGCAAGAATCTCGGCTCCGACACGCTGCAGCGGTGGCTGAACGAGCAGGGCTACGGCTGTGAACGGATCGCGTCAGCCAAGGGCTTCCGTGTGCTGGTGGTGCGTGCCAAGTGATCATTTGAGGTGGTGGCGTGAGAACGTGGGCGTCGTCAGGCTGCCTTCTCCGACACCGCGAGCATGGCCTCTGGCCAGCGGCGGTCGAGGACCCGCCCACCTTGTGCAATTCCGATCCGAAGCACGAGGAAACCGCAGATGAGTCCGACCGGCAGACTGGCGTACGCCACCCAAGGTGTGAAGAAGGACCAGATCACCAACGCGATTGTCGGCAACGCCAAGATCAATGTGCCAAACATGGTCAGCGTGAAGGACAGCAGCGATGGCAGGCCTCCAGCGTTGCCGCGCGTGAAGGGATTGGCTCCGGGCGGTGGAGCCGGCCACTGCCACAGCGTCCCAACAAAAGAGCCGACGCCCAGACCCGTGAGCATCAAGGCGAACGTAAGGCCGACGGCCGGCACCAGAAGATGCCATGCGCCGGTGGTGATCATCGCGATCGCGAGCAAGATCACGGTCAGCGGCAGATAGACCGTAATAGTTGACATCACACGTCCGGCGCGATCTTCTGCGCCACTGATACCGGTCGAGATGTGCAACCAGAGAGCGGTTCCGTCGTACGACAGGTCCTGAGCAAGGCTGAATCCCACCAGGAGCCCCAGAAGGCTCGGGGCAAACGCGGCCACCGCAGCCGTGCCCTCCGGATTGATCACTTGAGTAACGATCAGCACGATCGGGCCGATCAAGAACCCCGCAATCCCTGCCACATAGCGGGGATCTCGTCGCCAGTACCGCAATGCTCGGGCCGCTACGCCGCCAGCGGGCGTTGCCGGATAGAGCCGCTCCACGGCCGCAGATTCACGCACCTTGCTGGCAGTTCCGCCGCCTTCAGTGGGCGAGACGAGCCGGACCCCTAGAAAGTGCCCCCACGCCATCCACAGCACCCCGACGAGCGCTACAGCTAGCACCAAGTGCAGCCCTGTCTCTGCCCAGGCATTCCCTGAGACGTCGGCTGGGATGGCCCAGGCCCAGCCGAAAGGCGACCAACCAGCCAGTATCGCAAGATTGGAAAGGCTACGCCGCAGCCCGCCGACGTCGGTCCTCACGATGGCACTGACCATATTTCCAGCAATGCCCATCGCCACACCCAAGAGGGCAACACCCACAAACGCAAGATCACGAAACCGCCGTGACGCCAGGAATGAGGCGAAGGCAGCCGTTGCCGCTCGGGACAGCAAGAAGCAGGTCACCACCCCAAGGACCGCACCGATGAGGGCAGCGAGCGTCAACGGAACAGTGCGCGCCCAGGTGATCACCAGGCCAGCTCCCACGAGAACCGTCGCTATCCCAGGCGCACTGATCAGACCGGCGACCAGCAAACCGGGCAACAGCTCTCGGGCGCGTACCGGAAGCAGCGCGAACTTCGCCGGATCGATGGTTTCATCAACACCGAAGACCAGCATCGACATCAGCAGCCAGCCCACGCTCAGAGCGGCAAACCCGATAACCGTGACATCGGCGGTTAGTGCCAGTGAGGCGTACCGCAAGGCCACCAACCCGGCCAGCACCATGATCACGACGCCAAGCGCGTACAGCATGGCGATGATCAGCCCGACGGTTCGCCAGACGCTCCGCTTCAGACTGTTCTTCAGCAGCGTCAGCTTCAGCCTGACGAGGAGCGCAACCATGCCAACGACTCCTCTCCGGCCGCCGTAAAGCCAACAAGATCCAAGAACCGCTGCTGCAGGCTGGAGCCGGCACGTACCTCATCGAGCGTGCCCGCAGCTAGCACCATGCCTTGCGCCACGACTGCCAGCTCGTCGCACAAGCTCTCGACCAGCTCCATGACGTGGCTCGACATCACCACAGTTCCGCCGGCACGGGCGTAGTTACGCAGGATCGAGCGGATCACCTCGCCGGACACCGGGTCAACGGCCTCAAAAGGCTCATCCAAAATCAACAGCCGCGGAGCGTGGATCAGCGCGCAGGCCAGTCCAATCTTCTTCATCATGCCCGCCGAGTACTCCACCACCAGAGTGTCTCGATCATCACCGAGGGCGAGTGCATCCAGCAGCTCCGCAGCGCGACTGGCAATCTCGGCCGGGGGCACCCTACGCAAGAGTCCTACGTATTGCAGCAACTCTGCCCCGCTCAACCGATCAAAGAGACGAAGCCCATCGGGCAGCACCCCCATAAGGGCCTTGGCTGCGGCAGGATCAGCCCAGACGTCATGATCGAGAACTCGAGCCGTACCGGCGTCCGGTCGCAAGAGACCGGTCGCCATCGACAATGTCGTGGTCTTGCCGGCACCGTTAGGCCCGACCAACCCGAACATGCAGCCCCGCCGCACTTCCAGGTCGAGATGATCAACAGCCCGCTTAAGTCCGAACGACTTGCAGAGGCCGACCAAAGAAAGCGCAGCCGTCACTTGCCCAGTCAAACACAATGCGTGAAACCTGCTTCTCTGCGCGGCGGGACGCAGAGGGGGCCGTGCCTCAGGTCAACGGCCCCTGGTCGTAGCATGAGCGGGAGTTTTGACTTCCTGATCCGCACAACACAACGAGAGGACTGGAATGGCTGCCTATGAACTACCCGATCTTCCTTACGACTACGGCGCACTGGAGCCCCACATCTCCGGCGAGATCATGGAACTGCACCACGACAAGCACCATGCGACGTATGTGAAGGGTGTCAACTCCGCGCTGGAGCAGTTGGCCGAGGCACGGGATGGGGAGTCGTTCGGCAACATCAACAGGCTCGAGAAGGATCTGGCCTTTCACCTCGGTGGTCACATCAACCACTCCGTGTTTTGGCCCAACATGTCCCCAGACGGCGGTGACCGGCCAGACGGCGCCTTGGGATCGGCGATTGATGAGTACTTCGGCAGCTTCGACAAGTTTCGCGCTCAGTTCTCCGCGAATGCCAACGCCATTCAGGGTTCCGGGTGGTCGATGCTGGTGTACGACGCCCTCGGCAGCCGGCTCAACATCGTCCAGCTGTTTGATCAACAGGGCAACCTGCCATTGGCGCAGATCCCGATCTTGCTACTGGACATGTGGGAGCACGCGTTCTACCTGCAGTACCGCAATGTCAAGGCTGACTACGTGACGGCGTGGTGGAATGTTGTCAACTGGGCCGATGCCCAGGCCCGCTATGCCGCGGCAACCGCGCAAACCGCGGGCCTGATTGCGCCTCAGTGATCAGCTTCTAACGACAAAGGGTGATCATTCGGCCCGCTCGAGCTGATCAACTCTCTGTGTGACTCAGGGCGCCAGCCGGCTACGAGTCCAACCGACTCCAGCACGGTGATACAACAACCTGTCGTGCATCCGGCTCGGCTGACCCTGCCAGAACTCGATCATGGTCGGAACAACACGGTACCCACCCCAATCCTCCGGGCAGGGCACCGGAACATCTTCGAACCGGCGTTCCGCCGCGGCGTACGCGCGGGCCAGCTCGTCGAGTGAGCCGACGGTCGAGGACTGCTCAGAGGCCCAAGCTCCAAGCTGTGAGTCGCGCGGCCTGGTGGCGAAGTAAGCCTCCGATTCGGCCCGGGGGACAAGTTCGGTGGTCCCCTCGGCGCGCACCTGGCGATGCAGCGGATACCACCCGAAGAGCAGTGCGACGAGGCGATTGCGGCTCAACTCACTGCCCTTCCGTGAGTTGTAGTTCGTGAAGAATGTGAAGCCTTCGTTCGAGACACTCTTGAGGAGCACCGTGCGCGCCGATGGCTGGTCGTCTACCGACGTCGCGATCACCATCGCGGTCGGCTCGGGCAGCACTCCCCTCTCCTTGGCAAGAAACGCCTCGGCCAGCCAGGCGTCGAACAGCGTGAAGGGATCGGCCGGCGCATTCGACTCCAGCAGATGCGAGCCTCGGTAGTCGGTGCGCTCGCCGTACAGATTCTGCATGCCAGTCAGTCTGGCACCACGCAAGTTGTCAGAATCCAGTTGAGCTATAGGTCAACCAGATTCTGACAACTAGGCGGGAGTCAGGTCCTACGAACGAGGGCGACGACGGTCCCAGCGACGACAGCTAGGAAGGCAGCGAGTCCGAGGGCGAGGAGCGTTCCCTTCTGATTCTGGATGGCACCAGATCGATCGTCGGGAACGTCGGCTTCAGTCCCTGGCTGCTCGCTCGGCGTCGGCGTGGGGGTCGCCTGGCTCGGGACCTGAACTGAATACACCTTGGACTTCTTGCCCTCGCTGCCGACCAGCAGAGACCGCTCATCCAGGCTCAGCGTCAGCGACTCGGCCTGCGGCTGACGAGGAATGGGCGAGCTTGCCAGCACCTCATATGAGCTGGCATCGATGACGCTGACCGTGTTGTACGTCAGCAGTGCGATCTTGTCGCCCCCGGGAAGAAAGGTCCCATCAGTGACACCGGCCGGGGCCGAGCCAACCTTCTTGAGCTCGTTGACACCCTGGCGGTCAGGTTTCTTGGGAGCGGCGTAGACCGCGGCATTCTGACCCTTCGTGACAATGAACAAGCGACCAGAGCCATTGACCAGCAACGTTTCGGCGTTGTGCGGTCCATCCGGATATTGAAAGTCGTACGCGTGGTAGCTGACGGTCAGGCCGTTGGCCCGCGGATTGCTGAAGAAGAAGACCCGAACGAAGCTGCGCCGACGGCTGTTGTCACCGATGTCGCCGACATAGAGCCGATCGTCGTGTACGGCAACCGCCTCGACGTCGATCGGTCGGGCGCGGAAATTGAGCGTGCCCTGGACCTCCCCGTCGAGCCCTATGCCGTACGCCACACCACGGTCCCCGGAATCGTTGACAGTCCAGTAGATGTTGCCCCCTGGATCCACGGCGAGGCCGGATGATTCGGTGATTCGCGCGTCCTTGATGGTGAATGCCACGGTGTCCTCGGCTGCGGCGACGGCCGGGAAGGTGGCAACCAGCAGCCCAGCCAGCACAAGCAGTCCAACTCGCCCTAACGCGCGGCTCAATGCCCGGCGCAGTGCCATCGTGCTCGATCCCTTCAGCGAACTTCTCGCGCCCAATCGGCACCGCGAGCGTCGGTTACGCGAGCTGTACCCATCGAACTGGGAGCGTACGCGCCGGCAGCCCTCACCGTAGCCAGTTCCACGCAGCAGTTACGACGACTATCAGAATGAGGCTGCCAAGTACGCCGGAGACGATGAGCCGACGTACCCGTGGGTTCATGGGCCCAGGATAGGCATAGTGCGCGCTGAGCCTGTCGAAGCGCGGAGTGCCCTTCGACAAGCTCAGGGCACGTCAAACCCGTCCTCACAAAAGCACCGCAGCCTCGGCCGCGCTGGAATACGGTGTCAGTTATGGGTGAACTTCGCTTGTATGCCATCGGCATCGAGGAGGTTCGCGGCATGTTCGGAGCACCGCCCCAGGTGGCCGAACACCTGCGCGCGGTGGCGCAACGGGCTTTTGCTCCGCCGAGCATTGAGGGCCCCCACGACCCTATTGGAAGGGGCGGCCTGCTCTCCAAGCTGGGGCCGATCTTCAAGCGGGTGCCGGCCACGCCGGTGATCTCAGCAACACAACCCGAGCCGCACGACGTAGAGGTGTTACTCGCCGGCGCGTACGTGCCTCCCGACCGCACCGGAGCGACATGGCGTCTGCTTGAAACCCTGGTGCAGGGCATCGCATGGGGTTCAACGCGGATGGGCTTGACGGCACAAGAGCTCGATGATCTCGACTTCGCCCTCGCCCGAGGCGGCGCCTCGGCCTCAGTAGGCTTGCGGCACCTGCTGAACAGCACATTGAGCCTCAACCTCATCCCGGTAAGCGGATTGACGGTCGGCTGGCACCCGCACCAGAAGGCTGTCGCAATGGCAGAGGCCTATCGATCAGCGATAGCCGGACTCAAGAACGCAGAGCAACGCGAGATGATCAATTCACTGACGATCTGGCTGGATGGCTTCGTGCCCTGGGCGCAGGTGGCGGCCTCTCTGGGCCGTCCGGTGCCTGATCTGGTCGGTTTCTGGGCCAGCTGATCTACTAAGTCGTGACCGAAACGCCTCTAGGCTGCGGTTCAGAGGGATGCAGGTTCAGAGGGATGCAATGGACAAAGTCAATTTCAAAAAAGAGTTGGCACAGCTGTACAACCCAACAAACACCGACTGGCAGCTGGTTAGGGTTCCGACGATGAACTTCCTGATGGTTGACGGAAAAGGGGATCCTAATACCGCCCAGGACTACAGCGACGCAGTTGAGGCGCTTTATAGCGCGGCCTACGCCATAAAGCTCTTGAGCAGGAGAACTGGGCAGAGACTATGTCGTACCGCCGCTAGAGGGCTTGTGGTCAGCCGACGATCCTGCTGTCTTTACCATCGGTGATAAAGACAAATATCACTGGACCATGATGATCATGCAACCAGACTGGATCACCCGGGCCAGGTTCGCCCGGGCAATCGAATCGAAAAAGACCAAGGGGGATCTTCCGGCATTGTCAAAGGTGCGGTTCGAGCCCTATGCGGAAGGTCGCGCGCTGCAGTTGTTGCACGTTGGTTCTTACGATGACGAGGCGCCGAAACTCAAGCAGCTTCATGACGAATACATGCCCGAACACGATCTAACCTTCAACGGCCGCCACCACGAGATCTATCTCAGCGATCCGCGAAGGACGCCGCCGGCACAGCTCAAGACGATCCTCCGGCAACCGGTGAGGCAATTGTGACCGATAGCAGGCCTTGCTAAGCGTTGGCGATCACCAAGACCAGGTCGCCGCCTTCCACCTGTTGCACATCGGCGAGCGCCACCCGCTTGATCACCCCGTCGACGGGTGCAGTTATGCCCGCTTCCATCTTCATCGCCTCGATGGTCGCCACGGTGGCACCTGCCTTGACCTGATCGCCCTCCCGCACCATGACCGTGACGACTCCGGCAAACGGCGCAGCCACATGGCCGGGGTTGTTCGGATCCGCCCGCTCGGCAGTCTTGACATCGACCTTGATCGACTTGTCGCGGACCCGGATAGGCCGCAGCTGCCCGTTGATTGTGCACATCACGGTCCGCATGCCGCGCTCGTCGGCATTGCCGATAGCCGACAGCCCGAGGATCAAGCTGACACCCCTACCGATCTTGGCAACGTGCTCTTGGCCAGGCTGCAGGCCGTAAAGGAAGTCCAGGGTGTTGAGGCGTCCCACGTCGCCGTAGGTTGCGCGGTTAGCGAGGAAATCCTTGGTGGGCCCGGGGAACAAGAGGCGGTTCAGCGTGCTCTGTCGCACCAGTCCCTTGTCGTCGAGACTTGCTGAGTCCTCGGCTGAAAGCTCGATATCCCGTACCGGCACCGTACGCCCCTGCAGCGCCTTGGTGCGGAACGGTTCCGGCCAGCCGCCAGGTGGGTCGCCGAGTTCCCCGTTGAGAAAACCGATCACTGAATCGGGAATGTCATATTTCTGAGGATTCTCGGCGAAGTCATCAGGATCGGCGCCGACCGCGACCAGGTGCAGAGCAAGATCACCAACCGCCTTCGATGACGGCGTCACCTTCGGCGGCCTGCCCAAGATCTTGTTCGCAGCGGTGTACATCGCCTCGATCTGCTCGAACTTCTCCCCGAGTCCCAGCGCGATCGCCTGTTGCCGGAGGTTGGAGAGCTGGCCGCCGGGAATCTCGTGGTCGTAGACCCGACCCGTCGGACTGGGCAGCCCGGATTCGAAGGGCGCGTAGACCCTGCGGACCGCCTCCCAGTACGGCTCCAGCTCCATCACCGCGCGCAAATCGAGGTTGGTGGGCCGCTCGGTATTCGCACATGCGGCGACCAGTGCCGAGGCCGGCACCTGACTGGTGGTCCCGGCCATCGGCGCACTTGCCACGTCGACGGCATCGACACCGGCGTCGATCGCGGCGAGCAGCGTCGCTAGCTGGCCGCCCGCAGTGTCGTGGGTGTGCAGGTGCACCGGGAGGTCGAAGTTCTGCCGAAGTGCGGCGACTAGCTTGCGGGCAGCGGGCGGACGCAGCAGCCCGGCCATGTCCTTGATCCCGATGATGTGCGCGCCGGCCCGCACCATCTTCTCTGCCAGCCGCAAGTAGTAGTCGAGGGTGTACAGGTCCTCAGTAGGCGAGTTGAGGTCGCCGGTGTAGCACAACGCAACCTCGGCGATGGTGCTGCCGGTCTCGCGTACCGCCTCGATCGCCGGCCGCATCTGCTCCACGTCGTTGAGAGCGTCAAAGATGCGGAAGATGTCGATGCCGACCTCGGCAGCTTCGGCAACGAACGAAGTGGTGACTTTGGTGGGGTACGGCGTGTAGCCGACCGTGTTGCGGCCGCGGAGCAGCATCTGCAGGCAGAGACCTGGCATGTTGTAGCGCAGCGCCGCCAGGCGTTCCCATGGGTCCTCGGCGATGAAGCGGAGCGCCACGTCGTAGGTGGCGCCGCCCCAGCACTCGACCGATAGCAGTTCCGGGGTCAGGCGCCCCACGTATGGCGAGATCCGTATCAGGTCCTTGGTGCGGACCCGGGTGGCCAGTAGCGACTGATGTGCGTCACGGAAAGTTGTGTCCGTCACCTCGACCGGCACGCGTTGCCGCAGATCCGCAGCGAAGGCCTCCGGACCAAGATCAAGGAGCCGCTGCCGGGAACCTTGCGGAGATGGGATGTTGAGATTGACGCCCGCGGGTCGCTTGAGACCCGGGTCGAGCTGCGTGGGCGCCGAGCCATGCGGCTGGTTGACCGTTACCTCGGCAAGCCAGCGCAGCAGCTTGGTGCCACGATCAGCAGGCGCGTAGGCGGTCAGCAGATCAGGCCGTTCCTCGATGAATGACGTCGAGGCGTCGCCCGCCATGAAATCTGGATCGGCCAGGACCGCTTGCAGGAAAGGAATGTTGGTACTGACGCCGCGAATCCGGAACTCAGCCAGCGCCCGCCGTGCCCTGGTAACTGCTGACTCGAAATCTCGGCCGTGGCAAATGAGCTTGACCAGCAGGGAATCGAAGTATGCGCTGATATCGACACCGATATCGACTGTGCCGCCGTCGATGCGCACGCCCGCGCCGCCGGCCGAACGATAGGCGGTGATTGTGCCGGTGTCCGGCCGAAAGTCGTTCGCTGGATCTTCGGTGGTGATCCGGCACTGCAGCGCCGCGCCATTGATTCTGATCACCTCCTGGCTGAGACCAAGATCACCCAAGCTGTCCCCTGCCGCAATCCGCATCTGTGACTGCACAAGATCAACATCGGTGATCTCCTCGGTGATCGTGTGCTCGACCTGGATCCGCGGATTCATCTCGATGAAGACATGCTGACCAGCCCGCGGTCCCTCGGTTTCAACCAAGAACTCGACTGTGCCCGCATTGCAGTAGTCGATGGATTCGGCAAAGCGCACGGCATCGCCGCACAACGCCTCACGCAACTCGGTCGAGATATGCGGAGCCGGCGCAATCTCTACCACCTTCTGGTGGCGCCGCTGCACCGAGCAGTCGCGCTCGAAGAGATGGATCGTGTTCCCGTAGTCGTCGGCCAGGACCTGCGCCTCGATGTGGCGCGCCCGGGATACCGCCTGCTCGATGTAGGCCGTTGGATTTCCAAAAGCACCCTCAGCCTCGCGCATGGCGGCGGCGATAGATTCGCCGAGCTGCTCTGGAGCGCTGACCCGGCGCATGCCCCGGCCACCACCACCGGCAACGGCTTTGACGAATACCGGAAAGCCGATGTCTTCGGCTCCTGCGATGAGCTCATCGATGTCTGCCGAGGGCGGGGTGGATCTCATGGTGGGTACGCCTGCGGCTTGAGCTGCCTGGATGGCGCGGACTTTGTTGCCGGCCAGCTCGAGTACCTCCGCGGGTGGGCCGATGAAGGTAATGCCCGCCTCAGCACACCCACGGGCCAGCTCAGGATTCTCGCTTAGGAAGCCGTAGCCGGGATAGATCGCATCGGCATCAGACTCCTTGGCAGCACGCATGATCTCGTGGATATCGAGGTAGGCGCGGACCGGGTGTCCACGCTCGCCGATCAGGTAGGCCTCATCCGCTTTGATCCGGTGGATGGCGTTTCGGTCCTCGTACGGGAAAACCGCGACCGTCTTCACGCCCAGCTCGTATGCCGCGCGGAAGGCCCGCACCGCGATTTCACCGCGATTAGCGACCAGCACCTTGCCAAACATGGGTCGAATCTAGCCGCAGATTGTTACCGCAGCGAGACAACGATTTTCGGTGGACCCTTCAGAGCGAGACCGTCCTCAGACTGAAACGCACGGTAACTTGACCCGACACGGTTTGCGTCGCCGGCTGGAAATCGAATGCGGCGTCGTCTGCTCCCCTCGCCATGGCGAACGCACGCATTTCCCGTACGCCGGTAAAACCGCTGTCAAGATCGGAAACCTCAATAAGATTCTCCACCGTTGTGCCGAATGCGACCGCATAGTCGTCGGCACGGCGGCGAGCGTCAGCGATGGCGGCGAGCCGTACGTTCCGAAACATTCGGTTCTCCGGACGCAATGACCACCACGGTCCATCGACCTGGCTGTTGCGCAATTCAGTGAGGGCCAGCACCAGTGAAGACAGCGACTCGAGATCGGCGACGACGATTTGGGTGGTAAAAGTGCCCTGGTAGCCGGTGATCTTGGCTGGCGTACGGCGGTTGAAGACCGGTGCGACATGCAGCCCGCTGGTGCTAGACCGCTCGATGGCCGCCTCGAACCGCTGCAGCAGCTGGGAGACGGCGGTCGAGCCCTCGGCGAGCTGGGATCGGGTTCGCTGCGAGGAATCTCCTGATGCGTGCAGGGTCAGGGTGAGGGTCGCAAGATCCGGCGGACCCTCAAGCTGGGCCTCGCCGCGTACGGTGACCAGGGGCGCGGTGCCGCTCGGTTCTGCCATGGGCAAGACCTTACGTCCGGCCGCACACGTCGCCCTCATTTCCGGTCTTGGGACGGCTAGGGGTGTGTTTTCGACGCATTCGACGCTGGTCTGCCAGATCAAGGCGGCAAACGAGTCTGGACACCACCAGTAACCGGAGTTTGTAGAAGACACTTGAGCGTGCATGCGAATGAGATCAGATCTTTCCGGATCAGCGTTCCAGAAGCGCATCTGCTCGATCTACGTCGTCGGCTGGCAGAAACTCGGTGGCCTGAGCCGGCGACAGTCCCAGATTGGTCACAAGGAGTCCCGCTTCATGATCTTCAAGGGCTATGCGGCTATTGGCAGACTCAATACGACTGGCGCGCGGCAGAGCGGCGACTTAACCGGTGGCCGCAGTATGTGACCGATATCGATGGGTTGACCATTCACTATTTCCACCTGCCCTCCTCCAGCCCATCAGCGATACCGCTGATCCTCACCCATGGCTGGCCGGGGTCGTTTTTCGAATTCGAGCAAGCGATGGAACAGCTATCCGATTTCCACCTCGTCGTGCCGTCGCTGCCTGGGTACGGCTTCAGCGGCAAGCCCTCGAATCAAGGCTGGGGCGTACACCGAATAGCACAGGCATGGACAGAGCTGATGGAACGACTCGGTTATCAGCGGTTCATCGCAGCCGGCAGCGACTGGGGCACCAGCATCTCTACGAGCATGGCTTTGCAACACCCTGACCGTCTTCTTGGCCTGCACGTCATCCCGCCGCTCGTACCGCCGCTGCCGGCTGGCGGCGAGTCACCAACGCCGCAAGAAGAAGCGGCGGCACAGGAGCTTCACCGACGAGGCGAGACCGAATCCGGCTATTCAGCGATGCATGCCACGCGACCCCAGACCATCGGTTACTCACTCGTCGACTCACCGGCAGGCCTTTGCGCGTGGATCCTCGAGAAGATTTGGACGTGGGCGGACCATTCCGGCGATCTCTATGACGTACTGAGCCAAGATCAGGTATTGGACAACATCACGCTCTATTGGCTCACCGGCAGCGGCGCCTCGTCCGCGAGGCTCTACTGGGAGAGCATCGGTGAAATCAGCGCTTGGTTCACCGCGATCCGCGCGGAGCGAGCGCCGCGAGCGGAGCAATCAAACACCGACAGAATCAGCGACACCGTCCATGTGCCGACAGGCTGCACGATTTTCCCGAAGGAGGTGCCTCGACCCTCTCGTCGGCTGGCCGAGCGGCGCTTTCGCAACATTGTCTACTGGAGCGAACCGCGGCGCGGCGGCCACTTCGGAGCCTGGGAACAGCCCGACTTGTTCGTCGAGGAGGTGCGGGCGGTACGGCGATCACTGACTGGGACAGGAAGGTCTGTGTAAGGCCACCGTCCATATTGGGACCCCGGCTGGCACATTTCTTCGGCTAGGACGAGAATTTGCCGAGAGAGGGACACTTCGCACGTTAAGGGGGGACGCAGCGATGATCGAAAGCTACGACTACACCCGCCGCACGGGGGTACGTGAGCTTGATTGGGATACCTGTTCCGAGCTGGCCGGAGGTCTGGCCGCAGCCCTTGAAAAGCTGGAAATCGATGCCGTCGTGGGGGTCGCAAGAGCTGGACTGATTCCGGCCACAACCATTGCGCTCAGCCTGCGACGTGAGATGTTTCCGATACGCCTGAGCCGCCGTGTCAATGACGAGGTGAAATACGACTCGCCCGTGTGGTGGATTCGAGTGCCGCCGGACGTCGGCGGGCTTCGAGTCGCAGTAGTGGACGAGATCGCTGACACCGGCGCAACGCTCGAGATGGCCAAGCAGGCAGTGCTCGAGGTAGGAGCCAGCGAAGTCGTTACGGCCTGCCTGGTGCAGCATTCCTGGGCGAATCCGGCTCCGACATTCGCCGGCCTGATGAGTGACGAACTGATCATCTTTCCGTGGAACCGGGTTCTGGATCGCGGAGGCTGGCGGCTGCATCCTGAACTCGAGTCGGCCCTGCCGACGGTAGGCGGTTGAGCCCATAAGTTACCTCGATTCGCTCCCGGCAACGAGATCGCCGAGAAATCTCGTGATCGTCTCAAGCTCTGCTCGGGTACGCGTTGCTAGCACGTCTTGAAGCATCGCTGCTTGACCGGCGTAGACGGGAGCAAGTCGGTCGGCCGCGTCAGGGGTGGGCACTACGCGCACCTTGCGACGATCATCGCTGACTCTTTCCCGGCGTACCAGCTCCGCCTTCTCCAGGCGGTCGATCACGCCGGTCACCGTTCCTGAGGTCAGCCCGGTGGCTGCGGCCAGCTGACCCGGTGTCATCGGCCCGCGGGTCCGCAGCAACGTGAGGAACTGTGAGTCGCTGGCGCCGAGCCCAAGACTCGCGTTCGCTGCGTGATTGAACAGCACCACCTGCGCAATCATCGCGATCATCTGCTGCTGGATCTCCACCTCGAGATCCGTCCTGCGCACCACTAAATCGCCCTCCAAAGCGCCCAAGCCATTGAATTATCTTGGCAATCCAAGATACTTTGTTCAGAAAGATTCACGAGCCTCTAGGTAAATTCTAGAAGGGAGGACTTCATGACCCCGACATCACCACGCGTTCTTGTGATCGGCGCTGGAACTGGTGGGCTTGCTCTGGCGCACGGTCTGCTGCGGGCTGGAATCGATGTTCAGGTGTTCGAACGCGACGCGCTGCGCACCGAGGGCCTGCATGGCTACCGGGTTGGCATCGATCCTGACGGCAGTCGTGCCCTGCATGCCCTGCTTCCATCGGAGCTGTACGAGATTTTCGTTGCCACCTGTGCGCGAGCGCCGCGTTGGTTCAGCATGCTCACCGAGGATCTGCGCGAGGTTCTTGCACTTCAGATCCCTGTCCAAGCCGACCCAGTGGAGAGTGAGAAGTCGGTCAGCCGAATGACGCTTCGCCAGGTGCTCATGACGGGCCTTGAGGACGTGATCATGTTCGGCAAGGAGTTCACACACTTCGAGCGGCAGATCGACGGCACGGTCACGGCTCACTTTGCCGATGGCTCGAGCTCGAGCGGCGATCTGCTAGTGGGAGCCGATGGCGCCGGCTCGCGAGTCCGGAAGCAGTATCTTCCGCAAGCGCGGCAGGAAGACACCGGCATCATCGCGATCGCCGGAAAGCTGCCGATCACCGCGGAATCGGCCTCGCTTCTGCCGGCACGGGTGTTCCAGGGCATCTCAATGATCCAGGCGCCGAAGGGCTATTCCTGCATCCTGCACGTGATGGAGTTCAAGTGGGACCGGTCAGGCAAGATCAAAAACGGCATCGGCGACAACGACGCTGAGCTGATCAAGATTTGGCCCGGTCTGCAGTTCGACAACACCCGCGACTACATCAACTGGGGATTCTCCGCTACCGCGGACGAGTTCCCGGCCGACGTCATGGAGCGTCGTGGAGATGATCTTGCTCGGCTAGTCGGGGACATGACGCCGAACTGGCATCCGAATCTTCGCCGACTGTTCGAACTGACCGATCCGAGCAGCTGCTTCCCGGTCAACATCAAGACCTCGGTGCCGGTCGATCCCTGGCCGGCCACCAATGTCACGCTGATCGGCGATGCGATCCATACCATGACGCCCGGACGCGGGGTCGGTGCTAACACTGCGCTGCGTGATGCTGTGCAGCTCTGTGCGCGGATCATCGACGTGGCAGCGGGCCGGCTCGGACTCATCGAAGCGGTCGCCCAGTACGAGGCGAAGATGATCAAGTATGGCTTCGACGCGGTATTGAAGTCGCGGGAGCAGATGACCGACGAGAACCCCATTTACAAGCCGGTGGTCGGTCGCGTCGTGTTAGCGATGATGCGTACGGCGATACGGATCACCAACCACGTACCTCCGCTCAAGAAGCGGATGGCACGCTCGATGCTCGAGTACCGCGGTGCGGGTCGTGACAATGGCGACTTCCTGCTCCCCGCTCCCTCGAGTCGGACGGTGGCAGGCTGATCGACGGTAGGCCGGGTGGGCCATCCAGCAGCTTGCGACATCAAGCCACGCCCACAACGACCTTTCCCCTGGCATGGCCCTCTTCCACATACGCGATCGCCGAGGGGATTTCGGCGAACAGATATCGCCGCTCGATGTACGGACGGACTTTTCCAGCCAAGATCAGCTCCGACAGGACTTCCAGATCCTTGGCGGTGACGTGCGCCTGAACTTGAGCAATGCGCTTTCCGCCGCGCAGTGATACGGCGACCAGCTTCCCTACGCTGGTGAACCCCGTGACAGCAGCTTTCCCGCCCTCGGTGAGCCCGCGTCTGAGATCAGATACAGATCGGTTTCCGACCGTGTCCAGTATCAGGTCGTACCGGCTCCCGTTCTGGAGAAAGTCGGTCGTGGTGTAGTCGATGGCAAGATCGGCGCCAAACGAACGCACGAGGTCGATGTTGCCTGTGCTAGTCACGCCCGTCACTTCGGCTCCGTATGATTTGGCGATCTGGACCGCGAAGCTGCCGACACCACCAGTAGCTCCGTTGATCAGAATTTTCTGGCCAGGCTGGATTTTGCCGTGGTGGCCAAGTCCCTGAAGTGCGGTTACCGCGGCCATCGGAACTGCAGCCGCCTCCTCGAACGACAGATTCGCCGGCTTCACTGCCATGACCTCCAGGGGCACTGCGACGAACTCTGCGAATCCCCCGAAACCATGATCGAGGAGATTGGCATAGATCTCGTCGCCGGGCTTGAACTGGGTAACGCCGCTGCCAACGGACTCCACCTGCCCGGCAATGTCACCACCGACGATCCGGTGTTTCGGCCGTAGCAGTCCCAATGTGGCGCGCGAGAAAAGGGGCATACCTCTCACGACATGCCAGTCCGCTGCATTGACCGATGCTGCCCCTACCTTGACCAGAGCTTCATCAGCCTTCGGCATCGGCTTCGCGACCTCGGCCATTCGAAGGCTCTGCGGCGGCCCGTACCGCTCAGACACGAATGCCTTCATGACCAGCATCCGGCCTTCAGGTTGCGGAAAGGCCGACACGTGGTGCGGCCAGGCTCAGCGGGCGCTTGGTCATCAGCTCACCTTAGACTAAGAGCGGTCCTGGATGTGCTCTAGCTGTCAGCCCCGCTGCGTTCGGCGTTGCAGTAACAGGCTGCTTGCCAGCGCTCCGATCACGGTCACCGCGCCACCGATGATCAAGGTCCACCGCGGACCCATGGTCTGGCCGACCCAGCCGATGATCGGCGAACCGATCGCAGTACCACCCATCAGCACCATGATGTACAGCGCCATGACGCGTCCCCGCCGCAACGGATCAACGCCGAGTTGGATGGAGGCATTGGCCGCGGTCAGGGTGAGCAGTGTCGCAAGGCCCAGGACTGGCAGGGTCGCCGCGTACGCGAAGTAGCTTGGCGCCAATCCACTTGCTATCTCGATGAGTCCGAAGACCACCGCCATGACCACGACAAGACGTCCAGAGGGTGCTCCGCTGCGACGAGCCGCAGTCAGAGCACCAGCTAGGGAACCGATGGCCATGAGCGTGCCCAGAATGCCGTACTCTTCGGCGCCCCGGTGGAACTGCTGCTGCGCCATGAGCGCGCTAGTCATCTGGAAGTTAAGGCCAAAGGTGCCGACGAAGAACACCACTGAGATGACCAGCAACATCTCCGGCTTGCTGAGGATGTACGCCAGACCTTCCCGGATCTGGCGCTTGGCACGCGGGGCTGGCGGGGTAATGCGCAGCAGGCGGCTATCCATGATCACAAGCGCGCCGATGAAGGCCAGATAGCTGACCGCATTGGCAAGGATCGCCCAGCCTGATCCGACCGCGGCGATCACAAGCCCCGCCAGTGCTGGCCCGACGATGCGGGCAGCGTGGAAGGTGGCCGAGTTGAGGCCTATGGCGTTCGGTAGGTTGTCGCGACCAGCCACCTCGGGAACGAAGCTTTGGCGTGCGGGATTGTCAAAGGCGGTGCCGAGACCAAAGGCGAAGGCGATCGCGTAGACGTGTGCGGTTGTGGCTACCCCCGTCACGGCCAGCACTCCGAGCGCTGCCGCACACAGCGCCAGCCAAGCCTGGGTCACTTTCAGGATCTTTTGCTTGTTGAATCGATCGGCGATCAGGCCGCCGTAGGGAGAAAGCAGCAGCATCGGCAGAAACTGGAGGCCAGTTGTGATGCCCACTGCCAGACCGGAGCCACCCGACAGCTCGAGCACCAGCCAGTCCTGCGCCACGCGCTGCATCCAGGTGCCGATATTGGACACGAACGACCCGGCCAGGTACTTGCGGTAGTTGGGCTCGGCAAGCGCCCGGAACATCCCGCCTCGCGGACGTTTGATGGTCCTGGGCGGCGCCCCCAGTTCCGTCCCGGTCGGGTACGCCGACTCAGCCTTGGTGCTCATCCTCGGTTCACCTTTTCCAGGACCGCCACCGCACGGCGCAATAGGTCACGCTCGGCCGGATCCAAGTCGGCGATCCGGACAGCAAGCCACTCGTCGCGCCGTCGACGGTTCGCCAAAAGCACCTGCCGGCCGGAGTCGGTAAGCGCTACCAGGCACTGTCGGTGATCACGCGGATCGGGACGGCGTGCCACGTAGCCGCGTGCCTCCAGGCTGTTGACGATGCGTGTCATGGACGGCGGCTGTACCCGCTCCCGGGCCGCCAGCTCACCCATAAGTTGATCACCGGAGTTCAGCAGCACCGCCATGGCCGAGAGCTGGTTCGGATTCAGGCCCAGCGACTCATCCTGCATTTGTCGCAGCCGCCGAGCCAGTCGCATGACGGCCGGACGCAGCGCATGGGCCAGTCCAGCCGACGTTCGAAGATTCTCCCCAGTTCCACCCACTTAGCTCAGTTTATACTTAGCAATGCTAAATAGCAACGCTATGCAGTAGTGGAGAGACGCCTTCGCCGGGTAAGCCAGATAACCGTCCCGATGAGCACAGCGCCGGCAGCCACCAGGCCGATGGCGGCGCCCACAGCATCATCGAGAATCCGGTACAGCGATACCGGCCAAATGCTTAACAAGATCGCGCAGCCAATGACAGCGAAGGCGTAGCGGTGGGTCTGCACAAAAGCGGTCAGCAGTGCAGCTGTCACAACCGTTGCGCATAACAGCCCAAGCCATTCGCCGTTCACCGCACCCTGCAGCGCAATGCTTGCGGCCCAGCCGCTGAGTCCGGCCAACGACCAGCCGAGTGTCCGGCTGAGCAGCAAGCCAGCGGCTGCAAGGGTCAATCCCACCAGCAGAAATCCGACCGCTAAGTAGGCCGCCTCACTCGCCGGATCTGTGCCAACCTCGATCAGGTTGAACACCACTGCACATACCAGCAACATGCCACCGGACCAGCCCGAGACGAGAAACGCTCCGGAGCGAAGCAGCACTGCACCGATCGCAGACGTCAGTACCGTGATCACCGCCGAGACTACGAACTTTTGATCTTCGAAGACCACCAGGTAGGCAAAGCCGGCGGCGTAACAGGCCAGGGCCAAGAGGATGTACCCGAGCTCCGGACGAGCCCGTCCCTTGATCAATGCCGCTCCTCCCAGAGCAGGCACCAGCAACGATGCAACGGCGACCAGCTTGCGTCCGCTACTTCCAAGATCATCCCAGAAGAACGAGCCGAGCATGATCACCGCACCAAGCACCAATGCACCGCCGACATAACCAAGCACCTCCAGCACAGCAGAGCCCTTGGTCATCGCCGGCGGTGCCGACTGCGTAGCGACAGACTCTCCGTCCAGCCGGTCGGCACCTGCTGCATCCGCCAGCTCTTGGGCCTGGGAAGCGGTGAGCACATGTTGCTCAACCAGGCGCCCCAGCTCTGTTTGGAGTCTGTCCATCACCACATCCTGCCCCGAGTTCCGAACTACAGTGATTGTCATGGAGGAGCCGGTTCAGCACCGCCATTTTTGGGTGCAGGCGCCTGTCCCGGCCCTCGATATCGACGGCTTGGCCGTCGTAACAGTTGGCACGGCGCTTTTTGCTGTCGTGTCGGTGGTCTTCGCCTTTGCCAATGACTGGCTTGCAGCACGTGGCCACGGTTCCTGGCTTCAGATCAGTGTCGCCGGCTTCGCACTGGGGCTGGTCGGGCTGGCGTACTGCTGGAGACGGCGCCGTCGCCGCCGTTCGATTAGTGCGTGAGCTGGCTGGCTTTAGAAGCTGAAGCGCTCCTCGTGGAGTTGCTGGCGTGGAAAACCGCGGTCCATGAGCGACTCACGGACCCGCGCGGCCAGCCGGGGTGAGGCGCACAGGTAGACATCATGCTCGCTGAGGTCGCCGACGATCCGGTTCAGAGCAGGTGCGCTCATGTCGTTGGCGGCATTGGTGGACGGACCGACGAGGTAGACGACACGGGCACCGGAGCGTGCTGCGATCTCATCGAGTTCGTGCCTGAGCACCAGGTCTTGTTCCGTGGAAGCGCGATAGACCAGGGTGACGTCCTTGCCGGGCAGGTCGATCACCTCGAAGAGGGCCCGCATGGGCGTGATGCCAACACCCCCAGCAATCAACAACACGCGAGGGCGGCGGCGATGCCTGCTCGTTAGTCCGCCGTACGGACCCTCCGCGAACACCAGCGTGCCGATCGGAACCTTAGCTATCTGTCGCGTGCCGTCACCACAGGCTTTGACGGTGATCCGTAGCCGATTACAGCTTGGTGGTGCCGAGAGGGAGAACGGGTAAGCCGAGCGCCAGGTCTCAGCCGTCAGGAACCTCCAGCGAAAGAACTGTCCAGGCTCTGCTCTCAACTCATCCAGGTGCTCACCAGACATCAGCACGCTGATCACATCCGGAGACTCCTGCCGCACCTCCTCCACTTTGAGCCGGTGCCGCCATAGCTGGAACAGCGGCTGCAGCACCCGCCAACGCAGCACAAGTGCGAAGGCGTAGGTGTACAGCAGGCTCCAAGCAATTTGCAGCCATTGCCGCCCGACGAGATCAGGACCAGCCAGCTGATGGGCAAAGCCGAAGGCGACGGCCAGATAAGTAAGCAGGTGCAAGAAGTGCCATTGCTCGTACGAGATGCGTCGTCGTACCACTTTCAGCGAGGCAACTCCGACCAAAACCAGGATCACTGTGCCAATCACCGCAGTAGTGAGCCCCGGGATATGGAGCACATCCCTCGTAGCCGCCAACGGGTCTACTGAGACTGCCTGGGCCCAAGCCTGTACCGCGGCAACAGCATGTACGACGGTAAGCATGATCACCACCCGGCCGCCCGAGGCATGCCAGCGCGCCAGCCGGTGACTACCCACGCCGCGTTCCAGCCACGGCGACCGCGACATCAAGATCAACATAATGGCCGCCGCGTACCCCGCCGCCATACCGGTGACATGAGCCACCAGGGATGCGCCCGGGTGGATCGGCGGTCCAGCAGTGACAAAGCTTTGAAGTACCGCCAGGGCGGCCCCCAGCCACACGAGGACCAGGATGAGTGTCGCTGTAAGCCTCGGTAATCGCACGTCGGGGCAGTCCGGTTAGGGCCCCGTTGGCGCCACATGGTGCTGAACCACCGATGTTGGCGCGGTTTCAGGGGCACTTATGCCGAGGCTGACGCCGAATGCTGTCGCTGCACCGAAGAGCATGACAGTCACGATTCGCAGGGACCAGCGAATCAGGGAGGGTGAAGCGGCTACGGAGGGCCGTGCAAGAGGGATCCGGCGCCCGTAATCAAGAGCCGTGTCCGACATTGGTGATTCTCCTGGCGTGAGGGGAACCCCCGAGACGTACGAGTTTGCTGTACGTGTCGGCTCTGAGGAACCGGTTGTGACGAACGTCACAGATAAGTAAAGAACTGTCTCAGGTCTTTGCCACACGCCTGAAGGGCAACCGCTACACTCTTGTCCCCACTTTCCGTGACGGACGCTGGCACTGTGTTGCTAGTGGCCCTGTCTTGCTAGTGCCACTGTGTTGTTAGTCGAAGAGGGAAATCGCAGTCTCCCACTCGATGGTGTCCCACACCGGTGGCGGAAGCTCGTCGACCTGGTCCTCAGCCTGCACATTCGAGTGGGCCCCGCAGCCATGGTCCACGCTGACGACCGTCCCGTCCGAAACTGAGAAGGCGTTGGCACATACGCCAAACAGAGTTCCCAGGCCGCCCCGGAGACGTACGAAGAAACCGCACGTCTCACAGATATCGGGCGCCAGCCGGCTGAGCAGATTGTCGGGCCCACCTTCGCCCATCAGCCATCGGTGGGCTGCCTCCGCTCGGCCCGCAGCCGAAAGCACACGCTCCCGACCGAGTCCAAGTTCCGCCGCCACGGTCCGCACCAGGCTCAGCTCAGCCGGTTCGGAGTTTCTGGCATCCTCACCGCCGGTGTAACCCGGCTCCAGTCTGGCGTCATCGTCAGAACTGGGCAGCAGCACACCCGGGGTCACATCCCGGGGCTGGATCCGCTCCGCCCACGGCACCCATTCCTTGGGTTGGAGCGCGCCTTCCCCTGGCAGCAGTACGACCTCGTCCAGGGTCACCGCGCGAGCCCGCGCCGCTCGGGCAAGGGTCACCGACCAGCGCCAGCCCCGGTAACCCGGATGCGGGCAGGCAAAGAAGTGACTCACGACTCGGGTGTCCTCAGCCTGTGCGCCGAGATAGTCACCGACTCCGATCACTCCAGCGGCCTCTTCGGCTGCAGTGCGGGCAAGATCAACAGCGGCGAGGCATGCTGCGTCAGGCTGCGTCGTACCGGTGCTCGAAGCCATGGATCTCATTCTGACAGTGATCGCGACAGGTTGAGTGGGCAATCGAGGACTGATCACAGGCTGCCGAGCGACCAATCAGACAGTGATCCCTCCGACTCTGGTTGCACAGTGGACGTTTCTCCGCACGTGGCCAGGTAAGTCAAGCGATCCAGGCCATTTCGGCGGCCATTTGCGGATTTGTGCGAAGGAACGCTGGAGAGCAGCGTGATGCGGCTCAGGTCATGATCAGCGGGTTAGATGGAAGACGTGGCAGCAGCGGTCATCGAGCGCACCGGGCGGGTGCTCGCCTCGGGAGGTAAGGCGGTCGCCCGTGGCAGTCGCTTCCTCGGAGTTCAGCTGCGACGCGGCGGCCGCGCAGTGGTGAACTTCACTGCCTCCGGCGGCGCGGGCAAGACTGGACTGGCCCGTCTGGTGCACTTGCAGTTCTTGACTGCGGCAGGTGATGCGACAGTCGCCGTCTCATTAGCCGGAACCTTGTTTTTCGCCCTGCCAACCGACCAGGCGCGGCCTCAAGTGGCGCAATTCTTGCTGCTCACCATGGCGCCCTTTGCGATCGTGGCTCCGTTCATCGGGCCATTCCTGGACCGCTTCCGTCACGGCCGCCGCTGGGCGCTGGGTCTCAGCCTGGCACTTCGCGCTTTCCTGTGCTGGGTGCTCGCCAGCGTCCTTGACGGTTCGACGTGGTTGTTCCTCTCCGCGCTGATCTTCCTGGTGGCTTCAAAGGCCTTTACGATCACCCGTGCCGCCGCGGTACCGCGACTGCTGCCACCTGGCTTTACTTTGGTCAACGCGAATTCCCGCATCTCCATGGCGAACGTCGTCGGCGCTGCAGTGGGTGGCGGCATAGCGGCCGGCATCGCGCTGCTCGGGCCGGAATGGTCGCTTAGATTCGGCTTCCTGATCTTCGTCGCCGCCACGGCATTGGCGATCTTGCTCTCACCGGCGGTTGACTCATCGGCTGCCGAGGGAGACACGAGCCGCATGCCGATAGGGTCAGCCGGCCAACTTACTGAGACGAACCGAACCAGTCGGCGCTTTCGTGATCTCCCGCCGGGCGTAGTGCATGGTCTGCGATGCGTGATGGGCGCCAGGCTCATGACCGGTTTCCTCACCTTCTTCCTGGCTTTCCTGCTCCGCGAACAACCCATCGCCAGCATCGATGGTGTGCTGCTTCTTGGCATCGTGGTAGCAGCCGCAGGAGTCGGAAACAGTCTGGGCACCATCGCAGGGAACTTGAGCAAGAACATCGCTCCGGAGAAGATCGGGCTGGCAGTGCTCTGCGTTGATCTCGCCATGGCGATCATTACGGCGGCGCTGTATTCGATCGTCTCGGTGATAGCTGTCGGTCTCATCGCAGGACTGTGCGCTCAATTGGCAAAGCTGGCCTACGACGCGCTCGTCCAACGCGACGTGCCGGAAGTGGTCCGTACGTCGGTCTTCGCACGCTCAGAGACCGTTTTCCAGCTGTGCTGGGTGTTCGGCGGCGGCCTTGGCATCAGCCTTCCGCTGATTCCGCAATTGGGCTTCGGCATCTTGGCAGCACTGCTCTTGGGCCTGCTGGTCTGGACAGTTGTCGCATGGCGGCTGCGACTGACACGTACGCCGCGAGCGGCAGACTCCGCGCCGCCCGTGGCGGCGGCGGAGGAGAAGGTTGGTTGACCTGGTCTAGAGCTCCAGCTCGTCGGCCACGGCTCGCAGCACGGTGGCGATCTTGGTGCTGGTCTTAGCGTCTGGGTGGCGGCCGCGGCGATACCCATTGCCGATGCCGTCGAGCATCTTGATCAAATCCTCGATGATCACCGTCATCTGCTCCGGAGCCTTGCGATGCGCCTTGGACAGCGAAGGCGGTACCTCGACAATATGCACCGACAGTGCTTGTTCTCCCTTACGACCCTCAACGACACCGAACTCGACTCGTTGGCCGGCCTTCAGACTCGTTACGCCGGGAGGCAAGGCATTGGCGCGGACATAGACGTCACCGCCCTCGTCCTTGGTCAGGAAGCCGAAGCCCTTTTCGGCGTCGTAAAACCTCACCTTGCCAACAGGCACGTCCAACCTCACTTGCTCTTTTCGCCGATCCCCGGCAGTCGATTACCCCCACAACAGCGCGCTAAGCGTAGCCTTTTCGCGTTCGTCGCCCAACCTCAAATCAGCCCGCGTCGAAGCAGCCGCGGCCGCGTCTACCATGACTGCATGGCAACATGGGAGGACGGACCGGAGTACGCGCCGATCCAGCGCCCTTCGGACTTTCAGACTCCCGATGCTCCGCCGTTGGATACTGCGCCGCCCTACGCCCAAGTCGCACCGTGGGCTCCCAAGGGTCGGCCGGTTTTCGATAATCCAGCTGCTCCCGTAGCTCCGCTGTCCACCCTTGTCCCAGTTCGGCGAGAGGAGCCCCGGGACCCGCAGAAACCCTTTGCCGTTGTGACAAGCACGATGACGTCGGACTCGGCATGGGGAGCGGTGCACTGGGCTCGGCCAACGGGCCAGACTGATGGGACCGAGCCCGTGGAAGGGCGAGCTTCGGCTGGCTCAGAGGCCGTCGAAGCGTTTCGTCCTGCAGCGGCGGGCACTCCATATCCACCACCGGATCAGCCGATAACGGTGCACGGCGGGCGCAGCCCGTCAGCTCCCTTTCCAGCCCCGGGCACAGCGGGCTGGTTTAGCCCACCACCGTACGGCCAACAGCCCCGACCCCCGGCAACCGTCACGGCCAAGAGCGTTATCGATGCTGCGACACCGGGCCTGTGCATGTGCCTGATTATCGGTGGTTTGGTTTTTGTCCTCTCACCAGTCCTGCTGTGTATCAGTCTCGGCCTCGCGGGCCGGGTAAAGGTGGCGACTGTAGAAGTCCGCCGAGCGCACGTTTTCGGCGTGGTTGTGTTGGGAATCATGGGCATCCTCGGGACGCTCATCGTTGACACCGGCTTCGGTGACTGGTGGCGATTCGTCGGGCAATGGGCTCTGCTGATCTGCTGGGTCCTGCTCGCTACCACGCTGGCGACGATTTATCGGCGCCTGAAGTCACAGACACCAAGTCCGCCCACATATCGATCGCCTTGGAGGTAGGGCGAGTGGTGAGGGCGCCGGGTGAATCGCAGCGGCCACGCACCTTGTCTGAAGCGCTGCGCGCTATGTCGGCCAGGGACCTGGCCACAATGCTCGACTTGCGTTCGGACCTCCTCGAACCCGCTCCCGAAACCATTGCCGAGTTAGCGAGCCGGGCCACCACCTCGGCCTCGATCACCCGAGCTATCGATGAGCTCGACATCTGGCTGCGAACGGTGGCGGAAGCCTTAGCCGCGTTGCCCGACCCAGCATCAGTCGGCGAGCTCCAGTCAATGCTCGGGCAACCCCGGTCCACGGTCGTTACAGCGGTACAGCAGCTTCGTGAGCGCGGGCTGCTGTGGGGCGACGGTAACCAGTTGCATCTCCTACGACCGGTGCGGGAGGCCTTTGAGCCCTATCCGGGTGGGCTCGCTCCACCGTCGGCCCGTCCCATGTCCAGCGACCAGATCGATGCAGCCCTGGAGGCTTGCGGCGCCGAGGCGCGCGTCGTACTCCAGCGCCTTCTCTGGTCACCAACCGGCGCTGTACGGTATGCCGACCGCCCGGTGACGATGGCATCGGCCCGCTCGCCGATCGAACGCCTGCTCGCCCGTCAGCTGCTGCGCCCGCTGGATTCGGAAACCGTGATCATCCCGCGAGAGGTGGCATGGCGACTGCGTGCCGGCCGGTTCACTAGCGAGCCGGTGGCCACGGCAGCCCCGGTGCTTACCGGTCGGCGGCGTGACCCCGATCTTGTCGATCGGGCCGCGGCCGGGGCCGCGTTCGCGGTACTGCATGACATCGAGCTGTTCGCGCACCGCCTTGAGACCGACCCGCACAAGTTGCTGCGCGGCGGTGGATTGTCCAGTCGAGACGTCACGGCGCTGGCTCGTGATCTTGGTGCCGACATCGCCCACGCTGCCTTCATCATTGAGTGCGCGGCGGCCGCCCAACTCGTGGCACCGGAAAGCACTGGGATGTTGCTACCGACTCACGACTATGACAATTGGGTCGCTTGGGATGCCGCCCAGCGTTGGCAGCGGATCGCCGAGGCTTGGCTTGCAGCCGACCGCTTCTTCGCCCGATCGACCGAAGGCGGCGGTCACACGCTCGGTCAGGAGGCATACGACCGCAGCGCGGCCGGCCTTCGCACGAGGATTCTTAGGCTCATCGCTGAGGTGGAGAGCGGAACCGTTCTCGACCTCGACGCGCTGGCCGAAGCCGCGGCCTGGCATCGACCGAGGTTGAACAAGGGCCCGCTGAAGGCCCAACAGTTAGTGCAGTGGACATGGCGTGAGGCGACCTGGCTCGGACTAGCGGCACTCGGCGCAGTCTCGTCGTACGCGAAGGTCCCATTACAGCCCGGTCAGCCGATCCCGGTTGCGCTACGCAAACTGTTCCCGCTTCCGGTCGATCGGTTTCTCATCCAGAACGACTTGACCGCGGTCACTTCCGGACCGCTTGAGCACGCCATCGCGTCCGATTTGGGAATGCTGGCTGACCAGGAGTCGCGAGGTGGTGCGGGCGTCTATCGGTTCAGCGCCAGCTCGCTGCGCCGCGCCTTCGACCAGGGCTGGTCCGCGGCAGAGGTGCAGCTGTGGCTGGAGCAGCACTCCACAACCGGTGTTCCCCAGCCGCTCGTCTACCAGATCGAGGACGTAGGCAGGCGCCACGGCAGCATTCGTCTTGGACCCGCTGGTTGCTACATACGCATGTCAGACCAGGCCCAAGCCGCGGCCCTTCTTGCTCATCCGACTGCGGCCGGACTTGGGCTGCGGGCTGTCGCACCAGGCGTACTAGTGGCTGCTGTTGATGAGCAGGAGATCATCCCGCTGCTTCTGGAGCTGGGACATTCCCCTGCCGTCGAGAACGCTTCAGGTGAGCTGATTGTCACGCCGCCTCCTCGGCGAGCGGCGAGGCAACTGATGAAGCCGACGGCGACACCGTCGCCTGCGGATGCGGCTGAAGCCTTGCTAGCCCACGAGCGTCGTCATCGGGCCCCGCTGCAATCCACCGGTTCAGCAGGACAACTCGCGGGTTCGTCCAACCGCCCCCGGACCTTAGCCAGATATCTAGAATGAGCGGGTGCATGCCGTCACGATCAGGCGAATGATCGTCTTTGGCGTGTGTGCTCTCGGTGTGGGATCGCTGTATCTGGTGCCCGCTATCGCAAGGTCACCGGAACAGATCAGGCAATCCGGAGCGAACGAGGAGGTAACGAACGGCGCCGTCGGAGTCCGGCCGGCCGCGCCCGAGCAATCCGCGTCGACCACCGGAGATGATGACTCGGTCCGAAGAGCTGGCGGAGCGCCGGCAACAATCGCGCCGGGCGCCCAACCCTCGGAGCCCACGACGACACGCACCAAGGACCGATCAGATGCTGCCGAGGATCGCTCTTCGGATCAAGTCCGAACCGGTGAGCCGAAAGCCAGCAAGGATTCTGAGCCTCCCGAACCGGTCGCTGATATCGAACCCTCCAAGGTCACGAAGAAACAGCTCACGATCAACTGGCCCGCAGCCAGCGACAATGTCGGCGTCATCGGCTACCGCATCTGGCTGAACGGCTTTGAGGTCGCGACCACGACGGGGACAAAGGCACGGTTGCGCTGGTTCAACAATGACAGCGGGCAGCACGTCGTACAGGTCCGCGCGCTCGATGCCGCCGGCAATCAGAGCCGCAGTTCGCCCACGCTTGTCGTGAGACGACCCTCCGCGGAACCGACCGATACACCGACACCGGAGCCCTCGGACTCGCCGACGCCGAGCGATGAATCGTCCGAGCCGAGCCACGCTACCGAGGAGTCATCGGAGTCGGAGAGTGCTACGCCTAGCGATGAGAAGTCGGCGGCAGAGGACAAGGACCGCTGATGGCGGCACCGTTCGACGGTCCAGGCCCGCTCGTCGTGCAGTCCGACCGTACGCTGCTCCTGGAAGTTGATCATCCGGAGGCCGACGCCTGCCGGATAGCGATCGCCCCGTTCGCGGAGCTGGAGCGGGCGCCGGAACACATCCACACCTACCGGCTAACCCCGCTAGGGTTGTGGAACGCCCGCGCCGCCGGTCACGACGCGGAGCAGGTGGTTGACAGACTGCTCACCTACAGCCGCTACCCGGTACCCAACGCGCTGCTGGTCGACGTCGCCGAGACGATGGATCGCTATGGCCGCTTGCGGATCGAGAAGCACCCTACTCACGGGTTGATCTTGGCAAGCAGCGACCGTGCGGTGCTCACCGAGGTGCTGCGCAGCACCAAGATCAAGGGCTTGGTCGGCAGCCGCATCGACGAAGACACCGTGGTCGTCCACCCATCCGAACGCGGGCACCTCAAACAAGTGCTGCTCAAGCTCGGCTGGCCTGCCGAAGACCTGGCCGGTTACGTGGACGGCGAGGCGCATGCGATCGGCCTTAAACAGCGCGGCTGGAGGCTCCGCCCCTACCAGGGTCAGGCGGCCGATTCCTTCTGGCATGGTGGATCCGGCGTCGTTGTGCTGCCCTGCGGTGCTGGGAAGACCATCGTCGGATGTGCCGCGATGGCCCGGGCCGGTGCCACGACGTTGATCTTGGTCACCAATACGGTCGCGGCCCGGCAGTGGCGCGACGAATTGATCAAGAGGACGACTCTGACTGCCGAAGAGATCGGCGAGTACTCCGGAGCGAAGAAGCAGATTCGCCCGGTGACCATTGCGACCTACCAGGTGATCACCACCAAACGCGGCGGCATTCACCCACATCTCGAGCTGCTCGACGCACGTGACTGGGGATTGATCATCTACGACGAGGTGCATCTGCTCCCGGCGCCGGTCTTCCGGATGACGGCGGGACTGCAGGCGCGTCGTCGACTCGGCCTGACGGCCACCCTGGTGCGGGAGGACGGCCGGGAAGGTGACGTGTTTTCCCTCATCGGGCCGAAACGCTATGACGCGCCGTGGAAGGACATCGAGGCTCAGGGCTACATCGCCCCCGCGGACTGCATTGAGGTCCGGGTCACCCTGGCCGAAGCCGAGCGCATGGCGTACGCCGTCGCTGAGCCGGATCAGAAGTACCGGCTTGCGTCGACGGCCGAGTCCAAGACCGGTGTCATCGTTGACCTGGTCTCCAAACATCGCGGCACGCCGACACTGGTGATCGGGCAGTACGTTGATCAACTTCAAGATCTCGCGGCACGGCTGGATGCGCCACTGATCACCGGCGAGACCACCGTGCGGCGGCGCGAGCAACTGTATGAGGCGTTCCGCTCCGGCGAGATCGAACTGCTGGTGGTCAGCAAGGTGGCGAACTTCTCCATCGACCTACCGTCGGCTCAGATCGCGGTCCAGGTCTCCGGTGCCTTCGGGTCCCGGCAGGAGGAGGCGCAACGGCTCGGCCGGCTGCTGCGGCCCAAGTCCGAAGGCGTCACCGCGCGTCTTTACGCCGTGGTCGCCCGTGACACGGTGGACACGGACTTCGCCGCGCATCGCCAGCGCTTCCTGGCCGAGCAGGGGTACGGCTATCGCATCATGGACGCCGAGGACGCTCTGGCTGCGGAGTAGCGCCGTTGAATCGCCCCCTGGGGCTGGCAGAACCTGGGCTGAGCACTTGGTCCCGCGTATCTTCGTGAGGCTTTCTGGGCAAGGAGCTTAGATCGTTGGCCGCACACTGAGAACGCATCACTCACGCTCACAAAGTCGTCACATCTGGCCTAAGCGAGCTCAGCGGTGTCGCAAAATCAGGGTCTCAGTGGGTATCGAGAACGGTGGACTCCTCCTGAGTTCCAAGATCGATCGGCCAGGTCTCAGGCTGACCCGCGAGTGACCAGAGCTCGACGAGCTCATGGGGCCAGATCCAGTCATCGGTATGCCGCAAATCGTCGTGCGTCCACCAGCGATGCCCGAGCAGGGTTAGGCGCTCGTCGGCAGTGTGGGCCGAGATGTCCACCTGAAACGGCGACACCACCGCGAGGAAGAAAGATTCGTCTTGCTCGATGACGAGGTCGGAGTAACCGTGAACGACATGGCGTGTGGCAATCGGTCCCAACAGCTCACTCTCCCCCAGCCGGTAACCGGTTTCTTCGGCCACCTCACGGATCGCCGCGCCAATCTCACTCTCACCGTCATCGACGCCGCCGCCCGGGGTGGTCCACCAGCTGGTGCCTGGAACGCCAGGGTCGCTGTCCTCGAACAACAGCGTGCGGTCGTTGTCGATCATGATCACGCGCACGGTTGCCCGGGATTTGCGTGGGCGCTCCGCCGGGTCCGCGACCGGCACATAGCTGCGCTCGGTATCAGAGGAAGACACGGCCTACACCTTACGAGCACGTGTAGGTACGCACTGGTGTACCCCGAGTTCCTGCACCAACAATTCCGTGGACGTCAGCCAGGTCCGGCAGGTACCCTGAGCCCTCGCTCCCCACATTCACCGATCCAGCATCGGAGCTGTTCGCATGCCTGACACCGCCGTCGACGTTCTGGCTCGGGAACGAAGTCACCTCAGTGAGTCACGAGCCGCCCTGGAGCGGATGCGGCAGCATACGGCCAGCCTGGATCCGTTCGGCGGTGATCATGTCTCGACCGAGCACCTCAAACAGGCGCTTTATCGGCGCATGAAGGCCCTCGAGGACGATCCAGCCGTGCCGCTGTTCTTCGGCCGGCTGGACTATGACACCGAGCTGGGCGCAGAGCAGGACGAGACTCTCTATATCGGCCGGCGGCATGTCACCGGCGAGGTGGGTGGCGAACCGCTCGTCATCGACTGGCGCGCCGGGATGTCACGGCCGTTCTATCAGGCGCGACCCGGCGATCCGATGGGTGTGCGTCTGCGCCGGCGTTTCGGCTTCTCCCACGGCCAGCTCACCGCGTACGAGGACGAGGACCTGACCGGCCGAAGTGAGCTGGCGCAGTCCCAGATCATGGAGTCTGAGATCGAGCGGCCGCGGACCGGCCCGATGCGCGACATCGTGGCCACCATTCAGCCCGAACAGGACAGCATCGTTCGGGCCGGCCTACAGCAGTCACTGTGCGTCCAGGGCGCACCAGGCACAGGAAAGACCGCGATCGGCCTGCACCGCGCGGCCTATTTGCTGTACGCCCATCGCGATCAACTCGCCCGCTCTGGAGTGCTCGTTGTCGGCCCCAATGACAGCTTTCTGTCTTACATCGCCGACGTACTGCCCGCCCTCGGTGAGATCGACGCCGCACAGACGACGGTGACATCGCTGGTCTGCCAAGCCAACGGCGTCACCGTGCGGGCCCTCGACAGCGTTCCAGCGGCGCTGATCAAGGGTGACGCGCGAATGGCTGAGGTGCTGCACCGTGCGGTCTGGAGTCACCTCGGCACTCCGAGTGCACCGTTGGTAGTGCCGCGTGGCGCCTATCAGTGGCGAGTCGGCGCCTATCTCACGGTCCAGGCCGTCGAGGAGCTTCGCGAACGTGGCGTGCGGTACGGCGCTGGTCGCGCCATGCTGCCGCAACGGCTGGCACACCAGATACTGCTGCGAATGGAAGCGGCTGGCGAATCTCCTGATGATCGCATCCAGGACGCGGTTGCCCGCAGCAAACCAGTCCGGGCCTACACAGATGCCGTGTGGCCGGCACTGGACCCGGTGAAGCTGATCATGAGACTGCTCACCGACGCGGACTTTTTGCAGACCGCCGCCGATGGCGTGCTTAGCTCTGAAGAACAGCAGTTGATCATGATGCGGCATCCACCGCGATCACCGGGGGTGGCCCGCTGGTCGCTGGCCGATGTGATCTTGATTGATGAGGCCGCGGATCTGTTGCAGCGTACGCCGAGCCGCGGGCATGTAATCCTCGACGAAGCCCAAGATCTTTCCCCGATGATGTTGCGGGCCGTGGGACGTCGGGCCACCACGGGCTCTGTGACAGTGCTCGGTGATCTCGCGCAAGCGACCACCCCGTGGGCAACCCGGTCCTGGCATGAGTCGCTGACCCATCTGGGGCACTCCGATGCCCTGATCGAGGAACTGGTGGCCGGCTTCCGGGTGCCGGGAGCGGTCATCGACTTCGCAGCCCGACTGCTGCCGGACATCGCGCCAGCGTTGAAACCACCTCATTCCGTACGACGGCACCGGGGCGAGCTGGATCTACGCCCCACAAGGCAGATCGATGAGGAATTGCTCAGGGCGATCACACAGGCAATGCGTTACGAGGGCACTGTTGGCGTGATTGTTGCCGACGCTGCTGTACCCGGGGTACGGAAGCTGCTTGACGCTCGGCGGATTGGTTACGACGTACTAGGCGAGGATCCCGAGATCTTCGAACCACACGAAGACCTGCCGCGCTCCGATCCCGAACTGGCGCCGTCCTCAAGGCCGATCCTGGTTCCGGCAACCCTCTCCAAGGGCTTGGAATTTGATCATGTGATACTGCTCGAGCCGGCCGATATCGTGGCCGGTGAGCCGGATGAGGTAACCGGACTGCGCCGCCTGTATGTGTGCTTGACAAGGGCGGTCACGTCCTTGATCGTGCTGTACGCGGCCGAACTGCCCGCCGCCCTGGCAGCCTGAGTCAGTCTTCCCGAAAGAGGCAACCGCCAATCAGCCGAATGACGGGGGTTCCGTCAGCGGCAGCCTGACCTGGAATCGAGTATCGCCGGGACGCGACTTGACTCGCAGATCGCCACCATGCCGCTGGGTGATCACGCGATAGGAAATGTCCAGGCCCAGGCCGGTGCCATGACCGACCGGCTTGGTAGTGAAGAACGGTTCGAAGATCTTCTGCTGCATCTCCTCTGGGATTCCGATACCGGTGTCGCAGATCTCGACCAAGGCCCAGCCGTCCTCCCGCGATGTGCGCACCGTCAGTGTGCCGCCGTCGGGCATTGCGTCGAGGGCATTATCGATCAAGTTGGTCCAGACCTGATTGAGCTCAGCGGGATGCGCCGGGATTGTGGGTAGCGACTCATCGAAATCCTTGACAATGGTGATGTTGTCTCGTTCCTTGATCTTGTGGCCGAGCATGACCAGGGTGCTCTTGAGCCCATCCCGAACGTCGATCTCCTGGTGTGCCGCCCGGTCCATCTGGGAGTACTGCTTGGCGGCTGCCACCAGGTGTGAGATCCGGCCGGTGGAATCCTCGATCTCTCCCATCAGCTGCTCGATCTCGAGCGCATAGGTCACCCAATGCAGCGCATCGGCGAGTGCCATGGCAGGTACCGTCCGGACCACTTCCTCGAGCCAGTCGGTGTCCACTCCAGCTGCGACGAGCGGCGGCGCCAGGTCCCAGGCGTCATCGATGCCATGATCATCAAGCCAGTCGGAGATCTCGTCTTCGGCCTCACTGACCTCCACCGGCGACAACTTCTCAGTCTTGGCCATCCTCTCCACCGCCGCCTCCTGGAGCTCGGTGAGCGCCATCAGGGCCTTGGGATCGACGTCGGCAGTCGCCAAGTGTGCGAGTTTGCGCCGAATCTTGCTGACGTTCTCCCGCAATGCTGCAGTCGCGCGTACAGCGGCTGTGGCTGGGTTGTTCAGCTCATGGGTAAGCCCGGCAGACAGCCGACCTAGCGACAGCAGCCGCTCTCGCTGGCCGATAATCGCTTGGCTAGATCGAAAGCCCTGGGTTAGGCCCTCGAGCAGATGCACCGCCATCGGAAACCACTCGCGGAACTTCTCGCCGAACTCCCCCGCATCGATCACCCAAAACTCGCAATCGGTCACCGCACGAGCCGAGCCCCAGTACGGCAGGTCAGCCATGCCTTTGACGAAAGACTGGGTGGCGCCGGCGTAGACGCCACGCTGGTTGGTGCGTCCGGTCTCTAATTCGGTGTTCTCTACCCGACGGTGCATGGACATGGTGCCGGAGAGCAACACGTAGAAACAGGTCGCCGGGTCACCTTCGGTGTACACCGGCTCGCCGCCGGACGAGGCCTGATAGTACCCATGCTCACTGAGCCAGCTGAGCTGATCATCGTCGAGCTTCTCGAACAGGAATAGCGTGCGCAGCTCTGCGGGGCTCAACCGTACCGGTTCCACGGTCTGTTCGCTCATGATCAACTCCTACTGCTCCGCCAGGTAGCGATGGACCAACGTGACGGCGAGCGCACCTTCGCCAACCGCCGATGCCACCCGCTTTACCGACTGGGAGCGGACATCACCGGCCACGAAGACACCCGGAATGCTGGACTCGAGCAGGTAGGGATGCCGCTCCAGGTCCCAGGACGCGGGCCGCTTGCCACCAAGAGTCAGTTCCGGACCGGTAACCACGAAACCGCTGGCATCACGAACCAGCGAATCAGGAAGCCAGTCGGTCAGCGGGGCGGCGCCAATAAAGACGAACAGATGCCCCGCATCGATGACTTGCTGGCCTCCCTCATGATCAACGAAAGTGACACACTGCAAGTGATCATTCCCCGCACAGCTCTGCACTGTGGTGTTCAGCCGAACCTCAATGTTGGGAATGGCACCGATCTGTTCGATCAGGTACGACGACATGGATGTCCCCAGCGAGTTGCCGCGTACCGCCATAGTCACTCTGTCCGCATACCGGGAGAAGAAAACGGCCGCCTGACCGGCGGAGTTCGCGCCCCCGACGATGATCACGTGATCTCCCAGGCAGGACTCGGCCTGGGTCGCCGATGATCCGTAGTAGACGCCGCGGCCCACCAAGTCGTTGGCACCGGAGGCCTCCAACTGCCGGTAACTGACGCCGGTTGCCAACACCACGGCATGACTCAGCACTGATGATCCGTCGTCGAACATGACCCGTCGCGCCGGACCCCGGGCCTCAAGGCCGACTACCGTCCGTGCAGTCAGCAGCTCGGCACCGAATCGCTGTGCTTGGCGTCGTGCTCGATCGGTGAGCTGGTCGCCAGCCACGCCGTCCGGGAAGCCGAGATAGTTTTCGATTCGGGAGCTCTGACCGGCCTGACCGCCGGCCGCCGCCCGTTCCACGACGACGGTTTTCAGGCCTTCCGATGCGGCATAGACTGCAGCACCCAAGCCGGCCGGACCGCCACCGACGATCACCACGTCGTAGAACTCCCCTTGTGGCGTCGTGCTCAGACCGACGGCGTTGGCTACCTCGAGCAGGCTCGGCTGCACCAAAGGCTTGCCCTCCCTGGTGATCACTACCGGCGCCTGACTCTCCTCCGCCCCGGCCGCTGCCAACAGGTGCACCCCGTCAGGGTCACTGACGTTGTACCAGCGGTAAGGCACCATGTTGCGAGCCAGGAAGTCGCGTATCTCATAGGATGCTGCTGACCAGGGGTGACCCAGAATCTTGATCTTGTGCTCAGGTGCCTTGCCCTCACGCTGCCACGTCTGAAGCAACTCGTCGACGACGGGATAAAACTTCTCTTCCGGCGGTTCCCACGGCTTCAGCAGATAGTGATCAACATCGACAACATTGATCGCCTGGATCGCGGCGTTGGTGTCGGCGTAGGCGGTGACCAGCGCCCGGCGCGCCTGCGGCACCAGATCCATAGCCTGCTCGAGGAAGTCGACGCCATTCATGCGTGGCATTCGATAGTCGGCCAAGATCGCGGCCACTTGCTCTCCGCGTAGCACCACGTCACGAATGGCCTGCAACGCCTCCTCACCGGAGTCGGCTCGCATGATCCGGTAATCCTCGCCGTAGCGCCGCCGCAGATCTCGAGCCACCGCTCGGGAGACGCTCGGATCGTCGTCCACAGTCAGTAACACCGGCCGGGCGATCCGCTCTGCCTGCGCTTCTGAAACCGGCGCCGTCATGTGCCCACCTCATCGAAATAGCACCAACGCCAGTGCTCGCCGGGTTCGACGGAGGTAACCACCGCGTGGCCGGTGGCCCGAGCGTGGGCGCTGGCATGCCGCGCCGGCGATGAGTCACAGCATCCAACGTGCTCACAGGTGAGGCAGCGGCGCAAATGTACCCAACGACCGCCGACGGCAAGGCAATCGCTACAGGCCTTTTGGAAGTCACTCGGCAACGGGATCAGCGGAGTGGCGTCGAGATGTGCGCAGCTAGTCACAGGCCAGTTCCCTTCTTCACAGTCCTCCGCGCCAATCTAGTCCGCGCCGAGCGGCGCCCCACCCCTGCCATTTCAGCAGTGCCTTCGCCCTCACCGCTCAAGGCTGCGCCAGGCGGGATAGTCGCCGGCGGCGCAGCCCAGACTCGGTCAGCAGGACCACGATCTCCCGGGACGACACCGGCTTGGCACCTTCGGCCAGCGCGGCGCCATAGCGTTCGGCGATGACGTCGTAATGATCACGCTCGAACGCGCGGCGGGGCAGGCCGATTCGGGCAGCGAAGTCGTGTAGCTCCTGGTAGGACTGATCGCTGATCAGGTGCGACCAGAGGTGACCATGGCCTGGCCATATCGGCGGATCGATATAGACCGTCACATGCTGCCCAGTGGCGCAGTGTGCGGTGAGCACGAGTGATCGATCAGAGTGCGCCAGCTGCGGACCAGGTCAGGATCGACGTACGCCTTTGCCGATCCCAGGGGTCGGGCTGCTGCGCCGATCTGGAACGCTCGGATGCCGGCCCGAGCCAGCCATGGCACGTGCTCAGGCAGTAGCCCACCGCCAGCCATGATCACCGTACCCGCGAAGCCGTCGGCGCTGGCGCGCCCAACAAGATCATCGAGACCCTCGTTGACACCACGCGCCGATCCCGCAGTCAACACCTGATCCAACCCACGCAGCCGACGCAGGTCACGCCAAGCGCGGTTGCTGGAGATGCAGGCATCCACGGCACGGTGAAACGTCCACTGAAGATCAGCATGGTCGCCAACGATCTCGGTGACTACGCCCGTGTCCACCTCGGTATGCCCATTGAGGAAGCCCAAGATGACGCCGTCAGCGCCTACCGCGCGATAGCTGCTCAGCAGACCTTTGAGCCTGGCTACCTCGGCACCGTCAGTGCCATAGCCATGTCGGAGCCTCAGCACCACCCGTATCGGGAGGCTGGTTGCACGACGTACCTGGCCGACCAGAGCCGGCTCCGGCGACATTCCATCAACCAAGCTTGATGTCAGCTCGAGTCGGTGTGCTCCACCAGCCTCGGCGCGTTCGGCGTCCGCAGGATGCAGCACAACCACCTCGAGCAGCGGATTCATGACCGCGCTCACGGTGGTTGGCATGCTCGCCTGTGCCATGGCGTCACGATATTCCAGGGGGCCCAGCGTGGAGCTGAACGTAAGCTTGCGGCGTGGCTGCGGTGAAGCGGCTCGTCACCGTCATCGCGGCAGCATGCGTGTTTTTGGCCGGCTGCACCTACGCCAAGGAGGAGCCTGGTCTCTTCCGCAAGAACGCATCACAGTCGCCAACTCCAGAGAGATCGGCTCCACCGGCGCCGACGAACCCGGAGCTTCCCGTCGCGGCCGAGGCGGAGTGGATGACCGCCGAAGGGCTGCAGATCAGCACCCGGTTTGCCATTCATGCTGTTCGCCGGCTTGCCGATGCCACCGTCGTCGACTGGTCCGTGACGCCGCTGAGCGCGCCAGACTATGCGCCAGGAGCCCGTCTGCCCTCATGGGTTGACCTTGGCTTGAGTCGCACGTCCGAAGGCGACGTCAATATGTTCCTGCTCGATCCGACGGGCGGAAAGGCCTATCGGACGCTGAGTCACCAATCTCGACGGCTGTTCAATCGATGCCTGTGTACGCCGCTGTGGTTGGCTCAGCAGGGCTTACGGATCGGCGAAACCCGCCTGCTGCAGGCAACATTTCCGCCGCTACCGGATGCGCTCAGCTTCATCGATGTCGACTTGATCAACTTGGCGCCCTTCGTGCACGTCCCGGTAACACCAATAAATCAGGTGCCGACGGCGTCACATCCGACAGACTTGACCCGGCCGGCAAGGGCCGCGCGCTCCACGCTGGCACATCAGGTGTTCCGGTACCGCCAAGAGCCGCGCCGGGTGCAGAGCATTGCCATCGATCGCATTGTGGCAGCACCGAGTCGAACCTCGCTGGAGTTGACGATCAAGTCGGTTACTGATCAGTCGACGTTCATCCTGGAGCCGGCCCTGTCACCGATCGGCGGCATCCTCCCCGACGGCGTCGACGTCTTGAACCCCGATGTCGTCAGTGGCCCGATGATCAGGCCGCATGGCGCGCAGGCAAGCAAACCTAGGAGAGTGTCTTGGCTGACGACTGCTGTGGCAAGCCGGAAGGCGTATGAGTGCCTCTGCAGTCAGTTAGGGCTATGGGCAGGCTCACTGCGCCGAGAAGGTGGCCAGGCGAGTGTGGCAAGTAACTATTCGCCTCTGCCGGCAGGTAGCCGAACGGTTGATGTGATCTTGCCCGGTGTCGCCACCCTGTCCGACATTCCGGTTGTCGAAGCAGATGACGCAGCGGCGCAGCTCGGGCCGCCAACGCCCTACGCGGGCGACACCTGGACCTACTACAGCGACGACCCGCCGCGCGGGTGGACGACGGCTCAGTGGCCGACGCCCTTGCCAGACGCGGATCAACTGAAGAACTACCGCTTCTTCATCGAGAGCCTGACGTCACTGCCGGGTTGGTAAGTCAAGGGCGTCTCTGCCGCTCAGCGGGCATCCATACCGCGTTTGCCATCCGGTTCGAAACGTCAGCCTCGGGAACCGTAGTCCTCAAGAATGCAGAAGGGGCAGCTCCTGTTGGAGCCGCCCCTTGTGCTTTGTGGCGTGACCTGGTCAGAAGTCCATGCCACCCATGCCGCCGTCGCCGCCAGGGGGGACAGCGGGAGCCTTCTCCGGCTTGTCGGCAATGACTGCCTCAGTGGTCAAGAACAGACCCGCGATCGAGGCCGCATTCTGCAGCGCCGAACGCGTCACCTTGGTCGGGTCGGGAACACCGGCGTCGAGCAGATTCTCATACACACCCGTGGCGGCATTGAGACCGTGATCCGGAGGCAGCGACCTGACCTTCTCGGCGACAACCCCGCCCTCAAGTCCGGCGTTGATCGCAATCTGTTTCAGCGGCGCCTCCAGGGCTACCCTGACAATCTGTGCGCCGACGGCCTCGTCGCCCTCGAGCTGGAGATTCTTGAAAGCTTTGGCCCCAGCCTGAACAAGCGCCACGCCACCACCTGCGACGATGCCTTCCTCGACAGCAGCCTTGGCGTTGCGGACAGCATCCTCAATGCGGTGCTTCCGCTCCTTCAACTCCACTTCGGTGGCAGCGCCGACCTTGATCACTGCGACGCCACCGGCCAGCTTGGCCAACCGCTCCTGCAGCTTCTCGCGGTCGTAGTCGGAATCGGAGTTCTCGATCTCGGTGCGAATCTGGTTTACCCGGCCAGCGATCTGGTCCGAACTGCCAGCACCCTCGATGATCGTCGTCTCATCCTTGGTGATGATCACCTGCCGAGCCTGTCCGAGCAGCTCTATGGTGACGCTGTCGAGCTTGAGGCCAACCTCTTCGCTGATCACCTGGCCACCTGTCAGAATCGCGATGTCGGTAAGCATCGCCTTGCGGCGGTCACCGAAGCCGGGCGCCTTGACCGCGGCGGACCTGAAGGTGCCACGGATCTTGTTCACGATCAGTGCCGCGAGCGCCTCGCCGTCCACGTCCTCGGCGATCACCAGAAGCGGCTTGCCTGCCTGGATGACCTTCTCCAACACCGGCAGCAGATCCTTCAGGTTGGAAACCTTGGAGTTGACGATGAGGACGTACGGCTCATCGAGCACGGTCTCCATGCGCTCAGTGTCGGTGACGAAGTACGGCGAAATGTATCCCTTGTCGAACCGCATGCCCTCGGTGAGCTCTAGCTCCAGCCCGAAGGTATTCGACTCGTCGACGGTGATGACACCTTCCTTGCCGACCTTGTCCATGGCTTCGGCGATGATCTCGCCGACTTGGGTGTCACCGGCGGAAATGGAGGCGGTGGCAGCGATCTGCTCCTTGGTCTCAACATCCCTGGAAATAGCTGCCAGCTGCTCCACCACCGCTGCGACGGCCTTCTCGATGCCCCTCTTCAGGCTCATCGGGTTGGCGCCAGCGGTCACATTGCGCAGGCCCTCGCGTACCATCGCCTGGGCCAGCACAGTAGCTGTTGTAGTGCCGTCGCCGGCAACGTCATCGGTCTTCTTAGCGACTTCCTTGACGAGCTCGGCACCGATTTTCTCGTACGGGTCCTCGAGCTCGATCTCCTTGGCGATGCTCACACCATCGTTGGTGATGGTCGGAGCACCCCACTTCTTCTCCAGCACGACATTGCGGCCCTTAGGTCCAAGGGTCACTTTGACGGCGTCGGCGAGGGTATTCATCCCCCGCTCGAGGCCACGCCGCGCTTCAGTGTTGAACTGAATTAGTTTGGGCATGTTCTCCGCAGTCCTGTGAGTGATTGACGGCTCTTCGAGCGGTGCCCGCGACGGACGGCCCATGGGAGCCTCACCGGCTTGAAGAGGTGGCACTCTCGGAGGGAGAGTGCTAATCCCTTTTTTAGCACTCTCCCTATGCGAGTGCAAACGATCCCCAGGACCCGGGGCGCGGTAGAGGATCGACGACGTCGCGGTACCACGCGTTTTCTCGCACAAAGCCAAGAAAATCGTTTCGGATCGGCGATTGGCCATCATTCGTGGCCCGGTGATAAGAAACGCCGCATGCAGGCCTCTCATCGGGAATGCTCGGAGTGAATCGTGGGTTGGCCTGAACATGGCCCAGGAAACCGAGCAGACGATCTCGCGCGCCTCGGTCGGCCTGAGATCCGAACGCGGGCCCATCCTGCTGTCGGTGATGTTGAGCGTCGGCCTTATCGCGATCGATGCGACGATCCTGGCCACCGCCGTACCGTCCATCGTTAATGATCTTGGTGGTTTCTCCCAGTTCCCCTGGCTGTTCTCGGTCTACCTGTTGGCCCAGGCGGTCTCGGTACCGATCTTCGCCAAGTTCACCGATCTCATGGGACGGAAGCCGATCATGCTTGTCGGCATCGGGCTCTTCGTTCTCGGCTCGATCCTCTGCGGCATCGCCTGGAGCATGCCAGCGCTGATCGCGTTTCGTGCATTGCAGGGACTCGGGGCCGGCGCAGTACAGCCGACGGCGATGACCATCATCGGTGACATCTATTCAGTTGCCGAACGTGCCCGGGTTCAGGGATATGTCGCCAGCGTCTGGGCGATGTCGGCAGTAATCGGACCAACCCTTGGCGGCCTTTTCGTCGACTTCCTCAACTGGCGCTGGATCTTCTACGTCAATGTTCCGCTGGGCGCTCTTGCCGCGTGGTGGCTATTCCGCAGATTCGACGAGAAGGTGGTTCGCAAGCAGCACCGCATTGACATCACCGGCGCCGCACTGTTGGGCGTTGGCTCGTCGCTGATCATCCTCGGCCTCCTCGAGGGAGGAATCCTGTGGTCATGGACATCGGTGCCGAGCATCGCAATTCTCACTATCGGCTTGTCTCTTGTGATCATCTTCGCGTTCGTGGAGCGACGGGCGGCTGAGCCGATCCTCCCTGGTTGGGTCTTCAGTAGCCGGCTGCTCAATTCGACGAACCTCGCTGCACTTGGGGTTGGCGTGATGCTGATCGGCCTCACATCATTCATCCCGCTGTACGCCCAAGGAGTGCTGCACACCAGTGCGCTCGTGGCGGGGTTCGCACTCGCGGCTCTCACGCTCGGCTGGCCCCTGGCAGCCTCAGTGGCCGGCCGGATCTACCTGAGAATCGGTTTCCGCCGCACCGCCTTGATAGGAGCAGTGGTCATCATGATCGGCGCGGCCCTGCTGGATCTGCTGTCGGCACACAGCTCGGTATGGCAGGTGGCAGGTACCTGTTTCGTGATCGGCATCGGCCTGGGACTGGTAGCAAGTCCAACGCTTATCTCAGCACAGTCGGCCGTCCAGTGGGAGCGCCGCGGCGTCGTCACCGGCACCAACGTATTCGCTCGATCGATGGGTAGTGCTCTCGGCATCGCCGTCTTCGGCGCCATCGCCAATGCATCGCTGAGCCAGCGGATCGGTGGGCACATCTCCTCCACGACGAGCGCAATTCCGGTCGGTGTTCTCGAGCCCGCCCTGCACAAGGTCTTCTTGGCCGCTGGAGTGGTCGCGGTGCTGCTGGCGGCTGCGGTAGTGATCATGCCCAATCGCTCGATGACCGCTGTAGACGCTGCGCCGTCGTAGCCTTATGAGATGAGGCGCTGGCTCTGGCTCCTCGCTCTTGCGTGCCTACTCGCTGGCTGCTCGTACGACCGTGCTGAACGGGGCCTCTTCGACCAGTCCACCACACACAAAACGACCGCTCCGCCCATCCGGCCCGTCACTTCTGACGACAGGGCGCAAACGCCCAATCCCGGGCTGCCGGTGGTCGGTGAGGCGACCTGGACTTCCGCAGATGGCCTGGACATCACGATGCGGATTGCCGTACACGCGGTACGGCGAATTTCGGGCGCTAGCGTCCTTGACTGGTCGGTCACTCCGCTTCACCGACCAGGTCTTCGACCGAACGATCCGCTACCGACCAGGGTCGATCTCGGACTCGGCCGACCAGGTGCAAGCTATCCGAACATCCTGCTGGTCGATGCCGTACGGGCGAAGGTTTATCGGCCCCTGACGCTCAAGCGATCTGGTTCTCGCTGCCTGTGCACGCCGGTCACCAGTGCCCAACCGAACCTGCGGATCGACCACACCACGCTGTTGCAGGTGACATTTCCACCCTTGCCGGATGATCTTGTCACGGTGGACGTAGAGATAGCCACGGTGCCCCAGTTTTGGCAGGTGCCCGTGACGCCGGCCGGCATGTTGCCTCTTGCCAGCTATCCAACAGATCTCACCCGCTCAGCCGACGGCACGTCGGTGATGGTCAGTACGAAGGCGTTCCGCTACGCTCCGGCCGGACAGCACTACCTCGTCATGATCAACGGCGTTTATACCAGCAGCACCTTCACATCGATGGCGTGGACCATCCTGTCGCTGGACCGCGGCCGGAGTCTGCAGGCCGCCTCAAGGCCGCCGGTGGCCGACAAGGATCCACCCGAGCATCCGTACAACCTGATCTCGTCAGGGGGACCTCAGCTCCGGCTGGGCGCCACGCTCTATCGAGTTCGGTTGCTGACCACCAAGTTCGCCGGCACCGGATCATTGGAGTGTCTATGCACCGATGTGCGTAGCGAGGCAGCCACTCTTCGCAACATCGGCCAACAGATGCATCTGGTCACTAACTTCCCGCCACTGCCACCTGGTACACCGAAGGTTGACATCGTGCTGCCGGGTCTGACGACTCTCGCCGATGTCGCGGTTACACGTGCACCCGACTCGACATACCGTTCGGCCGGACCCGCGGTACGAGATTCGCGCTACTGGACCTATCGAGTGGATCAGCCGCATCCTGGCTGGGCACCCCGGGATTGGCCGACGCCCGTGCCACGGCCCTATCAGGTGCGGATGACCCGATCGACTGTTGACACGATTGTCCGCTAAGCGTTGGCCTCCACCGGGGCGAGCTTTCCCACCAGCTCGACGACATCGGCGATGGAATCGGCAACCCGGGTTGGGCGGTACGGAAAGCGTTCCACGTCTTCGGCCTTTGTCGAACCTGTCAGCACCAAGATGGTGCGCATTCCGGCCTCCATCCCCGAGACCACGTCGGTGTCCATTCGATCGCCGACCATCACCGCGGTCTCGGAGTGGGCATCGATTGCATTCAGCGCCGAACGCATATTGAGTGGGTTCGGCTTGCCCACGAAATACGGCCGGATACCGGTCGCCTGAGTGATCAATGCGGCGAAGGATCCGCAGGCCGGTACGGACCCTTCCGCTGAGGGCCCGGTCGGATCGGGATTTGTTGCGATGAACTTCGCTCCCCGATCGATGAGCCGGATCGCCCGTGTGATGTTCTCAAAGGAGTGGGTCTTGGTCTCGCCGAGCACGACGTAATCCGGATCCCGTTCGGTGAGTACGAACCCGACGTCGTGAAGAGCCGATGTCAATCCCACGTCCCCAATCACGAACGCGCTGCCGCCAGCCATTTGATCGACGAGAAACTGTGCAGTCGCCAAGGCAGATGTCCAGATGGACTCCTCGGGGACGTCGATGCCACTCAATCGGAGCCGCGCTCGCAGATCACGCGGGGTGTAGATGGAATTGTTGGTCAATACCAGGAAGCGGCGTCCGTGTTGCTGCAGGGCGGCGATGAACTCGGCAGCGCCAGGCAGCGCCTGCTCCTCGTGTACCAGTACGCCATCCATGTCGGTGAGCCACGATTCGACAGGCTTGGGATCGGTCATGGGCGTCATTCTTCCGTATGATTGCCAGACTCAGCCTATGACCGATGCGCGCCTCCCGGACCCAGCCGTCGTCGTGCTGGCGGGTGCCCCAGGATCGGGAAAGTCAACCTGGGCAGCAGGGCGATTTCGCACGGCCGAGGTGGTGAGCTCCGATGCGCTACGGGCAGCAGTTGGCAGCGGACCCTCCGATCTTGATGCGTCCATTGAAGCCTTCGCACTGCTCGACCAGATTGTTGCGGCACGGACCAAGCGCTCGCTGATGACGGTGATCGACACACTGGGACTGGATCCGATACGACGCACCGATTATCTGCACGTTGCCCGCACTGCCGGGCTACCAGCCGTCCTGGTGATCATGAACACCGCAGCGGCCCTGTGCCGGGAGCGTAACCGACTCCGCGACCGACCGGTCCCGGCTCCAGTCCTCACCGAGCAGCTGCGCAGGATCAGCAAACTTGTCGAAGATGCTGATGAGGAGGGCTGGGACCGCGTCCTGATCGTTGATCAAGACAATCCCGCGAGCGCTGCTACCGAGGAGACCCCTCCCGATCGAGACCATGGTTTAGCCACGGGGCCGCGAGTCGTACTTCAGGTATCACGATTTCCTTGGGGAGAGGGAGATCCTGGCAGTTGGCTCCGTGATCTAGCCCTTAGAGCGAATGAGATCGGCTTCGACGGCCTGGCGCTTATGGACCATCTGATCCAGATTCCCCAGGTCGACCGCGCCTGGGAGCCGATCCCCGAGCCGTGGGTCACCCTTGGCATGATCGCGGGCTTGGACACCGACCTACGGCTGGGCACATTGGTATCCCCGGTCACCTTTCGGGAACCGGGAATTATCGCCAAGACGGTCGCAACACTCGATGTGCTGAGCAATGGTCGCGCATTCTGTGGGATCGGTGCCGGCTGGTGGCTGCGAGAGCACCAGGCGTACGGTCTGGATTTTCCCAATGACCGTGCACGACTTGATCAACTCCAGGTCTGCATCGAGACCCTGAGGGCGCTCTGGGCACCTGGCACGAAGGCCTACCACGGAGCCTATGTACACCTACCCGAAACCACCTGCTATCCCCGCCCGATAAGTGAGGTGCCAATCATCGTCGGAGGCTCTGGAGAACGGCGGACACTGCGGATCGTGGCCGAGCAGGCCGACGGCTGCAACCTGCCGTCGGACCAGACAGTGCTTGAAAGCAAGATCGACATTCTGCACCGGCACTGCGCCGAGGTGGGTCGGGATCCGGCTTCTGTGGAGATCACTGTTCTCGACCTGCCGGTCATTGGTATCAACCGAGACGACGTGGCCGTACGCGTGGAGCGGCTTCGCGGACGTCTACCAGCCGCCGCTTACGCCGCCCGCCACCACGCCGCAGCTGCGGCTGATCATGTGCAGCGATATCTGCAACTCGCCGATCTTGGCGTCCGGACGATCTTCGTGGCGCTGCCCGACCTCGCCGGCGCAGATGATCTTGCGCGGTGCGCCCCGCTGCTTGCTGCGCTGCGCTGATCACACAGGATCACCCGCTAGCCCTCCGCCTGCCCGATAAGGCGTTCCACCTCGGCGGCGTACGCGGGCATGCCGAAGAGGCGGTAGGCAGCTAGGGCCTCCTGGAGTAGCTCGGCGGCGAGCAGGTGGTCATCTGCACCGCCGCGGTCAAGCAGCATCCGGGCCTCCAGGCGGCGTAGGTCGGCCAACTCCAGCCGGTTGGACATCCGCTCGGCGGCCTCCCTGGCAACGGCGAAATGTTGTTGGGCTTCCTCCCACCGATGCCCGGCTGCGGCGACGAGTCCGGCACGGGTCTCAACGAGCCGGCCATCGAAGGTGATCGATCTCCGGCCAAGCTCGAGCGCCCGCTCCACAAGCGGAGCCAGTGCAACAGCCTGCTCGTGAAGTCCGCACAGGTACAGCGCCTCGACGAAGCCCAGCATGCCGTTCCAGGAGCCGATGCCGTTGACCTTGTCCAGGCTGGGGAGCCTGTCGAGCGATCGCGCAGTCCGGAAAAGCTCCATGACCTCCTCAGTGCGCCCGAGGTAGGCGAGATGACGTGCCAGCAGCGAGGCGCTCTGCCCGGCAAACGCGGCCGGTGGCTCGAGTTCCATGGCTTTGCGAAGCTCGGCCTCCGCGCGTTCGGTGTTACCCCGCCAGTGCGCAGCCAGGCCCAGATAGATGTTGCCCACGTAACGCCACGGCAGCCCACCTCGTTCACCGGTATCCAAGATCTGCGGACCGAGCGCCTCAACCTGCGGCAAATCACCGAGCATCGCCGCCTCACGGATCCGGTCAGAGAGCACCATGAAGATCGCCCCCAAGTGGCCGAGTCGCTCAGCGGTGGCCAGTGTCTGTCACCGAGGCTGCTCGCTTGCTCACGACTACCTAGAGTGCCGTCCTCATAGATCACGAACGCTTGCACGCTGCAGAGATCCCATAGCGCACTGTCCCGTTCGAAGGTGTCGGCGGCTCTCAAGCCGGCCTGGACCCCCTCCACGAACTCACCGAAGCTCAGATGGTGGAGAGTCTGCATGTGCAATACGTCGGCGAGCGCGCGTTCGTCGCCCGCCTGCCCGGTAAGCGCGCGTGCCTGGTCGAAGGTCGCGGTTGCCAAGGCATAGTCGCCGCCGATGCTGATCGCCCAGCCGAGGGCGGACAGCACGCGGGCTCTATCCGCGCTAACGGTGTCGCCGAGCGCCGCCAGCGTCCGCTTGCCGAGCTGTACTGCCTCCACAAATCGAGCGCTCCAGGTGAGTTGATAAACCATGGCCCAGCCCAACCGGCCGATGGCCTCCACCTCGTTGAGTGCCTGATAGCCGTCGAGTGCCTCGTTCATCTGTTGCAGGGCATCGTCCCAGCGACACCTCGTCCAACCGCAGGTCAGTACGGATGCGGCCATGCTCATCGAGCAAGACTCCGGACTCGGCAAGGTGCAGATAGACCTCCTCCACAAAGAACGGGTTGCCCTCGGCCTCTCGGTCGATCACTCGGATCAACTGCTCGGGCGCCGGGTGGCCGGCCAGCGCCCGCAGCATCGCCCGGACACCGTCGTAGGAGAGCCGACCAAGGCTCACCCGCTCTATCAGCCGCCGACCAGCCAGCTGGCCGATGACGCGGGTCAGCGGATGGTGAAGATCTACCTCCGTGTCTCGATAGGTGCCGAGCACCAGCACCGGCATGTCGGGCAGCAGCGGCGTCAGGTAGTCGGTAAGCAGCAGAGTCGACTCATCCGCCCAGTGCAAATCCTCCAGCACCAGCATGAGCGGATCGTCTTGCGCGGCACGGCCGATGAACTCGCTGAAGCTGTTCCACACATATCGACGCGCCAGCTCCGGAGGGAGCTCGACCGGCGGCGGGATGTCAGGGAACGCACGCCTCAAGGCCGGCGCGATACGAGCAATCTCCGGCGCCACATCGCCGAGCGCCTCTCGGAGGGCGAGGGGGCTGCGCGGACTGCTGATCACCTGCTCGATGATCTCGACATAGGGCAGGTACGCCGGTGCGCCATTCATATCGACGCAGTGCCCGGTGAGCACCCGCATCCCGTGGGCCTGAGCCTCATCGCCGATTTCGGCCACCAGCCGGGACTTTCCGACGCCTGGCTCCCCAGCGACTAGTGCGAGCTTGCCCTGCCCGTCAACCGCGTTGTCAACGAGCACCCGCAGACTGGCCCGCTCAACATCCCGCTCCAAGAACGGCGTTAGTCGTACCCAGGGCAGGGCCGGGTCGGGTGCTCGCTGAGGTGTCACTCCATGACAGCTCGTAGAGCCGCCAGCGGTCCGGGAATCCTCGCAGCCAGAACAGTCCCGAGTCGAGGAATGACCAGTCCACCTGCGGCTCGGCGTGCTTGCGCACCTCGTCGGTGGCCAGGATTTGACCGCCAACCGCCTCAGCAACTACCCGGGCCGCGGCGTGTACGGCTTGTCCACGCAAGTCACCATCCCGCTCGGTGACATGGCCGGCATGGATGCCAATGCGGAGATCGACGGCACGCTGTGGGTCGGCGGTGTTGTGCTCCTGCATGGCGCGCTGAATGCCAGTGGCGGCACGGACCGCTGCCACAGTTGAAGGGAAGGTGATGAGGAACCCGTCGCCCAGGGATTTGCGCACTTGGCCACCGAACGCCACGACCTGGTCATGCACGATCGCGGCCTGTAGGCCCAGAATGTCATCGGCATCCCGGTCGCCACGTGATCGGCGCAACGCGGTCGAGCCGACAACATCGGTCATCATGATCGCGAGCGCACTAGCCGCCCGGCTGCGATCCGACAACGGCTGCCTCCATTCAGCTGCCCAAGCAGCGGACCTGCCCACCAGACTACGGCGGCCTCCGGAAGCAACTGCATCGCACGTACGCGCGGTGCTGGAAGTTAGACGCTCGCGCGACGCTGCAGCCGTTCGGCCTCGGCGGCGTAGGTGGGCATTCCAAAGGCGCGATAGGCCGTCAGCGCCTCGTTGAGCAACTCGGCAGCCTGCTCATGGTCCCCATTGCTGCCACGCTCCAGCAGCATCCGGGCACGGAGACGGCGTAGATCAACAAGCTCGAGCCGGTTGGACATCTGCTCGGCGATCTCGGCGGCGATGGCGAATTCCCGTTCAGCTTCCTCCCAGCGACGGGCCGCTGCGGCAGCCAGACCGGCACGGGTCTCCACGAGCCGGCCGTCGTAGGTGATCCACCTCGTGCCGAGCTCACGCAGCCCTTCGACCAGCGGCGCCAGTGATGCGGCCTGCTCGTACATGCCACACAGGTAGAACGCTTCTACGAAGCCGAGCATGCAGCTCCACGAGCCGATGCCGTTGACCCGATCCAGCCTTGGCAGTTTGAACTGTGACTGCGCAGACTCGAAGAGTCGCATAACCTCCTCGGCACGACCTTGGTAGGCCAGGTGGCGCGCCAGCAGCGAACCGCTCTGCCCAGCGAAGGCACCCGGTGGTTCCAACTCGACAGCGTTGCGGAGTTGGGCCTCGGCGCGCTCTGCGTTACCTCGCCAGTGTGCGGCCAGGCCCAGGTAGACATGGGCCAAATAGCGATACGGCAGCCCGCCCCGCTCACCAATATCGAGAATCTGAGGGCCGATTGCCTCAACCTCAGACAGGTCGCAGCGCATTGCCGCCTGGCGGATCCGGTCCAGTAGCACCAGGAATGCGGCGCCGTGGTGGCCGAGTCGCTCGGCAATGGCGAGCGTCTTATCGGCGAGCCTGACCGCCTGCTCGCGACTACCCAGGGAACCATCCTGGTAGATGACGAACGCCTGCACGCTGCAGAGATCCCACAGCGCGCCCTCCTCCTCGAACGTCTCAGCTGCCTGCAAGCCGACGCGGACTCCCTCGGCAAGCTCGGCGTAGCCGAGATGGTGGGCGGTCTGCATATGCAACACGTCGGCCAGAGCCCGCTCGTTGCCCACCTGCTCAGCCATCGCCCGTGCCTGGTCGAAGAGAGCGACCGCCGCAGCATAGTCGCCGCCGGCGCTGAGCGCCCGTCCAAGCGCGGCGAGCAGCCGGGCCTTGTCCGCGCTCGCTGTGTCGCCGAGCGGTGCCATCGCTCGTCGGCAGGCCGCCACGGCCTCGATCAGCTGGCCGTTCCAGGTGAGCTGGTAGACCATGGCCCAGCCCAATCGGCCGATGGACTCTGCTTGCCCAAGCGCCTCGTAGCGATCCAGCGCCTCGTTCATCACGTGCAGCGCATCTTGCCAGCGGCCGACGCTGCGCTGCGCCATCGCCAGCCGCTCCAGCAGCGGCGCACGCCGGAGTTGATCATCAGCCGGCATCAGCGACAACGCGTGCTCGTAGTGGTCGACCGCGTCGTTGAACGCTGCTGCGTCGAACGCCCGCTCGCCGGCGATCCTCAGGTAATGGACCAGGCTTGTCTTGTCACCGGAGCGTCCGGCATGCGACAGGTGGTAGGCAAGATCGCCCGCATGCGCCTCGAGGTCATCGGAGTAGAGCTGAGAAATCGCGCTAGCCGCTTTTGAGTGCAGCCGCTCGCGCTTGACCGCAGAGACGCCGGATAGCAATGTCTGGCGGATCAGCTCATGGCTGAACATGAGTTCGCCGGCGACCTTGTTCGGAGTAATAAGCCTGGCTCGCTCCGCTTCGTCAAAGGCCTCGATGAGTACGTCAGGGTCAGCGTCAGACATCTCGCCGACGAGCTCAGTGGCGAACACTCTGCCGGAGACGGCGGCGGCGGCCAGCACCTCTTGGGTAGGCGCGGCCAGCCGGTCTAGCCGTTGCCCCAGCACCAGCCGGATGCTTTCGGGCACAAGCCCTTCTTCCAGCCGGAGGTCAGTACGCATCCGGCCATGTTGATCAAGCAGAACACCGGATTCGACGAGGTTTAGATAAACTTCTTCGACGAAGAACGGGTTGCCTTCGGTCTCCCGGTCGATTACTCGCACCAATTGCTCTGGCGCCGGCTGCCCGGCCAAAGCCTTGAGCATTGCGCGTACGCCGTCGAACGACAACCGGCGCAGGCTCACCTGTTCCACCAGGCGCCGGCGCCCTAGCTGGCCGATGACCCGAGTCAGCAGATGATGAAGATCCACCTCGTCATCCCGATAGGTGCCGAGCATCAGTACCGGCATTTCGGGTAGTAGCGGCGCCAAGTATTCGGTGAGCAGCAGCGTGGACTCCCCTGCCCAGTGCAGGTCTTCCAGTACGAGCAGCAGCGGCTGGCGCTGCGCGGCACGACCCACGAACTCGCTGAAACTGTTCCACACATAACGGCGTCCCAATTCTGGCGGCAGTTCGACAGGTGCCGGGATGTTCGTAAAAACGCGCCGCAGCGCCGGTGCCATACGAGCGATCTCCGGGGCCACGTCGCCGAGTGCCTCACGAAGTGCGACAGAACTGCGCGGGCTGCTGATCGCCTGTTCGATGATCTCGACATAAGGCAGGTACGGCGGGGTCCCGCTCATCTCCAGGCAGTGGCCGGTAAGCACCCGCATGCCACGAGCCTGGGCCTCGTCGCCAATTTCGGCAGCAAGCCGTGACTTGCCGACGCCTGCCTCGCCAGCGACGAGCGCTAACCTGCCGCGGCCTGTCAGCGCGTCATCGACCAGCCGGCGCAAGCGGGCTCTCTCAGCATCCCGTTCCACGAATACAGTGAGCGGTGCCGGCACAGCGCCAGCGCGTGGTCCCAGCGTGGTGTCATTCCAAGACACCTCGTAGAGCCGCCACAGCTCGGGGAACCCTCGCAACCAAAAAAGCCCGGAGTCGAGAAAGGAATAGTCCAGCTGCGGCTCCGCGTCCTTGCGTATTTCGTCGGTGATCAGGATCTCGCCCCCGACCGCCTCTGTCATGACGCGGGCAGTAGCATGCACGGCCTGCCCGAGGAGATCGCCATCCCGCTCAGTGACTTGACCGGAGTGGATGCCGATACGAACCTCGACAGCTCGTTGCGGGTCAGCGGCGTTGTGCTCTTCCAACGCCCGCTGGATGGCCACGGCGGCACGGACGGCGGCCACATTGGAGGTGAAGGAAACCAGGAATCCATCACCCAGGGATTTACGAACTCGGCCACTCAATGCTGCGACCTGGTGCTGCACGATCGCTGCCTGCAACCCAAGAATGTCGTCGGCGTCCGCGTCGCCATGCGCCCGTCGGAGCTCGGTTGAGCCGACGACGTCGGTCATCATGATGGTCAGCGCATTGGCTGCTGCGCGGCTGCGATCTGGCAACGCTGTCTCCCTCCACCTGCCCGTTCAGACTACGGGGGCGGGCGGGCTGTCTTGCCTCGTGGCGGACTCAGCGGGCATGCTGAAGGCCGCGTCCACTGGGCAGCGAGGTGACCGCAATGTGGGCAGCCGCGGTTCGGCGAGCAATACCTCGCCGACTTCCCATCGTGACCTGGCTGCCGCAGTACGACCGTAAGCACTTGCGGCGAGACATTATTGCCGGCGCGATTGTTGTGGCGTTGGCGGTCCCACAGGCCTTGGGGTACGCAGCGATTGCGGGTGTCCCCGTGCAAGTGGGCCTGTACGCCGTGCCGATCGCGCTGGCTGCGTACGCAGTCTTTGGTACGTCGCCGCAGCTCATTGTCGGGCCGGTATCCACCGTCTCAGTGCTTTCTGGAACACTCGTTGCCGCGCTGGGGCCGCGGGACATTCGCGAGGCAATGACCTACACCTCCGCCATCGCGCTCGCTGCTGGAGTCATCCTGGTCATCGCAGGACTACTGCGTATCGGCTGGGTTGCAGAGTTTCTCTCCAAGCCGATCGTTACCGGCTTCGTCTTCGGGCTCACCTTGCTTGTGATCATTGGCGAGCTGCCTAACCTGCTCGGCATCCGTGTTCCGATGGGCGATGTCTTGGATCGCATCGTCTCGCTGGTACGCGGCATCGACCAGATCGACTTGTTGACCGCCGTCCTGAGCGCTGCGGCGCTAGCCATACTGTTCCTCGGTCCGCGAATCAGTCGAGCTGTGCCCTGGTCACTGGTGGTCCTCATCGGCGGGCTTGTCGGGTCGCGAGTGTTCGATCTTGCTGATCGTGGTATTGCCGTCGTTGGCCCGGTGCCAGCAGGACCACCCACGCCGGCGATCCCAATCGTGCCGGCGACGAAGCTGGTCGACGTTGTACTGGCCGGCGCTGCCATCGCACTGGTCGGGCTGGCCGAAGCACTCAGCGCCGGACGGCTGTTTGCGGTCAAGCACGGTTATCGGCTAGAGACCAATCAGGAGCTCGTCGCCAACGGCGCGGCCAACATCGGATCCGGCGTGTTCGGTGGTCTTGGTGTGGCAGGAAGCCTGTCCAAGACCGCAGCCGTCGACCGCGCTGGCGGAACGTCTCAAGTGTGCTCACTCGGCGGGGCTGCTCTTGCGATTGCCGCAATCCTGCTCGCGGCACCAATGCTGTCCGTGCTTCCAAAAGCCATTCTCAGCGCCATCGTGGTCCACGCCGTGTGGGGACTGATGGATATCCAGGCAATCCGCCGCTATATGAGGATCCGCCTTAATGACGGCATCGGGGCCATTGTCGCCGCCCTGGGCGTGCTTCTTGCTGGTCCGCTTCTCGGCCTCGGGATTGCTGTCGGTCAGTCACTGCTCGGACTGGTGTACCGCTCCAGCCGGGTTGACGTCGAGATTCTCGGCAAGGTGCCGGGTGAGAAGGCCGCCTGGGGTGGCATCCGGCAGCATCCGGAACGCAACCAAGTACCCGAGATCCTCGTGCTCCGCGTCGATATCGCGCTGTTCTGGGTGAACGCCACTGAGGTGCAAGACGCGATCCTGGAGAGGGTCGATGCCGCGGAAGACATCAAGGCGTTGATTCTGGATCTGGAGTCAACCGACCAATTGGACACGACAAGCGCCGACATGCTCGCATCGCTGCGCGAGCAGCTGGCCGAACGCAACGTCGACCTCTACCTTGTCCACGTGCGTTGGCCGGTACGGACCGTCCTGAGACATCACGGCCTGCGAGCGGAGTTGGGCGAGGACCACATCTGGCACAGCATCTCCCAGGGCGTACGCCAGGCTCGGCGCCAGCACCAGATCCCGTCTGGCGGGCCGCAGGAGCCGAGTGTTACCCCCGCGCAGGAAGACGAGGAGATGGTCGTCGCGCCCACGTCCGAGGAATTGGCTGACGATGAGCCCCTCGACGGCCGCGGTTTGCGAGATGGTTAATCGAGGACGACCACTATCAAGCGAGCCTTAGATCCGGCTTTCGGTCTCCGGATCGGGGGCGGTGAAGTACTGGTCGATGACTTGCCGGAAGACCGGCTGCTGGGGAGCGGCGTGCGCAAACAAGGTCATCGAGGAACGCAGCTTGATCGAATCGATGCCACCGAAGATCTGCTCAGCGCTAAGTCCTCGATGCGAGGCAACGATCTCGGCGCATTCCAGCAAGCGGCGCCCGAGCACGGGATGTTCGAGATAGGCCTTGGCCTCGGTCAGGTCGGTTATCGCGTACGCCTGAGCCATTGCGCTCCTACCTAGGCCGGCGATTTGCGGAAAGATGAACCACATCCAATGGCTGATCTTCTGCCCCTTGCGCAGCTCCGCAACCGCCCGTTGATACGTGCCGCCGCTGTCTTGCGCGGTGACGAAACGCTCGAGATCCATGATCGGCACGCTATCGGGACCGGCTGCGGAGCCGCGTAGCTTTATCGCGTCCTCTTCTCGCCCGAACGTTCAATCTCGGCGATCCGTCGCCGAAGTGCGCCCGGAGCGGGACATTTGGAGATCATTGAGTGGGCTTCGGCGAGCAGCGCGCCGGCGCCGGCATAATTGCCGAGCCTCCGAAGGACGTACGAACTCGGCTTGATCAGTCGCCTGGCCGACCGACGGCGCCGCGAGGTAAACCCAGCCGGTCCACCGCGTGACGAGCCCCGAGGCGCTCTTTGTGCACATGGCGAGCTGAAGAGGGTGACTGCCGGAGCGCAGCTGCTGCGGAGTCGGTTAGCTCGATCGGCTACGGCAGCTGGTGGATGGCCAGCGGCAGCACCGAAGTTGCTCCCGCATCGGCGAGCAAGGCTCCCGCAACAGTCACCGTCCAGCGCGTGCGAATGGTGTCATCCACGAGCAGCACCGGACCCGTGAGGTTCACACCCGGCGCGAGAGCCGTGCGGTAGAGCAGGTCCTTCGCCCGCACGGCCGAGGCGGCCTCGATCGCCGGGGGCGGCCCACTGATCGTGAGCGCGGCTATCAGTGGAAGCCGGCCAACCGCTGCAATGTGCTCAGCCACGGAGCGCACCAATGTGGGATACCGCCGCGACGGCATGGCAACCACCGCAGCCGGCCGCTCCCAGCTCCGTGACCAACGGCGGAGGACGTCCACGAGCCCGTCCATGATCAGCGGTGGTGCTGGCCCATCGTGTTGCCACAACACCGCCAGCTCGGCATGCCAGGCTGGATCGTCGGCGAAGGCCAGGGCTCGTCCGGGCGCCAGGAAATCGATCTTTCCTTTGCGGTCCGGCAAACCCGCGGGCCACAGCTTGCGCGGCTCGACTACGACATCCTGACCGCGGAAGTACCGGCGTGCCGCGTCGACCACCTTGGGCGAGATCCGGGCCCCAGGCGCCGGCAAGGTGCCCGCACAGACCGAGCAGCGGCCGCAGGGCCGCGGATCGGGATCGTCCAGCGCCTGCTGCAGAAACTGCATGAGGCAGCCGTCTCCACGTGCATAGGCACGCATCAAGTCCGCCTCGGCCGCGCGGACGGCCCGGAGCGCGCTCCACTTCTGCTCGTCGAAATACCATGGCTGGCCCGTCGCAGCCCAACCGCCGGACTCGCGTCTGACGGCGTCATCGACAGCCAGGATCTTCAGCAGCCCCTCTAGGCGGCTGCGCCTGATGCCGGTCGCTGCCTCGAGTCCGGCCAGCGTCTGCACCGAGTTGCCGAGCGCGTCCAGGATCCGCTCGACCTGCTGCTCGTCGGGAATACCGGACGTGGCGAAATAGTCCCAGATCCGCTCGTCTGACTCGGCTGGCACCAGAATGGCCTGCGCGTCCTCGAGGGCCCGACCCGCCCGTCCGACCTGCTGGTAGTAGGCGACCGGCGACCCTGGCGAACCAATGTGGACGCAGAAGGCCAGGTCGGGCTTGTCATAACCCATGCCCAGCGCCGACGTGGCGACCAGCGCCTTGATCGTGTTGTCGCGCAGCCGATCCTCCAGCTGGACGCGATTCGTGGTCTGGCCCGAGTACGCGGCGACGTCGAGACCCTGCTCGCGCAGGAAACCGGCGACTCTCTCCGTCTCTGCCACCGTCAGCACGTATACGATCCCAGAGCCCGGCAGCGAGCGCAGGGCCTCAGCCACCCACGCGTACCGCTCCAGCGGGGTCAGCCGTGGCAAGACGGCCAGCCGAAGCGAGGAGCGGGCCAGCGAACCCCTGAGGGTGACAGTGTCCTCGCCCAGCTGACGTGCGACATCGGCGGTGACTCGCTGGTTAGCGGTCGCCGTGGTGGCGAGCACCGGAGTGCCGGGAGCAAGGCCAAGCAGCGTCCGGGTCAGGCGCTGGTAGTCAGGCCGGAAGTCGAACCCCCAGTCTGAGACGCAATGCGCCTCGTCAATGACGAGCAGGCCGCATTGACTGAGCAGCTCCGGCAATTGGGCTGCAAACGATGGATTGGACAGCCGCTCGGGCGAGATGAGCAATAGGTCGGTCTTTCCGGATCGCAGCTCGGCCAACACCTCACCCCACTCCTCGACGTTGGTCGAGTTCACCGTCGCGGCCTGCAGCCCCGCCCGCTTCGCTGCTGCGATCTGGTCGCGCATCAAGGCCAACAACGGCGAGACGACCAGCGTGGGTCCGGCGCCTTTCGCCCGGAGCGCGGCAGTCGCGGCCCAGTAGACCGCCGATTTGCCCCACCCCGTAGCTTGCACGACCAGCACCCGGCGACCGCCGTTAACCAGGTGCTCCACTGCAGTCGCCTGGTCCGGTCGTGGTCGCGCATCAGGACCTGCCATGGCGGCGATGACACGTTCCAGCACGAGGGCAGACATGCGCCCATCCTGCCCCTACCCGCTGACAGCACGTCGAGAGCAGGCCCGGCGAGACGCCACCATCGCCGCGCACGGCTTAGTGGTACGCCTGATGCTTTAATCAGCCGCCCGCGACGGCAGGAATGATCGAGATCTTGGTGCCCTCGGCAACCTTGGCCTCGAGACCGCCGATGAAACGCACGTCGTCATCACCGACATAGACGTTCACGAAGCGACGCAGCGCGCCGGCATCATCGAGAATTCGCGCTCGGATGCCTGGATGGTTTTCCTCCAGGGAGTTCAAGACGTCCGCCAATGTGTCGCCGTCGGCGCTGACCTCGCCCGCGCCACCGGTATAGGTGCGCAGAATGGTCGGAATGCGGACGGTGGCACTCATGAATTCCTACCCTTCCAAAAGTCGCTGAACGCCTCATAACGCGGCGGGATGGTGATCTTGGGGCCAACGCGGTCAGCCACCGCATCAAGCGTTTTCAGTCCATCGCCGGAGTTGATCACAACGGTTTCGGCTGCCGGGTCCAACGCGCCGTCGGAGATCAACTTGGCGGTGACGCCGACTACCACGCCACCAGCAGTCTCGGCAAAGATGCCCTCGGTCCGCGCCAGCTGTTGGATGCTGGCAGTCAGCGTTTCGTCATCCACATCGCCGACCACTCCGCCGGTACGCCGCACGACGTCGAGCACGTACGGCCCATCAGCTGGATTGCCGATAGCCAGTGACTTGGCGATGGTGTCCGGCTTGACCGGTGCCACAAAGTCCTGGCCCGCGTGAAACGCCTGCGCCACGGGCGAGCACCCGGTCGCTTGTGCGCCGAAGATCGCGTACGGCTTGTCCTCCACGAGTCCGAGCTTGATCAATTCACGGAAGCCCTTATCGATCTTGGTCAGCTGAGATCCGGAGGCGACGGGAATGACGATTTGATCGGGAAGTCGCCAGCCGAGCTGCTCGGCGATCTCATACCCCAACGTTTTGGAGCCTTCGGCATAGTAGGGCCGCACGTTGACGTTGACGAAAGCCCAGCCCTCTTCCTCTGCCGCGATTTCGGTGGCCAACTTGTTGACGTCGTCGTAGGTGCCTTCAATGGCGATCAGTGTGGTGTCGTAAACCGCCGAGGCCAAGATCTTTTGCCGCTCGAGGTTCTGCGGAATGAGAACGACTGACTTGATACCTGCTCGCGCCGCTGCTGCAGCTACCGCGTTGGCCAGATTCCCGGTCGATGGGCAGGCGAGCACCTGAAGTCCAAGCTCACGGGCGGCGGAGAGCGCCACGGCGACCACGCGGTCCTTGAACGAATGCGTGGGATTACCCGAGTCATCCTTGACCCAGAGCTGTTTCAGACCAAGATCATCCGCGAGATTGCGGGCATCGACCAGCCGGGTGAAGCCGGGGTCGGTAGAGCGGAAGCTAACGATGTCGGCTGGGACCGGCAACAGCGGGGCATATCGCCAAATGCTCCGCGGGCCCGCCTCGATCTGCTCTCGGGTAATGGTCGGAAATTCATAGCCGACCTCGAGCGGACCGAAGCACTCGGTACAGGCGTAGAACGGGCCGAGCGGAGCAGTGGCTCCACATTCCCGACAGATCAGGTGGTTGGCGTTTCCGAAAGCGCCGGCCCGAACGCCAGAGGCGGAAGCTGAATCGGTGGTGACCACCGCTGTCATGATCGATTCCTTACTTCATCTTTCTCAGCCGACTTTCGACTGAGCCGGAGTTGGCACCGTGTCTGAATCGATCAGCCGGTTGCCGGGGAGTCATTGGGCCGGTCCCTCGTCCCCTCTGGATGAACACGGCTCAGCCTAGGTTGGCTCTGGATTTGGCGCAGCCAAATTCCGCATCCTGGGAACATCGTCCGAATGCAGAGATGGACATTCGTCAGATGCCGGCCCAACGGGTTGGCCGACGTTGGCTCGACCATCCCGTGGTAGCGCCCCCATGAAAGTGGCCGAGAACCACATGCAAAGGAACCTGAATCCGCCGAGATGTGCGATGTCGTTGGGGACCACTTAACCGTCGAAGCTGTGTACAGCGACAAGCCATATGGGTTTAAGTGTGGCGCGCCGCCTGCTGGCCCCTTTACGAGCTGGCCTTGTCACATGCGGCTCGCGCTTCCAGCCTGCCAGGATTGAGATCGTGGAAGCTGGTTGGCCCGAGACGCCGTGGCAATGGGTGCGCTCTGGCGGCAATTTCATCAACCTCAGCACCGTCGTCGGGCTCGCAGTTGCCAAGATCGGCCGCGCCAAGATCAAACGTGGGCCCCGGGGGTTGTTTCTCGGAGAGCACTATCGCCTGAAGTTCCCCATAGCCGGCGCGTTCACGATCGGCGATGTGATCACGACTACGAGCACCTGGGACCAGATGTTGCGCAGCTACCCATTCTTGATCAAGCATGAGGAGGTTCACAGCTGGCAGTACTTCTACTGCCTCGGATTGCCCTATTACGTCCCTTACGTGATCTGCATGGGCTGGTCGGTGTTGCGTACCGGCGACCGCGCAGCACGGAACTTCTTCGAACGCCAAGCTGGGTTGGCGATAGGTGGTTACCAGGACCATCCGGTGAGGCCGATTGGAGATGGCATTCGTGCCGTAGTTGGGAAGCTCAAACTCACTCGATCGTGAGATCGATGCCCAATCGTTTTGCTGAGCGATTGCGTTGCCGGGTAGCCCGGAGCCGACGCAACCGCTTGACGAGAAGCGGATCCTGGGCAAGCGCCTCCGGCTTGTCAATCAACGCGTTTAGGACCTGGTAATAGCGCGTCGCTGACATCTGGAATTTGTCGCGAATCGCCTGCTCCTTGGCGCCGGCGAACTTCCACCACTGTCGCTCGAACGCAAGTATGTCGGCATCCCGGGCGCTCAACTGGCCAACGGGATCACCACCGTCATGCTGAGGACTCGAAGCGACGATCATAGACTTATCGTAAGTCGAAATCACATCGATGTCATTCGTACCATCAAGGGTTTCCAGATCCGCGGGGCTCGAGTTTCCGACGGTTCGCCACACCGGAGCAAGATAGCTGCTGGCGGCTGACTCTGCTACCCATCACGTGATGCCGGGCGATGTTGTTGGATGGGACCGTGACGGATCTCGTCGGCTGGGGCATCCTCGCCACCGGACACATTGCATCGGTGTTCGCTCGTGATCTTGCCCTGCTGTCGAATGAGGCACGTCTGGTCGCCGTCGGCTCGCGCAGCCTCGAAAAAGCGATGGCGTTCGCGGCTGATCACGGCATCCCTCGGGCCTACGACTCCTATGCCGAACTAGCCGGAGATCCCGATGTCGATGTGGTTTATGTGGCCACCCCTCACCATGATCATTTCGCGTCCGCGAAGCTGTGTTTGGAGGCCGGGAAATCCGTACTGGTTGAGAAGCCGCTGACGACCAGCCCTGAAAAGACCGAGCAATTGATCAATGTCGCAGGCGATCGTGGCCTGTTCTTGATGGAGGCGCTGTGGACCCGGACGAATCCACTGCTTCGCAAGGCGGCGGAGTTGGTCGCTGCAGGGGATCTCGGTGATATCCGCCATGTCTCAGCAGACTTCGGCTTTGCGTTTCGAGGCTCAGCGACGCATCGGCTACTGGATCCGGCTCTAGCCGGTGGTGCGATCTTGGATGCCGGCGTTTATCCACTCCACGCGGTGAATCTGTTCCTCGGAGAGCCTACCGACTTGTGTGGTTTTGGAAGCCACGCGGCCACCGGGGTGGACAGTCACGCCGCAGCCGTACTCAACTACCCGGCCACTGAAGATCGTCCGGCCGCGACCGCGACGGTCGTCTGCTCCTTGGAGGCAGACCTGCGTACCGCGCTGCAGGTGTACGGCAGCTCCGGCCGGATCATGATCAACGACTTTTTCATCCGTCCGAAGGAGATGCTGGTCTACCGCGGTCAGCGTCGTGATGTGCAGCCGGAGGTCATGGTGACGCAGTGGCCGGGCGGCGGCTACACCTTCCAAGCCCAAGAGGTCATGCGCTGCCTGCGGGCTGGCGAGCTTGAGTCGCCAATGGTGCCTTGGCGTGATTCGCTTGCGGTTTCGCGTACGCTCGCGGTCTGGCAAGCCGCCGTCGGTGAGGCCCTGCCGCAGCAGGGAGACGGGCCACAGCAGGGAGACGCGCCACAGCAGGAAGACGCGCCGGAGCGGGAGGAATCATGATGGAGCGGCTGACGGGGGTGATCCAGCCGTACGCGTGGGGGTCGCTAACGGTGATTCCGGAATTCCTCGGCAAGGCACCGAGCGGAAAGCCGCAAGCCGAGCTCTGGTTTGGCGCGCATCCGCTTGCGCCGTCGACCGTGGAGGGTGAGCCGCTGGACAAGGTGGTAGCTCACGACCCGGTGGGCGTGGTGGGCCCGGTTTCGGTCGAGGTATTCGGCCCGCGGCTTCCCTTTCTGCTCAAGGTCCTCGCTGCCGCACAGCCGTTGTCGTTACAGGCTCATCCATCACGCCAGCAAGCCGAGGCTGGCTTCGACCGGGAGCAGGCGGCTGGGGTACCACGCGATGCACCGAACCGGACTTATCGCGATGGCTGGCCGAAGCCTGAGCTGCTGTGCGCCCTGATGGAGACTGAGGCGCTCTGCGGCTTTCGGCGACCGCATGAGACGTACCGATTGTTCGAGCAGCTAGGAGCTGCCAGCGCTCTGGAGATTGTGAAACCGCTGGACAATGATGATCTTCCGGCTGAGGAGCGCTTGGCCACGGTGTTCGGACGACTGCTGCGGCTCTCAGCTGATCAGCGTTCGGTGATCACCGAGGTGGTGCAGGCGGCCGAAGCAGTGAATCGACCCGACGACCTGGCGTCCTTCGCGCGCACTGCTCGCGAACTCGGTCAGTTCTATCCGGGCGATCCCGGGATACTGGCCGCTCTGCTGATGAACCGGATCACTCTGCAACCCGGCGACACCCTCTACATGCCGGCCGGGAACCTCCATGCCTACCTCAGCGGAGGCGGCGTGGAGATCATGGCCAACTCCGACAACGTGATGCGGGGCGGCTTGACCCCGAAGTACGTCAATGTCGACGAACTGTTGGCGATCTTGGACTTCACACCCGGTTTTGCAGGCTTGATCACTCCGGTCGAAGAATCTCCTGGCGTGTGGCGCTATCCGACACCTGCACCTGAATTTGCACTTTGGCGCATCGAGACTCGGGAAGCGCCGGTCAGCGTTCCCGCGGGAACCTCTGGCCGCATACTGCTGGTGACTGATGGTGAACTCAGCACGCGGTCTGCCACAGAAGAACTTGATCTCGTACGCGGCGAAGCTTGTCTGCTGAGTGCTGGTGAGGAAGTCGTGGTGACCGGGCAAGGAACGGCATTCGTAGGCGGATCCGGAGTCTTCTGATCTTGGTAGGCTGTCCCGGCATTGCTGGCGTGGCGCAATCGGTAGCGCAGCTGTCTTGTAAACAGCAGGTTAGGGGTTCGAGTCCCCTCGCCAGCTCCACTTTCGGATTCCTGGATGGACCCGAAGTTCACGAGAATTTCACGTCCACTCTGTGAGGTCGATGTCAGGCCGGCACAAACCCAAGACTTGACCACGGCGGAGTACAAGCCGAGTTGCCAGGCTGCACGGAGCCGATCATCTGTCAGGCCTCGAGGAAGTTCGCGGCCTGGTTCTCGGTTCAGGTCCGCATCTCCTTCTCGGTTTGGTGGGGTGCTCGACCAATGTTGATCTTCTTCCGCCGAGCGGCTCACAGCCATGACTTGTCGTTACCCTGGGAGCTGGTCTACAGCCGAGGCAGGATGATCAGGTAGCCGAGGGTGTAGAGAAGTAGGCAGACCGCGAGTGCATTCGCACTGATCCGGACGGGCCGCTGTCTGAAGCGCTGACCGGAGGCAATCAGGAACAGGACGAGAGCGAACAACACCGTTAGACGGACATACTTCACGGCAGTCTCGCCTGCATCGGTTCCCTCCGTGAACAGTTCTGCGGCCTGTGCGTCGAGTTGATCGGCCTTTTCCAAGTTTGGATTCTTGTATCCAGCCATATAGGCCGGCCCAGGTGGCGCAGATGGATCGTTGAGCGGGTCGGTCTTCAGCCACTCATCGAAGGCTTGCCTGTAGTCGGGGGTGAAGCGGCGGACAAAGACCATCTCCAGATCAGTGTTCCGCGTGGCTCGGGCCTCGAGCCAGCTGTTGAACATTCCAGAGTCCGAGACCAGTTGCTGGCCGCCGAGGGTGGAGGCAGCACTGGCCTGGAAACGCTGCGCCGTGGCCTGCGCGTACAGTTCGGCGCGGCGGTCATCCCATTCCGATGCCTGGAAGCCGCTCCACGCGGTGGCTATCGCGGCTAGTGCAAGGACGAGCACCTCCACGACCTCGGCGATCTCTTGCCAGCGGTGTTTGCGGCGGTCAGCATCCTCTTTTTCGGTCAGCTTATGAGCGACCTCGATGTTCAAACCCTCCGGCATATCCGCCTCCTGGTTCTGCTTTTTGGCCAATCGGCACCGACCCGGGTGGGACGACGATGCCGAGGACCCTGAGGGTCGCCCCCTCAGCGACGCTTCCCAAGTCCAAGAATGTCCAGAAAGCGTGGCAAGGTCACGGCACAGCTGTGCAAGTCGGTGGTTCACTTCCAGATGCTCTGGCGATTGCCCTAGCGAATGAGGACGAGCGTAATTGGACGGCTAGCGTTCGCCTGTGATCGAGGCTAGGAGTTGATCATGTCGGCACGCCGGGCGGCCACGGTAGCGTGACACGCTTCGCCGACCGTGCCTGGATTGATCCGGGCCTACTTCCTGAGCCGCCATGGACAGCGCAGCTGCTACCCAGGCCCGCAACGCGGCAGAACCTCGACCCGGGGCCTCAGGCTTCGGGACGCGAACACGGTGGGCACACGGATGCGGCTGTCCGCAGTGCCGCCAAGCGCCTTATCAGCTCATCAGACCAGTCGCCCTAGGCTCGGACTCCATGGACCCGGTGGAGGCGCTGAAGCGAATCGCGTTTCTCTTGGAGCGATCACAAGCGCCGACCTATCGCGTCGCCGCATTCCGTCGGGCTGCCGAGACAATGTCGGCACTCGAACCGGGTGAATTGGAACGCCTGGCGACTGACAAGCGACTACGTTCCCTGAAGGGAATCGGCGAGGCGACAGAGGCGGTGATCTTGCAAGCGCTGGAGGGGAACGTCCCCCGATACCTCGCGAAGCTGGAAGCCGAGCCACAGCCGTTTGCTGTCGCCGGCGATGCGCTCCGCAAAGCGCTACGAGGTGATTGCCACACGCATTCGCTGTGGTCTGACGGCGGCAGCCCGATCATCGAGATGGCGCACGCTGCGCGTTCGTTGGGTCATGAGTACATCGTCGCGAGCGATCACTCCCCCAACCTCACTATTGCCAACGGACTCTCCACTGAGCGCCTCATGCGACAACTCGAAGAGATCGAGGGCGTCAATGATCAACTTGCCGCTGAAGCAAAGGCCGGAGCGCCACCACTTCGTGTTCTCAGCGGCATCGAGGTTGACATCAACGAGGACGGAACTCTCGATCAAACCCCCGACGTACTGGCGGCACTCGACATCGTCGTGGCGAGTGTGCATTCCAAACTGCGTTCACCCGCCGACGTGATGACCAAGCGCATGCTCGCGGCAATTGAAGACCCCAACATGGACGTCCTGGGACATTGCACGGGCCGCATCGTTGTGGGCCGCGGACGACCAGAGTCTCAGTTCGATCACGAGGCAGTCTTCAGCGCGTGCAGAGACAACGGAGTTGCCGTCGAGATCAACTCCCGGCCGGAGCGCAAAGATCCACCGCGCAATCTGCTGAAGCTGGCCGTCGATATCGGCTGCCGTTTCTCGATCGACACCGATGCACATGCGCCGGGCCAGCTCGAGTGGCAGTACATCGGCTGTGACCGCGCCGCAGAGTGTGGTGTCACCGAAGACCGGGTGATCAACACCGGTTCGGCCGAGGCGGTATTGAGCTGGAGCGCGTCGCGCCATTGAGCCAGGTTTGGCTTGGCATCGCCTTCGGGCGTTTGCGCCGCTAGTCAACAGCTGCCGTCTTCACTATGGAGGAAGCAGATGGTCTCCGTACGCCGGGGGATCCGAGAATTCCAGCGCGGCCTCCTCAATCGCTTGATCATTGGCGGTTAGGCGGCCCTCGTGCTGGCGGAGATGTTCCTCCCACGAGGCGACGCGGAATGTCTCCACGAATTGGTTCGGTCGTTCCCCGTCTCGATACAGCTCCCAACGGGTCGCCCCCGTTCGGAGTCGGGATCGGCGGAGCTGGTCCATCGCTTTCAGGAAGTCCGCCTGCCGTTCTGGTGCGACGGTGAAGTGCACCGCGACCATGACCGGTCCGGTATGGGGTTCAGGTTCGAAGGCAAGCTGCGGGTCGGTCCAGTAGACGGCCGGCTGGGGATCAAGGTGGCCGGTCTCCGGCACCCGCCAGAGCAAGCCGGCGCCGACCCCCACCAGTACCACAGCTGCCGATCCCAGAACGGCCGCTCGCAGCCCAGCAGCATCGGCGACAAATCCCCACAGCAGTGCGCCGGCGGTCTGGGAGCCCATAAAGATCACGGTGTACAGCGCCATGCCACGCGCTCGCACCCAACCCGGCAGCACGAGCTGCATCTCCGCTTGCAGAGTCGAGGTCATCGCCATCCACGCCACGCCGCTGAGAACCAGGATGCTCAGTGCCACCGGGAAGCTGGGGACCAAAATGATCACCGCGAGAGCTGCGGCGTAAAGCACACCACCGGCAGCGAGAACTCCATTCGTCGGCACGCCGGTCTTGAGCCGACCGAGCAGCAGGGCGCCGATTATGGCGCCGGTCCCCAGAGCAGCGAATAATGCGCCGAAACCATCGGCGCCCACATGCAAGTGCTGACTGGCGATCACCGGGAGCAGTGCCCACAGGCCCATCGCTGGCGCGACGAAAATGATGGCTCGCAGCATGATGCGCCGTACCACCGGTTCATGCCACACATAGCGGCCACCGGCCCGTAAGGCAGGCACGAACCGTTCCCGGCTCGTCAGCTCCGCGGACCGGCGGCGCCAGAGCAGCAGCGCAACGGCGAGAAAAATGACAGAGGCCGCGTTCAAGGCAAAGACCACCGGTACCCCGCCCAAATGGGCGATGACCACACCGGCCAGGGCCGGGCCAACCGCCCGCGACACGTTGACGCTGACCAGGTCGAGCCGCGACGCGGCCCGCAGCTGTGTCCTTGGGACCAGCTCGGGAACGGTGGCCGCCCACGTGGGCAGTTGCACCGCCGCACCGGCGCCGAGAAGGAAGGTGAAAGCGATCAGTAAGGCGGGCGGCATCTGCCCGACGGCGGTCAGTACAGCGAGCAGGACGCCGACGCCGAAGAAATAGACCTGGATGGCGAACAGCAGCCAGCGTCGATCGAAGGAGTCGGCCAGTACGCCGCCAGGAAGCGCCAGCATCATGACGGGCAGCGTGGTGGCCGCCTGCACGAGAGAGACGAGCGTGGCGGCATTGGGTGCGTCAACCACCAGCCATTGAGCGCCGACGGTCTGCATCCACGTGCCGGTCCAGCTGATCAATACGCCGATCCAGAGCCAGCGGAAGGCCCGGCTCTGGAACGGCGCCAAGGCTGGGGCCTCAGGCGCCACGGTGTCAGTCGTTGAAGATCTCCTCGGCAGCGGTAACAGCGGACATCTCTTGGAATGTGGTGCGGTAGAGGTTACAGCGCTAGCGCTGGTCGGCGGCCTCGTACTCCTCGTCGGTCACCAGGTCGAGCCAGGTGGTTCCGTCGCCATCGGCGACGCCCTCCAGCATGGCGAAGTGGCACATGAAATTGTCGTTGGTGGCGCCGTGCCAGTGCTCCTCACCGGGCGGTGTATAAACGGTGTCGCCTGGGCTTCGGCAAAAGCTCAGCCGATGATGATCTTGCCGATTACGCCGAATGCAGCCAGCAAGCCGATGCACGTCAGCACGGCGATCGCAGCTATAGCAGTGCCGATCCACCACCGACGCGCCGGCGAGGGCCGAAGGTTGATCCAACCCAGAATTCCCCACAAAACCCCTTCGATCAGAAACCAGGTTTCGTTGAAGACCAGGTCCTGAATATCGGCGACACGGCGGTCCACCGTTATGTAATACGGATATTCAATGTGCAACAGGCCGGCCAAGCTCAGCACTCTCTGGATGTCGTCGATGAGCGCATGCATGATGAATCCAACAGCGAGCAGCCAACAAAGCCCCAACAGGATGGGACGTACGCGCGGCTTCTTCCACAGAGGAAGAACACCGACCGGCAGCACCGCAATCACAAGCAAGATCGCCGCACCTGCAAGATTGATGGCCCGCCACTGGCTGACAGACTTGGGCACGGCAAACATGCCCACCGTGCCGCCCAAACCGTAATACGCGCGGTAGATCGCGTACCAGAGACACCAGACTGCGGTTATCAGGCTCACCGTCAGCACGCGGGACGGGTGGCGGTCGGCCGCTGTTTGCAGTCGGCCATCTATGTCGGCCGCGTACCAGGCCTTCATGAGTTCGAAGCTACCCCGGCGCAGCTGGTATGCCCGCCGGCCGGCTTCCTGCTCCCGACCAGGCTGCGGTGCCGCGCGTAGTTAGCCGCTTCGCGGTGACGAGGTCGACCTCGGTCCACGTCGGTATGCCATCCCGGTTTCCTCCGCGACCATGTTGCGAATGATCTTGCGTACCTGCAGGGCGGCAGCGTCGGCACTGACATTGATCTCCGTGCGCGGTCCGTCGGTGTCCAGGACGTACTGCATGGTTTCGAGTATGTGCTTCACGCGTTTGTAGTAGTCAGTGAAGATCGGCAGCAGTACCTTCCCCGCGTGCTCACCAAGCGCGAAATTCCGGCTCACCCGCCATGCGTGCCGCGTTCTGCCCGGAGCGATTGGCGTCACGGCGTGCGTAAAGCGAAACGTGTGCACCTGGTTTTCACTGGGTCCGGAATCGACATAGACATCCCAGCGATCGACCCACAGGCCCGGTGTGACGAAGGCGCCCTGCTCACGCTGGACGTGCTCGGCGTCAGCAGGCAGTCCAAGCAACTCGGCTTGCCACTCCGGGATCGGCGCAGGTTGGTAGGTACGCGAGAACGACACCGTCGTCTCAGTAACCTCTACCTCAAGCGGGGGTGGGGAGGTTCGAAGTACCGGTGGTGCGATGTAGGGATCGACCACGGCGACGTGGGTGATATCGGCGAAGTTCTCATGCAGCAGCAGCACGTCTGCTTCGGTTTCCCATTCATCGCCAAGAGTCGCCCAGCCTTGATCATTGAGCCACGGCGTTGCGGCCGGTGGATGTAGCCGCGCCAACGCCGGCTTACCGAGCCAGACCCAGATGAAGACCCCATCCTCGTGGACTGGAAAGGCACGCACTCGGGCACCAACGGGGATTTCGGTCTGGGTTGGCACGTGCACGCAGTAACCGCGGACGTCGTACACGAAGCCGGTGTAACCGGAGACAATGCGGTCCCCATCGAGACGGCCGAGACTCAGCGGATATGGCCGGTGCGCGCAACGGTCCTCAAGCGCGACTGCAGTTCCGTCGGTGGTACGGAACAAGACCACGCCGGTTTCGAGGACACGGCGACCCAGTGGTTCGCGGCCGACTTCTTGGCTGGTGGCTACCGCGTACCAACAATCGTGCGGATGAATGTGGGTCCGAGGGCTGCGGCTTGATGCTTGCTGGTTCATGGGCATCCTCAGCTTCACAGATCGAGGGTCAATCGCGGTGAACGGCAGCGCGAAACGCACACCATCATGTACTCGTTCGAAGCTTGCTCCTCCTCGTCGAGGATGGAGTCGCGGTGATCAACATCTCCGTCGATGACCTCGGTTTCGCAGGTTCCGCAGACGCCCTCCAGGCAGGATGCCAAGACGCTGACCCCTGCCTCTCGGATGACGGTAAGCACTGACTTGTCCGGTGGCACCTGCAAGGTCAGGCCTGAGCGTTGCAAGACCAGTTCAAACGCCGAATCCGCCTCCGCCGCTGGCTCCTGCGGCTTGGCACTGAACCTTTCGAGGTGGAGTGAGCCGGGTGGCCACTTTTCGCAGAACTTCTCGACCGCAGCAAGGAGACCTTCGGGCCCGCAGCAGTAGACCAACGTGTCCGGCTGCGGGGTACCGAGAACGGATACCAAATCCAGCATTCCCTGCTCGTCCTGCGGAACGATCATCACGCGATCGCCGTATTGAGTGAGCTCCTCGAGAAAGGCCATTGACTTGCGTTCGCGTCCGCCATAGAGCAGCCGCCAATCGGCGCCGGCGGCAGTCGCCTCGGCGATCATGGGCAACAGCGGCGTGATCCCGATGCCGCCGGCAATGAACAGGTATCGCGGGCTGGCGACCAGCGGGAAATGATTGCGCGGGCCTCGAACCCGAACGATCGAGCCCGCCGTGAGGACGTCGTGCACGCGCTCCGAGCCACCTCGGCTGTCCGGCGCCAGTAGTACGCCGACTCGCCAAACGTCGGGTTTGGATGGGCTGCTACACAACGAGTACTGGCGGATCAGATCATCGTTCAGAACGAAGTCGATGTGCGCGCCCGGCGTCCAGGCCGGCAGTTCGGTGCCATCCGGAGTGCTGAGGGTGATTGCAACGACGCCGTCAGCGACGCTCCGCGTTTCCCGTACCACCAGGTCGGCCTCGTGCTCCCGGACGATGGTTTGAGTGATCGTCATTGCCCCATCCCGTCCCGCGTTGCTGGTGCCCGGCATTTGTTTGGATACGAACGATAGCGTCCAGGTGGTCCCATCGACAACCAGCCGAGCTGTACTTGGCTCGCTGACGCTGTGCACGCATTGCATGCCATGTACAGCGTGAGAATCCCACGCAGCGTGGGATGTTCCAGCCTGAGCAGGAGGAATCATTCGGATCCAAACTAGACTCAGCAGGATGCGCGTCCTGCTGATCCAGCATGATCACATCTGTACGCCCGGCTTTGTGGGAGAGCGGCTGACCGACCGGGGATTCGAGCTTGTCATGCACCAGGTTGTCGAGGAAGACCGTTTCCTGTCGCCCAATGTCGAGATTGAATTTCCGCACCCAACTGACTTTGACATGATCATCCCGATGGGCGCGCCGTGGTCTGTCTACGATCATGAAGCGATCGGAACGTGGGTGCCAACCGAGCTCAAGATGCTACGCGAGGCTCATGATCATTCGGTCCCAGTACTCGGCATTTGCTTTGGCGGCCAGATGCTGGCGGCGGCTCATGGCGGATCGGTATCTCGCTCCGCAGTACCGGAGATCGGCTGGGCCGACATCGATTCCGATGACGAGGCACTCGTTCCGTCGGGGTCATGGTTCCAGTGGCACTACGACCAGTGGCAGTTGCCCCAAGACGCGCAGGAGGTCGCGCGCAACGCCAAGTCGTCGCAGGCCTTCTCGCTTGGCCGGAACCTTGCGGTGCAATTCCATCCCGAGATGAGCTCGGAAATCTTGGCCTCCTGGATGTCGACAGGCGGCGCCGAGGAGATCGACAAGTTCGGACTCGATCTTGAAGAACTAGTCCGCCAGACCGCTGGGCGCGATGCTGCCAACCGGGAAAGAGCACATCGACTGGTCGACCAATTTCTGGACCGTATGGCCGTCGGAGGGGAGTCGAGCGCCAGGTGATCCACGATTCCGGTCATGCGTTCCGGCAAGCTGCTGGACGCTTCGCTTCCGGGGTCACTGTCGTGACGACGACTGCTTCGGCTGGGGCGTACGGGGTGACGGTGTCGTCCTTTGCTTCGCTTTCGTTGAATCCGCTCCTCGTCACGGTGTCCATCAATCGATCAAGCCAACTGATCGAGCACGTGCGCTCAGTCCAGTCCTTTGCCGTCAGCGTGCTGGCAAGTCATCAACAGCAGGTTGCGAGTTACGTCGCTACATCTGGTCGCAGGCCCATCGGCGCCTATTTTCCGTGCTTCGGCAGGGCGATGCCGAGGCTGCGCGTGAGGAGATGCGCACGCACCTTGATGCGGTACGTGAGCAGCTCCAAATCGGCTAGCCGCTTGGCGCCCAAGCGACGTCCAGCTCGTCGTTCGAGCCGAAGCGGATCACATCATCGCGTCCCGCCAGATGATCACTTCACTTGCACCCGGACCGGGAACTTCTTGATCCCATTGATGAAGTTGCTGCGGACTCGCGTGACCTCGCCATTCAGCTCAATCGAGGTGAGCCGTGGGATTAGCTCGGTGAACATAAGCCGGATTTCCATCCGAGCCAATGCGTTGCCCATGCACAGATGCGGGCTGCCCTTGCCAAAGGTCAAGTGATCAACATTTGTCCGAGTCACATCGAACCGATAGGGATCGGTGAAAACCTCCTCATCCCGATTGCCCGACGCAAACCACATCACGACCTTGTCGCCGGCCTTGATCTGCTTGCCGCGCAACTCGACGTCCCGGGTCGCGGTACGCCGGAAGTGGTAGACCGGCGAAGCCCAGCGCAAGAACTCCTCCACTGCCCCCGGAATAAGCTCGGGCTGCTCCTGCAAGAGCTTCAGTTGATCTTGGTTCTCGATCAAGGCCAGCATTGACTGGCTGATCGCGTGTCGCGTGGTCTCATTCCCCGCTATCACCAGCAAGAGGAAGTAATTGTCGAAATCACTTGGCGACAACGGCCGCCCGTCCTCGGGAATCTTGTTCACCAGAGTGCTGATCAAGTCGCTGCCGTCCCCGCCCTTGCGCTGTCTCGCCAGCTCGCGGCCGTACTCGAACACCTCGAGCGCAGCCGGTGACCGGAACGGCAAATGCCGGTACTGATCGCTGTCGGGATCGGTGATCAAATGCTCTGTGTAATCGGGATCGGTGTTGGCAACCATCTGGTTGCCCCAATTGATCAACGTGCCGGTGTCGCTGACTGGCACGTCGAGCAGCCGTACCAGAACGTTGATCGGAAAGTCGGCGCTGACCTTCTCCACGAAGTCGAATTCGCTGTTCTGCAAAGCATTGTCGATCGTGAGGTTGGTCAAGTCCCGCAAGAAGTTCTCGTAGTTGCGAGCCAGCGGACCAGGACTGAACTCCCGCTGAATCAGCTTGCGCAGCGCACGGTGGCGCGGTCCATCGGTCTCCAGCATGGAGCGCCGCAGATCCATCAGGTCGTCATCGACTTCCTCGAGATTCACATACCGAGTTGAGGTAAACGTCTCCCGATCCCGGTCCACCGTCCAGATATCCTCGTACTTAGTCACTGCCCAGAAGCCTGAATTCGGCGGAGCCTCGGGGTTCCAGTGCACCGGATCCTCGGCACGTAACGTGTCAAACATCGCCCAACCGTCATTCCGGGCGAAAGCATCAAGATCGGTGAGATCGACTTGATCAAGAGGTATGGCAGTCGACTGCGACACGATCTCTCCTTGTCAGAGGTGGTAGGCGTACTCGCGGAATTCCCAATCGGTGACCCAGTGGTTGAAGCGTTCGAGCTCATTCCGCTTGTACGTAAGGAAGGTTTTGACGAATGGTTCCCCGAGTATCTCCGCCAGCTCGGTGTCCTTCTCGAGGGCATGCAGCGCAGTCTCAAGATCACCCGGCAGCTTCTCGGCCTTGCTGGGGTCGTATCCATAGCCCTCCAGCGGTTTAGGAGGTTCCAGCTCGTCACGGATCCCCAGATAGGCGGCCCCGAGCAGCCCGGCAATTGCCAAATAGGGATTGGCGCTGGCGTCGCCCAGCCGCAGTTCCATTCGAGACGCTCTGCCACGTTCCGGTGGAATCCGTACCATCGCGCTTCTGTTGTCCAAGCCCCAGTCGATCAGCCATGGAGCGAGCGTGTCCGGGCCGAAACGCTTGAAGGAGTTGATCGTCGGGTTGCTTATAGCCGACAGCGCCGGGGCGTGAGCGAGCACACCCGCGATTGCAGATTTGCCAGTCTTTGATAGTCCATCCTCAGTCCTCGGGTCGTCGAACAGCGGCTGACTGAGGTCATCCCAGGTCGAGAAGTGGATGTGGAAGCCGGAACCACCCTCGTCGTTGAACGGCTTGGCCATGAAAGTGGCCAACTTGCCTTCTTGCCGAGCAAGTTCCTGGATGGCGTTCTTGAAACGGAAGGCGCGGTCGGCGGCATCGAGGGCTTCGGAGTGCCAGAGGTTGATCTCGAATTGCCCGCTGGAGAACTCATGGTTAGCGGCAACGACTTCCAGCCCGTAGCCGGACAGGTGGCGCAGCGTACGTAGCAGCACATTCTCGGGATCACCCTTCAAGCCGGCGACGTACACATTGCCGGTTGCCTCGCCGTACCGCTGCCACCCAGTCGGATTCTTGTCAGTGGGCTCGAGGACGTAGAACTCCAGCTCAGGCCCAACCATGGGCCGCATTCCAAGATCGGCAAACCGACTGACCACCCGCTTGAGCACCATCCGCGGACTCTCCGCAGACGGCGAACCGTCTGGGTTGTAGACATCGGCGATAACGTGCGCAACGCCCTTCTCCCAGGGCACGACCTGGACAGTGCTGATGTCTGGAAAGGCCAATACGTCCGGCAGCCCGGCCGCGAGTCCACCTTCAATGTCGACAACATCACCCATGGGTGTGGTGCCGTACACCGATCTACAGAACGCCACGCCGTCACCTACTGTGCGGGCGAATCGGTTGACCAGCACGTCCCGTCCACGCTCGGTACCGATGACATCCGAATAGCCGACGCGTACGACGTCTATGTCCTGGGTCACGAGTTCGGCTGCGAAGTCCTCTAGACCTGCCGTATCGAAATGAGCCATTCCGACCTCCGCGCCATCGTTCAGAAGCTGCGTTCCCAATCGAAACCTACGTGAACGTAGATTCCCTGCGGTGTGCACGGGCTGCAACCTATGCAGACCGTCAGCAACCCACGTACACGTGGGCTTCGAACAGTCATTTGGGCCCGAACAGTATCGCGTGATCAAGACTATGGCAAGCGGCGGCCGGCTGATTCACCAGGCCGCCGTCCCCCTGATCAGCATTGCTAATTGATCGCAGAACCCGCTACCGTACGGATCCAAACGATCTCACTCCCTCCGCTCTCAGGAGTGCTGCATGACCGACGTCAAAGGCTTCTTCTACCCACGGACCGCAAGCGGCCGTTCCTCGCTGATTCCCACACCTCCGTGGTTTTACTCCGGCGACCTTCTAACGGTCGAATACCGTACGGACCCGGCGCGAGTAGCTGAATTGCTGCCGGCCCCGCTCTCGCTCGCCGATGAGGATCCCGGGGCCGTGGCGATTATCTGGGCCGACTGGCAGTCCTGCTCCTCCTCACGTGAAGAGTTGCTGGACCCGGTGCGGTCGCAATACAAGGAGGCCTTCGTTGTTGTCCGTTGCAGCTTTGAGGGCCAGATGTTCTCGCGTTGTGTCTACATATGGGTTGACAAGGACTTCGCGATTGCCCGGGGCATTCACCAGGGTTACCCGAAGAAGCTTGGTTCTATGTGGCAGACCCGGCCGCACCCGTTTCCGCAAGGTGCGCCGCAAATCACGGCTGGTGGAGTGTTCGGTGCCACGCTCGCAGCGGGTGACCGTCGGCTGGCCGAGGCGGTGCTGACGTTGCGGCAGCAGTCGGAGACCAATGGCTTTGTCAATTCACACAAGATGGCCCACCATCGCATCTTGCCCGGCATCGCGTCGGGCGCGCCCGATGCCTTCTCCGAACTGATCGAGTCAGGTTCGAGCGAATTTGAAGGCGGTCAGTCCTGGAGCGGTGATACTGAGTTGCGCCTTTTCGATTCACCGACCGAGGAGTTGTCGCGTCTCAGCGTCGAAGAGATCATCGGCGGTTACTACCGCCAAGTCGGTGTCGTCTGGAACGGGGGCCGATCATTGACGACCCTCTAGCATTGCCGTCATGCCTGATCGGCCTACACTCATCGAGACGGAAAAAGCGATGACCGCCCACGTCAGCGATCTGCCACTGAACTTCCCCGCTGCGGCTGCGGTGTCGAGTCTGTACCGCGCCGCTAATGCAGTACGCGTCTATCTCACCAATTCGGTACTTCGCGAGCACGGCCTGACATGGACCGGCTTCGTTGTGCTGTGGGTGGTGTGGATTTGGGATGGCATGGAGACCCGGCATGCGGCAGAGAATGCGGCCATCTCCAAAGCGACGCTCACTGGCGTCGTCAAGACGCTGGAAGCCCGAGGACTCATCACCCGGCGGGCCAGCGGCACCGACCGGCGCTTGGTAAACCTCGAGCTCACCCCGGCAGGCACGGCTTTGATGAAGGAGCTGTATCCGATCTTCAACGCAGCCGAGGCCGAAATCATGGCGGGCCTGTCACCTAGGAGCCTGACCCAGCTGACCAACAGTCTGCGATCAATCGTCACCGAACTTGAAACCAAGCACAATGCCATAGTGGCCGACGTCGAGGCGAGCTGAGGCGAGCTGTACCAAGGTTGCTCACGCTGTGCATGACATGCACGCCATGTACAGCGTCGGTATCCCACGCAGCGTGGGATACCGACAAGCTCCAGGGGTCAGCCCGCAGCAACAGATGCCTGACCAGCCGGTACGGCAGCAGCATCGACAAAGTGCCGAAAGATCTGGGCCTGCACCATATCGGTAGCAGCCGTATCCTCTGGGTGCCACTGGACGCCGAGATACCAGCCTTCATGATCTTGTAATGTCACCGCTTCGATCACACCATCAGCGGAGTACGCGACCGGAGTCAAACCCGCTCCCAGCGTCGCAATGCACTGGTGATGGGAACAAGAGATGGCGGTCCGGCGTCCGACGATCTCACCCAGTGGCGATTCCTCGTCGACTTCAAGATCATGAACGTGGTTTCGGTGATTCCCGACAGTGTCGTCCATGTCCTGAACAAGATCGCCACCGAGCGCCACATTGACGATCTGAGTGCCCCGGCAGATCGCCAGCAGCGGCAGGTGATCATCGAGTGCGACGCGCGCTACAGCAAGATCAAATGCATCCTGTTCCTCGTCGACCCCATACTGGCTCGGATGCGGCTGCTGGCCCGCCCATCGAGCTGCTACGTCACCGCCTCCCGGTAACAGCACACCATCGGCGAACCAGATCCGCTCTCGGGCGGCCGCGACGTCAACCTCCAGGGTGGGCGCGTATGGATGGATAGTCAGCGGCTCTCCACCCGCAGCGAACACTGCCTGGACGAGGGCGCGCGCGTTCACCTCAGCTTCGTATCGGAGCGCGGTCGCTTCCGGCGAGAAGCGCGCCGGGATCGCGATCAGGGGTCTGCGGGCCTCCAAAGCATTAGGCATATCGAATCCATGTCGTTTTCAGATAGGTGTATTCCTCGAGTGCGTGCCGGGACTTGTCGCGCCCGAAGCCGGACAACTTGACACCGCCGAATGGCACAGCCATGTCGCCCTCCTCATAGCAGTTCACCCATACGGTCCCGGCTCGCAGCGCACGTGATACCCGGTGCGCAGTGCCCAAATCGGAGGTCCAGAGACCGGCGGCCAATCCGTACGGCGTATCCCCCGCAACTCGCACCGCCTCGGCCTCGTCCTGCACGACTTGTACGGCAAGCACCGGCCCGAAGATCTCCTCGCGGATGATCGGGTTGTTCGGTGCAGCTCCCGTTACGACTGTGGGTTCCAGATAGGTACCGCCCGTCTCGGCAAGCACTCGGTGCCCACCAACTTTCAGCGAGGCACCCTGGGCAAGGCCACTCTCCAGATGTCGCAGTACCCGCTGCAGACTCTGCTCATCGACCAGCGGTCCCATCTTTGTGTCCGGAAGCAGCGGATCGGCCGGAAACCACTGAGCCGATGTCTCGACGATTCGCGCCACCACCCTGTCTGCCACATCCGCATGAACTACCAACCGGGAACCTGCGGTACACATCTCACCGGAGTTGAAGAAGATCGCCCATGCAGCCGTATCAGCCGCTGCGTCGAGATCCGGGGCGTCCGGCAAGATGATGTTGGGCGACTTGCCGCCTAGTTCGAGGTAGACCCGTTTCAGGTTGCTGTCCGCCGAATAGCGCAGAAAGTGCCGACCCACGTCTGTGGAGCCGGTAAAGGTGAGCACGTCAACGTCTCGATGCTCGCCCAGATGCCGGCCGACCACAGTCCCGTCTCCACTCACGACGTTGAAGACACCTGGCGGCAGACCTGCCATAACGCCCAGCTCGGCGATCCGCTGCATCGAGAGCGGCGACTGCTCGGCGGTCTTCAGCACCACTGTGCAGCCGGCGGCCAGCGCCGGGCCGATCTTCCAACCCCCAAGCGTCAAGGGAAAGTTCCATGGCACGACCGCCGCAACTACGCCCGCCGGCTCGCGGCTGACGAGAGCTAGCTCGCCCTCCTCGGTGGGTGAGATTTCACCGGATTCCTTGTCCGCCAGCTGACCGTAGAAGCGAAGACAGCGGATGATCGCCCGCAGCTCTATCTCATACGCGGCACGAATCGGCTTGCCCATCTCAAGGCTGATCAGCAAGGCGATCTCCGTGCGATGCTGCTCAACGAGGTCGGCGAAATGCTGCAAGATCTCGCCACGGGCGCGCGGATGCAGCCGAGGCCACACACCATGATCAAAAGCATTCCGAGCCGCAGCAACCGCAGCATCGGCGTCGGCCCGCTGGGCCCAAGGCAGCTTCACCAGCGTCGAGCCGTCTCTAGGAGAACTCACGGCGCGAGTCGAGCCGTCGATGGCCGGCCGTCGCTCGCCGCCAATGAATAGCCCTTCCGGAATCGTGGTATCGACGGCGAGCTGTCGCCAATCAGTGGCTGCGACCGGGTCCGACACCATGCTCATATCCGCATCTTTGAGGGCTTGACCAATCGATAGAACTTAAATACGTTTGGGCCCTAACGATAGCTGGTTCGACGCGCGGCGCGCCAACCGCTGTCGATCGACGGACCTCCTCCAGTAATAGACACACACCGAGCCTCGGTCGCGGGAGCAGTGTCAGAAAGGGCGGGGATGACCACTGCGACGGTCGAGGGTGTGCAGGTTGACACTCGACATTGGATCGGCGGCGAGCGGATCCCGTCGCAGACGACTTTCACCGACATCTCACCAATCGACGAGCAGCCGCTTGCCGAGATTTCGGCGGGTTCTGCTGCGGAGGTCGACGCCGCCGTGCAGGCTGCCGAGCGCGCATTCCCGGACTGGGCAGCAATTCCCAGAGCCGAGCGCGCCGACCTGTTACGCCAGGTGGCCGACGGCATCGACGCCCGCGCCGAGGAGCTGGCACGGGTTGAGACCCGAGACAACGGTTCGCTGCTGCGGTCTCACCGGCGGAGCGTGATGCCTCGTGTCAGCATGAACTTCCGATTCTTCGCTGACTACGCCGAAAAGCTGGAGCATCCGGGCGGCGAGATTCGTGGGCATCGGGAACGCGTCACCTATGACCCGGCCGGCGCGACTGCGATCATCACTCCGTGGAACGCACCACTGATGCTCGCCACCTGGCGTATCGGCCCTGCTCTGGCGGCCGGTAACACAGTGGTCGCCAAGCCGCCAGAGTGGGCCCCATTGACCGCATCGCTGCTGGCAGACATAACTCAGGAGGCTGGACTGCCGCCCGGCGTCTTCAACGTGGTTCAGGGCACCGGCACCCAGGCGGGTGCACCGCTCACGGCTCATCCGGGTATTCGACGGTTGGCATTCACCGGTTCTGTTCCCACCGCCGGAGTGATCGCCAAGGCGGCGGCGCCCAATATCGTGCCGTTGTCTTTCGAGCTCGGCGGCAAGTCACCGCTGGTGATCTTTGCCGACTCCGACTTCGATCTGGCGGTCAGCTTGGCGGTAGAGCAGTTCGACAATTCGGGGCAGGTCTGTTTGGGTGCATTCCGGATCCTGGTCGAAGATTCGATAGCCGATCGATTCACCGAAGCCATGCTCGGCAAGGCGAAGACGATCAAGCAAGGTGATCCGCGCGATGAGTCAACAGAGATGTCGTGCTTGATCACCCGGCAGCATTTCGACAGAGTCGACGGCTTCGTACGGCGCGCCCTGGCCGCCGGCGGGCGGTCGATCCTGGGTGGTTCGCCCAATGCAGAGCTCGGACATCTCTACTACCAGCCGACCATCTTGGTCGATGCCGAACCAGGAAGCGAGATCTTGACCGAGGAGGTCTTCGGTCCGGTCCTCACCATCCAAACGTTCTCCGGCGAAGAACAGGCGATTGAGATGGCCAACAACACCCGGTTCGGGCTTGCCGCAACTCTGGTGACTGGCGATCCAGATCGCGCCGAGCGGGTCAGCGCAGAGATCAACGCCGGAACCGTCTGGGTCAACTGTTTCTTCGTACGCGACCTCGGCGCGCCATTCGGCGGAAACGGCAGGTCAGGAATCGGACGCGAAGGCGGGATCTACTCCTTCGATTTCTATTCCGACATCAAGAACACGGTGTTCTCGCCGACCGGCTGGAGCAGGCCCGACTAATAGCTGAACCGCAATCGGGCATCGACATTGAGCGAAAGGAACATGATCATGGGCGAGGTGGTGGGCGCAGGTCTGATCGCACACGTGCCGACGATCGTGCTGCCGGAGGCGACTCGGCGGGAGTTGAACGACGGTGAGGACACCACGCTGGTAGCTGGCCTCCAGCAGTTGCGTGAGGAGGTCTTCGAAAGCCTCGACTACGACACCGTTGTGGTACTGGACTCGCATTGGGCGACGACGGTTGAGTTCGTCGTCACCGCGCAGGAACGCCGGAAGGGTCTATTCACATCCGAGGAACTGCCGCGGGGCATGAGCCAGCGCCCATATGAGTTTTTGGGAGATCCGGAACTGGCTCAGTTGATCGCGTCCAAAGCCAAAGACCATGCGACCTGGATCACCGCGATCTCCGATGATCACTTGCCGATCTTCTACGCGACAACCAATTTGTGGGAGTTCCTGGGACAGGGGCTCCCGGACAAGAGATGGATCTCCATCGGCGTCTGCCAGACCGCCGATACCGAGGACAACTTGCGGCTAGGACGGGCGCTAGGCGATGCAATCGCCGAAAGTGATCGGAAGGTGGTGCTGCTGGCATCCGGGGCACTCAGCCACACCTTCTGGCCGTTACGGGAACTGCGCAAGCACGAGGCGGCCGGGATCGAACACATCTTTACCCCCGAGGCTGCCGCGGCCGATGCTCAGCGCATGCAGTGGTTCGAGGCTGGTGATCATGCCCGGGTCCTGGAGACGATGCCAGAGTTCTACCGGTACAAGCCAGAGGCGCGATTCGGGCACTACCTGATGATGATCGGGGCCATCGGTGAGGGTAATTGCACAGCTACCGGGCGCCGCTACGGAGAGTATGAGAACTCTGTCGGCACCGGCCAGGTGCACTACTGGTTCGACAGACCGGAGGACGGGTTTCCGCGGCCGCGGCGGACGCCCGAAGACCCCGAGTATCGGCGACTGGTCTCCGGCCCCGACCTGCCCGCGGCCGGCTAAGTCTCCCGGCAAAACTCACGGAGCACTCATGTCTTTACGTGAAACTCGGCGGATCCTGCTGGACGGAAACGTCGTCGACGTCGAGCGCGATGGCGACGACCTGGTCGCAGGGGACGGTCGCGAGATCAGCATTCAAGAGGCCGTCCATCTGCCGCCAGTGATGCCATCCAAGATCATCTGCGTACATCTGAACTACTCCTCCCGAGTCGCGGAAATGATGGTCTCACTGCCGCGGGCCCCAACGTACTTTCACAAGCCGGTGTCTGCCCTGAATGCGCACGATGCGGCAGTCGTCAGGCCGCTGGGCTGCAAGTGGTTGAACTATGAAGGCGAGATCGCCATCGTGATCGGCCGGACGACCAGAAACATCTCAGTAGCCGAGGCCGGCGACCACATCCGGGGCTACTCGATCGCGAACGACTACGGCTTGCATGACTTCCGCGATACCGATTCCGGGTCGATGCTTCGCGTGAAGGGCGCCGACACCCTGTGCCCGGTAGGTCCAGGGCTGGTCGAGGGATGGGACTTCCACAACAAGCAGATCCGAACTCTGGTGAACGGACATGTCCGTCAGGATGGCAACACCAGTGAGATGGAGTGGAACATGCATTACCTGGTCGCAGACATCGCGCGCACGATCACTCTGCAGCCAGGGGACATCCTGCTGTCGGGAACACCGGCGATTTCTCGCACCGTGTACCCGGGGGATGTGGTGGAAGTGGAAGTAGAAGGTCTTGGAACCTTACGCAACCGCATTGTTGAGGGGCCAACCCCGATCCGGACCGACGTCGGCGCGCAACCAACCGAATCCGAAGAGGTGCTGTCCACCGCGAAGGGCGGCGACTGGGAGTTTCGCGGCGTCCGCAAGCCGCAACCCTCAGGAACGCATTAGCAGGCCAGGATGGAGCTTTCGTGAGTCACCCACCGTCGATTCCACCCGCAGATCCCTCCGCGACAACCTCCGACATCGCCCAGCGCGACTCTCACCAGCTGCGGCACGGTCGGCTCGGTGTGTTCGCCGTTGCCTTCTTCGTGATCTCAGCGGCCGCTCCGCTGACCGCCATGGCCGGCGGCGCTCCGGTCGCCATGCTGCTCGGCAATGGCCCGGGGATTCCTCTCGCGTACGTCGTGGTCAGTCTGCTCTTGCTGATCTTCGCAGTCGGCTATACGGCGATGGCCCGCCATCACACCAGTACCGGAGCCTTCTACAGCTTTGTGTCTCGCGGCCTCAGGCAACCCGCCGGCGGGGCCGCCGCCATGATCGCTCTGCTCGGGTACAACGCCATGCAGATCGGCTTGTATGGCTTGTTCGCTGCCGCTGCCGCTGGATTCTTCAGCGACAATCTCGGCATCGATCTGCCCTGGTGGGTCTATGCGTTCATTGCAATGGCGATCATCGCAGTGCTCGGCTATCGGCAGGTTGACCTCTCGGTCAAGGTGCTGGCGATCTTGGTCAGTCTGGAATTCTTGATCGTGCTCATCCTCGACGCAGCGATCTTGATCAAGGGTGGCCAGGGTGGCACTGCGCCGTTGACCGCCACGCCCTTTACCTGGGCGAGCTTCACGTCCGGTTCCGTGGCCATCGCACTGCTGTTCAACTTTGCCTCGTTCATCGGCTTTGAGGCCACCACGATCTACAGCGAGGAAGCCAAGGACCCCCAGCGCACGGTCCCCCGGGCGACCTACGTCGCTGTCTTGACGATCGGCCTCTTCTACACGCTCACCACATACCTGATGGTCGAGGGCCAAGGGGCTGCCGGTCTGCAGGAGTATCTCGGCGGCCTCCAGCCTGACCCGACCGCGTTCTTGTTCGCGCTCGGCGGGACCTACATCGGTGCGGCACTGACCACTGTGATGTCGCTGCTGTTCATCTCGAGCGTTTTCGCAGCCCTATTGGCTTTCCACAACGCCGTGGCGCGCTATTTGTACGCCCTCGGGCGGGAGGGCCTGGTCCCGGCCCAGCTCGGACGCACTCACGTCAAGCACCTCAGCCCGCATGTGGGATCCCTCAACCAGTCAGTCCTGGCCTTGATCGTGGTCATGATCTTCGTGATCACCGGTCAAGACCCGGTGCTAGCGTTGTTCACCTGGCTCACTCAGCTGGGCACTTTGGCGATCATCGTGCTGATGGCCCTGTCCTCATTCGCTGTGGTGGCCTTCTTCGCCCGGCATCGGGACTTTGATCGCAACGTGGCGCGTACCGCCATCGCGCCAATCGTTGGCGGCCTGGCGATGTCTGCTGTTGCGGGCTACGCAGCCTCTCAATTCGGTCTGCTCATCGGGAATCCGGAAAGCCCGCTGCGCTGGATTCTGCCTGCGTTGATCATCGTCGCCGCCATTGCCGGAATCATCGCGGCGTTCAACCTCAAGCGGCGTTCCGCAGAGTTGTACGCCCAGATGGGCCGACATCGCGACATCGAGCTCCTTCCGGATCACTAGACGCGCGCCGCAGAGGAAGATAGCCAGGTGTTCAACTTAACCTCGCCGGCGTTCGGCAACGGCCAGGAGATGGCCCAGAAGTAGGAAAGAAGATCCAGAACATTTCGCCTCAGCTGGAATGGGACGACGCCCCAGAAGGGACCAGGTCCTTCGCCCTCGAATTCGTAGACATGCACCCGATAGCTCAAGATTTCGTGCATTGGCTGGTCGCTGATATCAGCCAGCAGCTCAACTCGCTGCCAGAAGGAGCGGCCGGCAGCAGGACATCAACAGCTCTCAGGAACTCCAGTTCTCACCGGTGAGCTGCTCGAAGATCTCTACATAGCGAGCCCGGGTCTCGGCCACCACATCCGCCGGCACCGGCGGCCCGGGATAGGTGCGGTCCCAATCACTCAACGACGAAGACCAGTCCCTCAAATACTGCTTGTCGTAGGACCATTGGGCCCGGCCAGGCTGGTAATCAGACACCTTCCAGAAGCGTGAGGAGTCCGGCGTCAGAATCTCATCCGCCAAGATCAACGATCCGGCGGCGTCCCGGCCGAACTCAAACTTCGTGTCTGCGATGATTACGCCACGTTCCCGTGCGATCTCCGCGCCTCGTGAGTATGTTGCCAAGGTCAACCGTTCAAGATCACCCGCAGTTCCCGCACCAACCAGATCGCTGACCTCGGCCATGGTCATGAATTTGTCATGTCCGATTTCGGCTTTGGTCGTTGGAGTGAAGACCGGTTCTGGGAGCCGATCAGCTTCCACCAGGCCAGGTGGAAATTGAACACCTGAGATCGAGCCGGTCGCGCGATAGCTTTGCAAGCCCAGCCCAGCCAGGTAACCGCGGGCAATGCACTCCACCGGCACCATGTCGAGACGGCGACAGCGAATCGCACGACCCTTCCATTCCGGCGGCACATTCTCGCTCAGCACGTGATGCGGCACCAGATCCGCCACCTGGCCGAACCACCACAGCGACAACTGTGTCAAGATCGCGCCCTTGTCGGGAATCGGTGTCGGTAACACCACGTCATAGACCGACACGCGATCGGAGGCGACCAAGATCAGATCGTCTCCGTCGGCGTAGACATCGCGTACTTTGCCCTGACGAATAAGCTCCACACGCAGCGTTCTAGCACACGGCGCCCAGTCCGATCTCGAGCATCTAGGACGCGGTAGCCCGCGTATCCCATCTCACGACGGCCAACGGGTGCATCTTGAAGTGAAATGAGCCATTTTTGCCATCTCGAGATGGCAAACGTGTTTCCGACTCGCATTGGGACTGGTAAGTCCCCTCAGAGCCAAGAAAGAGGGACCCGAACGTCCCAACTCTGAGCGAGTCTGAGACGTTCGGGTCCCTTGTGCGTGCGGATTAGCTAACGCGTGGTGTCTCTGTCGTCGAACTTTGTGGCACCACTAGCTGAACGGAGCGCATCGGAGACGTCATCGCCGCTGTCCTTCACGTTCTCGCCAGCCTGCTTGACATCGGCCTTAGCTTCCTGCATACGGCCTTCGGCTTCCAGATCCGGGTTGTCAGTGGCATCGCCTACGCCTGCCTTGGCCTTGCCGGTGAGCTCCTCGGCCTTGTCCTTTGCCTTGTCACCGAGACCCATAAGAACCTCCTTGTTCTGATCGCGTCGGTCGAGCCCCGCCTCTTGAGCGGAGCGGTCTATTAGTTCATTACCCAATGTCGCAGCAGGTCAACATCTCAACGTGGTGGCAGGGACATCTCCGAGCTGACGACCGCAACGGGGACTCTTTGGATGGTGTTGTTGGCAAAGCCGCCACGACTCCAACGCTGCCCGAGCGGCTGAGTGCGACCGCTGGCATCCGTCGCGCGTGCGGACAGCAGGTAAGCGCCGGGCTCTGCCTGCCAGGTCCAGGTCCAGTGCGCCCAGCCATGAGTGTCTAGCGCCGGCTCCAGATCGGCGACTTCCCAGCTGTCTCCTCCATCAAGACTGACCTGGACCATGCTGATCGGTGCGCACCCCGACCACGCACGACCCTCGATCGTGACGACACCGGACCTCAACACCCGTCGCCGAGACATGAAATCGGGGAATCCTGGAGGGATCAGCAGAGCTCGTGGCTCGATCCGAGTCAGCGGAATCCCGGGCTCATCGGGTGTATCCCGTAATCGGTATGAACGCATCTGAAATCCGTCGAACGTCTGCGGAACAACGGTGATCCTACGCAGCCACTTCACGTGTGCCATGCCGTACCAGCCTGGAACGATGAGTCGCAGGGGAGCCCCGTGCTGTGGTGGCAGCGGCGCACCGTTTATCTCGTACGCCAGCATGACGTTCTCGCTCATCGCTTCCGAAACCGGCAGCCCCCATTGGTAGTCCTGCTCCAGGCCGCGTTCGATGCCATGATCAGCGCCGGTGAAGACGACGTCGACCGCATCGTCGACGATTCCAGCCTCGCCGAGCAGACCGGCAAGCGGCGTTCCGGTCCACCGGGCAGTCCCAACGGCCTCAGACAGCCAGGGCTGGCTGACTGGGCGCGGCAGCAGTTGAGCGCGGCCGTTACCCGCGCACTCCAGCGTTACCACCGATGAAACCTTCGGCCGGCTCTTGATCGCCTCCAGATCGAGAGACAGCGGGCTATCGACGAGGCCGTCGATGACCAGTTCAAAGCTGCTCGGATCGATTGCGGGGATGTCGTAGTGAATGAGCAAGTAGTGCAGGCCCGGCGGAGTGATGTCCCACCGTAAGGACTCCAACGGCATGCCGTGATTTCGGGCGGCCAGCTGCAACTCGTCCGCGGAGATACCCTCCGCGGGATTGGCGACTCGAGCAGGCGAACTAAGGCTCTCGACGTCAATGGTCACCGGCGGATCCTTTCGGCACTCAAATCTAACTCGGAGCCCGGATCGTGACAGGCTCGCTAACGCTCGCTCAGTAGCACTCGGCCCTTACGCCAAAAGGCGACCAGATCCTCAACTGAGGAAAACTCCGCCGCATCTCTGACAGCCCCGAATGGTGCATTCCAGAAGGGGTTGTCATCATGATCACTTTCACTGACGTACGCGTACGGTGTCGCGTGGAAGTCGTCTCCTGGTGATGATCCATAGGAGCGGTCGTCTAGCAGGATCGCCACATCGAAGTGCTCCGGCCACAAGGTCGGCCGCTGATCCGGATCGAGCGTGCGCAAGGCGGCGTCGCTCAGTGCATACCAGTCGACGATGAGCCGTGCGGCCGCTGGATCAAGATCAAGAACATCACCCGGCTTTACACCGCTCCCATCCGGATACAGCATCGCCGGCGCTCCGAAGTCGACGCCGAGCCGATGAGCAAGATCGCCGAAGGACCCGGTGGCCGCAACCCGCTGATCGCCCCGGACGAGCTCCAGACCATCGAGGCGAATTTCAGGCCCCGCGGTGGTACTGAATCCGCCTGGAGTAATCCGAAGCGCGATCTCACCGGTTGCTCGGTGCTCGGGTCCGGCGAGCAGACACTCGGCGATGCCATGCAGCTGATGCCGGGTGGCGATCAAGGTGGCGCTGGCCGGTTCAGAATCGGCGTGATCCATACGACTCCCTCAGGTAAGTGCTGGTCAATTGCACGCTGCAGCGCTGGCAATATGCAACGTGTCAGCAGTTTCCCAGGAGGACCGCTCGTGGGCCACCCCTGCTCTGGCTATGCCGCCGCGGCGGCCTCCAGATCGGCAATCACGATCTTCCGCATCTGGAACAGCGCCTGGGTGACGCGCTCGGCTTGCCCCGCATCGAGACTCGAGATCAGCTGCTCTAGCCGTCTCGGCACGACCTGCCAGGAGACGCCGAATCGGTCCTTCAGCCAACCACACATGGATTCCTCGCCGCCGCCCTCGATCAGCGCGGTCCAGTAATGATCCACCTCGGCCTGATCTTCACATGGCACCTGGAAAGAGATCGACTCATTGAAGCTGAACTGCGGGCCACCGTTGAGTGCGACAAACTTGGTCCCGTTGAGCACGAAGTCGACTGTCATGGTTCGACCAGCCTGCTCGGTGCCAGCGGGATACGGCGTCACATTGCCGACACTGGAGTTCGGAAAGATCGAGGTATAGAACTTCGCCGCCTCTTCACCCTGAGTGTCGAACCACAGACATGTGGTAAATGCGTCCATTACTCACTCCTTATGTCATTGCTTTATGTCATTGCTTTCTACGACGGTGAGACAACTATGGACCTCACTAAAGCATGTGGACCCGACAAGCCCGCCAAACTCATCGGTCAGAGCAATCAATCTTCGTGGCATTAGGTTGATGCAATGAAGATCACCTTCGTACAGGGCGACATCACCGAACAAGACGTGGATGCCATTGTCAACGCGGCCAATCACTCGCTGCTGGGCGGCGGTGGCGTAGATGGGGCGATTCATCGTCGAGGAGGGCCCGAGATTCTGGCTGAATGCCAAAAGCTTCGGCAGGACAAATACCCAGACGGCCTTCCCACCGGCCAGGCTGTTGCAACGACTGCCGGGCGGCTCAAGGCACGGTGGGTGATCCACACCGTGGGGCCGACGTACGCGGAGTCCAAAGACAAGTCACAGCTGCTCGCGGACTGCTTCCGCAACTCACTTGCCCTCGCCGAGGAGCTTGGGGCTCGGACAGTCGCCTTTCCTGCCATCTCTACCGGTGTCTATCGCTGGCCGGTTGACGACGCCGCTCGCATAGCGGTGCAAACAGTACGGGGCAGCCACACCCAGGTGGACGAGGTCAGATTCGTGCTTTTCGATCGGCGGGCGTACGACGCGTTCACCGCTCAGGTATCCAGCGAGGGGTAGCTCCGGGAACCGCCCTATTGCCGCAGCAGGCCGCGGAGTGCGAACCTGGACAGGTGCGTACCTTGCTCAACATCATTTGGTTCGTCTTCAGTGGCTTCTGGCTCTGGCTCGCGTACATGCTGGCCGGGATCATCTGCTGCGTGCTGATCATCACGATCCCATGGGGCATTGCCTCCTTCCGCATGGCAAGCTATGCCGCCTGGCCATTCGGCCGTGAACTGGTGGACAAGCCAAATGCAGGAATCTGGTCCTTTTTGGGCAACGTGATCTGGGTCATCGTCGCGGGTTGGTGGCTTGCCCTGACTCATATTGCGACTGGAATCCTGCTGTGCCTCACGATCATCGGAATTCCGTTGGCGATCGCTAACTTCAAGCTGATCGAGGTTTCCCTGACGCCCCTGGGCAAGCAGATCGTCCGCAAGCCGACGTACTCAGTCCAAGTGCCGGTCGAGCCCCCAGCGCCCCCTACCGGCGCACCTTTTCAAACGCCGTAATCGCCTGATCAAGATCGTCTCGCGAGTGCGCGGCGGACATCTGAGTCCTGATTCTGGCCTTGCCTCGCGGTACGACCGGGAATGAGAAGGCACGCACGTAGATGCCCTCGTCTAGCAGCCGGTCCGCCATAGCGGCGGCCTGGACTGCGTCCCCGATCATGATTGGCACAATCGGGTGATCAGACTCGGGAATCTCGAAGCCACGGGCAACCATCTCCGAGCGGAAGTGCGCGGTATTTTCGCGTAGCTGCTGCAGCAGCTCACCTGATGTCTCTAGCAGGTCCAGCATGGCAAGGCCGGCAGCCGCTATCGATGGGGCGAGGGAATTGGAGAACAGGTACGGCCGGGAGCGCTGTCGGAGCATCTCGACGATCTCTTTGTGAGCTGCGGTGTAACCGCCACTTGCCCCACCTAGCGCCTTGCCAAGGGTCCCAGTCACAATGTCGATCCGATCCTGGACACCAAACAGCTCCGGCGTACCGGCACCAGTCCGACCCATAAAGCCCACAGCGTGAGAATCGTCCACCATGACCAGTGCGCTGTAGCGCTCGGCGAGATCCACGATTTTGTCGAGCGGAGCGACGTAACCATCCATGGAGAAGACCCCGTCGGTTGCGATCAGCCGATGTCGCGCACCTTGCGACTCGCGCAATCTCGCTTCCAGGTCGGCCATGTCTCTGTTGGCGTAGCGCAGCCGGGTGGCTTTGCACAGGCGTACGCCGTCGATGATGCTCGCATGGTTGAGCTCGTCAGAGATGACTGCATCCTCCGGGCCGAGCAGGGTCTCAAAGAGGCCGCCGTTTGCGTCGAAGCAGGATGAGTACAAGATCGCATCCTCGGTACCGAGGAAGTGTGCGATACGGCGCTCCAGCTCTTTGTGAATCTCTGCCGTGCCGCAGATGAAGCGTACCGAGGCCATGCCGAAACCCCAGCGCTCCAGCGCCTGCTGGGCGGCGGTGATCATGGCTGGGTGATCGGCTAGGCCGAGGTAGTTGTTGGCGCAGAAGTTGAGCAACCACTGTTCGCCTACGGCGATCCGGGCAGACTGCGGCGTACTGATTGCTGCCTCAGCTTTGTAAAGCCCTTCGGTCTTGAGCGTGGCAAGATCATCAGCGAGTTGATCTTTCATAGTGGCGTACATAACGTCTTCTGCCTATCCTTCCCAGTTCATGATCACCTTGCCACCCGAGCAGGACCTGGCGACAGCGAAGGCCAGCTCATACTCGGAGTAGTGGAAACGATCAGTGATCACTCCGGAGATATCGAGTCCGCTTTCCAGCAGCACCGACATCTCGTACCACGTCTCAAACATCTCACGGCCATAGATGCCCTTGATGGTCAGCATCTTCAGCACGATGGCGGCAACATCGACACTGATTTCGGCCGATGGCAGACCGAGCACAGCGATTCTGCCGCCATGGGTCATCTGCGTGATCATGTCACGCAGCGCCGCAGGATTGCCGGACATCTCGAGTCCAACATCGAAGCCCTCACGCATATTGAGTTCACGCTGAGCGTCAGCCATGTTCTCGCGTTCGATGTTCACGGCTCGGCTGACGCCGAGTTTGTTCGCCAGGGCTAGTCGCGCGTCACTGCGATCGGTGATCACCACATGTCGCGCGCCCGCATGTTTGCTGACCATCGCGGCCATAATGCCTATCGGACCCGCACCGGTGACAAGGACATCCTCACCGAGCATCGGAAACGCCAGCGCTGTGTGTACCGCATTCCCGAATGGGTCGAATATGGCAGCAACCTCTGGATCGATGGGATCACGGTGTACCCAGGCGTTGCCTGACGGCAGCGCAAGGTACTCGGCAAAGGCACCATTCAGGTGGACCCCGACGGATCGAGTGTGAATGCAGAGATGGCGTCTGCCAGCGAGGCAGTTCCGACACCGGCCGCAGACCAGATGACACTCCCCACTGACAAGATCGCCGACGGCGACATCGGCAACACTCGACCCGATCTCAACCACTCGGCCGCAGAACTCATGACCCACGGTTACCGGTGGCTGCAGGGTCTTTTGGGCCCATTCGTCCCAGGTGTCGATATGCAGATCCGTGCCACAGATGCCTGTCGCTATCACTTTCACCAGCACATCGCCGGCGCCGACCGTGGGTATTGGAACCTCAATCAACTCCAGCCCCGGCCCCGGCCGTGTCTTCACAAGCGCTTTCACTAGCCGCCTCCCACCATCGCCACACTGCCACATTGCCTGAAAGGTGCGGGCGGTCGGTCATTTTGACGGCTGTGCTGCGAAACGCCCCCTCGCACTGGCCGCGGGTGGGCCGTCTTGACGGCTGTGCTGCGAAACGCCGCCCGGTGCGCGAGCGCAACACAGAAAAATGGGTGAAGCTCCGGTCAAGTATGAGTTGACCGGAGCTTCTGTACCACTATGCGAGCCGAAGCTCGCGATGTGGCGTAGCTCAGTTATATGCCTCCGGCGACCCCTTGTCTAGGGGCTCCGCTGTCTTTTTTCGCCGAACGCTTGTCACGCGGAATTAACGGCGTGCCGAAACAATTAATAGGTAAGTGAGGGCCCGGGGGCGTGTCGCTGCAGAGTTCACATCGGCCGACGGAGCAGACTGAAAGTGCCCTTCCAGGCCCTGCCGGGTATGAGCCGGCAGGGCTGAAACTTCCTCTCACCGCGCATCAGTTACTGGCACCTGGCACCAGTTCCGGCTGCTGCCAGGTGGGAGTAAGTGGTGCCAGGTCGCACGTTGGCTTGGGGATTCGGGGCCGGCTACTGCCCGCGGCGCTGCCTCTGCCCAGAAAGAGCTTGCTGCGCTAGTGTTCTGACCAGCGTGGGGTCCCTGTCCCGTGCTGCGAATTTCCACTACGGATCGTCGGGCACGTACCTGCCCGTGGAAAGGAAGTGTGGCGTGGCCACTGTTTCGTTCAAGGACGCGACTCGCGTCTACCCGGGTGCAGAGCACCCCTCCGTCGACAAACTCAATCTGGAGATCGGCGACGGCGAATTCATGGTCCTGGTCGGGCCATCCGGCTGCGGAAAGTCGACCTCGCTTCGCATGCTCGCGGGCTTGGAGGAGATCAATGCCGGAGCCATCTGGATCGGTGAACGTGATGTCACCGACCTCCCGCCCAAGGATCGCGACATCGCCATGGTCTTCCAGAACTACGCCCTTTACCCCCACATGACTGTGGGCGACAACATGGGCTTTGCTCTGAAAATGGCTGGGATTAACAAAACGGAGCGCCAGCAGCGCGTTCAGGAGGCCGCCCACCTGCTCGGCCTGGAGGAGTACCTCAACCGCAAGCCGAAGGCGCTCTCCGGTGGGCAGCGGCAACGCGTCGCCATGGGCCGTGCCATCGTCCGCTCCCCGCAGGTGTTCTTGATGGATGAGCCGCTGTCGAACCTCGACGCCAAGCTCCGCGTCTCCACTCGCACCCAGATCGCGGCGTTGCAGACCCGGCTCGGTGTTACCACTGTTTATGTGACCCACGACCAGGTCGAGGCGATGACGATGGGTGACCGCGTGGCGGTAATGCAGGCCGGCATCCTGCAACAGTGCGACACGCCGTTGACGCTGTACGACGCGCCGCGCAACCTGTTTGTGGCCGGCTTCATCGGCTCGCCTGCAATGAACCTCATCGAGGGCGAGGTGCAGCAAGACGGCATACACCTGGGTGACTACACCGTTCCGGTGGCTCGGGAGACCCTTGCCAAGGCACCCGACGAGAAGACTCTCGTGCTGGGCGTCCGTCCTGAAAACTTCCGACTCTCCGACAATCCAGAGAGTCGCGAGGGTATCCCGATCGATATCGGCGTCGTCGAAGAGCTGGGGGCCGATGCGTTCATCTACGGCACCTTGTCTGGTATCGCCGAGGACGAGTTGATCACCGCTCAGCAGATCGTCGCCCGGATCCACGGCGCCCTACCGCCCCATCGTGGCGAGAGCGTGCGGCTGCTCGTCGATGAAACTCATGTGCACGTGTTCTCCAAGGTGACCGGCGACCGCATCTCTCCTGCAACGCATAACGCCTGATCAGAACAGCCGGCTTCCCGCACATTGAGCGGGAAGCCGATTGTTTGATGCCAAGATTGGGGCATGCCTAGGTTCCTCGCGGCGCAGCCCGACACCCGGTTGATCACGCTGCCGTGGCCGACACCGCTGGCCGATTGGCCGGAGGAGAACCTGGTCGCCCTCCCCCGCGGAATCTCGCGGCACATCGTACGTTTCGTGCGGGTTGGGTCGGGGGTGTATGCCTTCAAAGAGGTGATCGAGCATCTGGCTATGCATGAATACCGCCTGCTGCGTGACTTGGCTAGGCTCGACACGCCATCGGTGGAGGCGGTCGGAGTAGTCACTGAGCGTGTTGATCATGATGGAGAACCGCTCAACCCGATCCTGATCACCCGGCATTTGCAGTTTTCATTGCCGTACCGCTCTTTATTCAACCGGGGCGTACGGCAAGACACCGTCAACCGGCTAGTCGATGCAATGGTCGTGTTGATCGCGCGGCTACATCTGATCGGCTTGTTTTGGGGTGACGTATCACTCTCCAACACCTTGTTCCGGCGCGATGCCGGGGCGTTCGCGGCGTACCTGGTGGACGTTGAGACCGGCGAACTTCACGACCAGCTAAGCGATGGGCAGCGTGAGCACGATCTGACCATTGCGCGAACCAACCTGTACGGAGAGTTCTGTGATCTTGAGGCCGGAGGCCTCTTGGATCAGGCATTGGATCCGCTGGCGCTGGTGGAGGCCATCGAGAACCGATACCGGGAGCTGTGGGACGAGCTGACTGGAGTTGAGGAGTTCAACACCGGTGAGATGCATCGCATCGAGAGCCGGGTTCGCCGGTTGAATGCGCTGGGATTCGATGTCGCGGAATTGGACATAACGACAGACTTCGGCGGCTCGACGATTCGCATTCAGCCCAAAGTGGTCGATGCCGGGCACCACTCGCGTAGGTTGATCCGGCTTACCGGCATGGACACCGAGGAGAACCAGGCCCGGCGGCTTCTTAATGATCTTGATTACTATCGTGTCCGCACCGACCAGCAGGGCGCGGATGAGGCGATCGTGGCGCACGAGTGGCTCACGGAGCAGTTCGAGCCGGTCCTGCAGTCGGTGCCGATGGAACTGCGCGCGAAGCTCGAGCCCGCCGAGCTCTACCACGAAATGCTGGAGCATCGCTGGTTCATGAGCGAGAAGGCTGAAGCCGAGATTTCCATGGAGGAAGCGGCGCAGGCGTACGTGAACACCGTGCTGCGCGGGCTGCCTGACGAGGAAATCGCGGTCTCTGCGATGGAGACGACAGGGCCGCTGGTGAATCCGTTCGACCCGTCGCAAGGCTTCGCCGACGGTGACGACGACAAGCCGTACGACCCGTGGGAGGACGAGCCGGCCGAGTCCGAGAGCACCACCGAGCCGGCTGCCTATTTGGACATTGCGGCACTTCGAGCCAAGACCAACAAGTGACTCCTCAGCCGGAATAGAAGGTGATCAGCGCTCCGGAAAGCGCTTGATCACCGAGGCGGCAACCGCAAGGCTCCGTCCAGACGGATGACTTCTCCATTGAGCAGCGGATTTTCGATGATCGAGGAGACCAGCATCGCGTACTCCTCAGGGCGGCCAAGTCGTGCTGGATGCGGCACCAAAGCTTCCAAGATCGACTTCGTCTGCCCAGGCAAGCTCGCCATCATCGGGGTTTCCATGACACCCGGTGCGATCGTCATGACCCGAATCGCCTTGTCTGCAAGATCTCGCGCGGCGCTCAACGTCAAAGCGGCGACGCCGCCTTTGCTAGCTGCGTACGCCGCCTGACCGATCTGCCCCTCGAACGCCGCAACGCTTGCGGTCATGATCACCAGTCCCCGATCACCGTCCAGCGGCGCGTTGTCGATCATGGCTGCGGCGGCCAGCCGTAGCACATTGAAGGTACCGACCAAATTTATGTCGATCACCGTCTGGAAACTCTCCAGCGGTAGTACGCCGCCCTTGCCGATCACCCGACCAGGGGTCCCTACGCCGGCACAGTTGACGACAACCCGAATAGTGCCGAGCTGGGCTGCCTGGGCGACGGCCTCTTGCACTTGATCTTCGTCGCGGACATCGGCTGCGGCAAACTTCGCCCGCTCCCCTAGCTCGGATGCCAGCTCAGCACCGGCCGAGCTCGGAAGATCGACGATCATGGCTGACGCACCATGCGCAATGACGTGCCGTACGGTTGCTGCCCCCAGCCCCGACGCACCCCCGGTCACCAGTACGACATCGTGCTCGCCGAGCCTCATTCCCACTCCCACTCCCTCCTCCGACTTGTCAGCGTCTCAGCGGGTTATAGCCCGCTGAGACGCTGACAAATCGGAGGTTACTTCAGTGGCTCTTTCAGCACATGGCGAGCGATGAGTAGCCGCTGAATCTGGTTGGTGCCCTCGAAGATCTGAGTCACCTTGGCCTCCCGCATATAGCGCTCAGCCGGATAGTCGCGCGTGTAACCGTAACCTCCTAGCACCTGAACTGCATCAGTCGTCACCTTCATGGCGACATCGGAAGCGATCATTTTCGCGACGGCAGCATCACGGCTGAACGGACGGCCAGCGTCCCGTCTGCGAGCCGCCATGAGGTACGTCGCACGGGCCGAGTCGACTGCAGCCGCCATCTCTGCCAGCAAGAACCGCAGGCCCTGGAACTCCGCAATCGCACGTCCGAACTGCTCCCGCTGCCTGGCATAGTCCGCCGCAAGATCAACAGCGGCTTGCGCAAGTCCGGTCGCACATGCGGCGATTCCGAGTCGCCCAGAATCCAACGCTGAAAGGGCGATCCTGGCACCCTGACCTTCAGCTCCAATGCGCCGGTTGTCGTCGATCGGGACAGCGTCGAAGTACAACGCCGTCGTCGGTGAGCCGTTCAGGCCCATCTTGTGCTCGGGGCTGCCAAAGGTCAGCCCCGGCGCATGGCCTGGCACATGAAAACAGCTCACGCGGCCCCGAGGGTCATCGTCTGTCCGCGCGAACGTGGTGTAGAAATCGGCACGGGATCCATGGGTCGTCCAGGCTTTCGCACCATTGAGCTCATAACCATGATCAGCATGCTTGGCCCGCGTCGTCATTGCGGAGATGTCTGATCCGGCCTGAGTCTCCGACAACGCGTACGCGCCGAGCATCTCGCCACCGATCATCTCCGGTAGGTAAGTAGCGCGCTGCTCCGGAGTGCCGAACGCCGCCATGGGATAGGACGCCATGACATGTACCGAGACGCCGACACCCACTGTCATCCACGCCGCCGCAACCTCTTCCAGGGCCTGCAGATAGACCTCGTACGGCTGGTCGGCGCCGCCGTACTCCCTCGGATACGGCAAACCCAGCAGTCCGACTTCGCCCAGCATGGCGAGGGCATCACGTGGAAATCGTGACGCGGCCTCGTCAGCGGCTGCACGCGGCGCAAGCTCTACCTGCGCGATCTCCCTCAGCAACGAGATCAGCTCGGCGCCCTCATCAGTTGGCAATAGGCGATCGACGGGCATCCAACTCCTTGTCGGACACTGGCAACGCCGCAAAGCGGTACTGCAGAGAGTACGTTAGTACCGCTATGGTAGTCGCTTTGCTGGAGCGGAGACTGACGCATCGGCAGACGCATCTGCGGGATGGACTCGTCGATCTCGTTCTGGCGCAAGGATTTAGCCACCTGACAATGGATCAGTTCGCGGCTGAACTGAACTGCTCAAAGCGCACGCTCTACGCCCTCGCCTCCAGCAAAGAGCAGTTGGCGGTGCTAGCAGTTCGGCACTTCTTCAAACGAGCTACCGACCAGGTGGAGGCCGCGGTAGCCCGCACCAGGGCACCAGCCAAGCGCGTTACCCGCTACCTCGAGGCCGTTGCCGAGGCACTGCGGCCCGCCAGCCGGGCGTTCCGAGATGACATCGCACGGTTCCGCCCAGCGGCCGAGATCTATGAGCAGAACACGCTGGCGGCAGCCCTGCGGGTGCGGGAATTGATCGAGGAAGGCACTCGGGCCGGCGTATTCCGGCGGGTACACGCTGCGTTCGTCGGTGAAGTAGTAACGGCGACAATGCGCCGCATCACCAGCGGTGAAGTCGCGCTAGCAACAGGCATGAGCGACGCCGAAGCCTACGCTGAGCTGGCCGATCTTGTGGTAGCGGCCATCCGCCGCTGATAGACCATGTGGTGATCGCTCAGAGCAATGTCGACACTCGCGATCACGACGGACCACTCGCTCCTCATGGAAACCGAATATCCTGCCCGAATGGACGAAGATCTCCACGCCCTCGGCGAGGACCTCATCACCACCGCAGCACGGGTAGTGCGCTGGGTTCCCAAGGAAGACGGATTCGGCATCAGTCTTGCCGCTGCGCGTCTGCTCGCCCGGCTCAATGACAACGGGCCGACGAGGATCAGCGACCTCGCCCTGGCCGAGAGATGCTCGCAGCCAACGATCACCAATCATGTCAAGCGCCTGGAGGCCGCACAGCTGGTCGACCGCACCGCCGACCCCCGCGATGCCCGGGCATGGATGATCAAGCTCACCAACAAGGGCAACCAGCAACTGACTTTGATGCGTGCTTCGATCGGTACCAGCCTCGCGCCGTACCTTGCGACCATGTCCAAACGTGACCTCAAGGCGTTGCGCGATGGTGTCGATGCCATGCAGCGTCTGATGGCGGTACATATGGAGAGACAACGGTCGTGACACAGCCGACGGAACCGGGTGCTAGCTCAGCCACGTTCCGGCTCTATGACACGGCCACGCAAGCGGTACGGCCGTTGAAGCCTGTCGTGCCCGGCCGGATCTCGATCTACCACTGCGGATTGACGGTGCAATCCGGCCCCCATCTCGGTCACATCCGTAAGGAAGTGGTCTTCGACGTGCTCCGCCGTTGGCTGACATGGTGCGGTTATCAGGTCACGGTGATCGCCAACATCACCGATATCGATGACAAGATCTTGATCAAGTCTGCCGAGGCCGGCACTCCGTGGTTTGCGCACGCGTACCGCTTCGAACGTGAGCTGCACGAGGCGTACGCCGCACTCGGCTGCCTGCCACCCACCTACGAGCCGCGGGCGACTGGTCATATCCCTGAGATGATCGAAATGATCAAGGTCCTCATCGACCGCGGTCATGCCTATCCGGCACCAGACGGCTCCGGCGATGTCTACTTCGATGTGAAGTCCTGGCCGGCGTACGGCTCTCTATCTCATCAGAACATCGACGACATGGAACCGGCTGCGGACTCCGATCCGCGCGGAAAGAAGGATCCGCGCGACTTCGCGCTCTGGAAAGGCCACAAGGACACCGAGCCAGAGACAGCCAGCTGGCCGACCCCTTGGGGCCGGGGACGTCCGGGATGGCATCTGGAGTGCTCGGCGATGGCGAGCAAGTATCTCGGAGACGAGTTCGACATCCATGGCGGCGGGCTTGATCTTCGTTTTCCGCACCATGAGAACGAGCTCGCACAGTCCAGGGCGGCCGGTCAGCGCTTTGCGCGGTATTGGATGCACAACGCGCTCGTTACCAGGGCCGGGGAGAAGATGAGCAAGTCGCTGGACAACAGCGCACTTGTCTCGGAGGTGATCAAGAGATTTCCGGCGCGTGCGGTACGGCTGTATTTGATCCAGCCGCACTACCGTTCGCCCATCGAGTATTCCGACGCTGCCATTGCCGAGTCAGCGGCTGCGCTCGATCGGATTGACAATTTCGTTCGCCGGGCTGCCGACGTGGTCGGGGTCAGAGCAGAACGACTGCCACCGGAATTCGTAGCGGCCATGAATGATGATCTTGGTACGCCCGCTGCGGTGGCAGTACTGCACAACGCCGTGCGGGAAGGCAACCTGGCGCTCGACGCTGGGGACACTGATCTTGTTGCGACCCGATTGACTGAAGTCATGGGCATGCTGGCGATCTTGGGACTGGATGCCGCTAGCGGTGCTTGGGAGCGCGGTGTTGATCAGCAGCTGACTGCGGTCGTGGATGGCCTCGTCACCGAGCTGCTCAAGCATCGAGAGGCAGCGCGCGAGCGCCGGGACTTCGCCGCGGCGGACGCCATCCGTGATTCCCTGACAGCGCTGGGAGTTGAAGTCTCCGATACCCCGCACGGTCCCCGCTGGCGGGTCCGCTGATGCCAGGGAACAGCCAACGCAGGGGCGCCGTGCGGCGTAAGGGGAAGGGTAATACCGCCGGTTCGGGTGGTCGGGTACGCCGGGGCCTGGAAGGCAAGGGCCCGACGCCCAAAGCGGAGGATCGGCCTTACCACGTTGCTTACAAGGCCAAGAAAACCGCCGCTCAGCGCAGACCCACCGGCGCATCGACTCCTAGAACCGGCCGTCCTGGATCCGGGCCGGAATGGGTGGCAGGCCGAAACGCAGTACTGGAGGCGATGGAGGCCAAGATCCCGATCAAGGCTGCCTACGTCGCAGAGGGAGTCGACCGCGACGATCGGCTCCGCGACATTCTCAAGCTGGCGGCCAGCCGGGGCGCAGCATTGCTCGAAGTAACGCGTGCCGAGCTTGATCGACTGACCGGGGGAGCCCTTCACCAGGGCGTCGCCCTGCAGCTGCCGGCCTTTGACTACGCCCACCCAGATGACCTGCTCGCGGCTGCTCAGGACTCTGATCACGAGCCGCTCATCGTGGCGTTGGACTCCATTACCGATCCGCGCAATCTTGGGGCGATCGTCCGGTCGGCCGCCGCTTTCGGCGCGGATGGCGTGTTGATTCCGGAACGCCGCTCGGCCGGCATGACCGCTGCCGCGTGGAAAACGTCTGCCGGCGCTGCGGCCCATATCCCCATTGCGCGGGCGACCAATCTCAACCGCAGCCTGCGCGCGTACGCCACCGCAGGGCTGAGCTTGATTGGCCTGGACGCCACCGTCGACACAACAATCTCCGACATGGCTGGCGCTTCCGGCCCCATGGTGTTGGTGGTCGGTAGCGAGGGAGCGGGCTTGTCGCGATTGGTACGCGAGGCATGCGACTCTCTGGCATCCATCCCGATCAGCAAGAGTGTGGAATCCCTGAATGCCGGAGTGGCGGCCGGAATCGCGCTCTATGAAATCTCGCGGCAGCGTGTCGGAGCGCTGGACTAATGTAGGCGAAGCCCACTGTAGGTGGCCCGGTTTTCATCTCAGGAGTGCTCGTGACCGACATTCTCTCTTCCAGCCCCCAGACCGACACCACCGGGACGGAGAATCTGGACTTCGACTATCCGGCCACTGCCTCCCAGGCCTATCGAGCGATGCTCTCCGTCGTGGAGACAGTCGAGCCACGGATCGCCGGTGCTATCCGCTCGGAGCTGACTGACCAGCGCGGCTCACTTAAGCTCATCGCCTCGGAGAACTACGCCTCCCCGGCCGTACTGCTGACCATGGGCAGCTGGCTGTCCGACAAGTACGCCGAGGGCACTATCGGACATCGCTTCTACGCCGGCTGTCAGAACATCGACACCGTTGAGGCGGTCGCCGCGGAGCATGCTCGGGAGCTGTTCGGCGCAGAGTACGCATATACCCAGCCGCACTCTGGAATTGATGCCAACCTGGTCGCCTTCTGGGCCATCTTGGCCAACCGCATCGAGTTGCCTGAGCTTGCTGAGCACGATGTCAAGACAGTCAACGACCTCACCGAGGAGCAGTGGGAGCAGCTGCGACACAAGTTCGGCAACCAGCGGGCGCTCGGCATGTCGCTGGACGCCGGCGGCCACCTCACCCACGGGTTCCGGCCGAATATCTCCGGCAAGATGTTCCATCAGCGCTCCTACGGCACTGATCCCAAGACTCAGCTCTTGGACTATGACGCGGTACGCGCCGCAGCGCGGGAGTTCCAGCCGTTGATCTTGATCGCCGGTTACTCGGCCTACCCGCGGCGGATCAACTTCGCGATCATGCGAGAGATCGCCGACGAGGTTGGTGCGACCCTCTTGGTGGACATGGCACACTTCGCCGGCCTAGTGGCAGGCAAGGTCTTCACCGGTGATGAGGATCCGGTGCCGCATGCCCACCTGGTCACAACGACGACACATAAGTCGCTGCGCGGACCGCGCGGCGGGCTGGTGCTGGCGACCAAGGAGTATTCGGATTCAGTGGACCGCGGGTGCCCGCTGGTGCTCGGTGGCCCGCTGGGCCACGTGATTGCAGCCAAGGCAGTCGCCCTCGCCGAGGCGCGGTCCCAGGAGTTCCGCGCCTACGCTCAGGCGGTTGCCGACAACGCCAAGACCCTGGCCGATGGCCTGCTGCGGCGCGGCGCAAAGCTGGTCACTGACGGAACCGACAACCACCTCGTCCTCATCGACGTCACAACGTTCGGGCTGACCGGTCGCCAGGCTGAGGCCGCATTGCTGGACGCCGGCATTGTGACCAACCGGAACGCCGTCCCATCCGACCCCAACGGGGCCTGGTACACCTCAGGTGTGCGGATCGGGACGCCAGCCTTGACGACGCGAGGCTTCGGCGCCGACGAATTCGACGAGGTCGCCGGGCTGATCGTCAACGTGCTGAACAACACCACGCCAGTCATTGCCTCCAGCGGTCAGCCAGGCAAGGCTAAGTATGTGCTCGCTGACGGTGTGGCCGAGGCCACCAAGGCCGCGGCCGCCGAGCTCCTCGATGCCAACCCGCTCTATCCAGGGCTTGCTCTATAGAACGTCACCCTCGAAGGACTCAGGCATGCAGCCGACGACCATAACGACGATCTGCCTGATCCTGTTCGGCGTCGGCATCACCAGCTGGGCCATTTACTTGTGGTTCAGCGATTGGCAGCCCGAGGTCAGGCGGTACGCAAGTCCTGAGGACGACCTGGAGGCCCAGATCCAAAATGCCGTACGCCAGATGCGGCAAGCGATCGAAGACTACGAGCGAGGCGAGCGGCGCCTCTAACATCAAAGCTGTGAGCCCTGGACAAGGCTCCACATACTCTCTGTGTATGCGACGTGTGCTTGTTGCCACCGTGCTCATCCTCACAGCACTGACGGGCTTGACCTCATGTGCCCAACCCGCCATCCAGGCCGGGGACGTTTACAAGATCGGTTGCCCCGCCGTGGACGCGGCAGTCGGCGGTGGTTCTGCGGTCAGCAAGGTGACGGTGGCCGGCCTGAAGAAGCTCAGTCAGTCCGGCCAGCTCGACCCTGAACCGCAACGGTGGGTGGATGCAACCATCAGCCTTCTGGAGTCCGACGACCCCAAGAATCCCCCGTCCGACGTCAAGAAGTTGATCATCGACGGTTGCGCCAAGAACGGCTATGCGCTGCACAACTTGAAGTGATCAACAACAGCCCACAGTGGACGCCTGGCGACCGAGTCCGGCAATCAGCGTGAGAACAGGCTGCCCGAAACCGTCGTCACAAAGTTCCTCATTGAGTGCGGTAGGTCGCTGAGGTGCCAGTTCTCCGGTCCGTGATACCAGGAGAGGTCGTAAGAGTCCGGATGCTGATCAACATCACTGGCCGCGACGGCATCCAGCCAACGGTCGACGCCACCGAGCACGATTGTGTACGGCAGCACCTCCGAAATCTCTTTCAACTCATCCCCAGGCGGCATCTGATCGGTCGGGTGGCTCAGTAGATCTGACCGCAATGCCCCTAGTCCGCCGAGCAAGGCAGCGCCTTTGGCCGTACGCGACGGCATCTCCTGGGCGACGAAAACCATGCCAAGTGAGACCAGAATCAGCGCCAAGCCCACCAGACCGAACGTGGTGAACGCGGCGAGCACTCCGGTCAGAACAACGGAAATGATCAACGCAGCCAATGACAACTGTGTCCAGCGGTCTCGAGTGTCATCGGGTCGGCGCTCGTACCAACCATTGCTGACCATCTCGTCATAGAGCGCGTTCTGAACTCCGCCGATGGACTCCTGCACCCTGCTGGCCAGTTCCGATACCCGTACGCTCCCAGCTGGTGGGGCGACGCCATCCAGCAACTGCTGCTCGAATGGTCGCAAGCCGTCAGAGATCCCCTCGACCCGCTTGATCTCCCAGTCGGTGCGCGCGAACTCAGTTTCCCGAGGCAGCTCGGTGATCACCAGATGGCCACGCACAGCAAGATCAACTAATGTTGCGGTGACGTCAATAGGATCGACGCGTTCATCGGCCACCGTGCCGACATGGCCGGGGCGAATGTCGTCGACCACCCGGAATTCCGACTGCCCTGCGCCCGTCGGCACGAATTCGCCTACTTTGCTGATCTGCCCCTCGGGGTTGATGTCTACGCCGGCCCGCCGATGAAGGCCATACAACGCAATCCCGCCGAGAACCAGCAGTCCCAAGGCCAGGGCAAGAGGCAGCGGTTTGGCCGAGAATGCGCGTCCGATGGTCCATCGGTAGTCGATGACCTCGTTCGATGCGACGTTGCCTGGAGGAAAGCCGATATCGATCGCAACCACTTCACCCTCGCCACGCGGTCCGTCACGGAAGGTAGGGATCTGAGTCCCCTCCGTGCCAGCCGCAGCGAAGCTGCAAGGAACGGTTGAGTTCGGGCTGCCAGCCGTGCACTTGATGTAGCTGAACTGCGTGGGAATCTGCACGGTAGCGCTGAACTCTGCTACCGAGGCGCTGAGTCCCTGGAGCATGCGCCACCGCAACGCGGTACCGCCGTCGATGGTGACCACCGCGCCAGTGACGGTATAGCTCATGACAACCTGATTCGAGCCATTGGTCGGCACTGTCACAGTGGTGAAGCGATCATCAGCGTTGACCGCAGCCTGTACCGGAGCGTTGTCAGCAGTGGCAGTGATATCGGAAAGCTGTTGGACGTATTGACGGTCGCCAACCAAATCTTCACGGGTCTCAAACTTTTGCGATACCTCTGCCGGCGCGGCGCCTGTGAACGTGATGGTTTGCTTCACTCGCAGCATGCCGTCCTTGGACAGATTGCCCTCGGCAATAAAGGTCGACGCATTGCCCTCGGCGTGTGCTGTCAAGGCCAGCGGACCGGCGAGCAGACCACATGTCAGGAGACAGAACGCGATGATCGCGCCGATCCGACGTGGCGTCAATGGCAGGTTGGCGAGCACGTGGTACAGCCTCCCACTTGTCTTACCGGAGGCGGGACCGCGTGCCGAAAACGTGGTCGAGGAAGCCAGTCCGGCACTGGTGTGCCCGGTTATCGTTGCGCCTGTGAGCCAGCAACCGTGGAGCGGTCCTCAGTACGCACCACCCAGAGGGGCTCCACAGGGCTCACCGGCGTACGGACCATATGGTCCGAGCCCGTCCGGCGGGTGGCAGTCGATCCCAACAGGCGGCTATTACCAGACCTATCCCTCCTCACGGTTCGGGCGTCAGCCCTTCGGCGGCGGCGTGCCGCAGTACGCACCCAGACCCCCGATGCCGGCGCCGCGGCGGAGAAGCCCGCTACGCATGCTGCTCGGCGTGATGATCATCATCGGCCTGATCGCGCTCGCGGGATTCGCGATCACTGGGCTGAGCTCCGGGGCGTCGAACGCCTCTTACCAAAACGACGACTATCGGGTTCCGCCACCGGATAGAAATCCTCCGCCGCTCCCCGTGCCGCAAACCTACGGTGAAGCGGAGCAGTGGATCACCGACAGTACGTTCTACGCCCAGACTGTGCCGGCACCGGTGCGCTGTAATTCCCAGCCAATCAATGTCTCAACGGCTAGTGATACCCAGTTGCAGACCCATTTCGAGGGATTGATGGAGTGCCTGGTACGGGTCTGGGAGTTGCCGGTCACCGACGCCAAGTTCACCATCGTCCGGCCCACAGTGACCATCTATGGCGAGGAACTCACCACGAAGTGCGGCACGAGTGGAATTAACGCCTTCTATTGCTCCGCCGATCAGCAGGTGTACTACAGCAGGTACTTACCCCAAGCTCTGCCGGTACGGAAAAGTAAGTGGACCGCCGACATCGTCATGGCCCATGAGTTCGGTCATGCGCTGCAGGGCCGAACCGGCATCTTGATCTCCGCCCACGCGCTCGGCCAGGAGGCGGGCGACAAGCGCACCGAATTGCAGTACATGCGGCGACTCGAAACCCAGGCTGATTGTTTCTCCGGCATGTTCATTCGCTCCGTATCGGAGTCCTCGGGAGTACAGCAGCAAGACGTCGACGGGATCTTGCAGATCTACGTCGCCATTGGCGATGACGAGCTGTCGGGCCAGCCCAACATTGTCGGTAACCACGGCCTCGGCCGATCTCGCCGATATTGGGGGAACATGGGCCTGGCGAACAGCGAGGTCGGCAAGTGCAACACCTTTGTCGCTCCCTCAAACCTGGTGCGCTAGGCCTCAGACCAGCAGGGCCGTTGCAATTGCTGCGATCCCCTCAGCGCGGCCTGTTAGCCCGAGCCCGTCAGTAGTGGTCGCCGAGAGACTCACCGGAGCGCCCACCACCTCACTCATGACCAATTCGGCCTCCGTGCGCCGGGATCCAAGCCTGGGACGATCACCGATCAGCTGGACCGCGACGTTGGCGATGTCAAAGCCAGCCGCTCGTACGCGGGCCGCCGTTTCGGTCAGGAAAGCCGCGCCAGGAGCATCGGACCACTTCGGGTCTGTCGTCCCGTAGTTGGTGCCGAGATCGCCGAGCCCAGCGGCACTCAGCAAGGCGTCGCAAGCCGCATGTGCGACGACATCGCCATCGGAGTGCCCGTGGGGGCCGACGTCATCGTCAAAGAGCAAACATGCAACGTTCATCGGCCGGCCAGGTGCCAACCGATGAACGTCGATACCGATTCCGGTGCGACGAGGGGCTGACTGCGAAGTCAGGAAGCGAGGACCTCGTCGAGCAGGACCTCAGCTTTGTCCTCCTCGACACGCTCTGCCAGCGCCAGCTCGGAGACCAAAATCTGCCGAGCCTTGGCAAGCATGCGCTTCTCGCCGGCGGACAACCCACGCTCACGCTCACGCCGCCACAGGTCGCGAACAACTTCGGCAACCTTCAAGACATTGCCGGAGTGGAGCTTCTCAAGATTTGCCTTGTACCGGCGCGACCAGTTGGTCGGCTCCTCGGTATGAGGCGCACGCAGGACGCCGAAAACTCGTTCCAAACCGTCAGCATCGACGACGTCGCGGACACCTACGAGGTCCAGATTGCACGCAGGTACGCGCACGACGAGATCGGTCTGACCAACAATCCTCAACACCAGATAGAGCTTGTCTTCGCCCTTGATCTGCCGGGTTTCGATGTCCTCGATGACGGCGGCTCCATGATTGGGGTAGACCACCGTTTCGCCGACTGTAAAGGTCATATTGTTTTGTACCCCTTTCGCGCAGCCAAGTTTAGCACGGCGGCTAGCCTGTGCTGGCGGCGTTTGCGCTAGCCAGAGGCCTGTAATGGGGTCTTGTCGGGCTTGACAAAGGGCCCGCGATGTGCCACCACTGTGCCCGGCGTCACAACATCCTCACGTCACGTCGACGATGCCTGCACGAACCGCGATGCTCTCGATAGGCTGCTTCGCAAAGTGTCCCTCAGCCAGGCAGAGGAGTCGGCCATCGTGTTGTGGAAACCGAGTCGAGCAGAGCGTGCAGGCCGCATGAGACTGCGAACCCTCCGCAGCGGACAGGGGCTGCGAACTGGCGCGAGCTTGCTGCTCGTCATTGGGGTGCTCTTCCTGGCCGCCGCCTGTGGCTTTAACGTTCAAACCAACAAGGCGTACCAGCCGGCCGACGGCGTCAACGTCGATGTTGGTGACCCGGCGATCCCGAACAAGGTCGTACACGTCCGCAACCTGGCCATCATCAGCTGGGTACCTGGAGAAGGCGTCGTTTCCGGCTCGATCGTCACAGCTGACAGAGATTCCTTGACCGGAGTAAGCGGAATTCCCATCAAAGCGGACGGAAGCGAGGGCGCTCCCTTCACTGGGACTATTCCGTCGACTGTTGCGCTAGCAAATGGTGTTCAGGTGGTACTCACGAATCAGCCGCCGATCGCCGTGAAGAGCCCAGACATCAAACCCGGTTTAGATGCGATCGTGACGCTGCAGTTCGAGAACGCCGGCGAGGTGACACTGCGAGCGCCAATCCTGGACGGCAACGAGTCCCCGTACGTCTCAGTGAAGCCGTCAGCAACCCCCAGCGTCTGAGGCGAATCGCGGTCTTTCGGACGCCCCCGTGCGGGCCGGGGCGCCTAACCGTCGAACTTGTAGCCGAGTCCTCGCACCGTGATCAGGTATCGCGGGTTGGCCGGATCCTGTTCGATCTTGGTACGCAGCCGCTTGATGTGAACATCAAGAGTTTTGGTATCACCGACGTAATCGGCGCCCCAGATCCGATCGATCAGCTGGCCGCGAGTCATGACCCGGCCGGCGTTGCGGAGCAGCATTTCCAGGAGTTCAAACTCCTTGAGTGCGAGCTTTAGCCGCTCCCCCTTGACAGATACCTCATGTCGCTCCACGTCCATTCGAATGCCAGCAATCTCCAGGACGTCCGGCATCAGCTCGGTGTCCTGCCCGCGACGCAGCACCGCCCGCATTCGTGCGACGAGCTCGCGGTGGCTGAACGGCTTGGTGACGTAGTCGTCGGCGCCGAGCTCAAGGCCAACCACCTTGTCGACCTCGGTGTCGCGTGCAGTCAGCATGATGACCGGTACGGGAGCTCGTAATCGAAGCTGACGGAAGACCTCTGTACCTGGTAGGCCGGGCATCATCAGGTCGAGCAACACCAGGTCCGCGCCGCGTCGATCAAATTCGGCGATCCCCGTGGCACCATCAGGCGCCTCGATGACCTCGAAACCTTCCTTGGAAAGCATGTAGGACAGCGCTTCTCGGTAGGACTCCTCGTCCTCGACAACAAGCACCCTGGTCATTGGTTGATCTCCTGGGGCTGGTACGACGGCTGGTCCGGCGGCTGCTGGTGATCTAGAGAGGCAGCGGGCTGAGTGACGGCTGATGAGACCTCACGCAGGTGCGCCGGAACCCGGATCGTAAAGGTCGATCCCTGGCCTACTTGGCTCCAGACCGAAACCTCGCCGCCGTGGGTGGCGGCGATGTGCTTCACAATGGCGAGACCAAGCCCGGTTCCTCCGTTGGCCCGGCTGCGCGCGTAGTCGACGCGATAGAAGCGTTCGAAGATCCGTTCGACCTCGGCCGCTGGAATGCCGATTCCGTTGTCCGAGACCGTGATCTGAACGTAATCGTCGTCGCTTCTGGCTTCGACATGGGCGGCCACCACGACACGGGCCCCAGCGTCGGAATACGCGATGGCGTTCTCGACAAGGTTGCCGACCGCGACCTCGAGCTGGCGAGCGCTGCCTGATACCCGGCTGCCACTGACACCCGCCACTGTCAAGGCGATCCGATTCCGCTCAGCGTCCAGCCGCCGGCGCTCGACCGCCTCGGCCAACACCTCGTCGATCTCGACGATCTCCGGATCAACCAGTGGGTTATCGGCTTGGAGTCTGGACAGTTGGATCAGCTGGCTGACCAGATCAGTCAGCCGGGCGGACTCGATCCCCATTCGGCCGGCGAACTTGCGGACCGCTTCAGAGTCATCTGCCGCCTCCTCGACCGCCTCGGCCAGCAAAGAGATCGCACCAATTGGTGTCTTGAGCTCGTGACTGATGTTCGCAACAAAATCGCGCCGGGTCTCATCGATGCGTCGAGCGGCGGTTTGATCGTTGGCCAGCACCAAGATGAGGCTCTCATCAAGCGGAGCAACTCGCGCCGTGAGGTAAGTGGAGGCCCCCTGAACCCCGTGGCTGATCTGGACATCGATGATTTGCGGTTCCCCGTCCCTGCGAACACTGCGGACGAGTTGCAACAGTTCCGGCACGCTGATCCGGCTACCTCGGACCACGCCCAGGCTCCTTGCCATGGTCGTCGCCTCGAGCACCTCGTCGTGCGGGCCGACGACTACCCCGGCAGATGGCAGCACGGCCAGCACTTCCGCCACGCCAGCCGGCACGACTGGTGCAGCGACATCGAATGCCGGAACCGGCTCCGCTGGTCGTTTCCGAAGGCGCGCCCAGGTGAGCAGTACGCCGATCCCAATGCCGACGACGAGCGCGACAATGGCGACCCCGATCGGGTTCACGTCACGATAGTAGAGGTCGAAAGAGTGCTAGCTACTCCGTTGATTGCTGCTCGAGCGCAAGGTCCATCAAGCGTTGGGCACATGTTCACTATCCGTTAACCAGGTGCCCGATTGGCTGTAGGGGCAAGACATAGTGTTGCTGAAGCTGAAGCCCGATACAGATGGGATATTTCTGATGCGCGACTCCTACCGGGAGCAGCTCGACGACGTCCTCACCGATCTCGTTCACATGGCCCAGGTCGTCTCATCGGCGGTTCGATCGGCGACAACGGCCTTGCTCGAAGCAGACATTCACCTCGCCGAGCAGGTGATCAGCGATGACGAGCTGATTGATGCTAAGCAGTCCGATATTGAGGCCCGCTCGTTCTCACTGCTGGCTCGTCAGGCCCCCGTTGCCGGTGAGCTGCGGACCCTCGTTGCCACGCTGCGGATGGTGACCGAGTTGGAGCGAATGGGCGATCTTGCCGCTCATATCGCCAAGATCGCGAGGCTGCGTTATCCAGAGATTGCAGTGCCCGAGACCCTGCGTCCCAACTTCGTACGGATGGGCGACGTTGCCGAAAAAATGGTGATCACGGCCGGGCAGACTCTGAATGACCGCAACATTGAGAGTGCTCAGGAGCTGCATGATCGCGATGAGGAGATGGATGAGCTGCGGCGTACCCAGTTCCGCGTCATGCTGAGCGAGGACTGGGCGTTCGGCGTCGAGGCAGCCGTCGACGTCGCGCTGCTGGGCCGTTACTACGAGCGGATTGCCGATCATGCCGCATCAATGGGCCGGCGGATCATCTACGTCGTGACCGGCCAGTTCCCTGAAGATCGGATCTGGCCTCAGCCGTAGCTGTAATTGCCGCCGAGGGGTCGTTTCGCAGCACAGCCGTCAAATCGACCCGCCTGATTGCACCAGGAAGGGGCGTTTCGCAGCACAGGCGTCAAAACGCCTCAGGCTCCGACAATGTGCCGCATCCATTCGGTCTTGAAACGACGCCGCACGCCGACCATGCCCCGCTCGATCAACGCATCCCCTACGCGACGCAGAACCTCCTCAGGCGTGTCGTAGTAGTCATGCCTGGTGACCACGATGATCCGCCATCCCATCCGATCGAGCGCTTCCCGGCGCTTCAGGTCATGCAGCCATTGCTCGTCATCCTGCGCATGCTGCCGGCCGTCGTACTCGATGATCAGCTTGAGTGATGGATAGCAAAGATCAAACCGCATCCACCAGCTGCCGTCCGAGTGACGCAGGATGAAGTTCACGTCGGGCGCTGGAAGACCGGCCAGCATGAGCAGCATCCGAAGCCGCGTTTCCATCGCGGAGTCGACACCATCGCGAACGTAGCGCGCTGCTCGGCGAGCCAGCTTTGCGCCACGGCCACGCCAGCTCAATGCGGCATCACGGAGAGCGGCAGCAGTGGTTCTGCCCGCCTTAATGAGGCTGTCACCAAGCACGACCAGCGCGACTAAATCCAAGCATGTCGCCAGATCCAAGAAGGTCTGCTCCGGAGTGCTAATGGGCAGATTGCGAAAACGAGTCACCGCTGCACCGATGACACCCGCATGAGCCTTGACACCCTGACGTGAACTTCTCACAGCTGTCGAGGGCACGGTCACGTGAACCTCAGAAGGGTCGGACACGATCCCGCCCCAGATCCGTGCGGCCGTGGCATGGCTGACGAAACTGCCAGGTGCGGAAATTGCCAGAGCCGCCTTGGCTCGCAGCCTTGTCGAGAGCGGCACTGTCGACGACACATAGCAGTCGTAGAAGACCTTATGGAAACGACTGCTGAGCAGCGTCTTGCGTGCAATTCCCGCGGCCCGAGCGTCAGCGCGGCTGAACGGTTGCATGGGATCAAATGGACGGATGTCACGTGCGATAACTGCCATGCGGCCGATGCTGGACGAGCAGAGCATAAGAACGCCAGCAAAATCTCTTAGATCTGTGGATAGCTGTGGATAACCGCCCGCTCGTCGCACCGGGCCGTTTCACCGGCTGTGCTGCGAAACGACCCCAGCAAGCAGGCTTTCTGAGGGCGTTTTGACGGCTGTGCTGCGAAACGCCCCCCGTGAAGGAGAGCTACTTCCTGCCCTGCATCTTGACGGCCTCGATCGAGGCCGCGGCCGCTTCGGGATCAAGATAGCGCCCGCCCGCCTGCACCGGTTTCAGATCGTCGTCGAACTCATAGACCAGCGGAATGCCGGTCGGAATGTTGAGGCCCACCACGTCTTCATCGCTCATCTCATCCAGATGCTTGACGATGGCGCGAATCGAATTGCCGTGAGCCGCGATCATCGTCACCTTGTCCGCCATCACGTCCGGCACGATTTGGTCGTACCAGTACGGCAGCGCGCGGATCAGCACGTCTTTGAGGCATTCGGTACGCGGCCGCGCCTCGCTGGGCAGCCCGGCATACTTCGGATCATTGAAGTTCGCGTACTGATCGTTGTTGTCGATCGGTGGCGGCGGAATGTCGTATGAGCGACGCCAGAGCATGAACTGCTGCTCACCGAACTCTGCGAGCGTCGCAGCCTTGTCCTTGCCCTGCAGTGCGCCGTAATGACGCTCGTTCAGCCGCCACGAACGCTTGGTCTCGATCCACATCCGATCAGCGATATCGAGCGAGATCTGCGCCGTCTGAATCGCCCGGCGCAGTACCGAGGTATGCACCACATCAGGCAGCAGGTTGTTTTCGATCAGCAATTCCCCACCGCGAGTGGCTTCCGCCTCGCCCTTTGCGCTCAGACCGACATCGACCCAGCCCGTGAACAGGTTCTTGGCGTTCCACTCACTCTCGCCGTGCCGCAAGAGGATCAAGGTTCCTGTCATGGCAGGAGCCTAGTGGCGAACCATGCAACTGCGCCCCACCCAAATCAGCTTTTCGGACGCTCGCCCGGGTCAAGACGACGCTCACCGTCGTCCAGACGAGGCTCACGCTCGTCCAGATCAGGCTCACCTGGGTCCAGATGCGTGAAGGCAGCGAGGTTGGCCGTCGACTCTCCACGCGAGCGCCGCCACACCCATTCCTTCCGGATGCTCTCCGCGAATCCCAGCTCCAAGATCACATTGAAGCTCTCGTCCGCCGTCTCGGCCACCGCACCGAGTAGCCGATCGACCTCTACTCGGGTGACAAGCTCGATCGGCATCCGACCCGTCAGATAGATGTCACCGAGGGCGTCCAACGCGAAACAGACGCCAGGCAGCTTGAGATTGCGCTCCAGCAGCCAGCGATAGACGCCGGCATGGTTTTCGTCAGGATTGCGAGCGACGAAAGCCCGCAAGTTCATGCTGTGCGTCCCTACTTCAAGTGCGCATTCAGTGATCAGCTTGCGGGTGCCAGGCAGCCTGACCGAGAACAGGCCCGGCGCAGCTTCACTCCAGTCGAGATCCAGCTCCGACAGCTCCGCTCGAATCTCACCGATCGCCCGGTCACGGAGATCACTCACGTCTGTTGCACGAACCAGCGCACTTGGTAACCGTCCAAGGTCAGCGGCCTATCGGTCAAGGGAGTCTCATCGGTAAGGGCATCCCGAGCCCAGTTGCCCAGTGGGATGACCCATCGTGGCAGCTCCTGCGATTCAGCCGTCATGTTGTACACACTCGCCAGGGTCTGGGTCGGAAACCGCCGCAGCAACACCAGAACCGCCGGATTTACCGGATCGAGAATCTCGCTCTCAACCGAAGCATCCAAGCTCGGCAGCGAGGACCGCACGGTCATGAGATGCCGCAGACCATGCCAGATCCGGTGCTCCACGGTGCCTTCCATATGACGGCGATCCACCAACTTCCATGGCATCGGCGGCCGATGCACCCAGCGGTTGTCATCGGCATGATCAGAGTCGTCGACAAAGTCGTAGTAGTTCAGCAGCCCCAGCTCATCGCCCATGTAGATCAGCGGCAAACCGCCGAATCCCAGAACGAGGGTGTAGGCCAGCAGATATCGACGAACGGCCAGGTCGAGATGGAGATCATCACCACTGTTCAAGGCCGCCTCGATGCCGGCAAGCGACGCCGCAGTCCCGCTGATCCGACGATCACCAGTTGCCAGATTCTCCTGGAACACCAGGCCGCGGGCATCACTCATGGGATACAGCCCGGCGTAGTAGTCAGCCAGGAACCGCCGATGCTCGTAGCCGTTCAGACCAACTGACGCGGCATCGTCGTCGTCGATCGCCCATCCGATGTCGTCGTGGCAGCGCAGGTAGGTGCCCCACACGGTGCCCGGTGGCTTGGCCGGGAATCGGTTCATAGCGGCGCAAAACAGCCGGGTATCCTTGGCGGCCAGCGCTGACCAGACCTGGACCATCAAGGAGTTCTGGTACGCCATGTCGCTGACCTTGCCGGCGTGTTTGCCAACCCCCAGGTACGGCGCCAGCTCGGCCGGACCCACGATCGCCTCTGCCTTGAAGATCAACGCGGGAGCTGCGATCCGAGCCAACGTACGCAGTGCTTGCGTGATTGCATGCACCTCTGGCTGGTTCTGACAGTTGGTGCCCATTCGCTTGTAGATGAAGGCGATGGCGTCCAGGCGCAGACACTCCACACCGAGATTGGCAAGCCACAAGATCAAATCGGCGAACTCATAGAAGACGTCTGGGTTGTGCCAGTTGAGGTCCCATTGCCATGTGTTGAACGTGGTCCAAACCCAGGACTGGGACTCCTCGTCGAAAGTGAAGTTCCCGGGCGCGAAATCGGGGAAGACCTCCGGCAAGGTCCGCTCGTACGCGTCTGGCAGCTCGCGATCGGCAAACATGTGGAAGTAGTTCCGGTAGTAGGGATCTCCGGCCCGCGCGGTCGCAGCCCACTGATGCTCGGCCGCTACATGGTTCAGTACAAGATCAAGAGTGAGGGAGATTCCGCGTGAGCGCAGCACGGACGCGAGCTCTGCTACGTCATTGCTGCCGCCCAGATCTTCGCGTACCGCTCGATAGTCCATGACGGCATATCCGCCGTCGTTCTCGCCCGGCCGCGGCTTGAGCAACGGCATCAAATGCAGATAGGTGACACCGAGCTCAGCCAGATAGTCCACCCGATCAGCGACACCTTTCAGGTCGCCGGCGAACAGATCGGTGTAGGTGGCGTAGCCCAGCATCCGCGGATGCTGGAACCACTGCGGGTCGGCATGGCGCTGCAGGTCCAGCAGCCGCAGATCATGCGGCCGCTGTCGGAAGTTCTGCGCCGCGATCTCCACGACCCGGCTTGCCATCTCGGGTGCATGATCGGGATAGGCGCCCGTTAGGCCGGTCAGCAGGTCGGCCCAATACCGCTGTAGCCGCGTCGCAAAGACGACTTGATCATGGGCTGGCTCGCCATCCAGCAGCGGCGCCACATTCGGAACAGTCATTGCTGGCAGGCTATTGGAGGGTTTATCGGCCTGTCAGCCGTTGACGAGGAACTGCCGCTGATGTCTCCTGCGATAAGAAGGCGACTAGCCAAGCCTGTCGGACTTGATGAGATTCGGATCTGTCTGAGAGGCATCGCGGAGTTCCTTGCGCCCCACCTTGATCCGTTTTCGGAACTCGTCCATGAAGACCTCACGGAGCTGATCATTGTCAACCACCGTGCCCCCGGTCCCCAAACTGCCCTTCACCACTCGCTGGCAGAGTGTTAGCCAGGCCTGCCCCATCGCGTAGGTAAACGTCGACGCGACGCCGGCTCCGACCACCCCACCTACAACCGATCCGGCCCCAGGCACCATCTTGAGCAGACCAGTGAAGGTCGCCCGTCCCAGCTGTGTCGCCGCCGCCGTCGAGGCAACCGCCATCAGTGCGGCACGATCGAACTTGATCTTGTAGATCTGGGCGATCCGAGCCATCATGCCCAGTTGGATCGGTACCAGCAGCGCCGCGTCGGAGAACGGGATCGGAGTAGCGGCGGCGGCAGCCGCGCTGCCTGCGGCACCAGTTATGTACTTGTTGGCTTCCTGCGCTTTCCGCGCATGATCGATTTCTTGCGCCGCGACGAGCGCTCCATGAACACCTTCTGGCGCAACGCGAAAGGTGGCATCGAGCAGTTCCTTGAGCCCATAAGCGGGCTGACCAGCGAATTCGTCGGCCTTCGCGTACGTCATAAAGGGCCGCCCCGCAACGATGGGCAGCCGTTTCGCCATGATCTGCTCTGCCAGCATGACCGCATCCGGATGGTGGTATCCATTCCGCATGGGGACCTGGGTCAATACCACGATCACCGGAAGGCCCATCTCATCAAGTCGGCGGACGAAATCGGCTTCGGCCTCCTCAAAGCGCCGGTCCATGCCGCGTAGGCAATACCAGGAAACATGGATCTGCTCCGATAGCGGCAGCTGGCGCATTTGAGTCATGGCCTTATCGAGCTCGGACAAGATCTGCTTGTTGTCCTTGCCGACCTCGAGGCCTTGGGTGTCGACGATGCCCAGGTGGCCGACCTTGTCGAGGTAGAGATGACTGCCGCGCGTAACCGGCTCGCCAATACCAGTACGCGCTACCTCCTCGCCGAAGATTGCATTGATCAGGGTCGATTTACCGACGCCCGTCTTGCCAAAGATCGCCAGATTGAACCGCCCGATTGCTGCGTTCTGCCTGTCATACTCGGCCCGGAATGAATCGCGAAACCAGTCTGTGCTTCCCGCCATAGGCCCAAGGGTACGGGCCATCGAAGCGCCGAAGGCGATTCAGGCCATCTAGCACTGCAGAGAAAAGCAGAGCAGAATTTCGCCTATGGTGGCAGATGTTGCGTGCGGCGGTGATCACCAGCACGCTGCAAACCTGCTTACTCAAGGCATTGCAAGTACCGACCTTGGGCATTACACGCACGCAATCACCTTGTTTGGCGAGGCCATGGGTGCCCTGCATTCTGCCGTTCCGCACAATGGTGCGGACTTCACCCTCCCGGAGTGTTCAATCGAACACGATCGGTTGTCTGCCCGAATTCTGTTGAGTTTGAGCTATCCGACCCACGAGATGGGCCAAGTCGGAGAAAGCATTAGCTTGCTCGTGCAGGCCGAACGGCTGGCCGATCGTCGCTCTCTCGGCCAGTTGACGGTCATTACTCGAGCCCAGCACGGTCTGCTATTGCTTCACGAAGGCCGGGTTCTCGATGCCATCCAGCAGCTGGATGGGGCGGTGCAGCTGCTGGATGATGCCGAGCCAGCGGACCAATGCAAGATCCTGATCAATCGTGGCGAAGCCCATGATCAGCTGGGACACATTCGGTCCGCAATTGCAGACTTCAGTCATGCTTTTGTATTAAGCCGCCGCTACCGGCTTGCTGAGCTGGAGTTCGCCGCCCGCCACAATTTGGGCTATATGCATTATCTCACCGGGAATTTACCTCGGTCACTGGAATTAATGCCGACCGTCGAACAGGCGACTTCTGATCACTACAGAGGTGTCGTCGGCATTGACCGATCCCGAGTTCTGCTGAGCGCCGGCCTGGTTGCCGAAGCGGACCGTACTCTTATCGACGCATCGGCGGCTTTGAAACGCACTGAAATGCTCACGTTGCTTGCCGAAGCAGAGCTCACTCGGGCTGATGTTGCCTTGCTGGCCGGCAACTATCGGCTGGCCCAGTCCCTCAGCCATACTGCCGTTGGCAGGCTTAGGCGGCGCAGCAACCGGCGCGCCACCGGGCTCGGGGAGCTGATGATGCTCCGTGCCGACGCCGAGGTTGGCACGCGCACCGACAAGCTGGTACGCACCGCCGACCGACTCACGGCAACCTTCAACGAGCTCGGAATGCCAGATCAGGCGACGTTGGCGCGTCTGATTGCCATCGAGTACGCCGGTCCTGACACACGACGCAGGCCGAGGCGGCTCCCCGCCATGTCAGACGGACAGCCGCTGGACCTTCGGCTATATGGCCGCCTCGTCCGAACAAAGTTGGCGTTTGCCCGCGGCGATCGCAGGACTGGACACCGCCAAGCCCGTGCTGGTTTAGCTGAGTTGATGAAGCACCAGGCTCAATTCGGCAGCCTTGACCTGCAGACTTCTAGCGCTGTGCACGGGGTCGGCCTTGCGGCGTTGGCTGTCGCTGAGGAGATAGCCGCCGGTCGGCCAGCGGCTGTGCTTGCGTGGTTGGAACGGGCCCGAGCGATCTCCAGTCGTGTGACGCCGGTGCGCCCACCGGAAGACAAGATCACCGCCGAACTACTAACCCAGCTTCGCTGGGTGGTAACCCAACTTGATCATGAAGGCGCCGAGAGCGAGGGAGGCGAGCCGCTGCGCAGGCGTCGCCAGGCGCTGCAGCGTCAGATTCGGGCGCGTTCCTGGACCGTCCGCGGCTCGGGCTCGGTCAATCGAGAACCGAAGATTGCAGATGTACGGGAGGCGCTGGACGGCGCAGCACTGATGACACTGTTTGGCATCGATGACGAGATTCATGGCATCGTGCTGACTCGCCGTGGCTGCTGGATGCAGCGGTTGACCACTATGGCCGAGGCCGAGCGACTCTGCCGCCGCATCACAGCTGATCTTGATGCCCTGGCGCTTAGCCATGTCCCTGAGCCGCTCCGGACCTCCGCACGCAACTCCTTGGCGAGAGACCTCCGCACACTCGATCAACTGCTGCTCACGCCACTGAACCTGCCTGATGTACCCATCGTTGTCGTGCCACCCGGCCGACTCACTGCGCTGCCTTGGGCGGATCTGCCAAGGCTGAGCGGTCGACCGCTCACAATTGCACCCTCAGCTGCGGCCTGGCTGGAGGCCCACGCAGGATTCCGGACAAACTCCGGACCAGTGGTGGCCGTTGCTGGCCCGGGCCTTCGGCGGGCCGATCAGGAAGTCACTGGGGTGGCCCAGCAGTGGCCTGGGTGTGAGACGCTGACCGGCGCGGATGCGACAGGCGAAGCCTTTGTCAGCGCCACCAGTGGCGCACAGCTGGTACATGTGGCGGCTCACGGGCGCCACGAGCGCGAGAGCCCACTGTTCTCCGCGATCCGCCTGGTGGACGGGCCGCTCGTTGGCTACGACCTCGGACGAATAGCCCTGCCCCCGCGGCAGGTGGTGCTTTCAGCATGCGAGCTGGGACAAGCCACCGTACGGCCAGGTGACGAGGCGCTGGGGCTGACACGCGCGTTGCTTCACAGCGGGACATCCACGATCATTTCCGGCGTCGCCAAGGTTTCGGACGCGGGGGCTGCAGATTTGATGGTGGACTACCACCGCCGCCTGGCCGCTGGCACTGCTCCGGCGTACGCGCTCGCCGATGCGCTGCAAGCCGCCCCGGAACCCATACCGTTCGCCTGCTTCGGCGCTGGCTGGTAGGCCAGCTCCCAGCGCGCCACTACACTCGCGGGGTTGCCCTAAATCCGGAAAGAGTGTTTGCGTGCCCGTCCGTTCTGATCTGCGGAACGTCGCGATTGTCGCCCATGTCGACCATGGCAAGACAACGCTCGTCGACGCGCTACTTTGGCAGTCCGGTGCCTTTCGTGCCGGCCAGGCGGTCCAGAAACGGGTACTCGACTCCATGGACCTGGAGCGGGAGAAGGGCATCACCATCCTGGCCAAGAACACCGCCGTACGCCACCATCTGCCAGACGGTGCCACAGTCACGATCAACATCATCGATACTCCGGGACACGCGGACTTCGGCGGTGAAGTTGAGCGCGGGCTGGAAATGGTCGACGGAGTGTTGCTCCTGGTAGATGCGTCTGAAGGCCCTCTCCCCCAGACACGCTTCGTGCTACGCAAGGCCCTGGCGAAGCAGCTGCCGCTCATTGTGGTGATCAACAAAGTGGACCGGCAAGACGCCCGAATCGCCGAAGTCGTGGAGGAGACTTACGACCTCTTCCTGGACTTGCTTGATGATCAGAGCAGCCACGTTCTGGACTTTCCGGTGGTCTACGCCTCCGCAAAGACCGGTCGCGCGTCGCTGACCGCGCCGCACAATGGCGAGATGCCCGACAGTCCTGATCTTGGACCGCTGTTCCGCACCATCCTGCAGCACATCCCCGCACCCAGCTACATCGAGGGAGCGACGCTGCAGGCACACGTCACCAACCTCGACGCGTCGCCCTACCTCGGCCGACTGGCGCTGTGCCGTATCGTCGCCGGAACGTTGCGTCGCAATCAGACCGTCGCCTGGTGCCGCGCCGACGGCACTGTCCGCAACGTCAAACTGTCCGAGTTGTTGATCACCAACGCGCTGCATCGGGAACCGGCCGAGTCAGCGGGACCCGGGGACATCGTCGCCATCGCTGGTATCCCAGAGATCACGATTGGGGAAACGCTGTCTGACCCGGCAGATCCCAGGCCGCTGCCGTTGATCACCGTCGATGAGCCGTCGATTTCCATGACCATCGGCATCAACACGTCTCCACTTGCCGGCCGGGCAGGCAAGAACCTCACAGCCCGCCTGCTGAAAGCACGGTTGGACACCGAGCTCGTGGGCAACGTCTCGATTCGAGTTTTCCCAACCGAACGTCCCGACACCTGGGAGGTGCAAGGGCGCGGCGAACTGCAGTTGGCGATCATGGTCGAGATGATGCGCCGGGAGTCCTTCGAGGTGACCGTCGGGAAACCGCAGGTGGTGACCCGCACCGTGGACGGCAGAGTGTACGAGCCGGTCGAGCGCCTGACTATCGACATTCCGGAGGACTTCGTCGGTGTCACGACGCAACTGCTCGGATTACGCCGCGGCAGGCTGGAACAGATGGTCAACCACGGCAGCGGCTGGGTTCGTATGGAATATCTCGTACCAGCCCGCGGCCTGATCGGTTTCCGCACCGAGTTCTTGACCGAGACCCGCGGCACCGGACTGATGCATCACGTTTTCGAGGCGTACGAGCCCTGGGCCGGTGACATCCGCAGCCGGCTTACAGGCTCCCTGGTCGCCGACCGGTCTGGCCAGGTCACCTCGTACGCGCTGTTCAACCTGCAGGAGCGCGGCACACTTTTCGTTACTCCGGGCATGGATGTGTACGAGGGCATGATCATCGGCGAGAATGCCCGGGCCGAGGACATGGATGTCAACCCCACACGAGAGAAGAAGCTCAGCAATGTCCGTTCCTCGACCGGGGAGGAGCTTGAGCGGCTCGTACCACCACGGCTGATGAGCCTGGAGCAGGCGTTGGAGTTCTGCCGTACGGATGAATGCCTTGAAGTGACGCCGGACGCTGTGCGTATGCGGAAAGTGGTGTTATCTGCGGCTCAGCGCGCTCGAGGCCGAGCCCGCGCGAAGCAGAGCTAGCGGATTAGGCCTCGCCGCGCGTGGCCCAACACTTGTCGGCGTTTATCCGCACAAAGCCGCGAACCCTCTCCAAGAATTGGCGGTATTGGCGGCCCGGTGCCAAGAACGTCCGCATCGTCAGCCGAAGGGGCCTGCGGCTCCAGCTCGCGAACTGATGCCGAGACCTTCACGTGACTCAGCCCCGAACCCCTGGGGTCCGCAAAGCGTACTGCCTGTCACGGTGCTCAATATTGGATTGCACCCTGACAGGCAGCCCACAGCTCGCCTCCTTCGTCGCTCGCCAAAGCGATGTCTAGCCTCCGCGTGGCTCGGCGCGAGCTCCTGCAGTCGGCGAAGGGCTGCCTGTCATAGTGCTCATTTCGTGACCAACTAGGAGGGCTTCAACACAAGTCGATCACGAGCGAGTCGTCTGCCGCCATTTCGCGTCTGCATCGGTGAAGATAGTCCCGTCGCTTCGTAGCCATCGGACCCTTCCCCACCGAGGCGCTACAACAAGTCGCCGGTCTCAGTGATGTCGGGGGGAGGATTCGATGAAGCAGACTCCGCGTTCAAGCCGCCGGCTAACGCATCGGGTGGAGCTTCTCGCAGTCCGCGGATCCACCGTCGTAGCAGCTGCCGTCGCGTCAAGGTCACGTCACGTAGTTGATCATCACAAATCACTGCCGACAGTTATGCCAGCTCAATGGTCGCCAACTGAGCTGTAGGGGTCTTGGTATCCCGGGGGGAGGCGAACTCACGCTCCACCTTTCTTGCCCGCGGGGGGCGCGTGCAAGAAGGTGGGGCGTGAGGGGCCTCCGATTTGGTCAGCCGGTCTTTTGGGGAGGGCTCTTTTAGGCCCTGGCGTCATTGCTTGGGCCGGACCGGTCAGGCGCGGACCTCCGAACTTCGTCGACGGCTTCCTTGCCGCGGCCGGCGAAATCGCCGTAGGTGCTTGTGGCGTGTGTCATCAGCTCGTTCGCTTGCCTCTGCAATTCGGCGATCCTCGCCTTCGTGGTCTCAGGCAGGTTCTTGAACTGCTCTGGCAGCGTAATCACGAACGTGCGCAGCTCCTCGGCACTTGTCTTGGCCTGCCTGCTCATCTCAGGCCGCTTGTTCTGCAGTTCTGTGATGCGCTTGCTGGCCTTCTGCTGAGTCTCAGCAAGGGCGCCCTTGAGCGCCTCAGCAAGCGCATCGGTGAGACCGGCGACGGCATACAGCGCGGAGTAGTCAGACTCCAGTGCCGACTTGCGCGCCTCAGCTGAGACCTCCCTGTGGGCCATTGTTTTACTCCTTATCCATTGGTTCCTGCTTGGTGATGGTGGGGGTTTGACCTTTGTTGGCAGTCCTGAGGTTGTCCTTTACGAAGGAGCTGTATACGTCGATCAGGACCCGCTTCTGCCGCTCGGTGATCGCTGCATCGGCGAACACAGCCATCTCTACAGAAGTTGCCGCATGGTCCGCCGGATCGAGAATCCCGGCTCGGACATACAGCGTTTCTGCGGAGACGCGCAACGCTTTGGCAAGCTGCTGCAGCACCTCTGCCGACGGCTTGCGAAGGCCTCGCTCGATTTGACTGAGGTACGGATTGGATATCCCGGTCTGGTCGGCGAGCTCACGCAGCGACAACTGTGCCGCTCGCCGCTGACCGCCAATGAACTCACCGAGCGAACCGAGCTGATCCGCGATCTTGTGGGTTCGGATTTTTGCCATGCGACCAGTCTGCTTGCAATTGCAAGCAGATGAAAGCTATAAGCTTGCGGCTCCCCATTTTCTGGTACTTATCGGCCCAGGATGACGGCCTGTGGCACCGAGGCGGTGATCAGGGTGCCATCCGGTCGGCGGTCGACGGTCTTCGATGGCACCGGTCCGTTGACGCGCGGGCCCTGGTGTGCCAGCGGCACGCGTACCGGATTGTCAGCCGAGACAGTGAAGTGTTGGCCACGGACCGCCAGCCGAACGCTTTCGCCGTTGAGAACCGTAAAGGCGATCGCGCCGCTCGTAACGTCGACCCTGACGCGGGTGCCGCGAAGAGTGATCTGGAAAGTCATCCCCTCCCACGACTCAGGTAGCCGAGGGTCGAAGGTGAGCACACCGTTGTAATCGCGCATGCCGCCGAAGCCGTAAGCCAGCATGTTCCAGACTCCAGCAGTCGAGGCCACGTGCACCCCGTCGCTGGCATTACCGTGCAGATCGGCAAGATCGACAAACACCGCATTGTAGAAGTAGCGAAGCGCAAGATCACGGTAACCGACTTCGGCTGCGATGATCGATTGCACGATGCCGGACAGCGTGGAATCGCCAGTGGTGATGGTGTCGTAGTACTCGAAGTTGTTCCGCTTCTGCTCTTTACTGAAATGGTCACCTTGCAAGAACATCGCCAGCACCACATCGGCCTGCTTGAGCACCTGGAAGCGGTAGATCACCAGCGGGTGATAGTGCAGCAGCAATGGCCGCTTCTCTGGAGGTGTGTTCTTCAGATCCCAGACTTCCCGATCAAGGAAGTGCGCATCCTGTGGGTTGATCCCGGTGACCTCGTCGTAGGGGATCGACATGGATTCCGCACAAGAAGCCCACTCGTCGACTTCGCAGTCGGCGACCTCTAGCCGTTCCTTGACCCGCTGGTACGCGCGCGGCAGTTCGCGCTTCAGCTGCCGGAGTTGTTCTGCAGCCTTGGCCAGGTTGAACCGGGCCATGACGTTGGTGAAGAGGTTGTCGTTGACGACGGTGGTGTACTCGTCGGGCCCTGTCACCCCGTGGATGTGGAAGCTGCGATGGCCCGAGCCGTTCTCTCGCCAAAAGCCGAGATCGGCCCATAGCCGCGCCGTCTCGACCAGAATGTCTACGCCCTCGCGATTCATGAAGTCCTGATCACCGCTGGCAGTGACGTACTTCCAGAGGGCGAAGGCGATGTCGGCATCGATGTGGTACTGCGCCGTGCCTGCGGCGTAATACGCGGATGCCTCTTCGCCGTTGACCGTACGCCAGGGGAAGAGCGCGCCACTTTGAGCAAGCTCCTCCGCCCGGCGGCGGGCCGCACCCAGCATGTTGTAACGAAAACGCAGCTCGCTCCGCGCCATCTGTGGCGAGGTGTAGGTGAGGAACGGAAGCACGAAGATTTCGGTGTCCCAGAAGTAGTGACCGCTATAACCGGTGCCGGTTACGCCCTTGGCAGGCACCCCCGACTGCTCGGCACGGGCGGCGGCCTGAGCCACTTGGAACAGATTCCAGCGAATAGCCTGCTGCAAGGCCGGCTGACCATGCACCATGACATCGGATCGCTCCCAGAACTTGCCCAGCCACTCGCGCTGCGCGGCGAATTCTGGTTCGACGCCGTGCTCCAGTACGCGATCGAGGGTTCGGCGACAGCGATCAACGAGCTCGCGCGAGGGCACCCCCCGGGAGGTGTGATATGAAACCACCTTGCTGACCTTGATCGGCTGACCGCGTTTGGCCTGCACCCGATAGACCATCTTGCCGGTGTCTTCGTCAGCACTGGTGAAGATGCGATAGTCGTTGTCGGTGATGATCTGATGATCAACTCCGACAGCCAGGGTCATCTTGGAATTGGCACATCGATAGCCGAGGATGATCCGCTGATCTTGCCACCAGTGGCTTTGTGGCTCCAGTACCCGGGATTCGAAGGGGGCCCCCTTGCGCGGATCAAGCCCGGTACCCATCGCCGCTGAGCGCACGTGGTACTCGTCGCGGCCGTCCTGCCGGTTCAGAGTCTGGGAGGAGATCACCACCGGAGCCTCGGCGTCCAGGATCGTGACTTCCATAGTCATGATCGCCAGATGTCGCTGAGTGAACGACACCATGCGCGTCGAGGACACCTTGACGCGCTTGCCTCCTGGCGTCCGCCAGATGATCTCACGACGTAGCACCCCGTCCCGGAAGTCCAACGCACGCTCGTACGCCTCAAGATCAGCCACGGACAGCAGCATCGGCTCGTCGTCGACGTACAACTTGATCGTTTTGTTGTCGGGCACATTGACGATGGTTTGGCCCACGCGCGCGAAGCCGAAAGCCTCCTCGGCATGCCGGATCGGCCAGGTTTCGTGGAATCCATTGATGAAGGTGCCGTGATAGAAGGTCTCCCGGCCCTCTTCGACATTGCCGCGCATGCCGAGGTAGCCGTTGCCGACTGCAAACAGCGACTCGGTAACACCAAGATCATCCGCACTGTACTCAGACTCGATGAACTTCCACTCGTCGATCGGGAAGCGGTTGCGGTCGAGCGGGTCCCGTGCGCTGATCGGATCGTCAGGACTACGGCGAGTCATGATGACGCCAACTCAGCAAGGTCAGCAACGACAACATCGGCGCCCGACTCGGTGAGCCGCTGCACGCCAACCCCGCGATCGACGCCAACGACGAGTCCAAAACCACCAGCATGACCAGCCTCTACCCCAGATACGGCATCTTCGAACACCACAGCACGCTCGACGGGTACGCCGAGCTGGTCTGCCGCGGCTACGAACGTGTCCGGAGACGGCTTGCCGCGCAGACCCTTCTCGGCCGCGACGTTGCCGTCCACAATCACCCCGAACCGTGGCCGCAAGTCCGCAGCATCGAGCACCGCCGCCGCGTTCCGTGATGAGGTGACAACCGCGACCTTGGTTCCGCGCTCGGCAAGATGATCAAGCAGCCGTACCGACCCGGCGTAGGCTTGCACGCCCTCCGCACGCAGCACTGCGGCAAAGAATTCGTTCTTACGATTGCCGAGGCCGCAGACGGTCTGTGCATCGGGACTGTCGCTGGGATCGCCGTCCGGCAGCTGAATGCCCCGCGATGCGAGGAACGCACGAACGCCGTCGTACCGCGGCTTGCCGTCGATGTAGCTGAAGTAGTCGCTCGGGAGGTACGGCTGATCAATGCCGCGGGTGGTCAAGAAGTCGGCAAAGAGCTGTTGCCACGCCCCCATGTGCACCTCAGCGGTCGGGGTAAGCACGCCGTCCAGATCGAACAACGCGGCGTCGTACTCATGCCAATCCACACCATGAAGATTAGAGCGTCGGGAGCCCCCCTGCCGGATAACGGACAACTGCGTTCGCCCACCGCAGAACCAAGGTCCGCCGCGCGTGATCAAAGCGTAATCTCAGGGCGTGGTCAGCCCTTTCGAATCGGATCCGGTACTTGTCGAGGTCGTTCGCAACGGCTTCCTGGAGAGCGTTCATCGAGGGCGCGTGACGATCACCAATCCGGACGGCAGTCTCGCCTCTTCGGTGGGTGCTGACTTTGCTCCGATGTACCCGCGCAGTGCCAACAAACCGCTGCAGGCAGTCGGCATGCTGCGGACCGGTCTTGATCTTGATGGCGAACTGCTGGCACTGGTATGCGCCTCGCACTCCGGCGAGGCCTTCCAACTCGATGGGGTGCGGCGCATCCTGGCGATGTCCGGCCTCGATGAGTCCGCGCTGCAAATGCCCGCGGAGTGGCCGCTGGACCAGCAGGGGCGGGAGGACGCCATCCGAGACGGTCAGGCCAAATCACCGCTTGCCATGAACTGCTCCGGAAAGCACGCGGGAATGATCAGGACCTCTGTCCTCAATGGCCAGAGCGTTGGGAACTATCGCGATCCTGATCATCCAACCCAGCTCGCGATAGTGCAGGCGATTGATGATCTTGGTCATGAGCAGGCCACTAACCTCGCGATTGACGGATGCGGCGCCCCGCTGTACGCGATTTCGCTCTACGCGTTGGCTCGCGCCTTCGGGCGAATTGCCAGTGCAGCCGACGGCGCGGAGCATCGGGTAGCGACGGCGATCCGGGACCACCCGGAATATGTCTCGGGCACCCGCCGTGACGAGCTGGACCTGCATCGCGCGATTCCAGGTCTGATCGCAAAGGCCGGCGCGGAGTCGGTCTACGCAGTCGGACTGGCCGACGGCCGCGGTATTGCCATCAAGATCAGCGATGGTCACCCGCGGGCTCGTCCGGTCGCGATGGCCGGTGTACTGAAGCGACTCGGATTCGATCATGAAACACTGGATGATCAAGCCAGTGCCCCAGTCTTCGGTGCTGGCGAACGAGTCGGCGAGATACGGCCGTGTAAAGAGACCTTCTCTCAACTAGGCAGCTGAAGCAGCTCGCCTTTTCCGCGGTCTTGACTGCGCTGAAGCTCAGAGGGTTGGGCGTACGTGGAGGCCGATCTCTGGATCGACCAGAGGTTCCTGTGCTGCGGCGATGCCGTCGACCACTAGTTCCGAATCGACTGGTGTGCCCCGCTTGACCAGCCCAAGGGCGACCGGCCCGAGCTCAAAATGCCGTGCCGAGCCGCCAACCAACCCCACGGCCCGCCCGTCAAGTTGCAGCTCCGCCCCAGGGGTGGGCAGGGCATCGACACTGCCGTCCAGGTGGAGACGTACCAGCCTGCGCGGCGGCCGTCCCAGGTTATGTACCCGGGCAACTGTCTCCTGGCCCCGATAGCAGCCCTTGTCAAGATGGACAGCTGTGCCCAGCATGCCGATCTCATTCGGGATGGTGCGGTGATCGGTGTCAAGACCGATCCGCGGCACTCCGGCCGCAATACGCCGCGCTTCCAGGGCCCAGGTGCCTACCTTCGCACTGCGATCCATGATCGCCTGCAGCTGACCACGCACCAGGAAGATCTCGCGGCCATCCAGCGAGTCAGGGCCACTTCGCACCAGATGGCCGGCCAACTGGTCAGCTGACCACACCACCACGTACTCTCCGCTCCTGTCGCTGACCTCGACTCGCATCAGGAACCGCATGCTGTCCAGCCAGCTGACCAACGCCTCGGCAGCGCCGGGTTCAGTGTGGGCCCAGAAAGTCTCGCCGTCATCGACGCCGTACAGCACATGTTCGATGTGGCCGTGCGGAGACAACACCAGCGTGGTGACCCCACGACCCGGCTCCAGCCCCTCGAGGTACTGAGTAGTCAGCGAGTGCAGCCAGCTCAGCCGGTCTGGACCGGTCACGGTGATGACACCACGGTGAGAGAGATCGACGACCCCGTCGCCGGCATCGAGCCGCCGCTGCTCGTGCATCGGGTCTCCGTAGTGCCAGGGCACACCTGCGTCTGGACCGGTCGTGGCCACTACCGCGCTCATAGTCGCTTCAGCACTTTCCTCGATGCATTTCTTCCCTTACATCTGCCATCGTAGGGATGTGTCCGACGATCTGCTGATCGCCCGCAATCCCGAGGAGGACTCCTCACTTCCCTACCTCGTCCGTATTCCCCTTGGTACGGCGGGAATCGTCCTCAAGACCAGGGAGACCTGGCCGCGAGCCTCCAAGCTCTACTGTCACCGAGCATCGAGCTGGCCGGATGACGCCGAGATAGTCCTCCGGCTGCCGGTACGCCGCTGCACGCGTCGGGGCGCCGCCATTGATCTAGTCGTGGACCGTGCTCGGGAGAACCGCTCACAATTTGTGATCACTCGAGCTCGCGGCCGTGAAATGATCTTCTGGCAGTCGCCGAAGACGACGAAGCAGGCTCGTCCAGGCATTCACATCCCGACGGCGCGAGCTCATGGCCAGGTGCTCGAAATCTTGATCGACTCTGGCGAGAAACATCCCTATCGATTCAGTGGCCAACAAGCTACGACAACGCGGGAACGCTTACCGTGCGGCGACTACGCGGTGCAGGTGGACGGCAAGATCGCGGCGGTTGTCGAGCGCAAGACGATCAACGACTTGATCTCGTCGATGATGAGTGGGCGGATGAAGTTCCTGCTCGCGGAACTGGCGGCGTTATCTCGCGCTGCGGTCGTGGTCGAGGAAGGCTATAGCAAGATCTTTAAACATCCGTATTTCACCGGCTCTGTTGCGGCTGAGCGACTCGCCGAACTCCAGGCACAGTTTCCGGCGGTGCCGATCGTCTTCTGTGAGACTCGACCGCTTGCTGAAGAATGGACCTACCGATGGCTCGGTGCCTGCCAGTACGAGCTTGAGCTGGCGGCTGGTACATCGATGCTGGAGGAGACCTTCAGCCGGGCAGTAGACGCGTACGCCACCGCACCGCTCATTGAGCCAAAGCCAGCATCCATTCGGGCCTGGGCGCGTCAGGCCGGTCTGCAGGTACCCGACCGGGGACGGATTCCGCCGGAGGTCCGGGCTGCTTGGAACGAGGCTCATTCGAGCTAGCGTCGGGACCCACGCGTTGCATCAGGCTCGGCGCAATCGGGCCCACATGTGGTTCTGCAGACTGTATCCCTGGGCGGCCTTATCGAAGGTCCATAACAGCTCCCCTGCAACATTGCCGTACAGGCGCTGGCCTGCTGCGTACTCCTCGGCCGAGGCAGTGCGCACGACGGCGTCGGTCACCAATTCGATCTTGGCTCCATCGATCGACCCGTACCAGACTTCGGCGTAGCCGCCTGGGTTGCACAGCACCACCTCGAGGCTGCCGTCTTTTTGTGGTCGCCAGAATCCCGTCTCCATATCGAGCGGCCGGATCGCCATGCCCTGATCGTCGACTTCGAAAATCTGTGACAAATAGTGCAGATAGTTCCCACCGTTGTGAGCGAAATCGATCTGCTGGCCGAAGTCGAAGTCCTCAGTGCCCGGATAGGTTGCCTTGCCGTTACCCTCCCAGCGACCGATCATCCATGCGACGGGCATCAATTCAGGATTCAAGTCCTCTGGGAGCTGGTAGGACATGATCAGCCACCCGAACGGCTGGTTATCGAGTGCGTCATGAGCATGATCAGCAAGATCAGCAGCAGCAGGCCTAAGGCAGCGATACCACCGATCAGCAGTGCAGCGAAGATGGCAGACACCGACATGGCACGGAGTCTAATCGGCTTGCGCATCATCACCTTGGACCTCGAGCAGCCTGCGTTCCATGATCGTGCAGGCTGTCACATATGTGCGACCGCCGGCCACTGGCCAGCTGTCGAGCATCGCTCCCGCATCGGAATAACCCAAGCGCTCATAGAGCACCCTGGCTCGCGGATTGTCGTGTTCAACCAACATCCTGGCCAGCGGCCGACCATGATCGATGATCTTCCTCTCCAGCGCCGCAATCAGCTGTGCTCCGGCACCCAGAGACTGAAACCGTTCATGCACCGCCAGCATCCAGATATTTCCCGCATCCTCCGATGGCCGAAAGTCGACACCGCCCATAGCGATCAGCCTGTCATTGGGGAGATAACCCACCTGCAACGCGACCTCTCCCGGGTACGACGCCTCCAAGGCCGCAGCGACCGCGCGGATGTGCTCCGGCCCTCCTGACCAGTCCAGATCACTCAGGTCAGCTGGTTCAAGATCACGAAAGCTCAGCGTCAACTCCATGGCTTACCACTGTGTCAGGTTACGGTGAAACATGCCTCGCTACATCATTCTGGGCGCCGGAGCGGTCGGTGGTGCCGTGGGCGGTCGACTCGGGTTGGCCGGCCGCGACGCTGTGCTGGTAGCCCGCGGCGATCATCTGGCAGCCTTGCGACAGGGTGGCTTGAGGCTGCGTACGCCTGATGAGGACGTCACCCAACGGCTGCCAGCAATCGCCGGCCCGGAGGAGATCGAGGTCGATGTCGACGACATCCTGATCTTGACAACGAAGAGCCAGCAAGCAAACGACGTCCTGGTCGGCTGGGCAGATATTCCGGTGCACCAGAACGGCGAGGTGATCGGGACCGCGGGTGAGTACCTGCCGATCTTCATTGCGCTTAATGGAGTGGCTGCGGAGACCTTCGCACATCGCTACTTTCGCCGGGTGTTCGGAGTGTGCGTCTGGATGCCGGTTGTTCATCTGGTTCCGGGTGAAGTCATCATTCGAAGCACACCGCGGTCGGGCACGCTCCACATTGGACCGGTCCCCAAGACCACAAAAGATCATGATCAAGCATTGAAGCATGTTGCCGCCGATCTTGTCGCGGCCAACTTCGACGTTCCCCTGCCCGACCATGTGATGGCCTGGAAGTATCGCAAGTTGATCAGCAATATCGGCAATGTGTTCCAGGCGTTGGTCGGCCACAACGGGGACTGGCGCCGGCTGCTTGCCGAGGCTGACGCCGAGGCTCGCCGCGTACTCGATGCCGCGGGGGTTGAATACATCAGTGAAGCCGAGGAAAAAGCAGCCCGAGCCGCCGGCTTTACGATGAAGCCGGTGCCGGGCGTTTCCTCCTCGACCGGCGGCTCGACGTGGCAATCGTTGCATCGGGGCACCGGGAACATTGAGACGGACTATCTCAACGGCGAAATAGTGATGATCGCCCACCAGATCGGACTCCAGGCACCGATCAATGAGCGGCTTGCGATGCTCGCCCGTCGAGCAGCTGCCACTGGAGCCAGACCCGGTGATCTGAGCGCGGATCAGCTTGCTGAACTCCTCGGCCGGTCAGGCGTTATGCGCTCCTCCGCACAAGATCACAGATGAGGCCCAGATCGGCCGATCTCGCCCCCATTCGCGGACTTGTGCGGAGAAACGGGCCTAGGGGCCGTTAGTAGACCAAGGCCTGAACGTTGTCACCTAGAGCCGCCTCAACGAAGCTGGCAGCGCCTTGAATCGTTGCCGATTGGACGAGATCTTCCACGAGGAGCTCGCGCCGCGCGGCGCACTGGGTGCACACCGCGATGGTGCCGCCGAGCCGAACCGTCTCGATCAGTTCGGCGACTGGAGTGGCGTACGGCAGCTCCAGATCGGGCTGCCGCCCGGGCACGGCGAACCACACCGCTTCGCCGGTCAACCACACCGATACCGCGGCTCCGGCAGCGACGCCCATGGCCGCGACGGTCCACGCCTGATTCGCCCGCTCGACCGCTTCGGCGCCGCAGGTGATCTTGATCAGCAGCGAGCGCTCACTTATCTCGGTGGACATGGCCGCCATTGTGGCAGAGGGTATCGCTGTGTTGATCAGGAGATTTGCCGGCTCGGCGCCTTGGGAGGCCACCTACGGTTATTCGCGTGTGGTGCTGGCCGGAGACTGGGCGATCACGGCTGGCACCACAGCTACCGGTTCGGATGGAGTGTTGCATCTAGCTGACGCGTACGGGCAAACAATCGCAGCCTTCACGATCGCACTTAACGCTCTGCAGACGGCAGGCGTGGCAGCGGAGCAGGTAGTGAGAACGCGTATGTATGTCACCGACATCAGTTGTCAAGCAGATGTCGGGCGGGCACACCACGAGCTCTTCGGAGAGATTCGGCCGGTGGCAACAATGGTGGAGGTCGCCCGCCTTGCCGATCCTTCACATCTGGTCGAAGTGGAAGTCGAGGCCTACATCGGGAACCCAGAGGCACTGTAGATGAAAGACTCACAGTCGTGATCACTTGGCCCGTTGGTCCGCAATGCGCCTAGTGATTCAGCGCGTGACCGCGGCGCGCGTCGAGGTTGCCGGTGAGATCGCAGGAGCCATCGATCGGCCTGGCTTATTGATCTTGGTAGGCGTCACGCACGACGATCAGCCCGCAACCGCGGACCGGCTCGCCGAAAAGGTCTGGACGCTCCGCATTCTCGATGGCGAGCGATCTTGTCAGGACGAGAACGCACCGATCCTGGTGGTCAGCCAGTTCACACTCTATGCAGACACCCGCAAAGGCCGCCGGCCGTCGTGGAGCGCCGCCGCCCCGCGAGCGGTCAGCGAGCCGTTGGTAGAAGCGTTCGTCTCCTCATTGCGCGACCGTGGCGCAGAGGTTGCCACCGGCGTCTTCGGCGCTCATATGGAGGTCACCTTGACCAATGACGGCCCGGTGACCCTGATTCTGGACTCGGCGGGCTAGCAGGAACCCTGATTTTGCATCACGGCTGAGGCCTGAAGGCAGCTTTTACGCCGTTCTAGCGTCGTCAGTGATGCAAATTCAGGTTCCATGCAGCTTCAGACAGCCTCGACGTCGACGTCAATCTCAGCGACGCGGCCGCGTGCGGCCACGACCTGACGATCCAGCTTGACCCCTGGCACCAGCGTGCGCAGCGTCCAGTTGCCGTCGACGGCAAAGAAGCGGAAATGGCCAGTCGCAGACGTCGGCACTTCAGCGGTGAATTCACCGCCTGAGTCCAGCAGACGAACGTACGCCCCGGCGACGGGATTGCCGCCGCGCAGCACGCGCCCCTGAATCACAGCCTCTTTGGTGACGTCCACGTCGGCCAGACTGAGGCCACCCTTTGTTGCTGCGCACATGCTGTTCTCCTTAGAACTGACGCGGAATCGCGTCGAATGGTCAGACCCAATTGGTCAGACCCTGAATTGATCAGGCCCTGAATTGATCGGACCCTGAATTGATCAGGCGCTGAACTTCATCAGACGTTGCCCGGTTCGTCGCCGACGGCTACGGGGACGCCGACCAGCGAGCCGTACTCCGTCCAGGAACCGTCGTAGTTCTTGACGTTGCTCTGACCGAGGATTTGGTGCAGTACGAACCAGGTGTGCGCACTGCGTTCGCCGATCCGGCAGTAGGCGATGATGTCTTTGTCCCAGCTGAGGCCCGCGTCGCTGTAAAGCTCCTTGAGCTCCTCATCTGACTTGAACGTGCCGTCGTCGTTAGCGGCCTTGCTCCACGGCACGTTGACCGCGGTTGGGATGTGACCACCACGTTGGGCCTGCTCCTGAGGCAGGTGGGCCGGAGCAAGCAGCCGACCGGCGTACTCGTCGGGGCTGCGAACATCGACCAGGCTCTTAGTGCCAATGGCGGCAACTACCTCGTCCCGGAAGGCCCGGATGTCGAGGTTGGGCTCGGTGGCGGTGTAGCTGGTCGCTGGTCGGGTGACCGTTTCGGTGCTCAGCTGCCGCGCGTCGAGCTCCCACTTCTTGCGACCACCATCGAGCAGCAGGGCGTTCTCATGCCCGTACAGCTTGAAGTACCAATAGGCGTACGCGGCGAACCAGTTGTTGTTCCCCCCGTAGAGCACGATGGTGTCGTCGTTGCTGATGCCGCGCTCAGACAACAGCTTCTCGAATTGTTCCTTGTTGATGAAATCCCGGCGGACGGGATCCTGCAGGTCCTTCTTCCAGTCGAGTTTGATCGCGCCTGGGATGTGACCACCGTCGTAGGCGGTGGTGTCCTCATCGACCTCGACCAGAACGACGTTCTCGTCACCTGCGTGCTCGGCGACCCAGTCAGCATCGACGAGTACTTCTTGCCTGCTCATGTTGTGTCTTTCTCCTGATTGGTGTGTGGCTCTGCAGCCGGGAGTGAGTACGGATGACCGTACGGGGAAGGCGGGCGGAGGACGTCGGCGACTACGAGCCCTGTTCGGCAAGGCTCGAGACGACGAAAAGCGCCTCTACATTCGCCGGAGCTGACACAACGACGAACGCATCCGGCCGTGATCTACAGCACGCCGGCGGGTGAGCAGCAACGCCCACGGGTTCGTCGAAGTCACGAGGAGAAGACTAGGGGCGTAGTGCAGTGCATCCCAACAACGCGTCTCGCAAATTGAGACCACGTTTCATATTCTGGAAGAGCCGCAAGATATCCGCTTTATGGGCTGTGTTCCTCACGCTTTCGTTATCGTGAGTTTGACCACAGTCGCGAAGCGCGCCTCCTATGTTTTGCGAAAGTCAGTCTTCGTTTATCAGCGCAGTCGTTATGCGCCACCGGCGAAAGGCGGCAGAACTTCAACTTGTACGGCCTGACTCAGGTGCTGATCGAGATCTTCCTGATGGGCCGTGCGTCCATCAATCAATACAGAGCTGACCTTGATGACTCTGTCGAAGCGCGGATCCGACCGCCGCTGGCAGGCGAGCCGGAGAGCGTCGGCGACCGATTCAGCCTCGAATGCTTCCTCGGCGACGCCTGCTGCGGCCCGTGCGCCAGCCCAGTAATGAAGGGAAACGGACACCATTGCGTTACTCTCAAGCATGCATTCAGGCCATATCGGGGTGGGCTGAAGGCTAGCACCGCGTTAAATCCCTGACCCTGTGGGTGCGAGCGCCGGAATGCGCGAGCAGTCACCATCAATTGGTGAGGAGACCTCAATGGCCACCTTGCTGCTACTAACCAACGATATGCAAGCTTCCGCGGAGATCCTGCCCGCGTTGGAGCTCCTCCCCCACCACGTCAAGGTCGCTCAGGCTGAGGCCACGGCGCTGCTCGACGCGCCGGCCGCGGATGTGATCTTGCTCGATGCCCGTCGTGACTTGGTCGGCGCCCGCTCGCTGTGCCGGCTGATCGAGACCACCGGAAAAGAGGCACCACTGCTGGTCATCGCCCATGAAGGCGGCCTGGCAGCGCTCTCGGCCGACTGGGGTTTCGACGATCTGCTGCTCACGACAGCGGGCCCGGCCGAAGTCGACGTGCGGCTGCGGCTAGCAATGACCCCTGCCGTCGCCAGCAACATCGACCCGGTGATCCAATCGGGCAACCTCGTGATCGATGAGGCCGGCTATAGCGCGAAGCTCAACGGCGTACAGCTTGATCTCACCTACACCGAGTTCGAGTTGTTGAAGTATCTTGCGCAACACCCTGGACGCGTTTTCAGCCGTCAGCAGCTGCTGAGTGATGTCTGGGGATACGACTATTACGGCGGTACGCGTACGGTCGACGTCCACGTGCGGCGACTCCGCGCGAAACTCGGACCCGAGTACGAATCGGTCATCGGCACTGTTCGCAACGTGGGGTACCGGTTCGTGACGCCCGTAGACGAGTCGGCGCGAGTTGGCGGCTAGGTGGCGTCGCTGGTCGTCGTGGCTAGTCGTTTCTCCAGCGCGACTGTTCTCGCAGGCGCCGGATGTGTGCCGGCAGCGTTCCGGGAGGACCGCTGGGACGCAGGAACTGCACACCGGCCAGCACCTGCGCAGCAATCAGAAGAAACAAGGTGCCCGTCAACAAGACGGCCGATGTGCTGATCCAGCCCGCTTCGGCGCTGCCTTCCATACACGTGAAGAGGGCAGCTAAGGCAACGGCGTAGGACAGCAGATGCACGATCCAGGAAAGCCGCGCCTCGGCGTGCAGATCCTGCACCCGCCGACCGCTCCAGGAGGCCAGTGCGCGCCGCCAGACGGCGACCTGAATCACACAGATCGCCAGCATGAAGCCAGCTGAGACCAGCGCTCCGATTGCCCAGCTTCGTCCGGCGCCAGCACCGGCGAAGGAGGGGAACAGCACAACTGCGATAGTCGCAGCGAGGACGGCAAGGGCGGCACATACCGCCCCGACCTCTGTTAACCGCAGATGAGGCGCCATTCGAGCGGCGATTGCAGGCTGAGCGGTTGCCCCGTACGCAGCGATCCGCGTCGGGAAATCTCGATCGTCGCCCATGGAAGGCAGCATAAACGTGAAAGGGAATTTCATCGCGCGGGCAGTTGGGCGGCCTGATCCCAGTCGAATGGCAAACCGAATGTGGACAGTTACTGAGGGCTCAATCGAAGAAATCGGTCCACTGAAACTCGGGTACGCCGCAGGCTAACGTGGGGATGTGTCCACGCTGTTGACCATCTCGGTGGTAACAAAGCTCATCGAAACGGAGATCAACAGCGTGTTGTGGCTGTTGACCGAGGCCGCCGCTGTCGATCACACACCCGCTCTCAATGAGGCGGCGCTGCTGCGGCTACGGCGGCCGCATCCCACTACCCGGCACCTTCTCGTGAGCGAGGATGGCGACCTGGCCGGCTACGCCCAGCTGGAGTCAGGCCCGGAGTGGAGCGCCGGCCAGCTCGTCGTGGCACCAAACCATCGGCGCGACGGTGTGGGCACCCAGCTGCTGCAGCGCTTGATCATGGAAGCGCCGACGCCGCTGCGAGTCTGGGCAATGGGTGACACGCCCGCGGCACGCTCGCTTGCAACGGGGGTCGGCATGATCCGCCAGCGAGAGCTGCTGATCATGGAGCGCCGCCTCGATGATGAGCTGCCAGAGCCAGTGGTCCCGGCAGGCGTACAGGTCCGCACGTTCCTGCCGGGTGAGGACGAGCAGGACTGGTTGCGTGTCAATGCCGCGGCCTTTGCTAGCCATCCTGAGCAGGCGCTGATCGACCTTGATGACCTGAAAGACCGTCTGGCTGAGCCTTGGTTCGACCCAAAGGGTTTCTTCGTCGCCATCCAGGACGGCGCCATGATCGGATTCCATTGGACGAAGCAGCATGAAGATCACCTTGGTGAGGTCTACGTGCTCGGCATCGCACCCTGGGCGTCCCGACAAGGACTGGGCAAGGCGCTGCTGCTGACCGGGCTCCGCTGGTTGCAGCAGCAGGGAAACTCACGCGTGAAGCTCTACGTGGAATCGGACCACCGGGCCGCAATCGAGCTATATCTGACCTATGGATTCGCGATAGCGAGCCGTGATGTGATGTACGCGCAGGGTTGAGCCTTCATGAGGTCCGGCTGGACGCGCCAGAGATCACGGAGCAACTCAGGAGATAGAAATGGAAGCAATCGAGGTCTCGAGCGTGATAGAGGAATTGCTCCCTCCTCCTACTCAAGTGGAGCTGCCGCCTGATCGTTTCCTAGATCGCGAACTGTCTTGGCTCGCGTTCAACAAGCGGGTGCTGGATCTGGCCAAGGACGCCAAGCGGGTGCCGCTGCTGGAACGCGCGAAATTCCTCGCGATCTTCTCCAACAATCTGGATGAGTTCTATATGGTCCGGGTCGCCGGCCTGAAGCGCCGCATCGCTGCAGGTGTCGCCGTTCCCACAGTAAGCGGACTTATGCCCAGGGAAGTCCACACAGCGATCCTCAATAGGACTCGCGAGCTGGTCGCTGAGCAAGCGCGCGTCTTCCAAGACGACGTGCGGCCTGCACTGGCCCAAGAGGGGATTCAGATCCTTCGCTGGGATGAGCTCACTGCCGCCGAACAAGATCGAATGGATGAACTGTTCGCCGAGCGAATTTTCCCGGTGCTCACCCCGCTCGCGGTTGATCCTTCCCATCCATTCCCATACATCTCCGGGTTGTCGATCAATCTCGCAGTGCTGGTGCGTAATCCAGAGACCGGCATCCGGCAGTTTGCCCGAGTCAAAGTGCCGACGATGCTCTCTCGCTTCATCACCCTCGCCGAGGGTCGTTATGTCGCGTTGGAGGACGTGATCGCGCACCATCTCGACCAACTCTTCAGCGGCATGGAGATCGTGCAGCACCACACCTTCCGGGTGACCCGCAATGAGGACGTCGAGGTCGAAGAGGACGACGCGGAGAACCTACTGCTGGCCCTTGAGAAGGAGATCCTTCGTCGCAAAATCGGTCGCCCACCGGTACGGCTCGAGGTCGAGGATGAGATGGATCCGAAGATGCTCGAGTTGTTGATCAGTGAGCTAGACATCAGCGAGCGGGAGGTCTTCTATGTTCCTGGGCCGCTCGATTTGCGAGGCCTGTTTTCCTTGGCAGACATTGATCGAGCGGAACTGAAGTACCCGGTCTTCCTGCCCTCGACGCATCCTCACCTCGCCGAAGTTGAAACGGCCAAGCCGGCCGACATGTTCGCCGCTCTGAAGCAACGAGATGTACTGCTGCATCATCCGTACGACTCATTTGCGACAAGCGTGCAGCGCTTCATCGAGCAGGCGGCCGACGACCCGCATGTCCTGGCGATCAAGCAAACCCTCTACCGCACCTCCGGCGACTCGCCGATCATTGACGCCCTGATCGAGGCGTCGGAGGCGGGCAAGCAAGTTCTTGCCCTCGTCGAGATCAAAGCCCGATTCGACGAGCAGGCCAATATTGCCTGGGCGCGGCGACTCGAGCAGCACGGCTGCCATGTGGTTTACGGACTGCTCGGACTGAAGACCCACTGCAAGCTGTCCATGGTGGTCCGAGAAGAACCCGACGGTTTGCGGCGCTACGCGCACATCGGTACCGGCAATTACAACCCGAAGACTGCTCGACTCTACGAAGATATCGGCCTGCTCACGGCGAACCCGATCGTCACTGAGGACATTGGCCGGTTGTTCAACCACCTCTCCGGAATGGCTCAAGAGACGCAGTACAAGAGGCTGCTGGTCGCTCCTCACGGCATTCGCAATGGGCTGATCGACCGGATCAACCACGAGATCGCCAATCATGAAGACGGCAAGCCCGCGGGTATCAAGATCAAAGTCAACTCGATCGTTGACGAAGCGACATCTGATGCGCTGTATCGCGCTTCGCAGGCCGGCGTTCCGGTTGACCTGTGGGTACGCGGCATCTGCACGATCCGACCCGGTGTGCCGGGGCTGAGCGAGAACATGCGAGTACGCAGCATCCTCGGCCGGTTCTTGGAGCACAGCCGGCTTTTCTGGTTCGCCAACGATGGTTCGCCGTCGGTCGGTATCGGCTCCGCAGACTTGATGCACCGCAATCTCGACCGCCGCGTGGAGGTGCTGGTCTCGATTACCCATCCAGCACACGTCGCGGAGATTGAGCAGCTGTTTGATATCGCGTTCGACGAGGGCACAGCATCGTGGCATTTGCAGCCGGACGGAACCTGGATTCCGCACACCAGCGATGCCGATGGTCATCCGTTGCTGGACATGCAGGAGTATTTGATCAACACCATTAGCCGGCGACGAGCCGCGACGAAGTAGCCGTTCCGTGCCCTCGCTCAGCGCCGCCGGCACCCACAAGAATGGGGTGCGGTCTCCCAGCCGACCGGTCCTCGCCGGCGGTGCGGTGGTTACTCGGGAACACGCCCTGCATGGCACCGAAGTCGTCATCATCCACCGGAAGCGCTACAACGATTGGACGCTGCCGAAAGGAAAGGTGGAAACCGGCGAACCAGTGCCGGTATGTGCGGTACGGGAGGTGCATGAGGAAACCGGCGTCACGATCAGGCTCAACGTGCCGCTGGATTCGATCACCTACGAGGCTGGCAACGCGGGCCTGAAGAAGGTCGACTATTGGGGTGGCGTGGTCGTGGACTCTGTACCCCGAGAGCCGGACGCCGAGGTCGATGTGGTCTCGTGGTTGCCGGTACGCACCGCACTCAACCGACTCACCTACTCACATGATCATTTCTTGGTACAGCAGTACCTGGATCAGCCCTCCACCACGCCGTTGATCATCTTGCGGCATGCCAAGGCGATGGATCGTAAAGATTGGTCACGGAAGGATGCGGCACGGCCGATCAACTCGAGGGGCCGCCGCCAGTCCAAGCTGTTGATCCCCCTGTTGAATGCCTATGGAGTGACCAAGATCGTCAGCTCCACCTCGACTCGCTGTGTCTCGACGGTGCTTCCCTATGCCCATCAGCACGAACTGGCTCTTGACACGTACAGCGTGCTGACTGAGGAGGAAGGTGAGGACGATCCTAAGGCGGTCGCCAGACTGATTCGCAAGGTGCGTGGGGCGACAGTTGACAGCGGTGAGCCAACGGCGCTCTGCGTACATCGACCGGTGCTGCCACACATTCTTGATGCGCTCGATATTCCACCGACGACACTGGCGACCGGGGAATTTCTAGTCGCACATCTGAAGGCCGACGGTACCGTCCATGCGCTGGAACGGCATCGGCCCCAGGAGTGAGCTAGACCATCTTCGATCTCTTCACCGGGACGTTTTCCACCAGAAGTGCGCAAAAAGGCGCCTTCAATGGCTTTCAGGCGTACGTCGTCAACCAGAAGCGTAAAGACGTACGCTCCAGCCCTCGACTTTCTAGGGCCGCCGAAAGTGCTACACAGCGCTACACTTGTAGCATGACGAATGTGGCTGCACGCGACCTTCGCAATCACACAGCTGATGTCCTCAATAGGGCCGCGGGTGGAGAAGAAATCACGATCACGGTGCACGGAAGACCAGTGGCATCTCTGGCTCCAATCAACCGGCCGTTCCGTCGTCCCTTCAGCAAGGCAGAGCTCATCTCAATTTTCAAGACCAGTCAGGCTGATGCCGGCCTACGCGAGGACCTTGGACGACTTGCCGGCGATACCACCGATGACCTCGGACCCCTTGAGTGAGTGGCCTCGATTCACGACCTATGTCCTTCAACCGCGGAGTGTTGGACACTTCGGTTTTCATTGCCGCCGAATCTGGACGCCCGCTCCACTACGACCTCTTGCCAGAAGAGGGAGTCAGCACGGTGATCACACTTGCTGAACTCAATGTTGGTGTTCTCGCCGCCAGGGAATCCTCCATCAGGGCCCAGAGGCTCCGGACCCTAACCCGGCTCGCCTCCATGGAATTGCTCGGTGTCGACACTTCCGCTGCCGAGATGTGGGCACAGATGCGCGTGTACCTGGCAGAACGAGGCCGCCGAATCAGCGTAAATGACTTGTGGATCGCATCCATCGCGGTCTCTCGGGGCCTTCCCATCGTCACTCAAGACGACGACTTTTCAGCCCTCGAAGGCTTCCCGGAATTGGTCGTCATCGTCGTCTAACAGCGGATGCTGGGATCTGCGGACCTGGATGCCGTTCATCATTCACCCGTTGTTCACCTTCACTGGCCCATCCAGACATGTGTGCCGCGTACGTTCGCCGCATCGGGAGGTCGCGAGCATGCCGCACCTTCCGGGCCAAGCCCGATGCGCAGCGCGGCGCAGGGGTCCACCAAGGGGGAAACGACCCTTCGTCTGTGAAGGACACGCATGATCAACCGCCTCGTGAGTTCGCGAGCCACTCCTCGCCCCGTGCGGTACGCGACCGGGCTCGCCGCCCTGGCTGCGCTGGCCACTCTCAGTCTTGCTGCCTGTGGCTCCGACCCGACCAGCGCCAGCGAGCAGCCCGGAGGAGTCGAGCCGGGCAGCAGCGCGAACGCCTCAGGCCTTGCCTGCCCCGCCGGCAAGCTCTCCGCTGAGGGCTCAAGCGCCCAGGCCAATGCGATCACCGAAGTCATCGCCGACTACAACGCCGAATGCGGCGATCAGGCGACGATCGAGTACAACCCGACTGGCTCCGGCGCCGGTATCAAGTCGTTCTATAACGGGCTGGTTGACTTTGCCGGCTCGGATTCTGCCCTCAAGACCGAGGAGAAGGATGGGGTGATCGAAGCCGACAAAGCCAAGGAGCGCTGCCAGAACAACCCGGCGTGGAACCTGCCGATGGTGGTCGGCCCGATCGCCTTCGCCTACCACGTCGACGGCGTGGACAAGCTGGTATTGAACGCCGAAACGCTCGCCGAGATCTTCAACGGCACCATTAAGACCTGGAACGACCCGAAGATAGCCAAGCTCAATTCAGGTGCCACGCTGCCCAGCGCGAATATCACCGTGTTCTTCCGCTCCGATGAGTCGGGCACGACGGAGAACACCACTAAATTCCTATCCAAGGCCGGTAACGGCGCCTGGAAGGACGAGCCAGCCAAGGCCTGGACCGGCACCGGCGAAGGCAAGAACAAGTCTTCCGGCGTGGCGGAGGCTACCGCCAGCACGGCGAATTCCATTACCTATATCGAGTGGAGCTACGCCAAGGACAACAACCTGAGCATGGCTCAGCTGGACAGCGGCAAGGGCCCAGTCGAGCTGACGGGTGATTCTGTTGCCAAAGCTGTCTCGGAGGCCAAGATCAAGGGCAGCGGCAATGACCTCAACCTTGATCTGAAGTACTCCGGAACGAAATCTGGCGCCTACCCTGCGCTGCTCGTCACATACGAGATTGTCTGCAGCAACGGCTCGGCGCCCGAGAAGACGGCGATCGTCAAAGACTTCTTGACATACTTCTCGTCCGCGGATGCGCAGCAGAAGCTCCCAGATCTTGGGTATGCGCCACTTCCAGACGAGCTGCAGTCGAAGGTCGAGACGGCGATCGCGGCAATTCAGTAATCGCCCTCCCCCGAGGGGCGGGTCATCGCGGCACCTTCCGCGGTGACCCGCTGCCCCATTCAGGTACCCAGCAGGAAGACATATGTCAGTGACTGATACGGATGCCACCGAGAGGGTTGAGCGGGAACCGGTTGCGACGCAGTATCCGAGCCTGTCACCCGTAGTGGACCATAGTCCGGTGAGCCTGCATTCGCCTGTTCCCAAGGTCGTGACTCACCGCGTCACTACTCCGCAGACCGTCGATCATGCGGAGCGGCCGTTCCGGGGCGTCAAGCTGGCCAAGATCAGCAAGACCGGAGATCGCGTCTTCCGCAGCCTGGCCACCACCTCCGGACTAGCGATCGCCTTGCTGGTGCTCTTCGTAGGCGTCTTCTTATTGGCCCTCGCGCTGCCCAGCCTGCAGGCTGACCAAGACAACTTCCTGACCTCGCGTAACTGGACAGTTGCCGGCAACGAGCTTCGGTTCGGAATTGCCGGACTGCTGTGGACCACCGTCTTGTCCTCAGTCCTCGCCTTGGCGATCGCGGTTCCCGTCGCCGTTGGTGTGGCGCTGTGTCTGACCCAGTATTTGCAGAAACGAGCCTCCGGCCCCGTCTCCTTCGTGGTCGACCTGCTTGCGGCCGTACCATCGATCGTCTTCGGCCTCTGGGGACTCAGCGTCCTCGGACCATTCCTGGCTCCAGCAGCCGGATGGCTGATCAGCAACCTCGGCTGGATTCCCCTGTTCAGCAGGAGCGTCGATCCCAAAGGGTCGGTATTCGTCGCCTCAGTGGTGCTGGCGATCATGATCTTGCCCATTGTGACGGCGATCTCGCGCGATGTCTTCGCCCAAACTCCTCGGGACCACATCGAGGCTGCGCTCGCCTTGGGAGCGACGCGGTGGGAAGTGATTCGCACCGCGGTGCTGCCATATGGTCGATCCGGCGTCATCAGCGCATCCATGCTCGGACTCGGCCGGGCACTCGGTGAGACGATCGCCGTCATGATCATTCTGACGACGCCACCTGCTGGTAGCGCGTTCACTCCTTCGATCTTCGCGGGCGGTGAGACCTTCGCGAGCAAGATCGCCAACAATGCTTCTGAGTTCGACAGTCCCTCCAAGACCGGGGCCTACATCGCCGCAGGGCTAGTGCTCTTCATCGTCACCTTTGCGGTGAATGCCTTGGCCCGGGTGATCGCCGAGCGTGGGGCGGCGAAGTCATGACGGCGACAACAACCGACGGTCAGCTGTCCTTCCGCCGACCGAGCGGTATCCGGACCATCAAGAATGCCTTCGCCACCGTCTACGTCACTATCGCTACCGTGCTCGCCGTCATACCGCTGATTTGGGTGCTCTATACGGTGATCACCAAGGGCCTTCGCCTCATCCTCAGCTCGACCTGGTGGCTGCAGAGTCAGCGTGGCATTACTCCGCGCCGCGAGGGCGGCGGCGCCTACCACGCCATTGTCGGCACCGTGGAGATGGCCTTGATCTGCGCGGCGATTGCGGTGCCGCTGGGCATCATGGCGGCCATTTTCCTGATCGAGTACGCCAAGGGCACCAAGGTTGCCCGCGGCGTGAGCTTCATGGTGGACATCCTCAGCGGTGTCCCCTCCATCGTCGCCGCCCTCTTCATCTACGCGCTGTTCATTACCATCCTCGGTCTGGGCAGATCGGCTGTTGCCGTGTCGCTCGCCCTCGTACTGCTGATGCTGCCCGTTGTACTCAGATCCACTGAGGAGATGCTCAAACTGGTCCCCCAGGAACTGCGCGAGGCGTCGTATGCCCTAGGCGTGCCTAAGTGGAAGACGATCCTCCGAGTTGTCATACCGACGGCCTTCGGCGGCATTATGACCGGCGTCATGCTCGGCCTGGCCCGGGTGATGGGCGAAACCGCACCGTTGCTGATCTTGGTTTCGTACGCGGTGGGCATCAACTTCTCGCCGACCAGCGACACCATGGGTGCGTTGCCAACCATGATCAACGCCGGGCGCGACCAGGCACCCCAGCTGCCCGGCTATGAACGAGTCTGGGCCGCCGCCCTGACCTTGATCATCATCGTGATGGTGCTCAACCTGCTGGCCCGGGCCATCGCCCGCGCCAGCAAGCTGAAGGAGAGATGAGCCATGGCCAAGCGAATCGATGTTAAGAATCTTGATATCTACTACGGCGGCTTCCACGCGGTCGAAGACGTCTCGATGACGGTCGAGCCGCGCACGGTAACAGCATTTATCGGTCCATCCGGATGTGGAAAGTCGACCCTGCTACGCACCCTCAATCGCATGCATGAGGTAATTCTCGGCGCGCATGTCAAGGGCAGCGTCCAGCTGGACGGCACCGAACTGTACGGGCAAGGCGTGGATCCGGTCGCGGTACGCCGGGTTGTCGGCATGGTGTTTCAGCGACCGAATCCCTTCCCCTCAATGTCAATCTTCGACAATGTTGCCTCCGGCTTAAGACTGAATGGAGTTCGGAATAAACAGATCTTGGCTGACGCCGTCGAACGGTCCCTGCTGGCGGCGAACCTTTGGAACGAGGTAAAGGATCGGCTAGGCAAGGCAGGCGTTGGACTTTCCGGCGGCCAGCAGCAGCGACTGTGTATCGCGCGGGCCATCGCCGTTGAACCTCAGGTGCTGCTGATGGACGAGCCCTGTTCGGCGCTCGACCCGATCTCCACCCTTGCCATCGAGGATCTGATCGGTGAGCTCAAGGAGCAGTACACCGTGGTGATCGTCACCCACAACATGCAGCAGGCTGCCCGGGTGAGTGATCAGACGGCGTTCTTCAATCTGGCCGCGCAAGGCAAGCCGGGCAGGCTCATCGAGATGGGCTCAACCGAGAAGATCTTTTCCAATCCCGACCAGAAGGCGACCGAGGACTACATCACCGGACGGTTTGGCTAGCATTCACCGACGGTCTTGACCGCTGTGACGAAACGGCTGGTTATCTCCACTCCGCGTCAGGTACCTGGACTTCGCATCAACTGGAGATGATGCTGAGTTCCAGTAACTAGTGCTAAGTGACGCGACGACCCGACAGCAGTCTTTGCATTGGGTAACGACTGGCCTTGCGACCTGGCCTGGAGCCCTTAGCAACATAGACTCGGGCCCGTGAGTGCGAAGGCTGGATGGTATCCCGATCCGGGCGGGGGCCAAGGACTCTTCCGGTACTGGGATGGCAAGGCCTGGTCAGCGGCAACCTCCCCTAACCCGAGCGCACCTCCGCCGACCCAGGGATTGGTCGGTGCGAGCGCAACGGCGCAGGGTGGCCAACAGTATGGCCAGGTCGAACAACCCGCGTACGGACAGGACGGTCAGCAGTATGGCCAGGGTGGACAGTCGCCGTACGGCCCCTCGCCGTACGGCCAGAGCTATGACGCGTACGCCAACTATCAGGAGTTAGAGAAGAAGAAGTCCCCTGTCGGCTGGTGGATCGCCGGCGCCGCGCTCGTGATCGTCATCATCGTCGTTGCGGTCCTTGCCATTCGTGCCGTTACTGGTGGCAGCAGCGGCACTAGTGGCGTCCCGTCCGGACAGCCCTCGCAGGACGTCTGCCCGGCGGAGGTGACCCCGACAGCCGAACCCTCAAGCGATCCGGCCGACGGACGAGTCCACGGGGGGCCGGTTTCCTATCCCATGCTCGGTCAACCGTGGAGCGCACCGCAAGGCGAGAGTCGGGTCCCGTTCGGGAGCGATGTGAAGAGTCAAGTCGTGTTGGTGGAGCAGGACTATGACGGCAGCGGTTCGAATTGGGTCGCGTCGGTCCTTGTTGGTGAATTGCAGGCCGGCGATGGGTTCTTTACCCCGGAGCAGGGCTCTCAGATTGTCGTGAAATGCATTCTCGGCAAGTTCTATGGCAACAATCCCGTCAAGAGCGACGTCAAGGTGAATGAGAAGGCCACCATCGACGGCCATGACGCATGGCTCGTGGAGTCACACCTCACCTTCGACATTACGGGCCTGAAGACCAAGGGTGAGCTTCTCATTGTCGCGATCGTTTCCGCCGGCACTCGGTCAGGTCTCTACTACGCGTCGATACCGGATACCACGCCCGAGCTGGTCCAGCCAGCCCGGGACGCTCTGAAGAATCTGAAGGTCGACGGCTAGTTCGGCCTGAGGCGGTAGAAACCTCGGCCCAGGCGGGCCCTTCGACAGGCTCAGGGCAGCAGCTGAAGGTCACCGGCGCATCCTGCTCAACGCGACTCGCCCTGCTCAAGTTTCCCAACGCAGCGATGCGATGTTGGCAGCTAGCGTCAGCCATCAGCAGCGCGCTAAGCCGCGACGCTCCTTCATCGCAACGACGCGGGCGGCGCTTTGGGTAACACGCTTCGCGAAGTCCGCATCATCGGAGGCTTCGTCCTTGATGGCGTTCGCCATCGTGATCGCCAAACTTGCGTCGCCGATGATCAACAGATCACCTCCGGCGCGAATGAAGCGGATCGGACGCTCATCCGGTGGGATCGTTCGCATTGCAGCGGCCGCCAGATCGTCGGAGATCACGACTCCAGTGAATCCAAGATCTTCACGCAACATATCTTCCATGATCACGCTCGAGTAGGCGGCACGATGCTCGTCATCGATTTTGGGATAGAACGCCGACGACATCATCACCATGTCGACGTTGGCCTTGACCGCGGCACTGAACCCCGCCAGAGCCGGGTCGTGACGCGTTGTCGTACGGTCGATGACCCGAGTCATGAAATCAGTGTTGCCACGCACTCGGCCGAGTCCGGGGAAGTGCTTCACGGCCGTCGCTACGCCGGCCCGATCCATACCCTCGGTAAAGGATGTGACCTTTGCAGCCACGATCTTCGGGGAATTGCCGTACCCGCGACGCAGCTGACCGATCGGTTGGTTCATCCAGATCATTGCGCGTGGCACGACATCGGCAACCGGTGCCAGATTGGCGTCGATACCGGCCTCCTTGAGCTCGCGACCCCAGTCGTAAGCGTTGTCGCGAAGTTGGCCGTCGGACTGCTTGGCCTGCCGAGTTGCCGAGGGGATCGTCGTAAATCCAGGACCTGTGAGGCGCTGTACCAGCCCACCCTCTTGATCGGCGGCCAGCATGACTTTCACATCTTCCGGGCTGTGCGAGGCGTCGCGTACTCGACCAACAATCCCCTGGATCGTCTCCGTGCCTGCCCTGGAATTGCCCAGCAGGATGACGCTTCCTGTCCGGGTTCGGTCGATAATCGCCCTCTCTGACGCGCCGATCCCATTGGAGCTGACGGCCACCATCAGCAGTTGGCCGACCCGCTCAGACAGGCTCATCTTCCGGACCAGCTCTGCGCACGGTTGGTCCACCGTGAACGATTCGGCCGGTTCTGGCGTCGGTGTGCCGCCGGGGGATGGTGGCGGAGTCGTCGGTTGAGAACTTCTCGTCGGTTCGGAGGGCGTCACAGCAACCGGCGGCGCGGCAGTGGGCACGGCGCCGCATCCAGCCAATGCGGCCGGAATCATCAGCGCGCAGGTGGCGAACCACGCCCGCTGACCACCCTTCGCTCGACGCACAGCACCTCGATCCCGTCGGAATTCACCGCACGAGCCTGTTGGCGGCCACAGCAATCCGGACACTAGGGTTGTCGCATCGCGGTGAGGACGCAGCGGCGCATCCACACCTGTACGCCCACCCGGTTTGGAGGACAACCCCATGTCGAGCGTCACCAGCGTAAGCCCACGCACTCTGGGCGACGTAATTCCCGGCGGCCTGGTCCGTAGTATCGCGCTCGTTATCGGCGGTGCCATCTTCGTTGGGCTCACGGCCCAGCTCTCGATCCCCTTGCCATTCACGCCGGTTCCTTTGACGCTGCAGACCTTCTCCGTGTTGCTGGTCGGCGCTGCGCTGGGCAGTATCCGAGGGGCTGCCTCCATGGCCCTCTATTTGCTCGCCGGTATGGCCGGCGTGCCGTGGTTTGCCAATCACCAGAGCGGTTGGACCTTCGCCTCATTCGGCTACATCGTGGGCTTTGTGGCCGCGGCGTGGTTGGTCGGCCGACTCGCCGAACGGGGCGCCGACCGCCGCGTGCTGCCGACGATTGGCATGATGGCGCTCGGCAACCTGGTCATCTACGTCTTCGGCGTGACCGGCTTGATGATCTTAGCCCACCTATCGTTCGGCAAGGCGCTGGCCCTAGGGGTGCTGCCCTTCCTGATTGGCGACGCGATCAAGATCTTGTTGGCTGCTGGGTTGCTGCCGGGAACGTGGAAGCTCATCAATTCGCGCAAGGATTCCTAGAGCGCAGCCAATGGCCTTCACAGCCGAGGTTCTCTCAGCGGGGCAGGGTGGCGGCCATGCCGTCGCCGTGCCCAAGGAGGTCGCAGCAGCCTTCAGTAGCAAACGGCCTCAGGTGCTGGCACACGTCAACGGCGTGGAATATCGCTCACGACTTATGGTCTATGGCGGCCAGAGCTATCTCGGCCTTCGCAAGGACCTGCTCCGGCAACTCCAGGTCGGGGCTGGCGACGAGGTACAGATTGAACTCGCCGAGGATCGTCAGGAGCGGGTCGTTGTGGAACCGCCCGAGCTCACTCAGGCGCTCGCCGAGAATCTAGCAGCTCAGGCCGCGTACCAAAAACTGCCCTTTACGCATCGCAATGAGTACGCGCGGTGGATCGACGAAGGAAAGAAGCCCCAGACCCGTGCTGACCGGGTCGCCAAGACGATCAAGCGGCTGACCGAGCCTCGCTGACGTCGCTTAAGCGATTAGTCGCTCACGCCGAGGAGCGCATTTTCGATCACCTCGGTCATCGCTGGGTGAATCCAGTACTGGCGGCGGGCCACCTCTGGCGCGGCCTGCTCGAAGCTCATGGCGTGGACCAGCGGCTGAATCAGTGAGGATGCCTGCGGTCCAACAACATGTGCGCCTAGAAGCAGCTTCGACTGAGCATCAGCAATGACCTTGACGAAATGATCGGTGTCCTCCATGGCCCAGCCGAATGCAGTCTCCCCATAATCCTGGACTGAGACGACGTAATCGATTCCTCGCTCCGCAGCCTCCGCCTCGGTGAGTCCCACCGATGCCACCTGCGGCATGGAGAACACCGCGCGAGGGACGAATCGTCGATCACTGCTGATCATCGATTCCGGGTGCAGCAGGTTGTGTTGTACGACTCGGGCGTCACTGTTGGCGATGTGCTTGAGCTGCTCTCTCGATGACACGTCGCCGAGCGCGAAGACGCCCTCGGCACTGGTTCTCTGATAAGGGTCAACCACAATCAGCCCGTCGTCATCAACATCGATTCCTCCCCGCGCCAGGTCCAAGGTGTCGCCATTTGGCGTCCGGCCGGTGGCGACCAGCAGAACCTCGGCATTCAGAGGCTCAGATTCATCCTGTGAATTCTTGACATGGACGCGTATCCGGCCATCACCGCTGTTCTCAACGCGCTCCACACTGCTCTTCAGCCGGACATCAACTCGGCGGCCGAGGAGTTCGGTGAACCGCTTGGCGACATCAGCATCCTCCCTTCGCAGCATCACATCCGAGCGGTTCAGCACGGTGACGGCTGTTTCGAAGGCGGAGAACACGTGAGCAAACTCAGCCGCTATATACCCACCACCGATAATGATCATGGACTGCGGAAGCTCGAGGAGCCGCATCACCGTATCGGAGGTGTGGAACTCCACAGAGCCAAGGCCAGGCAGATCCGGGACCACTGGACGGCTGCCGGCAGCGATGACAATCCGCTCAGCAGTGATCGTCTCCGCTGCGGCGACGTCCACCTCCCGTGGGCCCACGAAGCGTGCCCGCCCATCGAAGACGGTGACATTGTCGCTCTGCTGACGGTAAGCCCGGCCGTCCGCAGCCTGGGGGTCGATCCGGCCGAAGATGCGTTCCTGGATGTCCCGCCATCTGATGCCCTGAAGATCCAGCTCAACCCCAAGCCTGTTGGCCTGAATCGTCGATGCGGCGAGATCGGCCAGATAAACCAGCATCTTGCTGGGAATGCAACCAACGTTGAGGCAGGTCCCGCCGAAAGTGCCCATCTCGACGATTGCGACGTCGAGATGGTCAAACCTCTCATCGATGATCGAGTTACCGGATCCGGTGCCGATAACGCAAAGGTCAAAATGCCCCACGTCGCCATCGTGCCAGCAGGCGCCTAGCGTTACTCACGGGTAGCGCTTGCCGCGTACCAGAAAATCGGGACACCATAAGGCAGTGGGTGGCACAAGCCTCGGCGGCAAGCTGGGCCGTCATCGCCGAAACCGGATCTCCTACCTGGCGTTACTTCGGCGCTCCAGCAACTACATCATGCACGCGTGGTACACACGTGTCGCCGCGTTGGTGATCATCGCCGGCCTGTCCATTGGCAGTCGCAGTAGCATGCTTGCGATCGGATTGTGTCTGCTTGCCTCCATCGGCAGCTATCTGCTGTGGACAAACGAGCGGCACTTGAGAAATGGAACGCAGCCGCGCTTTTGGTTGTCGCAGGTTTACCTCCGGAATGTGATCAAGACCGATGGCCGGCATCGACTGAGCCTTGGTTCCTACTTCGAGATTCCTGAGGCGTGCGTTCTTATCGCGATCCCGTCGTGGATAGCCACTGACGATCCGCTCTGGGCACGGCTCGTCATGTTGGCAGCGGCTTCCATCTTCTTGATCACGACATCCTTGCTGATCTTCAATGACCACACCTGGTTCAATCCCCAGGAGATGGATCCGCCAGCCTGGCATGAGATTTTCCGATTGATTGCCGGGCCTATTACGGCACTGCCGATTTGTGTGATCGCGCTTCCGGCCGACTGGGGACCGAACGGCTGGCTTGCAGCACTGGCAATCTGCTTGATGCCGCTCGGGGTTGTGGGTTCCCGGATCTCAGACACCGACTTGATCATGCAAACGCTGCCGGGACTGGTGCAGGAGGAGTCCCACGCAGGACGCGAACTGGTGATCAGCGAGACGCACGGTGCTCTCTCCACCAATCTTCGGTTGATAGAGCAGCAGGCGCGTCAGCTTCGTGATCTTGCTCCAACTCTTTATGAGCTTGCGGTATCAGCCAACAGTCGGTTGCGCGAGACGCTCACCCTTGCCCAGCTAGGCCGCGACAGTTCAACGAACTTGCAAAATCTCGAGGCTCCGGTGCTTACTCTGGCACGCGCAGTGGGAGCCAAGGCCGCCGTATACGTCAACGTAGAAACGCTGTCCGCAGAGGATCGTGATCTTGCCCGACTGGTCTTGAATGACCTGGTGGGGAACGCGTTGAACGCCGGCGCCGGAGCAGTCCGTGTGGTAGTTACACCCGATAATGGACGCGTCGCCATCTCAGTGACCGATGATGCTCCACCTATGGCCAACGGAGTATGGAAGACTCCGGGAACGAGTTCGGCCCGACTGGAGACTCGTCTTGGAGACCTTTCAGGATGGCTGACCTCGAAACAAACCGGCACCACCAAAACAGTCACTGCTTGTTGGGTGCCAGAAAGTAAGTGATCACGTCTGAAGATGATCAAGGATCCGAGGATGATCAAAGGCTCTAGATGATCAAAATTTCACAATTGATCAAGGGCATGGAGGACTAGTGGTGGTCGTAAACGGCGTGCTGCTGGTTGATGACGTGCCTGGCGAGCGAGCGAATTTCGAGCAGGCGTTTGGACGTGATCTCACCGTCGCGCCATCTATCGACCAACTGAATGAACAGCTGCGCCGCGGGCTCAACTGGAACCTGGCCTTCGTGGACTTCAACCTAAGCTCCCAAACCAGTACCGGCCTGACCGCCCTGCTCAGACTTCACCATGAGCGGCCCGCGACCCAGATCGTCACCTACAGCCAATTCACCGAGAGTGGTCGCACCCTGTACGCCGCAGCAGCACATCACTGGTTCAAGGCCTCTGCGCTGATGGACAAGATCAAAAACGACCCCGGCACCCTGGTGCACTATCGGGAGTCGATCTGCAACGGCATCAACCCGACGCCAGTGCCCTGGCAGCGGCGGCTGCAGTGGGCGCCACTTATCGACAACCTGCTGGCCGACGCCTCTTGGGTGCGCATCTGGCGGGCACTTCGGGAAGCCGCCGGCGACATGGCGCTGGTCGCTGAAATGCTGCATGTTGATGCAAGCAGCTTGCGAGGTTTCAAGGACCGGGCCACCGAGGCGGCGATCCAGTTCAACGAAAAGTTCCACGACATTCCGCACCCAGGACGTACCCGGAACAAGAAAGGCATTCTGGCCGCTTTCGCCGCCGAACATCGCCATTTCCTGACCGCACCCGATCTTTCTACGGTGATGTCGCCGGGCACTCGGCGGCGGTGTTGATCCCGGCTACTTCGGCGCGCGTTGTCGCGGAATCGCGAGGTAGTGCTGACGTTCTGCGGGCTCGAAGTGCTCGATGGCGTAGCGCAGTGCCGTACGCGGCAGGACCGGCGCATGCTGATCAAGAAAACGACGAAGTTCATCTCTATCCACCCGCTTGCCGGCCTCTCGCAGCGACCAGCCGACGGCCTTGTGGATCAAGTCATGGCGATCGGGCAACAAGATCTCGGCGAGGCGGTAGAGATCGGTGGTCTCGCCCTGAGGAAGAAAGTGCTGGCTGCTCACCATGGCAATCCGACGGTCCCACAACAGGTCGGACCCGGCTAGCTCGTACAGCGGTGAGCGCTCGCGATCCAGCAGATACCCACCAACGATCGGGCCGCAACTAACGTCGACCAGATCCCAGTTGTTCACGTAGCTGGTGTTACCGAGATAGGTGTCATAGATCACCTTCAGCTCGCCATCACTGGTGGATTTCTTCACGCCCTTCTTCGCTCGCTCACTCATCACGACGAGCGCGATAAGGCGATGCTCATGTGTTGGGCTGTGCAACATCGGCAGCCATTGATCAGGTTCGAAAGCTGCTGCGGCGTACGGCTTGGCCAGCCGACGCAGGTCGCCAAGCTTGAGGCCGAGGAAGACATCGCCTTCCCCGTAGCTGCCCGGATCCACCTTGAAGTATCTGGCAAGTGCTCGTGCATCGTCTGGATTGGCAGCCGCCTCCATCGCCCGTACCAGGTCGTCCACGCTCGCCACAATGCCACGTACCACCGACTCTTTTATCGTGCTGTGCATGACGGCTAGGCATAACCATATATTCCCTATAGTGAGACAGGAGATTGCGAGTGCGGATGCGTCTGCCTAGCTTTGGTGCGCATCTCCAGGTGGACACCCGAGCATAAACGGCACCTTTACGGACAGGACTCGACATGAGCGCGTAGAGGTACGTTTCGCGCCAGAAGCGCGGAAAAGTGTCCTTCGGGCGCGGGTTGAGCGGGCGTTTCCCACCAAAAGCGCGAAAACGGCCCCAGCACCCGGCGGCTTCCGGGGTCAGATTCCGGCGTAGGAATGCAAGCCGGAGACCAGCAGATTGATGCCGACGAAGTTGAACCAGAACGAGGCAACGCCGATGATCGCGATCACAGCGGCCCTGGTGCCGCGCCAGCCGGCTGTCGACCGGGCGTGCAGGTAGCCCGCGTAGATCACCCAGGTCACCAGGGCCCAGGTCTCCTTGGGGTCCCAGCCCCAGTAACGTCCCCAGGCGTACTCGGCCCAGATCGCGCCCGCCACGACGGTGAAAGTCCACAACGGGAATGCGAAAGCAAGGAATCGATAGGCGATCAAGTCGATCTTGCGAGAGCTCGGAAGCCGCTCGAGGTAGCCGCGCACATCACCACGGTCCTCTGCACGTTTCTTGATCAAGTAGAGGATTGACATCACCCCGCCGACATTGAACGCCGCCCCTGAGATGGCTGCGGCCACGATGTGGATCAAGAACCAGACGGAGTGCAAGGCAGGCACAAGCGGCGCGACAGCGACGTAGAAGACGGTCACCGCCAGCCCGTTTCCAATAGCAGCCAGCAAGGTGACAGGCAGTCCCAGCCAGCGGACTCCGGTACGCCATAGCAAGATCAAGTACGCGCCCACGATGAAAACCATCGCCGTAATCGTGAACTCGAACATATTGCCCCAGGGCGCCCGCTGCGCGGCAAGCGCCCGCAGCACCACGCCTGCGACGCTCAGCAGGAAGCCGATGATCGTCAGCGCAACACCCATGCGGCCGAACTGCTCAACTCGAGCGCTCGAAGCCGATGAGCTGTCCGGGTCTGCTTGGTCGCGCCCTTCGATAGGCTCAGGGCGCATCTCAGCAGGCTCTGCACGCCTGTCCTCAGCCGCAACATTGACCAGCTCCGGCTCGGTCCTTCCTGCCACACTGACCCGGCGTGCTGCTGCCCACTCGGCCGCATGGGTGAACATGGCGAGCGCGTAGACGACTACCGAGCTCACCAGCGCGAGATTGGAGTAATACTCGTATCTCACGTTGCGCTCACATCCTCCGGCCTACGGGCCAGCTCCGCGGCGAGCTCGGCCACATCATCGGTCAGCCCGGCACGGGCATCTGCACGGTCCAGGCCTCCGACTTCCAACACCTTATGGTCTGCCTCGCCGTCTCGGACTCGAATCCATACCCGGCGGGGACGAACGAACAGTGACAAGCACAAGCCAGCGACCGCAAATCCCAACGCAATAAGAGATATCGGTACGCCAGGGGTATCGCCGATCTGTAGCTTGACCCAACGCACCCAGCCATCGAGCTGGATAGAGCCCTTACCGTCAGGAAGATTGACCCCGTCTCCGACCCTGAGGGCGATCCGTACCGGCTGACCGTCACTTTGCTTGAGCTGGCTGAGACCGCTGGTCTCGAGGGAGTAGACGTTTTCAGGCTGACCGGCCTCCACCTTGGGTGGCCCGTACCAGACGTTGGCGAACAACGCTGGGTTCAGGGCATCGGGAAAGATCGACTGCGGTCCCTGATCGTTGAGCACTGCTGTGGGAAGGAACAAGGCCTCGAAAGCCAGCCGCTCGGGCCGGGCATCCGGAGCCTTGATGGCGCCCAGTGAGGTGAAATTGCTGTCCTGCGGCAGCATCACGACTGGGCCCGAGAAGGCGACGTTGCCTTGTGCATCCTTTACCGTCACCTTTGGGGCATAGCCGTGGCCGATGAGATGGACCGTGGTGCCAGCAATGTGCAGCGGCTTGTTGACCTCGAGAACCTCCTGGCGGGGTGCCGCCCCGGGTCGGTCGGTCACCTCGACGTTCGCCCGAAACAGGCGAGCCGCGCCCCGCTGCACCGGCCCGGTCTCGAATTTCACATCGAAGTCCTGAACCGTCACACTGAACGGCGCCAGATCTGACTCCCTGAAGCGAGCACCGGCTGAGAAATCGTCGTACTGGGTGAGGTTGTTGGAAAAGCCCTGGCCGACGATCACCACGCTGGTGCCGCGGAATCCGAAGAGCACCCCGATCGCTACCCCGATGAGCACGAAAACCAGGCTGATGTGAAAGACCAGGTTCCCGGCCTCGCGCAGGTAGCCGCGCTCTGCCGCGACGCTGTCACTGTGGGCGTCAACCCGATAGTGCCGTCGGCGCAGCGCAACGGCAGCGCGCTTCAGAACGTCATGATCATCACCGGAAATGTCTGCGCGGGCGTACGCCGGCAATCGGACCAGATTGCGAGGTGTCTTCGGCGGCCGGGCCCGCAGCGCTTTGGCGTACACGCCGACGCGCGGCACGATGCAGCCGATCAGGGAGACGAACAGCAACAGATAGATCGCCGCAAACCATGGCGAGCTATAGACGTTGAAGAGGCCGATCTTGTCGTAAATCGGTCCCAGTGTGGGATGTTCGTTGATGAAGTCGCTCACCCGAACCGGCGAAATTCTGCGCTGCGGCACCAGCGAACCGGGGATTGCCGCGAGGGCGAGTGCGAACAACAAGATCAGCGCCGTACGCATCGAGATGAGCTGAGTCCACAAGTAGCGCAGTCCGCCACGCCACCCCAGTCGGGGAAGCTCGGCTGGTGCGGTGGAACCGCTGGATTCGGCCGCCGGCTCGCGTGTCTTGATCGCCGTCACGTCAAATCCCCATCACGTCAAATAACCGTTTCAAAGCTGGCTGCCCACTGCCGCAGCACTCCAGTGAGCATATTCCAGGTGCCAGTCACCAGCAGCACGCCGACAATGATCATCAGGACTCCACCGATGCGCATGATCAGCTGTTGTCGCTCACGGAGAAAAGCGACAGCGCCGGCCATCTTGGTAAACGCAAGACCCGCGATCACAAAGGGGATGCCGAGACCCAAGGCATAGACAAAGCCGAGCAGGCCCCCGCGTACGGCAGTGCCTTCGTTGAAGCCAAGGTTGACGACCACACCGAGGGTCGGTGACAGGCAGGGCGTCCAGCCGAGGGCGAAGACCACACCGACCAGCGGGGCTGCCGCAACACCGACCGCGGGCACCCGATGAATCCGTAGATCACGTTGCCCGAAGCGCAGTACGCCCGCGAAGATCAGACCGAGCACGATGATCAAAGCACCGAGCACCCGAGTGATCACATCCCGATATTCGGCAAGCAGCCGCCCGGCCGAGCCGGCGACCACCCCGGTGATGACAAAGATCACCGCGAATCCCAGCACGAACAGCGATGCTCCGGCGAGCATCCGGCCGCGGTGCTGTGACCCCTCGACGACCTCCGCGGCTCCTAGGCCGGTCGCGTACGAGAGGTAACCCGGCAGCAGCGGCACCACGCAGGGCGAGAAGAACGAGACCAGCCCGGCCAGCAGGGCGACGGGAAGCGCCAGCGCCATGGAGCCGCCGACGGCTGTCTCGGCCCATGTCGCAAGGTCGAGCGGAGTCACTAGCGACCGCCCGCCACGTCATTGATCATGTCGACCAAGGTGGTCTTGGGCACTTCACTCAGTACTCGGACGGCAAGCCGGCCCTTCCCATCGATGATCATGGTCGATGGGATGGCGCTCGGCGGCAGTTCACCAGCGAAGGCCAGCAGCACCTTGCCGGTCGGGTCGTAGATGCTGGGATAGGTGATCTTGAAGCTCCGAACGAACGCCTCAGCCGGCGCCGGGTCATAGTCCTTGCTGGTGATCCCGACGAACTGTGCGACGTTCTTGGTCTCGACATTCGCCGCCTGCAGATCGGGCGCCTCCTTGCGGCATGGCGGACACCAGGAGCCCCAGACGTTGATCACCACCACCTTGCCGCGGTAATCCTGCGTCGAGATTGTCTTGTTGCTGCCCAGGGCTCGGCCCGACACCACCGGCAGCTCCTTGCGCTGGTCGGGTGGAACTCGGGTCAGATTGCGAGACACCGTCGGATAGCCGACTTCACCAGCGCTGCGGGTTTGCTCATCGGCTCCCGTCCGGGCGCAGGCCGCGAGCATCACGATTGCGGCCAGAGCCGCACCGAGGCGGACGCTACTACGCCGCAGCATCAGGCTCCCGCGACGAACTTCTTGGTCTGGTGCGGACGAAGCAGCTCAGCAGCCGGTTCGGAGTAGCTGACTGAGGTCACGTAAGCATCGATAAAGGTGAACGACGTCACGCTGCCCAACGTGCACTGACGTTTTCGCGGATCATGCACCATCCGACGGCCCTCCGCATAGTTCCGCGCGACCCAGATCGGCAGCTGATGCGACACGATGACTGCTTCATGGCCCGCGGCGGCATCAGCGGCATCTCCCATTGCCGGGCGCATCCTCGCCAGGATGTCGGCATATGCCTCACCCCAGCTCGGCCGCAGCGGGTTACGGAAATAGAGCCAGTTTTTCGGATGTCTCAGCGCACCATCGAAGGAAAGCCGCAGGCCTTCGAAGTAGTTTGCAGCCTCGATCAGCCGGGCGTCGATAAATACCGGCAGGCCGAACGCTTCAGCGATTGGTGCTGCCGTCTCCTGTGCCCGCTCCAGCGGCGAGCTTCTGAGGTGCACCACGTCACGTCCCCGAAAATGCTCGGCGACCCGCTCGGCCATCTCCTGGCCAAGCTCGGATAGGTGAAAATCAGGCAGGCGTCCGTAGAGCAGCCCCGCCGGGTTGTTCACCTCTCCATGTCGTACGAGGTGCACGATCGTCCGGTTCTGACCCATGCTGGCCCTCGCCTATCTATCCCGAGGCACTCGCGGCGGCGGTCGCCGCAGCTGGTAGCGCTTCGACGATCCGATTTAACGCCCTATCATCGTGCGCCGCCGACAGAAACCAAGCTTCGTACACGCTCGGCGGCAAGTAGACGCCGGAATCGAGCATGGAGTGGAAGAACGCACCGTACGCTCCCGCCGCCTGCTGGCTCGCTGTGGCGTAATCCGGCACTGCGGTCACGTCCTCGGTCACGAAGAAAACGCTGAACAAGTTCCCAGCATTCTGTATGACATAAGGCACTCCAGCCGCATCCAGGGCAACCGCCACCTCAGCCCTCAGCGTTGCCGACGTGCGGTCAATCTGCTGATAGATCTCCTGGGTCGCCAGCCGCAAGGTGGTCAGTCCAGCGGCCGTCGCTATGGGGTTTCCGGACAGGGTGCCAGCTTGGTAGACGCTGCCAACCGGTGCCAAGTTCTGCATAAGCGCGGCTTGCCCGCCGAAGGCCGCAGCCGGAAACCCACCGCCCATCACCTTGCCGAAGGTCACCAGGTCCGGCCGCACGCCATCGAGCCCGAATTGCCCCGATCGGCTCACTCGAAAACCGGTCATCACCTCATCGGAGATAAACAGAGCACCATGCTCGTGAGCAATCCCGGACAGGAATGCATTGAAGCCGATGCCATTCTCCACCGCTGGCGGAATGACGCCCATATTGCCCGGTGCAGCCTCGGTGATCACCGCTGCTATCTCGGTGCCGAAGCTGGCAAAGGCCTCACGCACGGCGTTTCGGTCGTTGTAGCCGAGCACCACGGTGTCCAGGGTGGTTCCCTCCGTTACTCCAGGAGTGCCCGGGATCGAAAGGGTTGCCACTCCGGAGCCGGCGGCAGCGAGCAGTGCATCCACGTGCCCGTGATAACAGCCGGCGAACTTGATGATCTTGTTACGGCCGGTCACTCCGCGAGCCAGACGCAGCACGGACATGGTGGCTTCGGTGCCTGAGTTGACCAGGCGGACCTGATCCACCGGCATCCGCTCGATGATTTCAGTGGCAAGATCAACTTCTGCCAGCGTGGGAGCGCCGTAGGACGTTCCGCGCCAGGCTGCTTCGGCAACCGCGCCGATGACCTGTGGGTGGGCGTGGCCCAGCAACATAGGACCCCAGGAGCAGACCAGGTCGACGAGTTCGTTGCCGTCGATGTCGTACAAATAAGGACCGCTGGCGCTGGCGATGAACCGCGGCGTGCCGCCCACGGATCGGAAGGCCCGGACCGGTGAGTTCACACCGCCCGGGGTGACCGTCTGGGCGCGCTCGAAGGCAGCCTGGCTGCGTACAGTGTTGGCAGCTGGTCGAACAGTCATCGCCGTTCACGCATGTTCTTCGTCGCGCAGCGACTCGGACGAAGTCCGACCGTCGAACCGCCCCGACGAAGGAGGGCTTGGTTCGACGGAACCAACAAGGCGCGAGCGCTTGCGCTCTCCACGTTCTTCGTCGCGCAGCGACTGGGCCCAGTCCAGAGCCCAATAACTCAAGATCAGATCCGCGCCCGCCCGCCGGATGGAGGTCAATGCCTCGCTGATCGCCGCGTCCCTATCGATCCAACCGTTGGCTGCCGCCGCCTCGATCATGGCGTATTCCCCTGACACGTTGTACGCCGCTACCGGCAGATCCACCGACTCCCGGACCGCACGTACCACGTCAAGGTAGCCGAGCGCGGGCTTGATCATGACAATGTCGGCACCCTGCTCGACATCGAGTGCCACCTCACGGAGCGCCTCGCGAACATTGGCCGGATCCTGCTGGTATGCCCTGCGATTGCCGCGAAGAGAGGATGCTACGGCCTCACGGAAGGGGCCGTAGAACGCCGAGGCGTACTTGGCGGAATAGGCAAGGATCGCGACATCGGATTGACCTGCTGCATCCAGCGCCTCGCGAATGGCACCGACCTGGCCGTCCATCATGCCGCTGGGTCCGACCATGTGGACACCAGCATCAGCATGCAGCACCGCCATTTGGGCGTAGATCTCAATCGTCGCGTCGTTGTCGACAACACCCGACGGCGTCAGCACACCGCAGTGTCCGTGATCGGTGAACTCGTCTAGGCACACATCTGACATCACCAGGCATTGGTCTCCGACTTCCTGACGCACCGCTTTGATGGCGGAGGTCAGGATGCCATCCGGTTCGAGCGCGCCAGAGCCTTGCGCATCCTTGTGCTCTGGCACGCCGAAGAGCATGACGCCAGCCAGCCCGGCATCGGCGGCCTCCACTGCCGCCTTCCGAAGTGTGTCAAGAGTGTGCTGTACGACGCCGGGCATGGAGCTGATCGGGCGTGGTTCAGGCAATCCTTCGGCGACGAACATGGGCAAGATCAGTTGCCGTGATTCGAGGCTGGTCTCCGCGATCATTGCCCGTATCGCTGCTGTGGTCCGTAACCGCCTCGGGCGGTGTTTAATCACTCCGCTCCCTCAAGAAAGTGTGGGCGAACGGCAGGTTTCCGCGCCCGGAAGTTGCAACTTGCCCACACTATTCTGCCAAGGTCCCTACTCGAGTGAGTTCACACCTTCCGCCGAGTGCCGGGGCGCCGCTGAGACGGCTTGAGAACCGGCTCGCCGGATTCCAGGAACGCATCTCGCCGTTGGGCAGCAAAGCTGGCCAGCGCATCAGCAAGATCAACAACCGACGGCTTGGCGGCAATGACGTCGACCCGCAGGCCATGCTCCTCGCAAGTCCGCGCAGTCGCCGGGCCGATAACGGCGATGATCGTCGACGAATGCGGCTTGCCGGCGATACCCACCAAGTTGCGCACCGTCGAGGACGAGGTGAACACCACGGCATCGAACTTGCCCGTCTTGATCGCCTCACGCACTGGCGCTGGGGGCGGGGTGGCTCGGACCGTCCGGTACGCCGTGACGTCTTCGACCTCCCATCCCAGGTTCCTCAGACCCTCAGAGAGTGTCTCCGTGGCGATGTCGGCACGTGGCAGGAAGACCCGGTTGATCGGGTCCAGCACGTCGTCGTACGGCGGGAACTCGGCCGCCAGCCCGGCGGCGGACTGCTCGCCACTCGGCACCAGATCCGGCTCGATTCCCCAAGCCTGCAACGAGTTAGCGGTTACCTCGCCAACGGCTGCGACCTTTAGGCCGGAGAAGGCACGAGCATCCAGGCCGTACTCCTCGAACTTTTCGCGTACGGCGCGGACGGCATTTACAGAGGTGAACGCGACCCACTCGTACCGGCCCTCGACCAGACCCCGGATCGCCTTGTCCATCTGCAGTGGACTGCGAGGTGGCTCGACCGAGATGGTCGGCACCTCCTCACTGTGGGCGCCGTAGGTGCGTAGCCGCGCGACCATCGGTGCCGCTTGATCCTTGGTACGCGGCACCAGCACGCGCCAGCCGAACAGCGGCTTGGTTTCATACCAGCTCAACTCCGAACGCTGCTCCGCGGCAGCGCCGATGATGACGTGCACCGGATCTGAGGCCGGCGCCCGTACCGACCTGACAGCGGCATGCAGTCCATCGAGGCTGGTTGACAGCGTGATCTGTTCGGTGCTGCCGCCGTGCAGGGTGACGACCACATGATCATCTCCTGGCCGACCGGCAGCCTTGGCCGCCTCAACCAGACTGCCAATCATCGAGACCACCGTGCTGACCACGATCGTGGCCGCGGCACCCCACTGGGACGTTCCGTTCTTGGCGAACTTGCCGTCGGTTACCGAGGCGAATTGCACGCCTCCAGCATGGATCAAGTCGATGCCGGCGTACTCCGGGACAGCGGTCAGACTGGAGACGCCGGGCACGACCTCGAAGTCGATACCACCGCGTACGCATGCCGCGGCTTCATCGGCGACGGCGTTGTCCAGGAAGGGATCACCGGCTACCAGACGCACTACTCGGCAACCTGTCGAGGCCTGCTTGAGCACGATTTTGGCCCGCGCCGACGGGCTTAGTGGCTTGCGTGCTTCGGTGAGTCCCAGGGTTATCACCTCAGCATCCTTGCCGAGCGTGATAGCGGGATGGGCAAGGATTTCTTGTTGTCGATCATTGTCCAAGATCACCGAGCTGGCATCGGCCAGGGCGGCAATCGCACCAAGTGTCAGTAGGTCAGGGTCACCAGGCCCGGTACCGACGAAGATGACCCGACCTTTGGCAACAGGTACGGTCGGAGTGACTGAGGGGGAGGTCCGGGGCCTACGAGCCGAGGATGTACTCACTGACTTCTTCTCGCGTTCTGTTGTCTCAGCTCGGTCGCCTTTTCGGCGGGCCGAGCCCTAGGTTGTTCAGACGTTTTCCTCTTGCAACTGCGTCAGCACCTCACCGGCTTGCGCGGCCCCAAAATGCTGCGGATCCGTCGTTGATCCCTGCGCCTCCAGCCGAATCACTGGGCCTGCTTTGGCTGGTTCTGACAAGTTGCTCAGTAACGTTCTCCCAATTACCGCGGTCAGAGTCAAATCGAGACTTGTACCACGGACGGCAGTCACCGTTGCATGGGCCCCTACTGGCGCCGTACAGCCGGCCTCCAGGGCGGCCAGAAAACCCCGCTCTACAAGGGATTCTGCGTGCGCAACCGGGTTGTCGAGATCTGCCAAATGCTGACGCAAGTCAATGCTGAGAGAACGATGAATTTCTAGCGCGAGGGCACCTTGTCCAGGTGCTGGAAGCATCACCTGATGATCAAGGATCTGTGCTTCAAGGTCGCTGACCAGGAGGCCTTCGGCTGCTGCATCCGATTCGGGGAGCAGACCGAGCCGGCGCAAGCCTGCCGCGGCCAAGATCACGGCATCGACCTGGCGGGTTCGTACCCGCTCGATTCGGGTCTCGACATTGCCCCGAATCGGCACGATCTCCAGCCGAACGTTGTGGTCGGCGGCCCAGTCGAGGATCTGCATGGCCCGCCGCGGAGCCCCAGTGCCCACTCGAACGCCATCGGCAAGATCATCAAGTCGGCGCCCGACAAGCACATCCCTAGTGTCCTCACGGGGCGGTATCGCGATGATCTCCAGATCTGCCGCCGGTGCGGTTGGCAGATCCTTGAGGGAATGCACGGCGACATCGATTTCGCCGCTGTGCAGTGCATCCCGAACGGCGCTCACAAAGACGCCTCTGCCGCCGATCTCGGTGAGGTGGCGCTGATCGGTATCACCGGCGGTCGTAATGCCGACGAAGCGTGAATCGATGCCGCTCGCCGCCAGGGCGGCCGCTACCTGGTTCGCCTGCGCGCGGGCGAGCGCGGACTTGCGTGCGCCCAGCCGGATCGGCCGGGTCAACTGGGCCGTATGCATCAGCGCTGCCTGACCATCGGAGTCTGGCTTCTGAACGATGCCAGGCCGTTTCTCCGCACAACTCGACGAATCTGGCCACGATCCGCCGAATCGGCTCTTGTTCGTGCCCTGGTGCATGGGATCGCGCGCCGCCGTGCTGCGGAGGAGTGAGCCGACACGCTTTTCCGTCGGCGAGCGACGACAAAGTAGGCGGCTTCCCGGCGCGATCCGCGCGGAGCGAGCGGAGCAATCAAACAGAGAAACGCGAGAAACCCATGACGAGTGGAGAGCGACATGATCAGGGTCCGACCTCTGGTGACATGACTGCTGCGACGGTCTGCGGGTCAAGGGCGAACAGCACCCGCAAAGCGGCGGCGTAGTCGACAGCGTCAGGCTCAGACGACAGTTCCTGTACCCGTACGGTCGGGGCGTGCAGCAGCTTCTCGACAACACGCCGCATACTGTGTTGGATCTGCTGGCGTTCATGATCATCGAGGTGAGGCAGCCGGGCCTCCAGTCGACGCAGCTCAGCTGCCACTACATCTGAAGCCATAGAGCGCAGCGCGACCACGGTTGGCGCGACTTGGGCAGCACGGCGTAGCGCGAGGAAGTTGGCGACTTCGTCCCGAACCAGGTCACGGGCATCCTCGATTTCCTGGGCGCTTGCACCGTCTGGTTGATCGGTAACGAGCCGGTCCAGGTTCACCAGGCAAATGTCATGTTCTGCGACCTCCGACGCTACGTCAGCTGGAAGTGCGAGATCTACGACGCCGCGTACCGGCGTGCCGGCAAGGTCGTCGACGCCAATGGTCAGCGTCCGGGCTCCAGTGCAGGTCACCAGCACATCCGTGGCCGCAAGAGCATCACTCAGATCCGACAGCGCGACCGCCTTGCCGCCGACTGCTTCCGCCAGCCGCTCGGCGCGAGCCAGCGTCCGGTTGGCACAAGTCACGAAGGCGCCGTCGGCCGCCGCGGTCCGCGCTGCCAGCCCAGCCATCGCACCGGCTCCAACGACGAGCACCCGGCTGCCCTGTAGTTCACCGATCTCTTCAGTGAGCAGCGTGTACGCAGCGCTCACCAGCGACCGGCCGGCGGCGCCAATGCCGGTCTCGGTGTGGACTCGCTTGCCTACTCTGATTGCCTGCTGGAACAAGGAGTTGAGGACCGGACCGACAGTCTGGTGCGTCTGGCCGAGGGCTAACGCGCCCTTGACTTGTCCGAGAATTTGGCTTTCTCCGACCACAAGGGAATCCAGCCCCGAGGCGACCGAGAAGGTGTGAGCGACAGCACCCTCATCGAAGAAGACCGCGCACAATGAACGGACCTCACCAGCCCTCAGACCGGCGACATCGGCGAGGACCTGGGTTGCATCGTCCAACGCGCCGTGAAATCGCGAGACCGAGGCATAGAGCTCGGTCCGGTTGCATGTCGACAGCACCAGGGCCTCGTCGATGTGTTCGGAGTCGACAAGCTGCTCGGCCAGTTTTGCTGCGGCGTGCGACTCCAGGGCAAGCTGAGCCAGATGGGAGACCGAGGTCGACTTATGCGAGACGCTGACCACCAGGATGCTCACTAGCTCGTCCTCCTGCTCTTGGTCAAGACCTGGCTGTCGCTGGTCTTGCGTTGCTCGTGGTAGGCAAGGATCTGCAGTTCCTGGCCCAGGTCGACCTTTCGAACATTGACTCCCTCCGGCACGACGAGCACCGTCGGCGCAAAGTTCAGAATGCTGGTGACTCCCAGGTAAACCAGCCTGTCGGCGACGGCTTGGGCGGCATCGGCGGGAGTTGCGATCACCGCAATCACTGCGCCGGTACGTGCGACAACCTCCTCCAGTTCCCTGAGGTCGGCGATTGCCAGGCCATGAATCCGCTTGCCGACCAGATCCGGCGAGGTATCGATCAAGCCGACGACCCGAAAACCGTGGGAGTAGAAACCGGAGTAATTGGCCAGCGCCGTACCGAGATTGCCCAGGCCCACAATGATCACCGGCCAGTCATGAGCTGAGCCCACCACCCGGCCGATCTGGAACCGCAGGTACGCCACGTCATAGCCGACTCCCCGGGTACCGTACGAGCCGAGGTAGGAGAGGTCCTTGCGGAGCTGGGCGGAGTTGACACCGGCAGCCTCAGCCAGTGCGCCGCTGCTGATGGTGTCGATCTGCTGCTCCGCCAGCTGGTTCAGAGCTCGCAGGTAGACGGGCAGGCGGGCGACTGTGGCGTCCGGGATTCCCTTGAGTGTGGGGACCGCCCGCCAATGGTCAGCTGCCGCCGCCCGCGGCGGAGGCTCAGTGGGGAAGGTCTGCGACACGCAACTCCTGATCTGCGCTCGGATCTGGTCCAAACAGCGCCACTCTAAAGCGTTTGTGAATGGCCGCACAAACATCTCAGGCTGCTCGAATCGGGCGCACGTTTCGCACCAAATACGAAGACGGTTGAGTTCAGGCCTCCGAAGCGTACGTTTCCCGCCAAACGTGCCGAAACGGGTGGTCAGGCGCGCGTCAGGCGTACGTTTCCCGCCGAGCTGGCGAAAACGCTCGGATTCGCATTGCTAACCGCTGGCCTCAAGCGCCGCAAGATAGGCCTCGCCGCGCGGCGAGAGCCGGTAACCGCGTTCCAGTGATTCGGTCAAACCAAGAGCCTTGAGGCGCTGTACGCGCAACTTGTAGGCCTGACGCTGCTGGCCCACCTCGGCGGCGAGCTCGGTCGACACGACACCAGGCAGGCGTTGAATCTGCCGCAGGGTGCTGCGAGTCCACGGCTGCTCAGCGGCCCGATCCATCCGGTCAAGCTTTGTATCAAGTGCCGTGATATCTGCAGGACTCAGCTTGTCGCTGCGTCGCAGCTCAATACGCGGATCAGGTCCAGCCAAGGTGATCCCAATCCGATAGAGATCACCGCTGCCCTTGCTCCGGCACCACTTGATCAAGTCAGCCACTGAATCAAACCCAGCCTCTGCAGCGTCTCGGTCGGTCAGCTGCTGCTCGTCGGCACGCGCGATCGACGTCACCTCGACAACCCCAGCCGAAGTCGTGAATCGTGATCCGACTTTGGGGCGTACGACGTCCCAGCGGCGATACGTACAGCTCACCCGACCGTCACTGAGCCCGCGAAGCGTGGCAGCGGTGAACAACATGGCACTCACCGATTCCGCGCCAGGGCGGCCCTCAGGCGTACCGGGTCCACTCGCCAGAAGTCATGTTGCGCGCCATCGACGAACGTGACGGGCACTTGATCGGTGTAGCGCCGCTGGAGTTCCGGATCGCTGTCGACGTCAATCAGCGCATACGCATCGCCGGTCTCGGCACACACGGCCGCCACATGTGCGATTGCCTCGTCGCACAGATGGCACCCGGTGCGTGTCAGAACGACGACCCGCTCCGCATGTTCGGCGAACGCAACCACGTCACCATCTTTCATGACGCGGGCGATGCGACCTCCGAGGCCCGGTGGGTACGGCGGCCAAGCAGGGCGATACCCAACAGAACTGCACCCCCAACGAGGGAGAGCACCGAGACGAGCCGCACGACTCCCTTGGTAGCGGCAGTGATGTCGGCAGTTCCGCCGCCCCCTAGCTCGATCAGCGTGCCAGCCATGGCGACAGCGACTCCGGCGATTGTCACCATCACAGTGAGGTTGACTCCGGCCGCCTCGCCGGCACGAGCCGGATCGACGACCGTCTGGCTTCCAATGCTCGGTAGTGTCCAGCCCAGACCGAGGGCGAAGCCGGTCAGGCCGAGCAGCGGAATGTAGGCTCCCCAGGAATTTGCAGCCGAGGTGGCCAGCAGAGTAGCGCCGCCGAACAGCATGGTCGCCGGAATGAGCACAGGCACCGGTTGCCACCCCGCGAGCCGGCCAGCCAGCGGACCAGACAGCGCCACCGCAACGGATGGGGCTAGGAATACCACGCCAGCAACGATTGGGCTGAGCCCGCGACCGTCCTGCAGATAAATCGTCGTACACAGCACCGTCACCGTGTACACGATGTTGGCGATGGTGCCGCCAATGGTGATCAATACAAAGGGCCGATTCCGGAACAGCGCCAAGTTGATCAATGGATCCCGCACCCGCCGCTCCACCAGGATGAAGATCACGAACAGCACAACAGCCAGGGCCAGCAATCCGATGAGTCGCGGCGAGCTCCAGCCCCATTCGCCGGCGCGATCAGCGGCGTAAGCAACAGCGACGATACCGGAACTGACCAAGATCAATCCCAGCCAATCGATTCGCATCGTCGCCTCCGCTGGTGGCGTCGAGGGCAACCATCGAAGGCAGCAGAAGATGGCCATCGCACTGAGTGGGACGTTGAGGAAGAACACCCAGCGCCAACTGAGCTGCTCGGTCAGAAGTCCACCGATGAACGGGCCGAGTGCGGTGCCGATGTTGGCGATTCCGAAGAGGGCACCGATGGCCAAGGCCCGGTGATCACCGGTGACTGCGTTGCTGATCGCCGCGACACTGACGGTGAACAGCGCCGCAGCACCCAGGCCTTGCAGCGCCCGAAATCCGATCAGCAGGCCGTAGGAGAAGGACAGGCCGCAGATCAATGACGCCCCGCCGAAGACAGCGAGGCCGGCAATCACGATTCGCCGGTGACCACGCAGGTCGCCAAGCCGACCGCCCGGAATCATGGCTGCACCTACGGCAATCATGTAGGCGCTGATCACCCATTGCATGTTGGTCGTCGTCTCGTTGAGGTCGACTGCCATGCGCGGTAGCGCCAGGTTGAGCGCAAAGAAGTCGACCTGCACACAGAACATGCCGACTGCGAGCGCAATCACCGCCCGGATTTCGGCCGGACTTAGCCGCATCTATTGACTCTAGAGCGGATGGCTGGTCCCGTATAGCCTCCGTCAGTGGGCTCCATGCGGGCTGAGCCGTTCGACAAGCTCAGGGCGCACGCATCTCGCGCAAGAGACCCTTCCTCACCTTGCCGGTGATCCCGCGCGGCAGCTCGTCGACGATCCAGACCAGGCTCGGGCGCTTGAACTTCGCGAGCCGGCTGGCGCAATGTTGGTTGACCATCGCCACACCGATGCCTTCACCGGTAACGAATGCCACCACCTGCTCGCCGGTACGCCAGTGCGGCCGGCCGACCACCGCTACCGACTCGACCTCTGGCAGCTCGGCGATCGCCTCCTCGACTTCGGCGGGATAGACGTTGAAGCCGTTGACGATGATCAACTCGCGCGACCGATCGACGAGGAACAGCTCATTGTTGATCATGTAACCGATGTCGCCGGTGGCGAACCAGCCGTCATGATCGGGACCGCCCTGGCCGTCCGGCCAATAACCGGAGAACAAGTTTCTCCCGCGGACCTGGATTTCGCCCGGCTCAGTGGGATCAGTGCCATCACCGATTCTGATCTCGACGCCAGGCAGCGGACGACCTACGTGGCCCTGTCCAAGCGCCTCACCGCCCAAGGTGGCCGTGACACCAGGGGCTGCCTCGGTCACTCCGTAACCCTGCTCGACTCTGAGACTGGTACGAGCGGTGAACTCGTCGCGAAGATCAATCGAGAGCGGCGCGGCACCTGAGACAACTGTCGTCACTGAGGCAAGGCCTGCAATCGCCCGCTCATCCTGCAGAATGCGATCGAGCATCGGTGGTGCCACGGGGAGGTTGGTGATCTTTTCTGCCGCCAGCACCTCGGCCAAGCCCTCGAACCCGTCCATGATCACCAAGCGCGCACCGGACAGCACAGAACTTCCCAGTACGGCGTTCAGGCCGAAGACGTGGAACAGCGGAAGTATCGCTAGCACCACGTCGTCTTTGTCAACGATGTCAAGGGATGCGACGTTGTACACGTGGCTAAGCAACGCACGATGGCTCAGCATCGCTGCTTTTGGTTCGCCGGATGTGCCCGCGGTATACAGCAGGACGGCCAGTGCCTCCGGATCCCGCGGCGAGTTCACCGGTTGGGCTGCTGACGTGGACAGTTCGTCCAGGCCCTGCGGCGTCAGGGCGATCTGATGCAGTTCGTCTATCGGCTGACTTTCAGCGGTGAAGAGCACTCGGGCCCCGCAGTCGTTGATCATCCGGCGCAGCTCATGAATTGTGCTGTCGGGGTTGATCGGCATCGCGACATAGCCGGCGCGTACAGCCGCGAAGTACGCCACGACGAATTCGATGCTGTTCGCACCATAGATCGCGATTCGATGCCCTGCGAGCAGTCCATGCGCTGACAATCCGGCGGCAACCGCGTCGACTCGACGGTCGAGCTCGGCCCAGGTCATGACACGACGCGCTGGCCGAGGCTGAACAAGTGCCACAGCTTCCGGATGTCCTTCGGCCGCCCGTCTCACAAGGTCGGCAAAGTTGGTTGCGGACAATCCAGCCTCGCTGAGCTGCACCGCCGCCTCCTGGTCGCTCACCCATCCGAGTCTGGCACGCGGATTGCGAGCCGGACATTATGGTGATTGACGTGAGCGGACCGGAGAGGGCGATGAGCAAGTCAGAGCCAGCGCCTCCCGAGCAGGTCGGCCACGTTGAGTCGCTGCCTGGCACTGACGCGTCGGCAATTCCAGTTGACCAGAGCAGCCCTTTGACTGCGGCTGGTCCGCTCCAGGAGGTCCCGGAGCTGCACCAGGTCGAGGAGGCCGCCGCTGAGCAGGAGCCGCTGATACGCGAGGATCCCACGGCGGCGGCGTTCTTTGATCTTGACAACACGGTGATCCAGGGTGCGTCGCTGTTCCAGCTCGCCAAGGGTCTGTACCGGCGTGGCTTCTTTCCCACCCGGGTGATCGTGAAGGGCCTGTGGTTGCAGGCCTATTTCCGGATGATCGGACGAGAGAAGCAGGGCCATATCGAGGATGTCCGGGGCGTGACGTTGGGTTTCATCCAAGGGCACACCGTCGCTGAGCTGACCGAGATAGCTAACGAGGTCTATGAAGAATCGATTGCAGAGCGCATTTGGCCGGGCACTCGGGCGATTGCACAGATGCATCTCGATGTCGGTCAACAGGTTTGGCTGGTGACCGCCGCGCCGGTGGAGATGGCGGGCATCATTGCCGCGCGAATGGGCCTTACCGGGGCACTGGGTACGACCGCCGAGCACCTCGACGGCGTTTATACCGGGCGGCTGAAAGGTGATCTGTTGCATGGCCCTGCCAAGGCCGCCGCCATCCGGGCGCTAGTACAGGAACATGGATTAGATCTTGCTCGCTGCTTCGCGTACTCGGATTCCTACAACGACCTACCGATGCTGTCGCTGGTCGGGCACCCATGTGCGATCAACCCTGACGGCAGGCTGCTGGCGCATGCCGAAGAGCAAGACTGGCAGATTCAGGACTATCGAAGCGGCCGGAAGGCGGCGCGGTTCGGACTACTGGGCGCTGGGGCAGCAGGCGCCACGGCTGGCGCAGTGGCAACCGGCATTGCCGTCCGGCGCATTCTCAGGGGCTGACTCGGCCCCGTTAGCTCTTCCTACTCATGACGTAGAGCACCACACCCGCCGCGATGAGATATGCCGCGTAGCCGAAGAAGCCGAGCACGGCCAGGCCCTCGGCGCGACCACTACCGTTTGCGTACAGGCCCATCAAGATCACGGCCACCGCGAGCAATGCCAAGGCGGCGGCGCCGACGTACACAAAGCCCTTGAGCTGTTCAAGATCAATACTTCGTGCTTTGGTGCTGGCCCTGTTTACGTCGGTGGAGCTATCACTGGCCCGTACCGGCCGGCGCAATCTGACGACGATAACGGTGAAGCCGGCGAATGCCAGCAAGATCACCGCCAGCGCCCAGAACACGTGGCTCAGACTAGTTCGGCTGTGCTCTGCCCAGTTGAGTCGTGCTCTGCACGGGTACGTAGGTTGCGACAGCGAGTAAGGGAGCATCAAAAGAAAGCGCTGCGGCGTTGCATGAGCAGCGCGTACAGCGTCTGCTGGATCGTCTCTCGCACCTGATCAGTGATGTTGAACACGATCATGGGATCCTCGGCCGCGCCGGGTCCCAGTTCATCGGTGGTGATCGCCTCGCCGAACTGGATGATCCACTTGCTGGGCAGCGGAATCATGCCAAGCGGTCCGAACCAGGGGAACAATGGCGTGATCGGGAAGTACGGCACGCCCAGCGCCCGTGCTAAACCCGGCGCTTTGGCGATCAGGGGATAGATCTCTTCCGACCCGACGATCGCGGTCGGGATGATCGGCACCTGACCGCGGATGGCCGCTGTGACAAATCCGCCTCGACCGAACCGCTGCAGCTTGTAGCGATCGGCGTACGGCTTCCCGAGGCCCTTGAAGCCTTCGGGAAACACCGCGACGAGTTGATTCGATGCCAGCAGGCGCTCCGCATCTTCTTGACAGGCGAGGGTTGTGCCAGTTTTGCGAGCAAGATCATTCGAGTAGGGCGTCTTGAAGATCAAGTCGGCGCCGAGCATGCGGACATGCCTGCCAATCTCGTCGTAGACCATCGTGTGCAAGATCATCCCGTCCAGCGGCAGCGCGCCGGCGTGGTTCGAGACAAGTAGCGCAGAGCCATCCATAGGTAAGTTCTCGGCGCCTCGAACCTCGACCCTGAACCACGAATCGGCTAGCCAGCGGAGCACCGGGAGATAGATCTTGGTCGTGAACTCCGGGTCGAATCCGAATTCATCAACTGCATAGTCGCCCCGGAGCCTGTCACCGATGAAGGCCACCGTCTCCTCGACCGACTCGTCCCAGTCCACCCCTATGGCCTCCGCCACGGCAGTCAAGGTATGTAGCGGATCAGTGGCGAGCGTTGCTAGCCCTTTGATCGGCAGCGACTTCAGGCTTCCCAGCGACCGAGAGGCGAGTCGAGCTAGCTCGCTCAGTAGCCCGCCCGCAACTGAAGTGGCGGATTCTTCGTCTGACCCCGGCTCGGGCTCCGGTTCAGGAGCAATTGGCGGTTCAGGTGTTTGTGAGTCCCCATCGGGTGAGCGGGAGCGCCCATCAGCTGGACGTCGACCGCTGCGCTGGGTGCTTCGCGGAGCATCGGCGCGGGGTTCTGACGCCCGGCCAGCCCGGGGCGGTGCCAGGCGTCGAGCCGAAGCCGACGGTGACGTAGGACTGCCACGACCAGCCGGGCCACCGCTACCCAGCTGGATGATCTTCGCCTCAGCCATCGGGCACCGACTCAGTCCCCAGCACACGGCTGATAGCGGCGAGTGCGCTGTCCACCCGCTCCGGACTCAGCAAGCCCGGGTTTGCGGCGCTGACAAACTCCTCGAGTGCAGCCAAGCTGCTGAATTCCGGGACGAAACCTGTCTCGGCGGTGAAACGAGAGGTGTCCATAGCGCGACCATAGGTGAGCGCGTCAATTTGATCAGCGGAGAAATCCACCAGGCGTGCTCTCCGAACAAGTGTTGTCACCACTGGCGTCACAGGTTGTGGCACGCCGACCGCCGGACGGCCCATCTTGCGGAGCGCCTGGCTGAGCGTGACGATGTCGGCCGCGCCGACATTGAAGGTGCCGGGCACGTCGCGATGTGTCACCAGTAGCAGCGCCGCAACGGCGTCGCTGGGATGGAGAAACTGCAGTCGCGCATCGAATCCCATGACTCGTGGCACGACGGGGAGCGACAAGTAGCGGGTGACCTGGTTATCGACACCGGCACCCATGAGGTTTGCCAGACGGAGCGTCGTGACTACAACGTCAGGCCTGCGGCGGGCCAGGCCGCGAACGTAGCTTTCGATCTCAAGTGAATCCTTGCCGAAACCGGTACGCGGCTGAACGCGAGCTGACATGTCCTCGGTGAACTTCGCCGGATCACGGGGAGATGCTCCGTACACCGATATCGAACTCTGTACGACGAGTTTTCGGAATGTTTCGGCCTTTTGGCAGGCAGCGAGCAGCTGCATCGTGCCGATGACGTTGATCTCCTTCATGGCGGAGCGGCCGGCGGCGCTGCCTGGAGTCGCCACCATCGCCAGATGCACCACGGTGTCGACGCCGCGGGTAGCAATCACCTTGGAGATGACGGGATTGCGAATGTCGGCACGGATGAAATCGGCCTTGCCGAGGTCGTGTCGGGGCGGGATCAGGTCGATCCCGACGACCTCCACGTCCTCCTCGGTGAGTGATCGGGCGAAGCGGGCACCCAGGTCACGCGAGACTCCGGTGACGAGGACGACCCCTTCGCCGGCCATCAAGGTGTCCAGTCGGTGAGGCTACTTGCCCGCGCGGCGGCGCTGGATCCGTGTGCGCTTGAGCAGTTTGCGGTGCTTCTTCTTCGCCATCCGCTTGCGGCGCTTCTTGATGACCGAACCCACTGAGGTACCTCTCGTTCCCGAGACGTCATGGTGGTCCCGGACTTGATCAGTCGCCGGCGCCTGTCGCCGGACAACTCCCGCATGTTACCGGGCAGTTCCAGATGATGCGAGTTGAGAACGCACACGATCCGAGCTGGGAACACCGAACGAGAGCTGTACCTAGCTTGCTCGCGCTGTACCTGGCATGCATGCCAGGTACAGCGTCAACGTCCCACGTAGCGTGGGATGTTCACACCCGAGGGTGGAGCAACAGGGCGACCAGTAGCGCTTTCAACAGTCGCAGCACAAGACTGGTCTTGTGACCAGCTATCTCGATGACTACTCACCTGGGAGCGGGCGGCGCAGCCGACCTCGAGCTTGGCTAGCGAGCGACGCGCCGATGCTAAGCCTGAACGGGAATTGGAAGTTTCGCTGGTCACCAGTTGCGTACGGCCTTGACGATGCAGCTGCCGATCCCAATTTCGACGACTCGGCCTGGGACACCATTACGGTGCCCTCGCATTGGGTACTGCCTGGCGCCTCCGCTAAAGCTGCGGAAGGCGCGTACGGACGGCCGATCTACACCAATATCCGCTATCCGTTCCCGATCGACCCACCGCATGTTCCCGATGAGAACCCGACAGCTGATCATCGCCGCATCTTCGAGCTGCCGGAATGGACGTCTGAGCGGATCTTGCTGCGCTTCGACGGTGTCGAATCGGTCTACCGGGTGTGGTTGAACGGCATCGAGATAGGAGTTGGCAAGGGCAGCCGGCTCGTGCAGGAGTTCGACATCACCGATGTAGTTCGACCGGGCCGAAATGTGATTCTGGTTAGGGTGCATCAGTGGTCCTCCATGAGCTATCTGGAAGACCAAGATCAATGGTGGCTGCCCGGCATCTTTCGCGACATCACCGTATTGAGCCGCCCGAGTGGTTCCCTGGATGATCTTTGGCTGCGCACGACGTACGAGCGAGACAGCACGGGGTCGATTGACCCGGAGATCATCGCTGGCGAACAAGCATTTCCGATCGAGATCGAGATTCCCGAGCTTGGAGTCCAGCAGCGATTCGTCAGCCTTGGCGACATCGCAGCGTTCTCGGTCGGGCAGGTGGAACCGTGGAGTGCCGAGGTCCCGCGCCTCTATGAGACACGAGTCCACTCTGCAGGCGAGACGTTGCTACTGCGGCTGGGTTTTCGCCGCATTGAAATTGCTGCCGACATCCTCCAGGTCAACGGACGTCAGGTGATCTTTCGCGGCGTGAACCGGCATGAGATCAACCCCGTCAAGGGCCGGGCGTTCGATGAGGAGTGTGCCCGAGTGGATTTGATCATGATGAAGCGGGCGGGTGTCAACGCCATCCGCACCAGCCACTATCCACCTCATCCACGGGTACTTGATCTTGCAGACGAGCTCGGTTTTTGGGTGATCGAGGAATGCGACTATGAGACACACGGGTTCGAAGCCTGTGGCTGGCACGGAAATCCGAGCGATGATCCACGGTGGGAAGAGGCGTGCCTGGATCGGATGACGCGTACCGTCGAGCGGGACAAGAACCACCCCTCGGTGATCATCTGGTCTCTGGGCAATGAGGCAGGAACTGGCCGAAATCTGACGCTCATGGCCGACTGGGTGCACAGCCGCGATCCTGGCCGGCCGGTGCATTACGAGGGTGACCACACCTGCGCGTACACCGACATCTATTCGCGGATGTACCCCAATTACCTCGAGACGGCGGCAATCGGTGGCGACAGCGGTTACATCTTCTACCTCAGCGACGTCGACGATGCCGAGCGAGTGCGGAGCAAGCCCTTCTTGATGTGTGAGTACGCCCACGCCATGGGCAACGGCGCGGGTGGCATGCACATATACGACGACCTCACCGAGCGGTATCCGCGCCTGCACGGCGGCTTCATCTGGGAGTGGCGTGATCATGGGCTCTTGACACGCGCTCCCGACGGCACGGAGTTCTACGCTTATGGCGGTGATTTTGGGGAGGTGCTGCACGACGGCAACTTCGTGATGGACGGAATGATCTTGCCGGACGGTACGCCGACGCCGAGCCTTGCCGAATTCACTCGGGTCAATCAGCCAGTCCTTTTCGATCTTGACGGCAACCTGCTCGGCATCCGGAACCGCTATCACACCCTGACAACCGAAGACCTTCGCTTCTCGGCAGTCAGTGAGGTGGATGGTTACCCGGTCGCGGAGCTGACAATTCAGGTTCCACCGGTCCCGCCAGGAGAGCGTGCGACCGTCACCTTGCCTGATGATCTTGTCAAGTCCGGCGCTGCGGAAACCTGGCTAACCGTAACAGCGGAGCTGGCGACGACGACCGCTTGGGCTGACCGCGGCCACGAAATCTGCTTCGCTCAGTTCAACGTGACGGAGCCGGAGGTCGTGCAGCACATGCCGACCTGGCCGGCGCCGCCCGCGCTGGAGCCGAACGAGGCCAGAATTACGCTCGGCGATTCCCAATTCGACGCTCGAACGGGCCGGCTGCTTCGGCTGTACGGAGTGGAGATCGACGGTCCCCGACTCGAGCTGTGGCGGGCACCGACCGACAACGACCGCAGTAGCTTCCGCGGCTCATTCGAGCTGGCCAAGCCAGAGGAAACCCATGGAGAAGGCGCGCCCGGGCCGTCATCGGAACAACGCTGGCGCGAGCGTGGCCTGGACCGCCTGGCGCAGCGAGTTGATCAGATCCGTTACGACCATGATCAGCTACTAACCCAGGTACGAGTCGGTAGCGCCGCCAGCAACCTCTTCGTGGATGTCACCTACCACTGGTGGCTGACCGATGGCCTTGCTCTGCTGGTGGACATCGTGCCGTCGCCCGGCTGGGACTGCACCTGGCCGCGGGTCGGCGTACGGTTCGACCTGCCGGCCGAGCTGCGGCATGGGAGTTGGTTCGGCACTGGTCCGAACGAGTCCTATCCGGACACCTGCCAGGCTGCCCGGGTAGGCCGTTTCGCGGCCGACATTGATCATCTGAATGTCGCCTACTCTCGGCCGCAGGAAACCGGACACCGCAGTGAGCTGCGTTCGCTGGTGATCTCCGACGAAAACAGTGCCCGGCTACGCATCACAACCTGGCCGAACCAGCAGCAGCACCGCCCTGGCTTTACGCTGACCGGCTACACGCCGCAACAGCTAGATCGGGCACGTCATCAGTACGAGCTTGGTCCCAGTGATCGGGTATATCTGTTTCTCGACGAGGCGGTGCACGGAATTGGATCGCGCGCCTGCGGCGTGGACGTGCTGCCAGAGCATGCGCTGTGGCCGAGTCCCCGCCAGTTTGCGTTGGTGTTCCGCCGGCCCTAGCCGGCGCTGAAGTAGGCGTGCTCCAGGTAGGTGTTGAGCGCCTTTTCAGCGACCCGAAAACTACGGCCGAACTGCACAGCCTCCAGCTGGCCGGAATGGATCAGCCGGTAGACCGACATCTTGGAGAGGCGAAGGATTGCGGCAACCTCGGCGACGGTGAGGAACTTGCCAGCCTGGAGATTACTGGCCAACGGAGTGACGTCGCCTGCCTCTGCTGACGTGGACTCGTCATTCATCTTCAGATTCCCGTTTCTGCACCGGTCTGCGCCTGATTCCCCTCTAGACGCTGGGTACAGAAGTGAGAATAGTGGAAATCGGGGCTGATGGTACAGCCGATACACAGAATTTCCGCGACACGCCGGTCGCCGTAATTGACGCTTTCCCCATCGTTGCAGAAACTGTGCCCGGCTTGATGCTCAAAGGCTCGGATCGATACCTAAGTCAGGGAAGACGGCCTGTCGTGTCGCGTGGATGGCTTGATCGACGCGGCTCTGGGGCGTGAAGCCCTCTTCGAACCGACGAAAGGTGGCAGGCGCGCCATCAGACATCGTGAGCGGCGCTGACTCGCCGGCTTCGGCGCGCCAAGCATCCGGTACGGGCGTACCCGAGTCGATTGGCTCGCCGCTGACGATGGCAAGCAGATGAGTCCACGCTCTGGGCACCACATTGAGCACCGCGTACCCACCGCCGCCGACGGAGATCCAGCGCCCCTCGCAGAGCTCCTCCGCAAGATCCGCCAGCGCCAGGTACGATGCACGCTGCCCATCAAGGGTGAGGTTCAGGTCGGCAAGCGGATCACGGCGGTGCGAGTCGCAGCCGTGTTGCGTCACCAAGACGGTTGGTTCGTGTACCCGAAGCACCTGTGGCACGACGGCGTGAAAGGCGCGCAGCCAATCGGCGTCTGTGGCGCCAGGAGGGAGTGCGATGTTCACCGCGCTGCCCTCTGCTCCTCGGCCACCGGTCTCGTTGGGGAAGCCTGTTCCCGGGAAGAGGTGCGCCGGGTGCTCGTGCAGGCTGATGGTCATCACCCGTGGCTCGTCGTAGAAGATCGCCTGTACGCCGTCGCCATGATGGACGTCCACGTCGACGTAGCCCACCCGCTCACAGCCGTTGTCGAGCAGCCACCGGATGGCAACCGCGATGTCGTTGTAGACACAAAAACCGCTGGTGTAGCCAGGCATCGCGTGATGTAGCCCACCGCTGATGTTGCAACCACGCTGCACATCACCGGACCAAACCCTGCGGGCCGCCTCGACGCTTGCCATGGTGACCCAAGCCGCCACCTCGTGCATCCCGGGAAAGACCGGGTTGTCGCTGGTCCCGAGCCCGTATTGCTGGTTGGGTTCACCGCGCTCTACCGCAGCAATGTAATCCGGGGTGTGGACGGTCTGCAGCAGTGCAAGATCAATATCAGGCGGCGGCACGATCTTCAGCCGATCAAGAACACCGAGCTGGCGAGCGAGCGAGATGGTGTTGGTCACCCGGCCGGGCGCCATTGGATGATTGGGGCCGAAGTCGTACTTGGTCAGATCGTCAGAGAAGACGAGCAGCCCGCTCATCTACCGCCGCCAGTACCGTGGTTGTTCTCCCGGGCCGCAGCGGCAAGTTCGCGGCTGCGATCGCGCGCTGCTTCCATGGCACCCAGGAATGCCGCGCGTACTTTGTGATCTTCCAGCTGGCGCACCGCCGCTGTGGTGGTCCCGCCTGGCGAGGTGACACGCTCCCGTAGCACGGTGGGGTGCTCTCCGGTCTCGCGCAGCAACTTGGCGGAGCCGAGCATGGTCTGGACCACCAGCTCGGTTGCGGTGCTCCGAGGTAGCCCTAGATGCACGCCGGCCTCGATCATGGCCTCGACCACAAAGAACAGGTATGCCGGACCGGTGCCGGATATGGCAGTCACCGCATCCTGATATCGCTCTGGCACGGTGATCACGCGGCCGGTGGCCGACAGGATCTCGGTTACCCGATCAAGATGATCTTGGGTGCTGTGCGATCCGGGAGAGATTGCGGCCATGCCCTCATCGACCTGAGCCGGCGTATTGGGCATCACCCGCACCACGGCAACTCCTTCAGGTAAATGGGATTCAATGAATTCGGTGTCGACACCAGCGGCAAGCGAGACCACGAGTGCTCCTGGCTTGATCGCCGGCGAGATCTCGGCAAGCAGGTCACGCATGTCCTGAGGCTTGACAACCAAGATCACCGTCTCGGCATCGGCCACGGCTTTGGTGTTCTCCAGCATCTGGATGCCGTAGCGGATCGCCAGCTCCTGCCGGCGCTCTGGTCTGCGATGGCTGGCGACAATTTGATCAGGGTGCCAACCAGCTCGAAGCAGACCGGACAGCACAGTCTCGCCCAGTACGCCCACACCCAAGATCGCCAGCGGATGACCACTGGAGGCCAGATTCGTTGCTGTCACAGGGTTCCAGCCTGACCACCGGCAACAAGTTGACTGCTCACCAGCTCCGCAATCTGTACCGCATTCAGCGCGGCGCCCTTCCGCAGATTGTCATTCGAGATGAACATGATCAAGCCCTTACCAGGCGGCGCAGCTTGATCGGCCCGGATTCGCCCGACGAGGCTCGGATCCTGACCGGCCGCATCGAGCGGCGTCGGCACATCGATCAGTCGAACACCGGGAGCGCGCGACAGCAGCTCCGTCGCCTGTTCAGGACTCAGGTCCTCGGCGAATTCTGCATGGACGGCCATGGAATGGCCGGTAAAGACCGGTACGCGTACGCAGGTGCCAGAAACTGCAAGATCAGGAATGTGCAAGATCTTGCGCGACTCGTTGCGGAGCTTCTGCTCCTCGTCGGTTTCACCAGAGCCGTCCCCCACCAGCGAACCGGCAAGTGGGAGGACGTTGTAGGCGATCGGCTTGACGTACTTGGTCGGCTGAGGAAACTCGACAGCTTGACCGTCGAATGTCAGTTCGATGGCCCTGTCGACGACCGCCTTAGCCTGAGCGTCAAGCTCCTCGACACCGGCGCCCCCCGACCCTGAGACGGCCTGGTACGTGGCCACCTGCAGCCGTACCAGGCGGGCGGCGCGATGCAGTGGAGCAAGCACGGGCATAGCCGCCATGGTCGTGCAGTTGGGGTTGGCGATGATGCCCTTGGCCGGACGGATGGCATCCTCTGGATTGACTTCTGCGACCACCAATGGGACAGCCGGATCCATGCGCCACGCAGAGGAGTTGTCGATCACGATGCCGCCGGCGGCTGCCACTTTGGGTGCGGTAGCAAGCGATGCTGCTTTGCCCATGGAGAACAGAGCAAGGTCGAGGTTTGTGAAGTCGGCTACCTCGGCCTCCTCGACGAGGATCTCATCATCGTCCCATCGGAGGCGGCGGCCCGCGGAGCGCACCGAAGCGAAGAACCGCACATCGTTGATCGGGAAGGGCCGCTGCTCGAGCAGTGTCCGCATGACCCCGCCCACCTGGCCCGTGGCGCCGAATACCCCAACACGCATGCCGACAAGCCTAAGTCCTGTGTTCGGGCGGGCCTTTCTATTCCCAACCTCGGTCGGGAAGGTCGGGACGCATCCGGAAGTCGTAGTGGTACGGCAGCGGCCGGTCACCGAACGCCGCGCGCCACAACGCTCCCACCGTCTCCCCCTCCCGAAGATCGGGCACCTCGATCCCGCCCTCGAGCAGAGCACGAGCCTCGCCGACTTGTCCGTCGGCCAGCAGCGCGCGTACCCGCTGTAGGACCACTCGGCCGTGCGCAGCAATCTCCTGTGGCGCGGCGTCGATCATCGCCAGGCAGTCCCCGGGTTGGCCGGCGCCCAGAAGTTGATCAGTGGCCTCGACCAGCAGTGGCAGGCAGGTCGGCGCCTGGGCCACGGCGCGGGCGTACCGGCTCGCGGCGCTTGCGTGATCACCCTGTGCAACTGCGAGCAGGGCCAGCCCTCTGGCGGCCCAGGGTGTCGGCCTGAGTTTGTCGGAGCGCAGGTAGCTCAGGAGCGCCTGGTCAAGATCGCCGCGAGCGTGGCACCGAATTGCGATCATGAGCTGGCCCCACCAGCCGCCGGCTGCGCGATCGAGCACCAGGCCCCAGCGATCCGTGATCGGTGGCACTAGGACATCCGCGCCCACGTCGTCCTGGTCGACCTCACCCGTGCGAGTCAGCGCGACGAGATGGCCGAAGCCGTCTTGGAACGGCCGTCCGAACGGCGTACCGGGCATGCTGTCGGGCTCCTTGCCGCGTACGAGAAGTTCAGCCTCGCCTGCGCCAGAGCCGGCCATTATCTGCTGCGGCGCCGCATCGGCTACCTCGGCTCGCCACCAGCGATGCCATTCGTCGAGCTCCTCATCGGGAACTGCGCGGGCTGCGAGCGCCGCAACCTCGGCAAGCGCTTCCAGCCAAGAACCGTGCGCGGCTTCCGGCTTCGCTTCGATTGGCGCGTACGCCTCTGCCCAACTGACTTCAGCGCCAGCATGTAGCCGCAAGTGCTCGAATTGTGTCGCGGCGAGACCTGCCTGGATCTCCAGGTAGCGAGACCCCGGCCCACAAAGCCATTCCTGCCAACGCCAGCCTCCAGCGGCGGTGCCCCATAAGAAAAGCTTGCGGCCCCGTAATCGGGCGGTAGACGTCTGAAGGAGCCCGCGACCGTCGGCCTGTACGGCGGCGATCCAGGGCCGTTGCTGCGCCGGGACTTGGAAGAAGTAATCAGCCGTTCGCTGCGCCCCCAGCGGATAGCTGACGTCGGTCGCCGAGTCGTCGGGGAAGGGCACCTCGACGGGTTTGAGGGAGCCGTCGTACTCAGTCCGCCAGGCTCGGGCGGCGGGGGCCAGAACACGCACGCCTGGTTGCTCAGGAGCGGCGATGTTCGTCCACCAGTAGAGCGGTTTGGTGTCCGGGTCGGGGTTGCGGACGCGTATGAAAGCGAGCAGCAGTGGACGGTCGGCCGGCATTAGGAGGTCGACCGAGAACACGAGATCTCGGGTGCGTTCCCACTCCCAAATCCGCAGTGCGCTCCCGCGGTTGGACGGCACACTGCCCGCGAAGACCGGGCGGCTGGTTGTCGTGGAGTGGCCAGTGGAGCCGAGATTCCACTCGATACCGCCGGCGAACCAGGCGTCGGTGAGCGCGAAATTGGCGAACTGCAGACGCCGACTGGTAAACACCAGATCCCGGTCGGCTAGTAGGTCGCGCAGTGACCAGAGGCGGCCGCCGAGAATCGGAAGCACCACCGCCTCAAGCCGACCGTTGGTCAGCTGGATCGCGGGGAGCTCTTGAAGCCGCAACTCTCGGCGATAGGCATTCTGCAACGCGTACGGCAGCGGATTGGCCAGCCGGCCGTACGCGAGTCGCTCGCGCATGTCGGGCGGTAGATCGGGTGACGCTGATGGGTTAGGAACCCGCTGCAAACCGGTAAATGCGGGCAGCGGCGATTCCGGGCCGAGGTCGGCCCCAGGCAGCCGCAGCGTGGTTTGCGTAACACCTGCCGCCGGCATGCTTTCGACCCTAGCCATCCGCGCGCCTGATCTTCTCACCCATCGTGATCACATCGCACTGGTGCCGCGTCGTTTTCTCCGCACCAGGCCACGGATGTCGCCGATTTTGGTGCCAACCGCATTCATACGTGGCTTCATGCGGAGAAACGATGCGAGCAGGTCATGATGTCTAGGAAGCTGGTGCAGCATGGCGAATCAAGATCAGAAAGGCAGCGCCCATGGGGAAAGTCATTGTCCAGGCTTCTATGTCGCTGGACGGCTTCATCGCCGACACCAATGATCAAGTCGGTCCGCTGTTCGACTGGTATTTCAATGGTGACGTGGAGTTCACCGGAAGTGATCGCAACATGGTGTTCCACGTGTCTCCAGTCAGCGCTGATTATCTGCGCACGGCATGGTCCAACGTCGCCGTCGATGTGATCGGCCGACGTCTCTTTGACCTCACGAACGGATGGAACGGTCGCCCAGCAGTGGGTGAGGCGGTCTTCGTCGTCACCCATGACCCGCCGACTGACTGGCCCTTTCCAGATGCGCCGTTCACCTTCGTGACCGACGGCGTACAGAGTGCTGTGGTTCAGGCTCAGACTTTCGCAGGCGACAGAGACGTGTCCTTGGCCGCCGGCAACCTTGCCGGACAGGCACTCCGGGCGGGATTGATAGACGAGATACGAATCGATCTTGTGCCGGTTGTGTTCGGCTCCGGTGTGCGATATTTCGGCAACTACGACGAGTCGCCGCTGCTGCTGGAGGATCCTGAAATCGTTCAAGGCGATCGAGTAACTCATCTGCACTATCGCCTGCGAAGGTGATGATCATGCACGCACGCGGGTTCTGCCCCGGTGGACCTTCGCTGGGGGGCTGCACCCCAAGACTCCCTTTGCCAACAGGCAGGATGGGCGTCGTGACAGAGCAAGGCGCGCCCGCATTGGTTCGGACGCGTCTGGGTCTGGAAGTTGTGATCGTCCTCGGCCTTTCGCTCGGACAGTCAGCGGTGTATTCAGTGCTACGCATCATCGAGCGACTCAGCCGCAATGTGCCGTTGGCTCAGCAAACCTCCACGTTGAATGCCTCGGTTACCCCAGATAGACCCTGGCTCGACCTGACCTACCAGCTGGTCGGCATTGCCTTCGCCCTGATGCCGGTACTACTGGCGTTGTATCTGCTGAACCTGACGAATCCGCCTGCCGGCCCCACCATCGGCTTCGACCTGCGGCGGCCGCGATTCGATCTCGGCTTCGGAGCCTTGATCGCCGTTTCCATCGGTGTGCCCGGAATCGGTCTCTACGCGCTCGGCCGCGTCATCGGCATCAACACCGATGTGCAAGCCTCGGGCCTCGGTGATCACTGGTGGACCGTGCCAGTGTTGATCTTGTCTGCAATAGAGAACGCCGTACTGGAAGAAGTCGTGGTGATCGGCTACCTGTTCACCAGGTTGCGGCAGCTCGCCTGGAACATCATCGCGATCATCGCCCTCAGCTCGGTCATCCGTGGCGCATACCATCTCTACCAGGGAATCGGTCCCTTCTTCGCAAACTTGATCATGGGCGTGATCTTCGGCCTGATCTATCTACGGTGGAAGCGTGTCGGCCCATTGGTGGTCGCCCACAGCCTGCTCGACATCGCAGCCTTTGTCGGATACGCCCTGATTGCTCCCCACGTTGACTGGTTCTGACCGAGCTCAGCTCTTGGTGATCAGGCTCCGCGCGAAGAATCGAAGATTTGACGGCCGCTCCGCCAGACGGCGTATCAGATAGCCATACCAGTCAGTGCCATACGGGGTATAGACGCGCACGGCGTGGCCGAGGTTGGCGAGCCGCAGTTGCTCGGTCGGCCGGATGCCGTACAGCATCTGGAATTCGAAGTCCTTCGGCCCGCGGCCATGGTCATTGGCCAGCTTGAGAGCGATCTCGATCAAGGTCGGATCATGCGTCGCAAGCATCGGAAAGCCGTTGCCAGCCATCAAGATCTTCGTGCACCGCACATATGACTTGTCGATCTCATGCCGATCTTGGAATGCCCAGCTCTCTGGTTCTGCGTACGCGCCCTTGCACAGCCTGACCCGTGACCCGCCTTCAACCAGATCTCGGCAGTCCGCCTCGGTTCGGTACAGGTAGGCCTGCAAGACGGCCCCCGTCTCGGGGTACTCCTTGCGCAGCGTACGCAGGATCTCCAGTGTCGAGTCCGTCGTAGTGTGATCTTCCATATCGAGGGTCACGGCGGTGTCGGCCTTTCGAGCCGCCCGGCAGATCAGTTCAGCGTTGTCGCGTGCGAGTTGCGGCCCGTCGCGAAGGTGTAGACCCAACGCACTTAGCTTGATCGAGACCTCGGCTGACGGGCTGAGGCGTGCTTCCCGAAGCTTGGTCAGCAGATCTAGGTACGCGACAACGACGGCATCGGCGTGCCCAGGATCGTTGGTGTCTTCGCCTAGGAAGTCGATCGTTGTCAGTAGACCAGCGCCGACGAGCCGGCGTGTGACAGCTACCGCAGCATCGGAGGTCTCACCCGCAATGAAACGCTTGACAACGCCGGACGTCACCGGTGCCGTTGTTACCACATTTTTGATCTTGTGATTGCGGGATAGTTGAAGCAGGGCGCCACGCAGCATTCGCTTCCTCCCCTCGGTGGAGGCATTGTGATTGAGCTGCACCTTCTGCTAGATGCCCCGACTCTAGCCTTGAGTCCATGAGCATCGATCACACGGTCGTGCTGTTGCCCGGCTTGGGCGATGCCAGTGCTCAGACGACGGCACAGCGGGCGGCGCTTGAGCAGCTTGCGCCGGTGCTCACTCCCGACATCGCTGTCAGCGACACGGGACCGGTGATCTTGGAGGATCCAGCCCTTCGGGTGCTTGCCACAATTATCGCTGCCGATACCGATGATGCGGTGCTCATTGGACACGGCTGGGGAAGCATGGTAGCGCTGCAGATCGCTGCCACCCATAGCGAGCAAATCGCCGCACTCATGCTCAGTACGAATGCCCGCCTGGAGACGATCATGATTCGCTCGATCTTCTACGGTGTCCTTGGTCTGCTTCCGGCGACAGTGGTACAGCAGTTGGGTGGTCGGCCGGCCGATGTCGCTGCGCTTTTCGATCAGGTACGGCCGGTGGACTTCAAACGGCTTGCCGAGCAGATACGCGCACCCGCTCTTGTGGTCGTTGGCGAGCGAGATGTTGCCAACCGAGGTCCCAGCGCGGCTCTGGCGAAATCGCTGCCGCTCGGCAACCTGCGGGTAGTGCCACAAGCAGGCGCGGGCTGGCAAGCTCAACAACCGCAACTGCTTGCCGAGCTACTCGTTGACTTCTTGTCCGGCTCGACGTGAGGTGACACGCGCCGTTCGACAGGCTCAGGACCTCCTCAGAACCCCCATGAACGCTCAGGACTCATGAGGGCGGCATAGGGGCGTCGGGGCGGCCACAGGGCGTGCATGAGGGCGCAAAAGGCCGCAACGGTCGGAAATTTGGTCGTGATGGGCCGCAGCCGGACCCGAAAAGTCGGCATCGGTCGGAAATTAGGTCATCACCGAGCGTGCCGAGGCCCGAGCGGATCAAAGTGCGCTCGCCACTCCCGTGGCGTCCACCGCGTACGAGGGCTGAATCGGCGCCGCCAGATGCAAGCGTGCGAACGCCAGTGACTCGGCCAGGTCTGCCTCCCGCTGCGCACGGGTGCCGCTCTTCCGCGAATTCACCTCGAGCACGATGTGCCCAGAAAAGTTCCGCTCGGCCAGATATTGCAAGACCCGCCCAGCCTGCTGGTCGCCACGGCCAGGCACCATGTGCTCGTCCTTGACCGACCCTGTCCCATCGGTCAAGTGAACATGGCGCAGCCGTGATCCCCAGGAACGAACAAGATCGATCGATTGCTGGTTCGCGGTCGAAGCGTGCGACAGATCCAACGTCAGATCGTCGTAGTCAAGATCGGTAGGGTCCCAGCCGGGCACGTACGCCTTCAGTTCGCCGCCGCCCGGTGTGCGCCAGGGATACATGTTCTCGACCGAAAGCAGTGTGCCAGTGCTTTCCGCGAGCCGTCGGACTCCTTCGACGAAGCCTCTCGCGTAATCGCGTTGCCAACGGAACGGAGGATGCACAACCACCACATCGGCGTCGAGTCTGCGCGCCGCCTCGACAGATCGCTCCAGCTTCGACCAAGGATCGGTCCCCCAGACCCGCTGAGTGATCAGCAAGCATGGCGAGTGGATCGACAGCACTGGCACGCCGTGGTAATCGCGAAGTTTCTCCACCGCATCGATGTCTGCCGCTACGGGGTCGATGCCAACCATGATCTCCACGCCGTCGTAACCCAGCCTCCGCGCGAGTTCGAACGCGCTCGAGGTGCTCTCGGGGTACACAGATGAGGTAGAGAGGCCGACCCGAGCCGGAGGGATCTTGATCAGCTGGCCTTCCGAATTCACCCGCACCGGTCCGGCCCCCCGCCCCACTGCGGCTGAAGAGTCGTCTCCGGGCACGGGCCCAGCCTAACCGCGTGACGTCGGGCATACACTGGCGCGCGTGCCAGAAGTGCTGATCGGCTTCCCGCGCGCGTTTGTGGAGTTCAAGGATCCAGCCGATGACAGCCAGATGTTTCGCTGCGATCTCACGTGGCTCACCTCGCGGTGGGCCTGCATCTACGGCGCCGGCTGCCGGGGCATCTACGCCGACCGGCCACACGATGGCTGCTGCACCCTGGGCGCCCACTTTGCCGATGCCGATGACGAGAAGCGGGTCGCCAAGGCAGTTCGTCAGTTGAAGGGCAGCCAGTGGCAGTACAAGAAGGACGCTCGGGTCGGCGGCTGGGTCGAGCAGGAGCGGCCTGATCACGTTGCTGAGGGCGAACTTCCAGGTCGCAAGACACGAGTCGTCGACGGTGCCTGCATATTTCTCAATCGTCCCGGCTTCCCAGCTGGTCAAGGGTGCGCACTGCATCTGCTTGCTCTCAGTCAGGGGCGGGAATTCTTGGAAACCAAACCAGATGTCTGCTGGCAGCTGCCGATCCGTCGGCAGTTCCGCACTGTGACGCAGACTGATGAGACGACCTACACCGAGATCAGCATCGGCGAATACGGGCGCGATGGTTGGGGGCCCGGTGGGGCCGACCTTGACTGGTATTGCTCCTCAAACACTGAGGCACATCACGGCGTACGCCCCGTGTATCTGGAGAATCGCGCCGAGCTGATTGCACTCATGGGCGCGGCTGCATATGAGGTCCTCGTCACGCTGTGTGAGGACTTTGACTCCAGGCGCGGTGCCGCCATGAGCCATCCGGCCGATCCGGCCAATCCGGCCGATCCGAAATGATAGGACCCCAGCCTGACAGCCGGTGAGCAGGCCCCCTGCGCTATGAGGAGAACCCCCCGACACAATGGGGGCGTGCATGTGGACCACCTGTCGTTCGCGGCCGGGCCAGAAGGTTTGGAGGCTACAGCGCAGCGACTTGGGGCGCGGTTAGGAGTGACCTTTTTTGACGGTGGATTCCATCCGCGTTTCGGTACCCGCAACCGCATCCTGCCGTTGACCGCCGGCCATTACCTGGAGGTGGTCGGCGTTCTTGATCATCCTGCGGCCGACAAGGTGCCCTTCGGTCAGGCGGTCCGGGCGCGCACGGCAGAAGGTGGAGGCTGGCTCGGTTGGGTGGTTGCCGTTGATGATCTTGCCCCGCTCGAACAGCGGATAGGGCGCAAGGCAATCGAGGGCCATCGTCACCTGCCCGACGGAACGATGCTGACCTGGCATCAGCTCGGCGTCAAGGACCTTCAGGTCGATCCGCAACTGCCCTTCTTCGTGAAGTGGGCCAGCGATGCCATTCACCCCTCAGCCGGCGGCCGCGAGGTGGAGCTCCTCAAGATCGAGATCGCCGGGGATCCGGTCCGCGTGGACGAGTGGCTGGGCGGCCGAAGCAAGGAGATCCTGGCCGACGTCGACATTGGCTGGTGCCCGCCACGGGACCGGCCTGGACTTGCCGCTGCAATCTTCAGCACGCCACGCGGTGAGGTCAGGATTTGATCAAGATTCGGCCGGTCGTTGCAGGACTGCCGAGCTACTCGGCAGTCAAGCCAGCTCCGAAGAGGAACCCGGAGCTGTCATTCAAGCTGTACGCCAATGAAAACCCGTTCCCGCCACTTCCCGGCGTCATCGAGGCAACTGCCGCGGCGATCGAGTCGCAGATGAACCGCTACCCCGATCTTGCCAACGCTGAGATGACGTACGCGCTCAGCAGGAGACTTGGCGTGCCTGCCGAGCAGCTTGCTTTCGGCACCGGCTCAGTCGGCGTGCTCTACCACCTGCTGCAGGCCACCTGCGAGCCCGGGGATGAGGTGATCTATGCCTGGCGCAGCTTCCAGGCGTATCCGATCGCGACAGCTCTGACCGGCGCAACTCCGGTGCCGGTGCCACTGGGACCAGGCGCTGTCCATGATCTTGATGCGATGCGACGGGCGGTGACTCCGGCTACCAAGGCGATCATGCTCTGTACGCCGAACAATCCGACCGGTCCGGCGCTGCAACATCAAGAGGTGATCGACTTCATCGACTCACTTCCCGATGACATCATGATCGTCGTCGACGAGGCGTACGTGGAGTTCGTCAGCGACCCGAAAGGATTGCGCGGTTTGGAGGCAATGGTAGGGCGGCCCAATGTCGTGGTGCTGCGGACCTTCTCCAAGGCGTACGGCCTTGCGGGATTCCGGGTCGGCTACTGCGTTGCCGATGCCGATCTTGCTAACGCGGTACGCGCAGTCTCGCTACCCTTCGGAGTGTCGATCGCTGCGCAGGCGGCGGTGATCGCATCGTTGGAAGCCGAGAGTGAGCTGCTGGACCAGGTGGCCGAGCTGGTCAAGGAGCGCGACGCGCTGGCTAGCGGACTCCGTGATCTTGGTTTCGAGATTCCAGACGCGCAAGGCAACTTCGTGTGGTTGCCTGCTGGTTCAGACGCCGAGGCGTACCTGGCGAGGTTCGCCGAAGCCGGACTGATGGTGCTGGCGTACGCCTCCGGCGATGATTGGGATGGTCTTCGGATTACGGTCGGTGAACCGGCGGCCAACGCGCGAATATTGGAGGCGGCGGCAACGCTTCCTCGGCCCGCCAAGAGCTAGTCAGCCAAGCAGTGACACGTCGCGGGCGCTTGGAGGTCTCTTTCGGGCTCGGATCGTCATCCAGATCACGGCAGCACCGGTGATGAGCAGCGTGATCGCCGTACCGAAGCCTAGGTATCGGGGCACGCCGGTTGCGGACTGGTCAGCGAGACTGAAGAGTATGAACTCAGCGGACTGATGCATAGTGCCAAATGCGGTGACACCGAAGAGCAGAACTACCAGCCGCCGGGTAATGATCATATTCACCGCCTGCCTGCTCATCGTGGCGAACACCAGGAAACCAATGCCAAGGAACTCCGAGATCGTGCCGATGACGATCCAGACGCCGCCGTGAGCCACCCAGCTCTCAACTGACCAAACCCCGACCCAGCCAGCAATGGTCATGATCGCCAACGGGATGGTGACTACCGCACCGAAGATCTTGATGCTGCGAGCTAGCGGCGACAAGATCAAGAATGCGACCCACGCCGCTGTCGCAAGTGTCAGACCTAATACGGCGAGGGGAGCCGCCCATGCCACTCGCAATTCAGCGGTGTCGGCTTGGATCGGCAACATGTTCATCGTCGCCTGCAACGTGACGCAGCCTTGAGACGGCGGCTGGTCACCACACGGCGACCACTGCCGCATGACCGAGACCGCCGTCGCCAGGCCAGCGGCGAACAGCAGTCCCCCGCCCGCGAACCAGCCAGTCTGATCCGATGTGGTCCGGCGGACGTCGTCTACCGGCTCGATGGTCATGATGCTCCAAGGGACGAGTGGCTACTGCCGTGTCAGAGTAGCTGAGCCGAGCACTATGACGAGCTGTTCGCTCCGACGCCTGGAGGAGCTTGCGGCGCGACTTTGATGCCAGATTTGTAGAACGCAAGCGACGAAGGCGTCGGATCGGGCGGACAACTCGTCATAGTGCAATAAGACGCGCCTTGGGCGCCATCCGGAAACTGTCAGCCCTAACCTCTAGCTTCTCCGGCATGCCTAAGACGAGCACCAGACCGAGCCATACCTGCACCGAATGCGGCTGGAGGTCGACCCGGTGGGTGGGCCGATGCGGTGAGTGCCAAATGTGGGGCAGCATGGTCGCGGACGGTGCGCCAAAGCTGAGCCAAATCTCTGCATCGGTGCCAGCGACCAAGGCGGTGCCGATCGGGGAGATCAGTGCCAAGCTCGCGACCCATGCCCGCACTGGGGTTGCCGAGCTTGATCGCGTCCTTGGCAATGGCCTAGTGCCAGGGGTGGTGGTGCTGCTTGCCGGTGAACCGGGCGTCGGGAAGTCCACCTTGCTGCTCGAGGTGGCGGCCCGCTGGGCGCACCAGGGGCACACCACGCTGTATGTAACTGGTGAGGAATCAGCAGCACAAGTCCGGCTACGCGCTGGACGCACGAGCGCCGTGGCCGATCAGCTCTATCTCGCGGCCGAGACTGATCTGGCAACCGTTCTCGGGCATATCGAGGAGGTTCAGCCGTCGCTGATGGTGCTCGATTCAGTTCAAACCATTGGCACTGCCGAGGCCGATGGCTCACCTGGCGGTGTGACGCAGGTGCGCGAAGTGACAAGTGCCTTGGTCCGGGTGGCCAAGCGCCGCGGCATGGCGGTGATCATCGTGGGTCACGTGACCAAAGACGGGTCTGTGGCTGGTCCTCGGCTGCTCGAGCATTTGGTCGATGTGGTGCTGGCATTCGAGGGTGATCGCCACTCCGGCTTCCGGATGGTACGCACTACAAAGAATCGGTTTGGGCCGGCCGACGAGGTGGGATGTTTCGAGATGGTTGACTCCGGAATCTTGGAAGTGCCAGATCCGTCGGGCCTGTTTACCTCTCAGCACGGGGAGCCGGTGCCGGGCACCGCCGTTACCGTCACGATGGAGGGTCGCCGACCGCTGCTTGCCGAGATCCAGGCGCTGGTGGCGAAGTCCTCCTCGGCCCATCCACGCCGCGTTGTGAACGGCGTTGAGTCCGGCCGACTCGCCATGATTCTCGCCGTGCTGGATCGGCACGGCGGCGTCCGGCTGGACGATCGTGACGTCTATGTCTCCACGGTCGGCGGAGCCAGGGTGAGTGATCCGGCAGCCGATCTGGCAGTGGCATTGGCCGTCTCCTCGGCGGCCCGCAACAAAGCTGTGCCGGCACGGATGGTGGCCCTAGGCGAGGTTGGACTGGCGGGCGAGCTGCGCCGGGTGCCAGGAACCAGTCGGCGGCTCAGCGAGGCGGCACGGCTCGGGTCCGCCGAAGCGGTCATTCCAGCCGAGGCGCGCGGTTCGGCCGATCAGAACATGACGGTTCAGGCGGGCATGGTCGTGCATTCGGTAGCCACCGTCCAGCAGGCGCTGGCTGCCCTCGCGCTATGACGGGCAGCCCGCTTCGCCGACTGCAGGAGCCCGCGGCCCGATCGCCCAGAAAGCCCACCTCCCGGTCTGCGGGCGACGAAGGAGGCGAATCTGGCGGGCTGCCTGTCAGAGCGCAATGGACACTCGCGCTATGACGGCGCGCTGAAGCTCGGGGACTTAAGGTGACACTCGCTCCCACACATGCGCCGCGGTTGATACGGTCTGCCGAGGGAGTGGGTCTGGTCGCAATGGGGCGGCAGGACCCGCCCCCGTTAGCTGCGAGCGTCGGCATTGCGCGAGCAGCTCAAAACACCGAGTCTCTGACGCTGATGGAGGGAGCAATTGTGGCGTCAGATTCCGATTGGCATCGCCGGTTGCTGGAATATCTCGCGATGATGGCGCCCGGAACCCCGCTGCGCGATGGCTTTGAGCGAATCCTTCGCGGCCGTACCGGGGCATTGGTCGTGCTCGGAAAAAACAAGATCATCTCTCAGATCTCGACCGGCGGGTTTGCGCTGGACGTGGTGTACACGCCAACCGCGCTGCGTGAGCTGGCGAAGATGGATGGAGCGATCATCTTCGATTGGGAGGCCGACCGCATCGTACGCGCCGGCGTACAACTGATGCCCGATGCGGGTATTGGCACGGTAGAAACCGGGACTCGGCATCGTACGGCTGACCGGGTGTCACGGCAGTCTGGGCTGCCTGTGGTGTCCATCTCGGCATCAATGTCGACGATCGCCTTGTATCTCGATCATCATCGTCATCTGGTCGAGGATTCCGATCAGATCTTGACGCGAGCCCATCAGGCATTGCAAACCTTGGAGCGCTATCGCGGACGGCTCTGGGAGGTCACGACACGGCTGTCCTCACTCGAGGTCCAAGATCAAGTAACGGTCCGCGACGTCGCCCTGGTGGCGCAGCGTCTGGAGATGGTGCGTCGGCTTGAGGATGAACTGGACACCTACGTCGTTGAGCTGGGCACTGACGGCCGGTTGCTCACACTGCAGTTGCATGAGCTTCGTGCAGGCATCGATGAGTTGCGCTGCCTGCTGGAGCGGGATTATCGACCCGATGGGTCCCCGACGTTCGGCCTTGTCGGTTTGCAGCATCTGAATACCGACGAGCTGCTGGATCCGCTCACTGTCGCTCGCGCTGCCGGCTTTCCCCACAACATGCATCTGGAAAGCCATGTGACAACACGCGGATTCCGGCAAATGTCGCAGATCAACCGTCTGCCGGCCTACCTCGGAGATCGGTTGATCGAGCACTTCGGCACACTTCAGGCGCTCTTTGGGGCCAGCGCCAACGATCTGCAGGCTGTCGAAGGGGTGGGCGAGGGACGGGCCCGCGTGATTCGTGATGGCCTCGTCCGGCTAGCCGAGTCGGCGTATACCGAGCGCCTCACATAGCCGTCAAGAAATGGGATGGCGCGATCCACTGCCCCACTCCGCGTCGTTTGCGTGGACCGAGCAGCCTCTGCAGCTGATGCTCAGTCCACGCAGCTGATGCGGAGTGACCCCAGTGTCCGCCGAAACGGCCGGGTAGCGTATCGCTCGTGCCTGCTGGCGTTCATGATCGACAATCGCCTGCCCGCAGGGCGCAGATGGTGGTTAGGCGGGTGCTGAGCTGGTACGCCGGGCACGCGCGTGATCTGCCGTGGCGGCGTCCCGAGGCGACGCCCTGGGCGATCATGGTCAGCGAGTTCATGCTGCAACAGACGCCTGTGCAGCGCGTACAAGGGCCGTGGCAGGAGTGGTTGGAGCGATGGCCGACGCCCGCTGCACTCGCCGCGGCAAGCCCCGCGGATGCGGTGCGTGCCTGGGGCCGCCTCGGCTATCCGCGCCGAGCGCTGCGGCTACATCAAGCTGCCCAAGTGATCACTAACGACTTCGGCGGACAGGTACCGAAGGACCGCGAATCGCTCCTCAGGCTGCCAGGCGTCGGCTCGTACACGGCCGCCGCCATAAGCAGCTTCGCGTACGGTCGGCGCGAAATTGTCCTCGACACCAACGTTCGGCGGCTACTTGCCAGAATCGAGTTCGGCGCCGCCACGCCCGGTTCCGTGCCGACCGCGCGGGAGCGAGCACTGGCTGAGGAGCTTGCGCCGCGTAATCCAAAGCGCGCCGCCCGCTGGGCCGTTGCCTCGATGGAGCTTGGCGCACTGGTGTGTCGTGCCCGCAAGCCGCTATGTGAAGCCTGCCCGCTGCCGGATCTCTGCGCCTGGCAGGAGGCCGGCAACCCCGCCCGGATGGGGCCAGTCCAGCGCCGGCAGACGTACAACGGGACCGATCGGCAATGCCGCGGTGCCCTGCTCGCTCTGCTCCGCTCCAGCGACGACCCGGTTGAAGATCAGCAGCTGAGAGCGGCGTGGCATGATGTGGCGCAGCGCGAACGCGCGCTGGCCTCGCTCGTGCACGACGGGCTGGTGGTGCCCGTAGGCAGCGGATGGTCATTGCCAAGCTAGGTCAAAGACCTCGATCAGAAAGGGCACTGCTCTGATGACTGCGCTCGCTACGACCCTGCCACTCCGCAATGGTGCAGACATTCCGACGCTCGGCCTGGGCACGTCACCGCTTGTCGGGGATGAGTCGGTTCGCCAGGTGCGGACAGCTTTGGAGGCCGGTTATCGGCTCATCGACACAGCCGAGAACTACCACAATGAAGAGGCGGTCGGGCAGGCGATCCGAGATTCTGGCATTGATCGGTCCGAGATCTTTATCACCACGAAATTCAATCGACGCTGGCACAGCGTTGATGGGGTGCGCCAGGCGTACGAGGCCAGTCTGAAACGGCTGGGCGTCGACTACATCGATCTCATGTTGGTGCATTGGCCGAACCCGGACCAAGATCGCTATGTACAGGCAGTGCAGGGTCTTCAGGCAATACTGGATGACGGCGGATTGCGGGCCATTGGCACGTCGAACTTCAAACCAGCCCACCTACAGCGGGTCGTTGATGAAACCGGCATCACCCCTGACGCCAACCAGATCGAGCTAAACCCCTACTCGACAAGAACGGCCAGCCGGGACTATCACACTGAACATGACATCATCACCGAGTCGTACAGCCCTCTTGGAGCATCGGGTGCCAAGTTGATCAACGATCCGGTCATCACGGGAATCGCAACGGATCGTGGCAAGTCGCCAGCCCAAATCGTGCTCCGCTGGCACACACAACTCGGTCTGGTCGCGATTCCACGATCGTCCAATCCCGGCCGGATTGCGGAGAATATTGACATCTTTGACTTCGAGTTGAGCGAGCAAGAAATGAGCAAGATCAGCGCGCTGGACCGTGGCGAATCCGAAGTCACGGACTCGGATGTGTTTGGCCACTAGCTAATCGGGTGCCGGCTGGTCCAAGGTTGTGGACGTCCGAGTAGCGCCAATACTCGCGGTCACCACGCACGCCATAGCAAGCCACTGGACAAATGTCAGGAATTCCCCGAGCACGAGCATCCCGGCGAATGCTGCGGCTGCCGGTTCCAGACTCATCAAAATGCTGAAGACTCTCGGCGGAATCCGACGTAACGCCATGAGCTCAAAGCTGTAAGGGATAACGGAGCTCAGCAGACCAACGGCGACGCCAAGCGTAAGAACGGTTGGATTGAGCATTCGAGTGCCGGCCTCGAGGATTGCCGGCGGAGCCAGGACAATGGCTCCCAGCATGCTGGCGATGGCGAGGCCGGTAAGACCTGGCCAGCGACGACCTGTCTGAGCGCTCAGCAGGATGTAACAGGCCCAAGCGAGCCCGGCTAGCAGAGCAAAGCCGACGCCAGCAAGGGTCAGCGATGCCCTCGAGGCGCCTAGCAGGGCGACGCCAGCGCCAGCAAGGACGACCCAGATCAGATCGACGAAGCGACGAGACCCGACTACAGCCACCGCAAGAGGACCGAGGAACTCAATCGTGACAGCGATTCCCAATGGGATTCGGGCAAATGACTGGTAGATCGACCAGTTCATGATCATTAGGCTCACGCCGAAGCCGAGGACGATCAGCCAGTCGCGGCGTGAATGACCCTTCCAGCTCGGATGGGCCATGATCAGCAAGAGGATTGCGGAGGTAATGAGCCGCAGCCACACCATTGCCGTAGGCGGTATCAGTGTGAAGAGGTCCTTGGCAATGGCGGCGCCGATCTGCACCGAAACGATTCCGGTTACAACGAGCCAAGCGGCAGGAATCCGGTTCGTCAGGGGCACCGGGCCACTCTGCCACGCCCAAGCCCAGCTGTACCCAGCTTCCTCGCGCCGTACATGGCATGCACCCCAGGTACAGCGTGAACATCCCACGCTGGGTGGGATGTTGACCACCGCCACCGCGGCGAGGAACCAGACCGGCCGCACCCCGAGCTGGGATGCGGCCGGTCTGCGACGTGATCGTTGACGTCGAAGGCATTACTCGCTGGCGGGTTCGGAGCCTTCGTTGAAGCCCTCTTCGTTGAAGCCCTCAACGATGCCGCCGAACTCCACAGGTGGCACGTCCGGGGCCGCCGAACGCGGTGTGCCGGTGAAGGTGAACGGGTGCTCCGACCCTGGGTCGGCGACGTCGACGACGACGATCTCGCCCGGCTTCAGCTCCAAGAACAAGATCTTTTCGGCGAGCAGGTCCTCGACATCGCGCTGGATCGCGCGGCGTAGCGGACGAGCTCCCAGCACAGGGTCGAAGCCACGCTTGGCGACCAGCGTCTTGGCCGCGGACGTGAGCTCAATGCCCATGTCCTTGTCCTTCAGCCGGATCTCGATCTGGCCGACCATCAGGTCGACGATCCTCTCGATGTCCTCCTGCGTCAGCTGGCGGAAGACCACGATCTCGTCAACGCGGTTCAAGAACTCCGGGCGGAAGTGTTGCTTCAGCTCGTCGGAGACTTTCGCCTTCATCTTGTCGTAGCTGCCCTCGATATCAGTGCCCTGACTGAAGCCGAGCGTCACGCTCTTGGCGATGTCGCGAGTACCGAGGTTGGTGGTCATCACGATCACCGTGTTCTTGAAGTCGACCTGCCGGCCTTGGGCGTCGGTCAGTCGACCCTCGTCGAGGATCTGCAGCAGCGAGTTGAAGATGTCGGGGTGAGCCTTTTCGATCTCGTCGAACAGGACCACGCTGAACGGCTTGCGCCGCACCTTCTCGGTGAGCTGGCCACCCTCCTCGTAGCCGACGTAGCCAGGAGGTGAGCCGAAGAGCCGGGAAGCTGTGTGCTTCTCGGAGTACTCGCTCATATCCAGCTGGATCATCGCGTCCTCGTCGCCGAACAAGAACTCGGTCAGCGCCTTGGTCAGCTCGGTCTTACCGACACCGGACGGGCCGGCGAAGATGAACGAGCCGCTCGGGCGCTTCGGGTCCTTCAAGCCTGCCCGCGTACGCCGGATGGAACGCGAGAGCGCCTTGACGGCATCGTGCTGGCCGATGTAACGCTTGCCGATCTCCTCCTCCATGCGGAGCAGCCGAGCGGACTCTTCCTCGGTCAGCTTGAACACCGGAATGCCGGTCGCCGTGGAGAGCACCTCAGCGATGATCTCCTCGTCGACTTCGGCGACCACATCAAGATCACCAGACTTCCACTGCGCCTCGCGCTCAGCGCGCGCGGTCAGCAGCTTCTTCTCATCGTCGCGCAGACCCGCAGCACGCTCGAAGTCCTGGGCATCAATCGCAGCTTCCTTCTCCAGGCGTACCGCAGCGACCTTCTCGTCGAATTCGCGAAGATCCGGCGGAGCGGTCATTCGGCGGATCCGCAGCCGAGCGCCGGCCTCGTCGATCAGGTCGATCGCCTTGTCGGGCAGGAACCGATCAGAGATGTACCGGTCGGCCATCTGAGCAGCCGCGACCAGCGCCTCGTCGGTGATCGTGATCCGGTGGTGCGCCTCGTACCGGTCGCGTAGCCCCCGCAGGATGTCGATGGTGTGGGCGATGGACGGCTCTGCTACCTGGATGGGTTGGAAGCGCCGCTCGAGCGCCGCGTCCTTCTCAACGTATTTGCGGTACTCATCCAGCGTGGTGGCACCGATGGTTTGCAGTTCACCGCGGGCCAACATCGGCTTCAGGATGCTGGCTGCATCGATTGCGCCCTCGGCCGCACCGGCGCCTACCAAGGTGTGGATCTCGTCGATGAACAGCACGACGTCACCACGGGTCTTGATTTCCTTCAAGACCTTCTTCAGCCGCTCCTCGAAATCACCGCGATAGCGGCTGCCGGCGACCAGCGCACCAAGATCGAGAGTGTAAATCTGCTTATCGCGCAATGTCTCTGGGACGTCCCCACGGACGATGGCTTGAGAAAGTCCCTCGACTACAGCGGTCTTACCAACACCAGGCTCGCCAATCAGCACCGGATTGTTTTTGGTACGCCGCGACAGCACGGTCATGACCCGCTCTATCTCGGTCTCACGACCGATAACCGGATCAAGCTTGTTCTCCCGGGCGGCCTGAGTCAGATTTCGACCGAACTGGTCAAGCACCATCGATGAAGAGGGAGTGCTGCCCTGCTCGGGCGCCCCTGAGGTGGCCGATTCCTTACCTTGGAAGCCGCTGAGCAATTGCAGGACCTGATTTCTCACCCGATTGAGGTCCGCACCAAGCTTCACCAAAACCTGAGCAGCGACGCCTTCACCCTCCCGAATCAAACCGAGCAAGATGTGTTCGGTGCCGATGTAGGAATGATTGATCTGGAGCGCTTCGCGCAGACTAAGTTCCAGAACCTTTTTTGCTCGAGGCGTGAATGGGATGTGTCCGCTAGGAGATTGCTGACCATGTCCGATGATCTCTTCTACCTTTTGCCGGACAGCTTCTAAGGAAATTCCTAGGGACTCCAAAGCTTTGGCAGCGACGCCTTCGCCTTCATGGATGAGTCCCAGCAAGATGTGCTCAGTGCCGATGTAGTTGTGGTTCAGCATGCGAGCCTCTTCTTGCGCCAAGACCACGACGCGACGGGCTCGGTCTGTAAACCGCTCAAACATATTCGTTGCTCCTCGCTCTCGGCGCGGCTCCGTCCTGCTGGCTCGGACCGAGCACCGACGTCTCTAACTCTAGTCGGCTGCGCACTCAGTTGCCTTGTAGATCATTCGTCGCGGACCTCGCTGTCGTTGGCTTTGGCTGATACTTGTGGCACCGCGACAGAGTGCGCTACGAACTGACAACCGTTCGCCGCCGGCCGGATATTCCCTGCTGCGGATATCGATATGACGAGCAGAGATCCGCCGCTCGGCGAAACCGTCCCCATGTCAAAAACCGTTGCTGACATGGCCTTGAGCAGCACAGCGCCCCGGGCGGAACTGTTCGCCCAGGGCGCAATGCTCGAGGTTTGTGCGACGCCGGTCTGGCTGGGGCTAGACCGAGAATGAGCCGTCTGCGGCGCCGAGTGCAGCTTTGGTCAGGAAGCGTGAGCTTTTTCGTAGGCGTCTCGTACGTCAGCCGAGACGCGGCCGCGGCTGCTCACATCGAGGCCTTGACCCTGTGCCCAGGCACGGATGTCGCTGGTGCTCGAAGACCCGGAAGCCTTGGAACTCCGCTTACGGCGACCACCTATCTTGCGGGCATGCGCCAGCCATGGCGCCAACGCGTCGCGGAGTCCGGCGGCATTCTTGGAGGAGAGGTCGATTTCATACTCGGCCCCATCCAATGCGAATGTCACCGTCTCGTCGGCGGTTCCCCCGTCATAATCGTCTTCGAGAATGATCTGCACGCGCTGTGCCATACGTTCCTCCATTACAAAAAGTGAGAGTTACCTGACGGTAGCGACAGTACTCGCATTGCTCAGTTTTCAGAAGCAAAATCCAAAGCAATATCTAACAGAGGCGCGGAATGAGTGATCGCACCAACCGCCACGAAATTGACACCAGTCTGCGCAACTTCGGTTGCGTTCTCTATTGTCAGACCGCCGCTGGCCTCGAAAGTTGCTCTATCGCCCAACTCTGTGACGATAGTGGCCATCTCTGGAACCGTCATATTGTCCAGCAAGACCTCTGTAGCGCCCGCTTCGATGACTTCTCGGGCCTGCTCGCTGGAAGTTACCTCGACCTCGATCGGTACACCGGGAAAAGATTGCCGAACCGCGCGATAAGCCGGGACTACTCCTCCGGCGGCGATCACATGGTTGTCCTTGATCAGCGCCGCATCGGCCAATGACATCCGATGATTTATGCCGCCGCCGATACGAACCGCGTACTTTTGCAGCATTCGCAGACCGGGGATCGTCTTACGCGAGTCCCGGACTCGGGTATTGGTTCCGGCAAGCGCATCTACCCAGGCCCGAGTGGCGGTAGCCACTCCGGACATCATCGTGATCAAATTCAGCGCGACACGCTCAGCCCTCAGCAGTGCTCGGGTATTACCGACGACCGTGATCAGTACATCGCCTCGCGCCACCTGATCGCCGTCGGCGGCGTGCAGGCCGAGTTCGAAGTCACCGGCAGCCGAGCAGACGGTCGCAACGGTGTAGCCGGCGACCGGCAGACCAGCAACGGTGCCCGGCTGGCGTACCACGAACTTGGCATGCGCCGTGTCGCTGGCTGGAATCGTCGCGTAGGAGGTGATGTCGAGCCCGGCGCCAGCGGTCGGCGGTAATACACCGCGGCCGCCAAGATCCTCATCGAGCGCTTCGGAAACGATCAACGACAGTGCATCGAGGTCCAGCCCGGCAGCAGTCACCAGCCCTTCGATCTCGGTCAGCTTGGTGTAGACCGTCAACGGTTGGCTCGCCCATCGGTATCCATAGCCTGCGCAGGCACGAATTGATGCCGCAAGCCTTTGCGAAGATCGTTTTCGACAACGAGATGGCCATGCCACTGGTCACGGCGGCCCTCGAAATCATCACGCCAGTGCGCCCCTCGTGATTCCTCGCGGAGACGCGCGGAGGCGACGATCGCGGTTGCCACAGTCATCATGTTGGTGCCCTCCCAGGACTCCAGGCCTGGCTCGGCCACGGGCTCTGCGACAAGCTCCACCAGTTCTCGAGCGCACTGATCAAGTCCCCCAGCGTCGCGCAAGCCGCCTGCGTGGCGGCTCATCGCCTGCTGCATGGCCGGAACCACTGATCGATCGATCAGTCCTGGGTTTCGGTGATCTTGCGCCGGTGGTCGTCGTGGTGGCAGCTCGGCTTGCAGCTTGACCGCGATCCGGCGAGCGAAGACCAGCCCTTCGAGCAGGGAGTTCGATGCCAGTCTGTTAGCACCGTGTACGCCTGAGGATGCCACCTCACCGCAGGCGTAAAGGCCAACCAGGTTCGTCGCCCCATTGATGTCGGTTGCTACCCCTCCGCAGAAGTAATGACAGGCCGGCGCTACCGGAATCAGATCTGTTGCCGGGTTGATGCCGGCTCGCCGGCAGCTGTGCCAGATCGTCGGAAACCTGACCCGCCACGTCTCCTCACTCAACATGCGCCCATCGACATAGACATGATCAACACCGGCTGCCGCCATCTCTTTCATGATCTGTTTGGCAACGACGTCCCGAGGCGCCAGCTCGGCAAGAGGATGCTTTCCGAGCATGAAACGGTCACCGCGTGAGTTCACTAGAAGGCCGCCCTCACCGCGTACCGCCTCACTGACCAGTGGCAGCTGGCCGCGCGCGCCCGGACCCAGGTACAACACGGTTGGATGGAACTGGATGAACTCGATGTCCCGCAGCCGAGCTCCAGCCCGAATAGCTGCCGCAACGCCGTCTCCAGTGGAGACGGGTGGATTAGTGGTGACAGCGTAGATCTGGCCGATGCCGCCGGTGGCGAGCACCACGGCCCGAGCGTGCACCGCGCCGACGCCGCCGCGAGTGCCTTCGCCGAGCACGTGCAGCGTTACCCCGGCGACCGCCGGCCGCTCGCCGGGCTCAACTCGGGCGGGGATGAGATCAAGTACCAGCGCATGCTCGACGATCTCGATCCGGTGATCTGAGGTCACTGCAGCTATCAAGGCGCGCTCGATCTCGGCGCCGGTGGCATCGCCTCCGGCGTGCGCAATGCGATTGCGCATATGTCCGCCCTCGCGAGTGAGCTCCAGCTCGCCGGCAAGATCGCGATCGAATTCAGCGCCTCGGTTGATCAGCTTGGCCACTTCATCGGGACCTTCGGTGACCAGGACGCGTACTGCCTCTTCGATGCACAGGCCTGCGCCTGCGACCAGCGTGTCCTCAATGTGTTGCTCGACGGTGTCGCCCTCGGCTTGTACCCAGGCGATGCCGCCCTGCGCCCAGTGCGTGGAACCGGCGGAGACTTCATCCTTGGTAACAACCATGATCGTGCCGAGCTCACGGCATTCCAGGGCGGCGGTCAAACCTGCGATGCCGGATCCGATTACGACAATGTCCACTTCGCGGATCCAGCCGGGCGGCTCAGCGGACAACCGCTGCGGCAATGCTGGCAAGGGCGGTAAGGCGGGGAAGGCAGGTTGGGGACTTGCCTGGATGGGCCTGGTCGTGATCGACGCACCATCAGGCACCATAGGCCCATGCTCCCGCATTCGTCGGAGGGTGGCACAGCGCCCCCTGCGCGGGGTTCGCGCTCCTGGTTCGACGCCTGGATGGAGTCGGCATACGGTGCGGACGGATTCTGGCGCGTGCACAGTCCAGACGCGCATTTCCGCACTGCGGCGGCGAGTGGACCGATGATCGCGCAGATGCTGGCGACTCTGGTTGATCGTCAGGAAGGCGTCCGCACCGTGATCGATGTGGGGGCGGGAAACGGTCGATTGCTGGAGGAGCTGGCGGCCATCCGGCCCGATCTGCAGTTGACGGGAATTGATCTACGAACCAGACCAGCCGAGCTGGCAGAGCAGGTTGGCTGGGCCCAGGATCTGTGGGACGTACGGTATGGGTGCTGGACCAGCGGTGAGGCCGGGGCGGTACTCGGCAAACCCGAGCCGGTGATGATCATCTGTTGTGAATGGCTGGACGACCTGCCCTGCCCGGTCGTCAGCCGTCGTGCCGATGGCTGGCGGGAGGTGATCATCAACGACGACGGCCTGGAGCAGTCTGGACCGCGACTCGAGGATGAGCGCCTTGCGTGGGCCGACCGCTGGTGGCCCGGCGGGGAGCGCGCCGAGATCGGTCTCACCCGGGACGTGGCATGGGCCCAGCTCATCAAGATGATCATGAAACGCGGAGGCTGCGCTCTCATGATCGACTATGGCCACACCGTGGAGCGTCGTCCGGTCACTGGCTCGCTCGCAGCGTACCGGGACGGTCGTGCCCTGGAGCCTGTGGCTGGACCCGCGGTGAATCTGACAGCCCATGTTGCGGTCGACGCGGTACGCGCCGCCGGGGAAGCGCTGGGTGCTACGACGACCTTCTGCGGCCTGCAAAGTGAGGTAGTACCCGATCTGTTGCAGCTGGATACCCATCCAGATCCACTAGTTGATCTTGGTCGGCGAACTCAGCACGCTGCGTTGAGCTCGCAATATGTTTGGGGCTCACACTGGTGGCTGCTGCAGTGTTGAATTGCTCGCTCCCTACCAATGGCTCGCTCCGCTCGCGTGATGCTCGCTGGAATCCGGCTCCTTCGTCGCCGCCCGTGAAGCGCGGCACCGCATGCCGCGAAAGTGGACGGGCGCTTCACGATCGGCTCCTGCAGTCGCCGGAGGCGAGCATCAAGTCGCTGTGCGGATTGCGCTGGGAGCCGCCGTCTTCGTCGCATCTGGTGAAACCGCATCCGACACAAAACTGGCTCCAATCACGTGCGGCGTTTCACCATCTGCTCCTGCAGATCGGCGGCGCGCGATCCGCAGGGTTGAATCGCTCGCTCCCTACCAATGGCTCGCTCCGCTCTGGATGGGTACGTTTCGCATCACAGCCGCGAAAACGTACCCTTGGGCGGCCGAATGAGGGTGCTTTTGCCACCACAAGCGCGAAAACGTACCGCCGAGGACTTCACGGATGATGGCGCATCAGCAGCTTCGGGTATTGGTCGGATCACTGGCTCCAGGCGTCCTGCCCTCGACGCAGCCGGCGAAGCGGCCGGCCGGCACGATCATGCTTGATCTCGGCCCGGAGCATCCCAGCAATGCCGGACTGATTGAACTGCAGTTGTGGACCGAAGGCGATGTGATCACCACGGCGCGCGTCGTAGTCGGGGCCATGCACCGGGGTGCGGAGAAGCTGTTCGAGGTACGCGACTATCGGCAGATCTTGATGTTGGCCGATCGCCATGACTGGCAGGCCCCGTTCTTTGGTGAGCTCGCGGTGGCCATGCTCTGCGAGCAGATGATGGGCCTCGCAATTCCGGATCGCGCCATTTGGCTGCGTACCCTGCTGGCTGAGCACACGCGGATCTTGAGCCACTGCGGATTCCTCGGCTATGTGTCGCATCGGATGAATGGTGATCCGGGACTTCGGCGCTTGCGTGAGGAGCTGCGTGCTCAGACTCTGCGGCTCACGGGTAACCGCATCCACCCCATGGCGACGCAGGTTGGCGGGCTGGCAGTCGATGCTGACGACGCCTGGCTAGCGGCGGAACGACGGGTCGCGGCACTGGCAACTCGAGTCGCCGAAACGCTATTGACCATGATCGACTCCGCCGAGTTCACCGCTCTGACAAGGGGCGTCGCTCTGCTCGATCGAGACACGATCCAGCAGTTCGGCGTAAGCGGTCCCGCCGCACGGGCGAGCGGTGTCGACCTTGACCTGCGACTGCAACGGCCATACCTCGGATACGGCGAGCTAGCCAACTTGATCGCTCCAGGCGTACGACGCTCCGCGGATGCTCAGTCTCGGCTCGGCCTTCTTGCTGAGGAGCTGGCGATCAGCGCATCGTTGATCTTCGCGTGCGTTGACCACCTCATAGGACGCCCTGGGCCGGTGTCGGTGAGGCTAGGCAAGATCATTCGGGTGCCGGAGGGAGAGGCGTACGGTGCCATCGAGGCACCCCTCGGCATCACTGGTGTGTTCTTGGTTTCTCGTGGCGAGAAGACTCCGTGGCGGCTCAAGCTGAGGACACCCTCGTTCAACAACGTCTCCAGCCTGGAGCGAGTGCTGATCGGCGTACGGACCGAGGCGCTGGAGGCAACGCTGGCCTCTCTCGGCTATGTCGTCGGCGACATTGACAAGTAACAGCCTGAGTGCCCGTCTACGCTGGCTGGCGATCTGCCTCGTAGTTCGGCAGCACCGTGTCAATGATCTTGAGATCGACCACTGCCGGCAGCGCTCCGGAACTGATCTCGTCCTCGGCTGGCAACTCCTGCCAGACGAAGTCGTGTCCAGCCAGGATCCGGCGCGGCATGTGGTGCACCTCCGCCCCCGATTCGTCGTTTGATGTGATCAGCTCTTCCGGCTCCAGTACTGCCTCCCGAAGCACCTCGATCACCTTGTCGCGGTACTCGATCTCGCCCTGCAGGTACGCCCGATCCTGGTTCAAGCTCGAAAGCTCCAGCCGTTGCTGGGCAATGCGCATTCGCTGCCTCTCGATGACTCTGCCGGCATCGGCAACCCGCACGCCCAAGGCGTCAACCACAGCTGCGTTGCGGACACGCTCCTCGGTCAGCCTCGCGCCATGCTCGCGCGCGGCTCGCAGCATGGCCCTGGCATGCGCGTGCCGAGCAGCATTCAGGTCGCGCCAGGCGAAGGCACACGCCACCAGCGCCGCCATGACGGCGATGGCGACACCCAATCGCGCACCCCATACAGATCCGGCGGCGGCAGCGACCGCACCCGCGGTTCCGGCGATCAGGACAACTTCGGAAATGCGTTGCAGCGCCGATGGCTTGAGCCGGCGGCTAGCGGTTGGCTGCGAAGTCACGGTCGTCACCATATGGCTCGGCTGGCTGTCCGCCGGGGATTTCAACGCTCAATCGTGAGTGTCTGCCTCCAAGCCGTCGCCTTCCCCCGCATCCGCGTCCTCATCCGGCTCGCTCGGGACCTTGCAAGCCCGCTCCAGCAACAAGCCCATGATGCAGAGCACTATCCCGGCGACAATCGCCACCGCCGACCGGATCACCCGATCGCGAGGAGCAGCCGCATCGAGTCGGGTCAGAAACATCAGCGCAAAACCGAAATACCCGCCCGCCACCAGTGCACCCCCCAGCGCCGATGCCTTGCCCAGTACCAGAAAAGCAACGGCTCGCTGCGGATCCACGCGTTCACGCCGTACCTGGATCCGCTGGTGCGTCGCGTACGCCAAGACTCCGACCAGCGCAGCAACCAAGATCAAGCCAATTGGCGCAGTCCACGGCACCTCGGGCGGGATCAGATCGAAGGCATTGGCAGTGACAACGAGTAGCCAACCAGCCAAGCCGCCGAAAATGGCCGCAACAACGAGAGCGCGGAACGGTGTCAGGCTGACCGAACCGCCGGAAGGTTCCTGAGCCAAGCTCGCCGATCCTCAGTCCTGGTCGATCACAAGATCATCTCGCCGGATTACCCCGGACGCGTCGGCCTTGGCAAGCAAATCGGCGATAGCGCCCTTGCCGACAATTTCGGCGGTTGGGTCGACCTCGTACCACGGAACCAGCACGAAGGCGCGTTCGTGTGCCAGCGGATGCGGCAGCTTCAGGTCTTCTTGATCGACGACAGCATTCCCGACCATGATCAAATCCACATCCAGAGTACGCGGCCCCCAGCGCCCGCCCTCGCGAGTCCGGCCATAGGCGTCCTCGATGGCGAACGCCCGCTCCACCAAGGTGCTCGGCTCCAAGGTGGTTTCGGCGATCACCACAATATTGAGGAATTCCGGGCTGCCGGGTGGGCCTCCGAATGGCTGGGTCTCGTATACCGACGAGACGTCGACAACGATCACATCGGGAGTGTCTTTGATGGCATCGACGGCACCTTGGACGTTGCCGAGCCGATCGCCGAGATTCGATCCGATGGAGTAGACAACCTTGCGGAGCGGTTTCATACCGCTCAAGGTGTCGGCGTCAATGGCATGGGGATTCGGGCTACTCAAGTCGTTTTACTCCTTGTCAGCGTGACCGCGACATCGGCAACGTCGACCGGCATTGGCGCTTCCGGCTTGTGCACGGTGACCTCGACGCAGTGAATGGCGTCATAGCGTAGGCACGTCAGGGCAATTCTTTCGGCAAGGGCTTCGATCAGATTCAGTGGGTCCCGCCCAACATCGGCAGCCACCGCCTGGGCCAGGGCCCCGTAATCGATCGTCTGCCCAAGATCATCACTACTGGCAGCCGACGAAAGATCGAGCGTACAGCTCACGTCGACCACGAATCGTTGGCCTTGCTGACGCTCGGAGCTGAGCACGCCGTGATGGCCGAAGGCGGTGATTCCAGTCAGGCTGATCCGATCTCGATCGGCCTCGATGGGTCGGCGCTCGGCGTCAACGACTGTGTGTGCCGCCATGTCACCTCCTGATCCATGCGACCCTATCTGACCCTGGCAAGAGGAGACAGTCCCTGATTTCGAATCTGCAGTGCAACCGAATGTGCCCAAATCGATCAATCCAGGCCCACTGGTGATGTGTTTTCAGGGCACAGCACCATCGAACTAAGAGCCCCGTTCCTCCAAGAGGCGCTCGGCCACGGCAATGGCGTCGCGGCTCGCCCGCACCGAATGCACCCGTACGCCCCAGACTCGCCTCAGCGCCAGCACCGTGGTGAGCGCGGTCGTGGCGTCGTCACGTTGCTTCGCAGGCCGCGGGTTACCGTCGGCATTGGCGAGCAGTCGGCCAAGAAATGTCTTGCGGGAAACGCCGACTAGCAGCGGGCGGCCCAGCACGTCGAATTCATCGAGCCGACTAAGCAGCTGCCAGTTGTGCTCAGCTGTCTTGGCGAATCCGAAACCGGGATCGATGATCACCTTTTCGCTTGCTATGCCAGCGCCGTCGGCCGCGTTCAGCTGAGAACGCAACTCAGCTATGACGTCGGAGACTACGTCGGCGTAATTAGCCTTGCTCTGCATGTCTTCGGAGTGACCGCGCCAGTGCATGCACACGTAAGCCATGCCGCATTCGGCGATCAGCTGCAGCATGGCGGGCTCAGCTTTGCCGCCGGAGACGTCATTTACCATCCGCGCGCCTACTGCGATGGCCCGCTCGGCGACAGTGGTACGCATTGTGTCGACGCTGACGCAAGCACCGGCCGCAGCCAGTTCGCGAATCACCGGCAAGACTCGGCGCAGCTCTTCAGATACTTCCGGCCGAGTGGCGCCGGGGCGGGTTGACTCACCACCGACATCGATGATGTCGGCGCCTTCTTCCAACAGCTGCAGGCCGTGACTGATCGCTGCATCTGGCTGCAGCCACTCGCCGCCATCGGAGAAGGAGTCAGGCGTCACATTGACCACGCCAACAACCAGAGTTCGGCCTGGCTGGGGCAAGCCTGGTACGACAGCCAGCGGATTCACCCGGATCACCCTATGCTCTCTTCTCGTGCCGCATCCGCCGTACGGGCTTCCGCATCCGCGGCACGACCGATTCCGAGGATCCAGTCATGTCTTGTGCTGGCGTCGGCTGGTGGCCGGCGGGAAGGCTTTGCTGATTTTGGCGCTGACGATCGGTGCACTCAGCGGTTGCCGCGCGACCGGCGGCGGAATACCTGGAATAGAGCCGCCGAAAGCCGAGCGCGCCGGATCAGCGGCGCCGGCAAGTCCTCGCCCGACCATAGTGAGTTCACCATCAGTGCCTGCGGTGCCACCGAAGTCCGGTCAAGGTCAGACCAAAAGTCGGCTCAACACATCTTTGGCCAAGAACAGCGTTTATGCCGTCAACCTTGGCAAAGCTCATGTCTCCTGCAAGATCAAGGTCCGCTCGCCGAAGCCACCTCTGCAGGATGTCAACCTGGGCTCGTACGGAAAAAGGCTGGTGAATTGCCTGGTCAAGGCGTTTGGCAAGCCGCTGGCCGCGCACGGAATCCAGCTCAGCACCCCGAAACTCAAGGCGTACCGCAAAACGATCAAGACTCCATGCGGACGGTTCGGCCAAAGAGACGCTCCGGCTTACTACTGCTCCGTCACTCATACGATCTACTGGCCGGTCGCCGGTGATGACAGCAATGAGGCCTACACATTCGCGCGGCTCGGCTACGTCGGACTCATCGCTCACGAGTTCGGTCACCACATGCAGACTGAAAGCGGCATGCTGCGGGAGTACGGCCAGCGCACCTTTGCGGCCAAGAGCCGAGGCCAGCGATACCTGCTGAGCCGTCGTCTTGAGCTTCAGGCACAGTGCTTCGAGGGCATCTTTCTTGCCACTGCCGCCCGATCAATCGATCTCAGCAACAACGACCGGTATCAGTTGCGGCTCTGGCACACCTACACAGGCGACGAAGACCCGCCGGCCGGGCGTAAGCCGGACCACGGCAGCAGCGCGGCGCAAATCCGCTGGCTCAACCGCGGTCTGGACTCGGCTGATTTTGGTCGCTGCAATACCTGGAAGGCCAGCAAGAAGTCGGTCAGGTAGCAGTCCGGACTCTCGTCTTATTGAAAAGTGGTCTGAGACAACATCGAGTTCGGCCCTGAGTTCAGGGCTCTGATGTCGTTTTCGACCCGTTTCTTGCAAAAGGCGACGACTGGCCGGCGCCATGGGACCGACGCGTTAGCTGGTGATCAGACCCATGGCCTCGGCGCGTGTGGCAGCATTACGCAGCTGTCCGCGTACGGCGCTGGTGATCGTCTTGGAGCCGGGCTTGCGGACGCCGCGCATCGTCATGCACAGGTGCTCGCATTCGATCACGACAATCACTCCGCGAGGTCCCAGAAGGCGGTTGATGGCATCGGCGATCTGGGTGGTCAGGCGCTCTTGGACCTGGGGCCTTTTGGCGTAGACATCCACGAGCCGAGCGACCTTGCTCAGTCCGGTGATCTTGCCGTCCCGGCTCGGGATGTAGCCGACGTGAGCGACACCGGTGAATGGCACCAGGTGATGCTCGCAGCAGCTCCAGACTTCGATGTCTTTGATCAGAACCAACTCGTCATGGCCGAGGTCGAAAACAGTGGTCAGGACGGACTCTGGATCTTGCCGCAACCCACTGAACATCTCGGCGTAGGCCCGTGCGACGCGTTCTGGGGTGTCACGAAGACCATCTCGATCTGGGTCCTCGCCGATGCCGATCAAGATCTCACGTACGGCGGCAACGATCCGGGCATGATCGAACCCTCCGACCCGCTCAGGAAAGTGAATCGGGTCAATGCCATCGAAGCCGCCGGCTCCGTCGGTACCGACGTCGACGGCATTATCCAGCTCTGTCACCGAAAGTCCGGGCCTCTGCGAGGCGGCTGCTCTGACTCACCGGTGGCCGGGAGCTGCGATGGAACTGGCATATGACCGGGAGGCTGCTGCGCGCCACCGGTAGGAATCTGATGGTCCGATTCGTGACCGCTGCCAGTCTGACCGTTCCCGCCTGCCTGGCCGTTGATGGCTGGCGGCGGCGGTGGGGTCACCGGCGGGATGGTCGAGGGGACACGCTCATCCGATCCAGTCCAAGCGGGGCGCTTCGGCCAGAGCCGCAACGGCTGGAAGACGGCCGCAACTTCCGCTCGATCGAGAGTTTCCTTCTCGAACAGCGCGCGGACCAGGTCGTCAAGGACGTCCCGGTTCTCGTTGAGGATGTTGAACGCCTCCTGGTGAGCGTTGCTGATCAGCTTGGAGACCTCCTCATCGACCACGGCGGCGACCTCCTCGGAGTAGTCACGGCCATGACCGATGTCGCGGCCCAGGAACGGCTCCGCGTCACCTGAGCCCAGCTTGATGGCGCCAAGCCGCTCGGTCATCCCGTATTGGGTGACCATGGCGCGTGCCACTGCGGTGGCCTTCTCGATGTCATTGCTCGCGCCGGTGGTCGGGTCGTGGAAGACCAGTTCCTCCGCAGCCCGGCCGCCCATCATGTAGGCGAGTTGATCAAGAAGCTCCGAGCGGGTGTTGGCGTACTTGTCTTGCTCGGGCAGCACCATGGTGTATCCGAGTGCCCGGCCACGCGGCAAGATCGTGACCTTATGTACCGGATCGGTGCCGGGCAGTGCCGCGGCGACCAATGCGTGCCCGCCTTCGTGGTACGCCGTGACGAGCTTCTCCTTGTCGGTCATCAGCCGGCTGCGCTTCTGCGGCCCGGCGACCACCCGATCGATCGCCTCATCGAGGTGCTCGTTGGTGATCATCCGCGCGTTCTGTCGGGCGGTCAGCAGGGCCGCCTCGTTCAGCACATTGGCAAGATCGGCACCGGTGAACCCAGGCGTACGCCGTGCCACGCCTTCAAGATCGACATCAGGAGCCATCGGCTTACCCTGGGCGTGCACTTTCAAGATGTCGAAGCGGCCCTTCAGGTCTGGCGTGTCGACCACGATCTGGCGGTCGAAGCGCCCGGGGCGCAGCAGCGCGGGATCGAGTACGTCGGGCCGGTTGGTGGCCGCGATAAGGATCACACCGCCGCGTACGTCAAAGCCGTCCATCTCAACCAGCAACTGGTTGAGGGTCTGCTCGCGTTCGTCGTGGCCGCCGCCCATTCCAGCACCGCGGTGCCGACCCACAGCATCGATCTCGTCGATGAAGACGATTGCCGGCGCATTTTCCTTGGCCTGCTCGAAAAGGTCGCGTACGCGTGAGGCGCCGACGCCGACAAACATCTCCACAAAGTCAGAGCCGGAGATGGAGTAGAACGGCACTCCGGCCTCACCCGCGACCGCCCGGGCGAGCAGGGTCTTGCCGGTGCCGGGCTGGCCGTAGAGCAGCACACCCTTGGGAATCTTGGCGCCGACGGCTTGGAACTTGGCCGGCTCCGCAAGGAACTCCTTGATCTCCTCTAGCTCCTCGATCGCTTCCTCGCAGCCGGCAACGTCGCGGAAGGTCGTCTTCGGCGTGTCTTTGTTGGCGATCTTGGCTTTCGACTTGCCGAATTGCATCACGCGGCTGCCGCCGCCCTGCACTGAGTTCAGCAGGAAGAAGAACAGCACGCCGATGATGATGAAAGGAATGAGTGTGCCAAGCAATGAGCTGAAGAAGCCCGGTGTGGCGTTCTCGCCCTTCCATTGATCCAGCGTCTTGTCGGCAACCCGCTGATTGAGGCGAGTGATCAATTCGTCGCTCTGGTTGCCAACCCAGGTCGCCTTGTAACCGGTCTTGTTTGCGTCTTTCACGGTGACGCGGATTTCTTGTTCTTTGTCGATCAGGATGACCTCGCTCAACGGCTCATTGCCGTTGATGATCGAGACCACCTGTGAGGTCGGTGCTTCCTTGTACCCGCTGGTCACGCGCTGGCTGAAGTCGATCAGCAATCCGATCGTGATGACAGCAAGGACAATCCACACCAGGGGTGAGCGGAATATCCGTCTTAGGTTCATGACCTACCTAGTAAATGTATTTGGGACCCGGGAGATCCTCCTGACAAGGCTATCGTTCGCGACCAAGAATGACGCTGTGCATCTGCTAGGTCCCGGCTGTCAACCGGATCGGCTTCCGACGCCTCGATCAGGGGGTTGCTGAAAGCTACATACACCTAGTTTCCTGACGGTCTGCATAGGTGCTGCCTGTGCAGACCGCCAGAAGCCTACGTGAATGTCGGTTTCGTCACCCCGGTGAGGAGAAGTTTCCTCAAGCGAGAACTAGTGCAATGAGGTCGATCAAGCGGGCGTGCTGTAGACGCTGGGCGAGAGCGCACCGACAGATGTCAGGTTGCGGTAGAGCCCGTCGTAATCGAGGCCGTAGCCGACCACGAACTCATTGGGAATGTCGAACCCGACATAGGTGATCTCAACCGGATTCCGCGCTGCTTCTGGCTTCCGGAATACGGTCAGGACGCGCAAGCTGGCAGGTCCGCGGGAGCGCAGGTTGCTGACGAGGTAGGACAGGGTCAGCCCGGTGTCGATGATGTCCTCGACCAGCAGTACGTGCATTCCCGTTACGTCGGTGCTTAGGTCCTTGAGGATGCGCACTACCCCTGAAGACTGGCTGCCTGAGCCGTACGAGGAGACCGCCATCCAGTCCATGCGACAGTGCAAATTGAGCGCGCGGGACAGGTCTGCCATCACCATGACCGCTCCATTGAGCACGCCGACGAGGAGCAGTTCCTTCCCGTCGTAATCGCGATCAATCTCCGCGGCCATCTCGGTGATCCGGGTGGCCAACTCTTCCTTGGTCACGAGCACTTGCGTCAAATCACCGTTGAGCTGGCTGGCTTCCACGCGCCTCAGCCTGCCATAGCACAGCGCACTATGACGGGCAGCCTGCTTCGCCGAGTGCAGGAGCTTGCGGCAGTGCGAGTAAAAGGCCAGCTGTTCGCAAGCGACGAACGAGGCGAATCTGGCAGGCTGCGTGTCAGAGTGCAATCTAAACCGACGACGCGGCCCAGGCCGACCGGTTACCGAGTCCTTCAGCTGACCCGGAGGCGTCCTGCAGTGCGGGTGACCGTTGCGCCTGGGATCTGGATGGCCTTCTGCCCGTGCCAGTCGATGACCAAAGACTCCACCGCACTGATATGGCGCAGTGAAAGGTCACCCAGCCCGTGCGTCAACAGCCACAGTCGGATGATGCGGCGCCGCAGCGCAGCAGGTTGGGATTCCAAGGCGATGCAATCCAAGGTGTCGGTGCCGCCCAAGCCTTCTGCGGTACGCGAAGCCTCGGCCGCCAGCCGATCGAGCAACTCGTTGTCATCGCGTACCAGCTCCGCAGTCCGCGCCAAGGCCTCGGCGACGCCAGGACCCAACTCGCTCTCCAGCGTGGGCAGCACTGTTTGGCGGACGCGGACACGCGTGAACCGCGGATCGAAGTTGTGCGGGTCCTGCCAAGGGTCAAGTCCCAACTCCTCGCATATCTGTTCCGTCGTTGCACGGCGAATTCCCAGGAATGGCCTGACGAAGTGGCCGGCTCGCGGCGCCATGCCCGCCAGTGACCGACTGCCGGATCCGCGAGCCAGTCCAAGCAGCACTGTTTCGGCTTGATCATCGCGGGTGTGGCCAAGCAGCAAGCTGGCGGAGCGCGCTCGGGCCTCCGCGTCAAGTGCCCGGTAACGGGCTTCTCGCGCGGCCGCTTCCGGCCCGGCAGCTGTGGATTGATCGACCTGAACGGCCGTGACGATCACATCGTCGTAGCCGAGCTGCCCGAGCTGATTGCGTACCCGAGAGGCAACTTCCGCGGAGTCCTGTTGCAGCCCGTGATCAACGACAACAGCCGCATATTTCAGATCCCGACGCGCTGCCACGTAGCGAGCAGCAAAGGCCAGCGCAAGTGAATCCGCGCCGCCCGAGCAGGCGGCAACAAGGTGCGCGTCCTGTTCATTAAGCGCTGCATCAACGGCCTGCACGGCGGCCAGCGTGGCCGGGCCCAGTTCACGACGACCCACGGGCTAGCTCTCGGCTAGCTGGCGGTCAACTCGGGTTGGATGCGCGCCAGCCAGAGCTTCGGGTCGGCGATCTCGGCCGCGGTGGGAAGGGTCTCAGGTGACGTCCACACCCGATTCAGGCCTGCCATGCCTACCTCGTTCATCACCGCGCGGCAGAACATCGCACCGTCGCGATACTGCCGCATCTTGGCGTCCAGCCCGAGGAGCTTACGGATGATCTTGTCGAAGCCCTGGCCCTGGCGGCGTACGGTGAACTTTGCGCGGATGGTATCCACAGTGGGAATGACCTCGGGACCGACGCTGTCCATGACGACATCCGCGTGACCCTCCAGCAGTGACATGATCGCGGTCACCCGATCCACCGTCTCGCGCTGTGCCGGCGTTTGGACCAGGTCGATGATCGAGACCTCTTGATTGTGGCTGACCGCCTCGATGACGCGCTTCAGGGCGTCCCGCAGCATCTGCGCCATGACAGCCGGGTCCAGCTCGGCCGAGCCGACGATCCGGGCGATCTGCTCGTTGAGGTGGCCGCGCAGCCAGGGAACCGCGGCGAACTGCACCCGGTGAGTCTCCTCGTGCAGGCAGACCCAAAGCCGAAAGTCCGCGGGATCGACGTTGAGTTCACGTTCTACGGAGACGATGTTGGGAGCAACCAAGAGCAGCCGGCCACCAGGCGCGTTGGGGTCAGTTCCGGGAAAGAACGGATCGAATTGGCCGAGGACCTTTGACGACAGGTAGCTGAGCAGCGCACCGACTTCCACGCCGGTAATCCGCGGCCCGAGGCTGGCCATCGTCGGGTTGGACTCCTTCAGGCGCTCGATCACCTTGGCGTTGAGGGGTAGCAGGATCTGCCGGAACCCATCGAGGTTGGCCTGGATCCAGCTCGGCCGATCAACCACGAGAACCGGAGCTGTGCCGCTGTCGGCTTGCATGCCTGTGACATCGCGTACGTAGGCCTCCGCACGCGATGCGCAGCCGCGGAGCTCGGCAACCACAGCCGCGGCACCTTCCCGAGAGATGTCGGGGCCGGGCCTGACCAGCTTGGTAGCCGTGTTGAACGCAACGGTCCAGTCGACCATCGAGGTTGTCACGCGAGTGAGTCTATGTGCGAACTCAGCGTGGGCCCCGCGTTGGGAGCCGCCGACCAGCATTTGCCATCTGGAGATGGCTCGCGAGGGTCGAATCGCGATCCAAGACACTCGCCAGCCGTCCCGAGACGGCTGCCATGGCTAGACGACTACTGACACCCGCACGTACTGAGAGCTGCCGTCACCCGGTCTAGCCAGACCATGGCGTTGAACTCGTTCTTCGGCTTGTTGATCAGGAACGCGTACGCCAGCAGGGAGCCGTCCGAGGTGCGCATCACGCCTGCCCGAGCGCGGACTTTGTTAAGCGTGCCGGTCTTGCCGCGTACCACGCCGCGTGCGGCCAGGCTCTTGTTGTCGTAGTACTGGCGCTTCAGACTGCCTTCTACCCCCGCCACCGGCAATCCGGTGATCACCGCGCGGAGTTCGGGATGCTGCTTGCCGGCGGCTACCCGAAGCATCTTGACCATCGAGTCAGCCGCGACCCTGGTCTGGCGTGTGAGACCGCTGCCGTCGCTGATCGTCATGCCGGAATCCCAGATGCCCAGCTTGGTCAGCTCGGATCGTACGACCTTGGTGGCTTCAGCAATCGATCCCGGCTTGCCAGCGCCGATGGCGGCTTGCCGGAAGATCACCTCCGCTGCGTCGTTGTCGCTCACCATGAGCAGGTGTTCAACGATCCGTTCCAGGGGCATTGAGGAGACCCTGGCAACAACTGACGCTGATTTCGGCGCCCGCGCCGACCGCGTACTGGAGACCTTGACCCCTTGCTTGGACAAAGCCGCAGCGAAGGACTTTGCGGCTTCCTTGGCCGGGTCGTTGTACCGCATGCCGCCGTAACCGACATGCCCTTCGTCGACCCAGAGCGCAGAAGTGCGGGATACCTGATCGCCGTAGAACCCGGGCCAACGCGGATTCCAAGCCGGGCCTTTGAACAGCGAGGCGTCGTAGCCAAGACTGACCTTTTTGATCTTGTCGTTTTTCAGCTCGTTCGCGGCAGCTCGGGCCAGGCCAGTGATCGTTGCTCGCTTGGGATAGTCAGAGCCGGACTTCTTGGCAAGGTAAGGATCACCGCCACCCACCAGGATGATCTGGCCACGCTTCGGACTGACGACCGAGGTTTTGAACGTGTGATCAGGTCCCAAGATCGACAGCGCGGCAGTCGAGGTAAGCAGCTTCATGGTGGATGCTGGGATGTAACCGCGAGTGGCGTTGTGCGCGTAAAGCACCTTTCCGGTACCGACCTCGACGACCGAGCCAGAGTACGAGCCGGTCACGCCCTTGACTTTGACGGCCCGAATCTTGCCGGCAACCGCTGCTTTGCTGGGAACGACTCGCGGTGCGGCCACCGCCAGCACGGGATTGGGAAGATCCGCGCTGGGAGCCGTCGTCGCCGCTTGGGTTGGGGACGCGCCGGAGGCCGCAGGAGTGGCCGGCCCGCTAACCGCGGCCGGCGGTGCGCTATAGCGTGTTTGAGTCCCGACGGCGTATCGGTTCTGGCGCGGCAGCACAGCGATGGCTCCCACAACCACGCCGACGACGAGACCCATCGCGGCAATAGCCGCGAGCACAACCAGGGCAACCCGCTTAGGACCCAAGGGGTACGCCCACCTCCTTCACGCTAGGCTCAAGCCGCCGGACAATCACTGATGTGAACTCTCGCAGAAGTCAGTGCTAATGGTAAGGAGGCCACGTGACCGCACCCAATGTCGAGCGAGGTACGAAGCCGATGAGCGGACTGACCTTCGATGTCACCGTTGAGATTCCGAAGGGTCACAAGAACAAGTACGAAGTCGATCATGAGACAGGTCGGATCCGGCTGGATCGCACCTTGTTCACATCGACTCAGTATCCGTCGGACTACGGGTTTATCGAGGGAACTCTTGGCCAGGACGGGGATCCTCTGGATGCATTGGTGATGATCACGGAGCCGACATTTCCCGGCTGTTTGATCAGGTGCCGGGCGATCGCGATGTTCCGGATGAAGGACGAAGCGGGCGGTGACGACAAAGTGCTCTGCGTGCCTGCGTCCGATCACCGGCGGGACCACATCCGTGATATCTCGGACGTGCGCCCGTGGGTGCTTCTCGAGATCGAGCATTTCTTCGAGGTATACAAGGATCTCGAGCCGGGAAAGTCTGTTGAAGGGGCAACCTGGACCGGCGTTGAGCAAGCTGAGGAAGAGATTCGTGCCAGCTTCGCCAGAGCCAAGGAGCATGACCATAGTGGTGATCGCCACTAGTCGCTGGTCGGCACTGACAGCACTTCTGACCGGGTGGAATGCCTGATCATCTGATCTTGCTTGCGCCCTCGGCTAATCGCGTCTACGCGTCCGAGGCCAATCGGCTGGTGGCCGCTGAGCTCAAGATCATGCTCGGCTCTGATGATTACCCGCCGATCAAGCCACTGTCCGTGGCTGGGGTGGGATATCTCGCACTGCCAATCGAGAGTCTCGACGAGCGCGCTTGCCGGGCACTGGGGCGGCTTTCTGGTTGCTATGCCGCCTTCCGCCGCGAGCACGATCGACTGCTGCCCGTCCAGGTGAGAACGCCGGATCTCTTCGACGATGATCTGGTCACTATTCCGAAGTACCCAGGCAAGACGAACGAGCAGTTCACCCGATTGTTGATCAATGTCACGCTGGCGTCCATGAGGCGCGAGGCCGGGGGGCCCATTTCTATCTTGGACCCGATGTGCGGTCGTGGCACTACCTTGAGTACTGCGATGACGCTGGGGTGCAGCGCCGCCGGCGTCGAGGTGGAAGCCAAGGCCGTTGAAGCGTACGCGGCCTACCTACGCACCTACTGCCAGCGCAAACGGCTCAAACACACCCTCGAGCTGAGCCCGGTACGGCGTGATGGCAAGATCATCGGCAAGCGTTTGGAAGCGGAGATCATCCCCACGGATCGGGAGCAGCCGCTTGCCCTCACTGTCTTCTCCGGCGACACCCGGCAATCTGCGGCGCTGTTCGGCAAACGACGGTTCGATGCCCTGGTAGCCGACGCTCCTTATGGCGTCGTACATGGCAGCCAGTCTGGCGTACGCGGTGTCGGCGGAAAGCGCAGCCGCTCCGCTGCCGGCTTGATCGGCGAAGCACTCCCGGTCTGGGCTGGGCAGCTGAAATCGGGAGGAGCACTCGGCTTGTCCTGGAACGCGATCGGTTTGCGCCGTGAGCGACTGCTCGACGATGTTGCCGCGGCGGGATTGGAGCCGTTGGATTTCGGGCCGTACCGGGACTTCGAACACCGTGTCGACTCCTCGATCCGCCGCGACATCGTGGTGGCGATCAAGCCCTGACTGGACATAGCGGGCGGTCCCCGTGGCGAATCTTGAGTGCCATTGTCGTGGTGGCGGTTCTCGGTTGCTCTCTCACTGCTGCCAGTGCGCCCTACACGCGTCGGCCTGGCGAGGCGGGCGCTACGCCGCTGTACATCGGCGCCCAGCCCGTACGCGACCGAGGATCTGTGATCATTGGCGCCGCCGGTGACATCGCTTGCCCGCCGGGCCAATCGCGCAAGAGACTCGATGCCTGCGGCATGGATAGCAGTGCCAAGGTGCTCGAAGCGATCCGGCCCGACGCGGTGCTCACCCTTGGCGATAACCAGTATCCGAGCGGTGCGCTGGCCGACTTCCAAGCCTCATACGCAGACACGTGGGGTGCGTACCGCGATATCACCTTCCCGGTGCCGGGAAATCACGAATACCAAACGCCTGGCGCTGGGGGATATTTCGCCTACTTCGGCAAGCGCGCAGGTGAGCCCGATAAGGGCTATTACAGCTACGATCTCGGCGCCTGGCATCTGGTCGCGCTGAATTCCGAATGCCAGCACATTGGCGGTTGCGCCGACTCGGGTCCGCAAGCCCGCTGGCTCCGGCGGGACCTCAAGGCCCACCCACATAGGTGCGTCCTCGCCTACTGGCACCGACCCCGCTTCAGCTCAGGAATGCACGGCAACTATCGCGACCTAGATCCACTCTGGAGAATCCTCGCCGCGGCACAGGCCGATGTCGTCCTTGCTGGGCACGACCACGACTACGAGCGGTTCGCGCCCATGAATGCCGACGGAGAGGCCGATCCGGCAGGGCTGACACAGTTCGTCGCAGGAACAGGCGGCGCCAGTCACTACAAATTCCGCAACCCGGAGGCAACCAGCAAGGTCAGGATCACCGGGCACGATGGTGTGCTGCGCCTGGAGCTGACCGAGCTGGGGTACGCGTGGGAGTTCACGGCGGCTCCCAGAGCCGAAGTCCTCGACAGCGGAAGCGGCCAGTGTCATTGAACGACCGGCCATTGAACGACCGGTGTCATTGAACACGACCGGCCACCCCAGGTGAGGTGAGCACCACGCTCGAGTGCGCGTTCATCTCCCATTGAGCTACCGCCGGATGCGAGATTGGCGCGCACTCGACTTCGGTGTATCAGCGGCGACGTAAGTAGACCGCAAACGCGGCGACCCACGCGAAGCCCAACGCCACAGCAACGAACAGACGAATGCTAAATCCGGGTCCAATCGGCACGCTGAGCACGAAACACGCCGCTGCGGTTATCCGGGTGAGAAGGGCGGCACGGGGCAATCCCTCCACCGCAAACCGGCGCGCGATGACCAGGCAGGCGGCAATCAATGAGAGGAAGGACAGCGGCGGCGCAAATGCGTGAATCATTCCGTGGGTCGTAATGTGCTCCGGGTAGCCTGCGGGTGCGCCAGCAGGGAAGCCGAGGGCAGGGTCGGCGCTGAACATGCCGCCAATCACCAGTCCGACGCCGAACAGCGTAAAGAATCGTGGTGCCCAGCGCTTGCCAGGACCGTCAGTGAGGACCCGGGCAACGCCAATGCTGAACACAATGGTCAGCACTCCGGCGACGATGAAGTTGGTCACTTGGATCCAGCCACGCTCGCCGACCGAGAGCAAGCTGATGGGGTGCCGACGCACCTCGAAGCCGTCTCGAGTCAGCATCTGCACAATGGCGGTCGCAACAAAGACCGGTCCGGCGACCAGCCCGCACGCCAGCATGGCGCGCGTGGCGGTCTCGGTCCGGCTGCGGGCCTGGATGATGGTCATGATCAAGATGCTCCTTATCCGTAGGTGGCTTTGCCTGTACGTCGACTACGGGGAGGGGTTCTCGACATGCAGTTCAGAGAAGTTCTGGAGAAATCTCTAGGAGCGATGTCGAGATCGTGAAGGGCCAGGCGACGCCAGGTGTGAAGACCGGTCGCAACGACCGGCCCAGATAGTGAGGAGAAACAGCCATGCGTTTCATGACGATGGTGAGGTTCGACGAGTCCTCGCCGGTAGGTCCACCACCACCGGAGCTGTTCCAGGCGATGGCGGCGTTCGCGGCCGAGGGCGCCCGTAGTGGCACTCTCGTTGACCAGGGCGGCTTGTTGCCAAGCGCCGCGGGCGCGATCGTCTCGCTTGCCAACGGCACCATCAAGGCAGTTGACGGGCCGTTCGCCGAAGCCAAGGAACTGGTTGGTGGCTACGCGGTGCTCGAGGTGCGCAGCAAGGCCGAGGCCGTTGAGTTAGCCAGGCGGTTGATGCAGATCCACAAAGATCACTGGCCCGGCTGGGAAGGTAGCTGCGAGGTGCGTCAGCTCATGGAGTCGTGATCTGATCAACGGTGTGGCAGATCGGACCACTCAGGAGGCCATCGAGGCGGTCTGGCGCCTGGAATCGACGCGGCTGATTGCCGGGCTGGTCCGGATCGTAGGAGATGTTGGCCTTGCCGAGGACCTCGCCCAGGATGCACTGGTCGCAGCGCTGGCACAGTGGCCGGAAGCCGGCGTCCCAGACAACCCCGGCGCTTGGCTGATGACTACGGCCAAGCGCCGGGCAATTGATCAGTTCCGACGACGCGATCGCCGTGATCAGATCTATGCCGCTATCGCTTATACACAAGGAAACCAGGTGTCTGAGGACAACTTCCTGGCGGCCGTTGATCATGTCGAAGACGATGTGCTGCGGCTGATGTTCCTGTGCTGCCATCCGGTACTGACAGTCGAGGCGCAGAGCACCCTGACACTGAAGCTGGTCGGCGGTCTGACCACTCGGGAGATTGCGCGCGCGTATCTGACGACAGAGGCCACTGTTGCGCAACGAGTGGTCCGAGCCAAGCGGACGCTGGCCGAGGCGCATGCGGCGATGGAGGAGCCCAGCGAGGCTGAACGGGCGGAGCGATTGAGCACGGTGCTGAATGTCATCTACCTGCTCTACAACGAGGGCTATTCGGCGACGGCCGGAAGTGAGTGGACTCGGCCCATGCTGTGTGACGAGGCGCTCCGGCTTGGGCGGATCCTCGCCGCGCTGGCTCCGCAGCACAGCGAGGTTCACGGACTCTGTGCGCTCATGGAGCTGCAGTCCTCCCGCCTGGCGGCGCGCATCGCTGAGGACGGGGCGCCGATTTTGCTGCTTGATCAAGATCGCTCGCGTTGGGATCCGGTGCATATGGTGCGAGGGTTCGCCGCACTGGAGCGTGCGGAAGCGCTTGCGAATGAACTCGGTCTATATGCCCTCCAGGCCGCGATCGCTGCATGTCATGCCCGTGCCGAGGCAGCTGAGGCCACCGATTGGGTACGCATTGCCCAGCTCTATGAGGAACTCGCGCGGTTGACTGGTTCACCGGTGGTCGAGGTGAACCGGGCGGTGGCTCTCGGCATGGCCTACGGGCCCGAAGCTGGACTGGCCTTGCTTGATCAACTGTACGGATTGCCGGCGCTCCAGGGCTATCACCTGCTGCCGAGCGTCCGGGGCGACCTGCTCGAGAAGCTCGGCCGACGAGACGAAGCGAGGGCGGAGTTCGCCCGCGCCGCCGCCATGACTCAGAACGAACGTGAACGTGCCTTGCTCATGGACCGCGCACTTAGCAGCGCTTAGTACGGCGCTGCTGCACCTTACGCTTCTGGAATGGACCAGCGACGTACATTGCTCGTACTTCGCCATGCTCAGACCGAGGACATACGTCCGGGCAGCCGGGACAGCGAGCGGCGACTCACCCCGCAGGGTGAACGCGATGCGCAGCAGGTCGGCGACTATCTCCGAGAGCACGAGATCGTGATCGATGAGGTGCTGTGCTCCAGCGCAGTCCGCGCCCGGCAGACATTGGAGTTTCTCAAGCTAGATGATCAGCTAGACCCAGATCATGTGGAAATCGCGGATTGTTTCTACAACGCAGGCGGCGACACCCTGATGACTGCCGTCCGCGAGCTGCCTGAGGACTGCCGGGTCGCCTTGCTGATTGGACACGCTCCGGGTGCACCCGGCCTGGTA
>JBJMIR010000042.1:0-11847 GCA_045806785.1 Propionibacteriaceae bacterium | reverse complement strand
CTGGAGTGACCGCTGGCACCAACACTGGCCGGTCATCAGTGGCGACGACGTCCCGAGGCTGCTCCCGCCCGGGTGAGATGCCCATTGACGGGTCCCCTTACGTTGCAGTGTTCCGTTCGACAGGTTGACCTGGCCGTCGGTGGTGACGTCCACCCTTCGTCCTTCACCGTACGGGACTCCCCTTGGCCGTACGAGTCCCGTAAGCGAAGCGATCTCAGCGACCGCTGCATGAGCGCCCGCCGCTGTCGCGGTAAGGACGCGCCCTCCCTTTCGGCGAGGCGGTGACGCGGGCGGATGCGGGAGACATCGGCTGGCGACTGTCGGGCCGCGGGCCGATCTAAGGCATTCGGCGTGCGAGGGAGTGGCGCGGACGCGACGGTGTTGCGCTCATACGATCGCGGCATGAGCCCAGCAGTGCGGAGGCCTGGCCGCATCATGATCAACCGGGTTCAGGCGCTGGTCCTTGCGTTCTTGCTAATGGCATGGATAAGCCTGATCGCGATTCTGGTTGCGGCACCGGAAGTGTATGAGCAGAGACTGCGGTCACTGCCTGGCCCGCAGCACGTCGTGGAGATCGTCTTTGTCGTAGCGCTCGCCGGTTTCCTTGTGCTTCTTTCGATCGGCATACTCCGGCGATGGCGATGGATGTTCTGGCTGATTCTGATTGCGTTCCTCTTCGGGGTGCTGCGCATACCCGTGGCCGTACTGCAGCTATCCGGACAGATGACACCCGATGGGCCCCCCTGGTACGTCATCCTTCAAGGGGTTATCGGTGTGGTGCAGGTCCTGATCGCGCTGGCGATGATCCTCGGCTATCGGCGCTCGGGGGTTTGGGGCGCATAAATCCCAGCAACCCATTCCGCAGAGCGGTCGGCTTATCGCATCGCGGCTGAGGGGAGACCCGTCCCTGCGAGCGAAGCGCCAAACGTAGACTGCTTCTCGTGCCCCGGTGTCTGGCTTGTGGGGAGCAGAATCCCGAGGGGGCGCGGTTTTGTTCGGCCTGCGGTGCGGCACTGACCGTCGAGCGGGCCGTCGAAGAGCGCAAGGTTGTCTCGGTGCTGTTCGTGGACCTGGTCGATTTCACTTCGCGCTCTGATCAGGCCGACCCTGAGGACGTTCGGGCCATGCTGGTCCCTTATGACACTCGGGTGAAGTCTGAAATCGAATCGTTTGGCGGCGTCGTGGAGAAGTTCATCGGCGACGCGGTCATGGCCGTGTTCGGCGCCCCGGTTTCTCATGGCGATGACGCGGAGCGAGCCGTGCGGGCCGGCCTCCAGGTGCTCGACGCGGTCGAGGATCTGAACAGGGAAGATCCGGCCTTGGACCTTACCGTGCGGGCGGCGGTCAACACCGGCGAAGCCATTGTGGACGCCCGCCAGCAGCCGGACGCCGCGCAGGGGTTGGCGCACGGCGATGTGGTGAACACCGCATCCCGGCTTCAGACAGGAGCGCCCCCGGGAGCGCTCGTGGTGGGCGAGGAAACCTTCCGGGCCACCCGGAACGTGATCGGGTATGCACCCGTGGAGCCGATACAGGCGAAGGGCAAGCGCGAGCCGCTGGCGGCCTGGATGGCGTTGGAAGCGCTCACCGCCCCGGCCGAGCGCGCCGCGTTGGCCGCGCCGATGGTCGGGCGGGACCGCGAGCTTGGGCTGCTGCGCCGAACCTGGGAGGGCGTGACCACCGAGCGACGCCCCGACCTGGTGACTGTGATCGGGCCTCCGGGTATCGGGAAGACGCGCCTGACGCGCGAGTTCGTCGGCCTGGTTGAGCCGTCCGGGGCGCGGGTGTTGCGAGGACGGTCCCTGCCGTACGGCGGGTCCTCTGGCTATCGGGCGTTCGGCCAGCAGGTCAAGGACGTGGCGGGGATCTTCGAGACCGATCCTCCGGCCGACGCGCGGGCGAAGCTGACCGCAGTTGTCACCGAATTGTGCGGGCCCATTGAGGGCCCGGAGGTTGCGGACCACCTGGCCCTCCTGATCGGCCTCGGCGGAGACAGGGTGCCCGATCGCCAACCACTGTTCTTTTCGGCCCGCAGGTTCGTGGAGGAGCTGGCGAGCCGGCAACCGCTCCTGATGGTGTTTGAGGACATCCACTGGGCCGATGCCAGCCAGCTGGACCTCCTGGAATCCCTGGCCTCCCGGGTTCGCGACGTCCCTGTCATGTTTTTGGCGCTGGCGCGCCCCGAGCTTCTGGACTCCCGGCCGACCTGGGGAGCGGGGCTGATGTCGCACACCTTGATGCAGCTGCATCCGCTGTCCTTCGACGAGGCCCGGACACTGGCTGGCCATCTTTTGCCGATGCTCTCCGGGCTGCAGGGCGCGGGCGACCGCGTCGTGATCACAGCCGAGGGCAATCCGCTGTTCATTGAGGAGCTGGTGGCCTCGCTGGCCGAGCGAGTAGACGAGGCGACCGAGAAGCTTCCCACGAACGTGCGGTCCACGATCGCCGCCCGGCTCGACACGCTTTCTGCTGCCGCCCGGGGTGTCCTGCTCGACGCTGCGGTGATCGGCAAGGTGTTCTGGCGGGGAGCGCTCCAGACGCTTGAGGCAACCCGGTCGGCGGCGGAGTTGGAGGACGCCCTGGACATTTTGGAGAGCCGCGACTTCATCCATCGGGAGTCGGGGAGCCAGATCGAGGGCGACCACGAATACCTGTTTAAACACATGCTTATTCGGGAGGTGGCCTACGCCACCCTCCCCCGGGCGGCCCGCAGGGAGCGGCACGCCGCGGTAGCCCGGTTCATCGAGTCGGCGGCGGGTGAGCGGATCGAGGAAGCTGCCGCGATGCTGGCTCACCACTGGCAGGAGGCCGGCGACCTTGACCAGGCCGTTCGGTTTCTCCAGCTCGCCGCGGAGCACGCTGCCAAGGGATGGGCGAAGAATGAGGCCGTGGCCATGTTCGGCCAAGCCCTGAAGCTCATGCCGGAGGACCAACCCGAACTGCGCCGCGCCATCGCCATTCGACGGGCCGAGACGCAGGTGGAGCTGGGCGATCTCGGTGCCGCTTCGGCCCTCGACAAGCTGCTGGAAGAGACCGAGGGCCTGGAACGTCTGAAGGTGCTGACGGCCCGCGCCCATACGGCGCATCGGGCCATGGACGCCGAGGCCGCGACCCGAATGTCGCAGGAGGCGTTCGACCTGGCCCAGTCCCTGTCCATCGAGGAGTTCCTCGGACCAGCGCTGGCGCTACAGAGCCTGGCCTCGAGCATGGCCGGCAACATGAACACGGCATTCGAGCTGGGTGAGCGGGCGCTGGCGCAGTGGATCCCTGGCACGCGTCGGGGCGAACGCGCGCTGTGCCTCGACCAGATGGCCACGGACCGGTACTGGACCGGCGAATATGAGCGGGCCCTGGAGTACGGGGAGCCGTCCATTTCCTTCGCCGATGAGATCAAGAGCTCCGACGCGTTGCTCCGAACCGGGCCTGTCCACGCGCTCACCCTGACCGGCATGGGCCGGCACGAGGAAGCCCTCCCGAGGTTCGAGGAGCTCATCGCCCGCGGACGTGAGTTCGAGCTGGTGCCCCGAATGACGGCCCGCGCGCTCAACATGTCCAGCGCGCTGTACCGCGACCTGTTCCAGCTCGAGGAGGCCACCCGGCGCAACCAGGAGGCCGCGGAGCTCGGTGCGGCAGCCGGCTTCGCCAACGCGGTGCTCCAATCGGGAATCGATCAGCTGTTCACCGACCTGGCCCGCGGCGAGGTTGGCCGGGCTGAGGCTCGATGGCCCGAGCTGTGGGAACGGACTCAGGACACCAAGGGAACCCACCAGTGGCTCATGGCCGGGCGCCTGGCCGAAGGAAAAGCGGAGATCGCCGTGGCGAAAGGTGACTATGCCGAAGCGGCCCGGCTGGCCGAGGAAGCCATCGACCGGTCGCGCGAGGTCCAGCGGGCCAAGTACGAGCTCGCCGCGCGCCTGGTCCTGGGGCGGGCCCTCATGGCACTCGGCCAGCCCAAGCGTGGGATCGCCGAGCTGCGCACGGCGCTCGACGGCATCCGGCGGCTCGGTCACCCGCCCACCCTGTGGCGAGCTTGGTGGACCTTGGGAACGGCGCTCGCTCACGCGGGCAGAGATGACGAGGCGGCAGTGGCCGCGGCGGCGGCCGCCAACACGCTGCGCACATTCGCCGCCACCTTGGCCCCGCAGCGGAGCGGGCCGCTCCTGGCTGCGGAGCCCTCGCGAGAGATTCTCTTGGCCGCCGGCTTCAGCTAGGAAGCCGCCGAGTGGAGCAAAGTGGCGATCACCGGTACTGCCAGGACCGCTGCGGCAAGGCTGAAGAGACGTTGCAAGAACCCGGGGTTCCCCTTGCGAGCCTGCCGAGTGCCCTGTCAGGGGTCCGCTTGCGGACTGGCCCCCGGTATGAAGTGGGCACCAGCCGACCCGACAGCCTCAGGCCGCCACCGGCACGCTTTGAGGCCCGTGGATAGCGGTCGAGCGCTGCATCCTCACGGCTCCGGCGAGTCGCAGAGTGGGTAGACGCTGGGCCAGTGCCCGAAAGGCTGCGGTCAGCTCGAGCCGCGCCAACGGGGCGCCCAGGCAGTAATGGATGCCGCCGGAGAACGCGAGGTGATCAACCCCGGGCCTGCGGGTGATGTCGAAGCTGTTCGGCGACGCGTACGCCGCCGGATCCCGATTGGCCCCCGCGAGCAACAGCACTGCGGCCTGACCGGGGGCCACGGGGACGCCGGCCACCTCGGTGGCGTCGCGAGCCGCACGAGCCGTCACCTGTACTGGAGGGTCATAGCGGAGCACTTCTTCGACCACCGCCGGCGCTCGGTCGGGATCCTCGACCAGCATCTGCCACTGATCGGGGTTTGCCAGCAGCGCCCGGACGCCGTTGCCGATCGCGTTGACGGTTGTCTCGAACCCGGCGACCAACAGCAGCCGGCACAGCGGGCCGAGCAGGGCGGCCGTGACCTCCTCGTTCTGCTCGGCGAGCAGCGCGGAGACGATGTCGTCGCGGGGGTCAGAGGTGCGCCGCTCGAAGAGGTCGGCGAAGATCTGCCGCAGCTGGCGCTGTGCCTGCAGCAGGCGGCGTAGGTGACCGACGGAGGAGATGCCGTCGAGGGCGGTAGCCAGGGTGGCACCGTAGGCGGCGAACGCCTTCTCGTCGACGTCGGGCACGCCGAGCAGCGCGCTGATCACCGCAATCGGCAGTGGAGCGGCGAACTCGCTGACCACGTCGAAGCCCGCGTGCGGGTCCACGGCGTCGAGGAGCTCACCGATTCTTTGTGCCACCAAGGTCTCATACTTCGCCATTCGGCGCGGTGTGAAGGCCGGGGCGACGAGCCGGCGGAGCCGGGTGTGCTCCGGTGGGTCCATCTCGAGCAGCGAGAGGTCCAACATCTCGCGCGGCAGCGGGTCGTCGGCGGCCTGCTCCGGCCGAAACACGACGAAGGAGCGGCTGCGGACGATCTCCGAACACACCGCGTATGTGGCCGAGATGAGGTTTCCTAGCCGGGTCGGAGCCAGCGGTCCCTGGGTCCTGATCTGGTCGTAAATCGGGTACGGGTCGGCTTGATATTCGGCCAGGCCCAACCGGGCGGCCGGGTCCTTCTGCACCCGGGCGGCATAGGCCATTAAGGCCCGGTCGCGATAGATTCCGCCGATCACCTTCGCCCCGGCCACCGCCGTCGCCCACCGGCTGGCCGGACGGGCGGTGGTGGTGCTCATATGTTCATTGTGCCGGTCCCACCAGAAGTTCCCGTTGGAGGCACCCTGCCCCAAAAGCTCGTCACGGGCCCGCCCGTCACGGCAATGGCCAGACCCCCAGCCCAATGGGTCAGCGCGGCGTGCGAACTGTGCCGCACGACGGACCTCTTTGGCGACCGGTTCTCGTATGGCCGATGGGCAGCGAGGCAGGATCGACCGAGTCCATTAGGCCGGTGCGGCGTCGGCGAGATACTCAATCCACCGGCCGGGCCTTAATTTGTTTTCAGATGGGCGAGGAATGCGGATGCGAACCTTCCAGAGTGCACCGATCAGCGGTCCGCTCGCGGCACAGCTGCGGGACAGTTCCCTGTCCGGCTGAGCCGGAACTGCCAGCTCACGGACCTGAACACGTCGCCCTGACTCGGTAGCCTGCAGCGCATGCGCATCAATCTGGAGAACGTCGGCATCGCCGTCCGCGACCTGGAAGCGGCGATCGCCTTCTTCACTGACCTCGGGCTGACCGTTCTCGGACGTGACACGGTCAGTGGAGAGTGGACCGACACCGCCGTCGGCCTCGACGGCAACCACGCCAACATCGCGATGCTCCAGACGCCAGACGGCAACGGTCGCCTCGAGCTCTTCGAGTACATCCACCCCGACGCGATCGAGACGGAGCCCACCCGGCCTAACCAGATCGGCATGCATCGCGTGGCTTTCTCGGTCGACGACATCGACGAGGCCCTCGCAATCGCCGCGAGGCACGGCTGCCACCCCCTGCGCGGCGTGGCGACCTACGAGGACGTGTACAAGCTCACCTATGTCCGGGGCCCCAGCGGCATCCTCGTGATGCTCGCCGAGGAGTTGAAGAAGAGCTGACCGCACACCGGTGTCGGGATCCCCCTTACGGCAACCCGTACCGGTCGGCGGTCCCTACACGGGCAGAGACCTGCACAACGCCGGGCACGGCAAAACCTCAGATCTTGTTATCTAGGTAGAGGAATGCGGGATCAATTTGTGGCGGTCCGCCCTCGTTGGGAATGATCTTGATGCAGAGATAGCCATCGCCATTTACGTCAAAGTCCTTGATGGACTGCTCGAACCCGGGGCGGCGATCGTTCGAAGGACTGTATTTACTCTCATGAGTTCGTAACCGTTCGAGCACCCGGCGACCGGTTCCGGAGCTGCCCATGCAGTTCCAGTGGACCCGATGGCAAGCCCCCCGCGCGATCACTGGAATGGCTACACGGGTATTCTGCACGCGGCCTCCCGGTGGTTGCGGCGAGGCGATGGTTTTTTTCCTGTCGCGACCTGACGAGGCAGATCCTTCTCCCGTTGAATGTTCCACTCAAGAAGCACGGCGAAGGTGAAGGTCTCGACCCCACAGCGGCGAGTTCGGCACCGACCTTTGGCGACTCGGACAGGCCTGGGGTGACCTGGTCGCTGGGTGCACGCGGTCGGCGACTCTATGGCCACGATCAAGACCGAGAGCGAACGCCGCGCATAGGGATAGTCAGGGGACCGCTTCTGATGCGATCCGCGCGCAGCGCTCTCAGCGACGGCGCCGTGCGATCTTGCTGTCCGCCTCGCTGCGATATCCGCCAAGCGTTACCCCAGCAACGTCCGCGACATTCCCAACACTGACCCCCACCCGAGCCGCCCTGGCCCAGCCTGGGTTGCCTTCTCCACGTCCAACAGTATTTAATGGAAGGATTAATTAACCGGAGGATTAAGTGCCAACGGACCAGCTCAGCTTTACCTTCGCCGCTCTCGCCGATCCGACGCGGCGCTCGATCCTGACCCGACTCGCCGAGGGCGAGGCGACCGTGAACGAGCTGGCGGAGCCGTTCTCGGTGAGCCTGCCTGCAATCTCGCGCCACCTCAAGGTGCTCGAGCGCGCCGGATTGATCGTGCGCAGTCGGGAGGCTCAGTGGCGCCCGAGCCGGCTGCAGGCCGACCCGCTTGACGAGGCGGTGGAGTGGATGCTGTCGCGAAAGGCGACCTGGCAGGCCCGGATGGATCGACTCCAGACTCATCTGCGCAGAACAGGAGAACAGCATGAATGACCCGAGGCATGTGGCGGCCGCCGATCAGCAGGTCTTGATCACGCGCATCTTCGACGCGCCGCGCGAGCAGGTGTTTAAGGCATGGACCGACCCCGACCAGGTGGCGGCGTGGTACGGCCCCGAGCATTTCGACACACCCCGCGACCGGATCCACATCGACCTGCGCGTCGGCGGGCGCTACGAGCTCACCATGGTTCAGCGCGATAGCGGCGCCGAGTTCGCGATCGGCTACGAGATCGTCGAGCTGGTGGAGCCGGAGCTGATCGTCCTACGCTCCGACCCGATGCCACAGATGGGAATGCACCAGCCCACGATCACGCGCGTGGAATTTAACGACCACGGCGCCAAGACGCGGATGACGCTCAGCGACGGGCCATACCCCGCCGGCCGCGACCACGCCGAGGCCGGGTGGACCGACGCCTTCGACAACCTCGCCGCGCTCGTCGCCGGATAACAATCCTGACTGCACAGCGCGGACCAGCCCGCGCTCGTGCAGCTGGCCCGCTGTTGGTCATATCGAGCGGTTACTTCGCGATCGTCACAGTTCATCTCCGCAGAAACACACAATTTGTGGCCCGGCTGGGAAACCCGCGTGCGTCGCCCGGATCTGCCGTTGGTGGCGTCGTGCGAGCGGAACCCGACGCGGCACTTAACCAGACGACCGAGAAGCCTTCGTACGCCACGCCTGCTGTGAATGATGGCGACCAGCACCAATTTGGACGGTCGCGCTCGGCGAGCATCCACCGGGCATATGCAAACCACGTCGGGCCTTCGCGCGGAGATCCCCGGCACGAGGGCGTCGTTCCCCTACGCTTTCGGCGTGACCTCGACCGGCCGGTACTCGCACGACGTACTCGCGTCCGGCTGGCAGCGCGCGGGCCGGCCGACGAGCACCGACCTGGCGCTTGAGGTCGGGCTCGTGCTGGAGGATGCCACGTCAGGATTCTGCGGGGCGGTGCTGCGCTGGGAGCGCGGCCTGGTGGTCTTGGAGGACCGGCACGGGAACAGGCGGACCTTCGCCCTTGGTGCCGGGTTCTGGTACGAGGGAAGACCGGTGGTGCTCAAGGCTCCGCCGCGAGCACGGTCGGTGCCCACCCGGACCGCCTCGGGTTCGGTCGTCGGTCCGGCTGGTCGGGCCAAGACCGGGCTGGCCAGCAGGATCTATGTCGAGGGGCGCCACGACGCCGAGCTGGTGGAGAAGATTTGGGGCGATGACCTGCGCCACGTGGGGGTGGTCGTCGAGTACCTCGGCGGCATCGACGATCTCCCCGGCGTCGTGGCTGACTTCGGGCCGGCAGAAGGGCGGCGGCTCGGGGTCCTCGTCGATCACCTGGTGCCTGGGAGCAAGGAGTCGCAAATCGCGGACCGGGTCCGGAGCGGGGCTGGCCGCGGTCACGTGCTGGTGCTGGGTCATCCGTACGTGGACATTTGGCAGGCGGTGAAGCCGGCCAGGCTGGGACTGGCCGGCTGGCCGGAGGTACCGCGGACGGTGGAATGGAAGCATGGGATCTGCGCCGTCCTGGGGCTGCCGCACAGGGATCAGGCCGACCTGGCCGCAGCTTGGAGGATGATCTTGGACAAGGTGCGCTCCTGGGACGACCTGGAACGCCCGTTGCTTACCGTGGTCGAGCAACTGATCGACTTTGTCACCGAAGATCATCACTGAGGGGGCGGTCAGCTCAGTCCAGATCAAGGGGAGCCAGGACGAGCACCGGGCAGACTGATCAACGGTGGCTCCGCTCGGGGCACGATCGAAACCGGAGGGACTAGGCCGGTATCGGGGTACTACGGCTTGCGGGCTAAAGGGATCCTGTCGCAAGTGGAAGCCGGGAGCCTATGCCGGTAGGTAGGTCTTGTAACCACGCGACCAGTTGTCCCCCGTGGTCCGTGAACACCGACCTCACGAGCAGCGGCCAGGACGCTCCACCCCCGTTCACCCAGCTCCACAAACCGCTGACGCTTGGCCGACTGCGAACGCCGCCCCGGCCCCTTCCTCACACGACGAGACGACGACAACACAACCTCCAGCATCTAGGAAGCGTTGCGACCGTGGATGGAAACCGCCTTGCCATCAGGGGGTCAATTTTCAGTCGCCGTTGACAACAAGTTCCCAGCGCTAGGCGCTTTACCGAGTAGCCCCGACGGGATTCGAACCCGCGCTACCGCCTTGAGAGGGCCAATCAGGGCTTAACGGCTGGCGTTGGTAACCGGTGAATGTGCCAGCTGACTAGGCCATTTGGTCAAGTCGAGCGTTGGCAGCCGTTGGACGTTTGCGAACTTCTTGTGTACCCAGTGTGTACCAAATCCTGATCTTGGTCTGGTGGATCAAACGTATCAAGATCAACTACCGCCCATGTAAGTGGGCCGACTAGTGCTGGAACGCCGGCTGGGCCTGGGATCCCACTGTCTGGGAGTGAGACCCCATGTCCAAAATGACCGAGCTGGCCAGCGGTGCCATCCCCGCAACCGAGATGCTCGCCCTCGCGGGGCGCATGAACTCGCTCTGAGCCAGCTGGTAGCGCCCAATAGGCAGCAGGCCTGGCGAGTTGGCGCGAAGCACCGTGACGATCGATTCTGAGCGCCAGAAGGAATCAACCCCAAAAGACCCCGGCCTTAACGCGGCACAAGATCATCAGTCATGGACAAGATCATCACGGTGGCAGCGGACAAGACAGGAACTCATGGCTCTTTGACCCCCAGACATCGGCAGCATGTCCACGGATGTCCCCACACGTCCAATTATCCTTAAAAATAGGGATTTTGCACTTGGATGCATTTCGGTGGACAAACCCAAATGGTGGTCAAAATGGTGGTCAGACCCATAGCCAAGCCAAGCGAGCAGGCTTGATCAGGTCTAGACGTACATCGCCATGGCCGCATTAATGCCGCAGCAGGTCGGCCAGATCACTGCGGCCAGCGCTACGTAACGGGCTCTCGGATCGAAGGTAGGAGAACCGCTCGCGATTGTGCCGGATTTCCGCGGCCGGGGCGAGAGTTGACTGACCATATTGTGTCGACTTCGAGCCCGGGCTTCCGGCCTGGATCTGTCAAGCGACGGCCAGTAAGTCTTGCCTGCGTCCGACTCACCAACCGAGTGTGGGACTTGCCTCACCCAGAGGTCAGGTTCAAATCCTGTCACCCCGACCGCTCTCAGTTTCGATGGGCCAAATGGCTCATGTTTGAAGCCGCAGAACCCTGCTCTCAGATCCCCGAGCGCCAGCCCCAAGGCCCACCTAAGGAATGTCACCTCTGGTCCGTGATCTCTTGACCGAGCGCAAGGAATAACCAGTCACCCAGCGGGTGGCTCCGGTCGAGGCGCCGGCCTGAAGGCGACGAACGGCGGAGTGTGGACGAACTCTCTCACCGCAGTGTCAGAGCGGAGATCGTCCCAACCCAAGACTTGCGTGAGGAGGCGCAACCGCCCGGATGCCGGCGTCGGAACTCGACCGCTACCGGTTAGTCGAGATGCGGGGGAGATTGCCACACCTCTCCCGCGGATTACTTTGACGAAACGGTCTTGATCTCGGTCGCCGGTCATCGAGTGCCGGTCGCCGGAGCCGCGTTCACCGATTAGCGGCCAGCACTGCCGCGAGGCCTTCGTGCAGATCTTTGACGAAATACTCGGGAACCTCCAGCGATGGGAAATGTCCCCCGCTTTCGGGCGACCTCCATCGGACGATCTGTCGGTACCGCTCCTGTGCCCAGGGGCGCGGACACTTCTCGATGTCGCGGGGATACATACTGATTGCTGACGGGACGTCGACCCGAAGTTCGGGATCGAGCGAGTCGTGGCTTTCGTAGTAAATGCGGGCCGCCGATGCGCCGGTCCGCGTCAGCCAATAGAGGGTGACGTCGTCAAGAATGCTGTCTCTGGAAATCGTCTCGAACGGGTTGTCTTCGGTGTCTGACCACTCGGCGAACTTGTCAAGGATCCAGGCAAGAAGCCCGACCGGTGAATCGACGAGCGAGTAGCCGATGGTCTGCGGTCGGGTTGCCTGCTGCTTCGCGTACGCCGCGTGGTGGCGCCAGAAATCGCGGGTTTCCTCGGTCCACTTGCGCTCGACCGCCGTCAGGCCGTCCGTTGTCAGCCCGGGCGGTGCCTGCGCGAGCGTTGTGTGGATGCCGAGAACGTG
>JBJMIR010000041.1:0-13031 GCA_045806785.1 Propionibacteriaceae bacterium | reverse complement strand
TCGGGGTCGTGGGCGTAGTAGAGGTCGATGTAGTCGGTCTGCAGCCGCTGCAGGCTCGTTTCGACCTGGCGGATGATGTGGCGGCGGGACAGGCCGCGGTCGTTGATGTTGTGCCCGACGATTCCGTTGGACTTGGTGGCGATCACCATCTGGTCGCGGCGGCCGCAGAGGGCGCGGCCGAGGATCTGCTCGGCGGGTTCACGATCGGCGGCGGCCGGAGCGCCGGGCCGATCGAAGACCGGCATGTTGCCGTACACGTCGGCAGTGTCGACGAAGTTGATACCAAGGTCGATAGCAGCGCCGACGACCCGGTCGGCGTCCTGCGCGGTGGGCGCAACGCCGAACGTGGCGGTGCCCAGACAGATCCGGGACACCTTGACGCCGGTCGTACCGAGGACGGAGTACTGCATCAGCAAGTTTCCTTGTCTTCCGTGGTGGTTGGTTGGCGGGCTGGCGGGCGGTGTAGCTAACGGGCGGTGTAGCCGCCGTCGACGGGGAGGGCGACGCCGATGATGAAGCTGGCGCCGGGGCTGCACAGCCACAGCACGGCGGCGGCGATCTCTTCGGGTTCGCCGAGCCGGTTGATGGGCTGGTTGGCCAGCGCCTGCTGCAGGTCGAGCTCACCGGTGGCGAGCATGTCGGTGACCATCGGGGTGGCGATGGTGCCGGGGCAGACGGCGTTGATCCGGACCCCGCGGGGTGCGTACTCGAGGGCGGCGCTTCTGGTCAGACCAAGAACACCGTGTTTGGTGGCGTGGTAGGCGGCCCGGCCGGGGTTGCCGACCAGCCCGCCGAGGGAAGAGCAGTTCACGATCGCGCCGCTGCCCTGGGTGCGCATCTGCGCGAGCTCATGCTTCATGCAGGCCCACACGCCGCGCAGGTTGATCGCGGTCACCCGGTCGAACGCCTCCGCCGGCTCGTCGGCCGCGTCGCAGACCGGGAGCTGGATACCGGCGTTGTTGAAGGCCATGTCGAGCCGGCCGAACGTGTCGACGGTAGCGGCGATGAGGGCGGCGACCTGGTCCTCGTCGGCGACATCACAGGGCGGCACCCCGAGCACCTGGTGCCCGGCGGCGGCCAGCTCGTTTGTGACCGACGTCAGCGCAGCCTGGTTGATGTCGGCCAGCACCACCGAGGCGCCGGCTTCGGCGAACGCGCGGACGGTGGCCAAACCCATGCCGGAGCTGGCGCCGGTGACCAGGGCGACCTGGCCGGTGAAGTCGTAGCTCGGATTCATCGGTGAGCCTCCTGTTGCAAGTCAGGCGTGGTCAGTGCCGGGATTGTCATGGGCTAGAGAAGTGTTGAGACGTACGCCTCATAGAGTGTGGCAACCTCCGCGTCGGGATTGATCAACCGTTGAATTCCGAGTCCGTCGATGAGTGCAATCGTCAGCGCCGCCTTGCGGGCGACCTGGGTGTTGGCCAGAGGTCTGATTTCTCCATTCGCGCTTGCTGTTGCGAGGGCGGTTGTCACTGCGCCTAGACGGCCTGCGTTCCATTCGAGCACGAAGGAACGCGCAGGGTGGGACGTGCTGTGCGCCTCGACGGAGATAACTGTGAAGAGCCGGCGGGCTTCGTCAAGATCATGATTGCTGGCGAGTTTCACGGCGATTCGACGCAGGCTCGCGAGCCCATTGCGTCCGCCATCGTCGACGAGTTCGAGCTTGGGTCGCCAGTGTTCCAGTACGGCGAGAAGCAGGCCATCTTTGCTGCCGAAGAGCCTCAGCACGCCTGGCTCGGTCATGGCTGCCTGTTCAGCGATCTTCCGCAGTGAGCCGGCGGCGTATCCGTGCTCTGCGAACACGACCGTCGCGGCAAATAGGACTTGCCCGCGGGAGTGCTGACCGTTGCGGTATGGGCCGCGAGTCTGGATTGTCAAAATGTTCCTCGCTACGTGAGACGGACCGCCTGTGAATCAAAGCTAAACAGACGTTCGCAATACGGTAGCTGAAACATGAATGAACGGTCAAGTTTCAGTTTGGTGACGCATCTAAATCGCCGCAGTCGAGTGCCGCGCCGGCTGGGCGAGGGCGGGATGAGAAAGGTCTGATACGGCCCGATCAGGCGAGTGAGGCTTGTGGCGCCAGCACAGGTCGACCGGCGACCCATCTTTGGATGGTTTGGTCGACGTACGCCTTGAAGTGCCCGTGCAGATCGACTGATGGGTCCAACAGCCATTGGATCTCGAGCCCGTCGGCCACCGCTATCAACTGGCGGACCTCAGCCTCGATCTGGGCGCCCGTGAGCGGACTGATCTCGTCCCGATCGCGGGCAATGCGGAGTTGGTCCGCCCACCACTTGTGAGCCGACGCGTAGTGACGCCGGATGAAGTCGTGAGCAGGGTGTGACGTGCTGGTGGCCTCCGCCGTCATAGTGATGAACAGTTCGAGAAGAGATCTGTGCTGCAGGTGAAAGTTCATCAGCTCGTGGAGTGCCTCAAAAAAGGCGAGGCCGGTCTTGCGGGCTGAAACCAACATCTCGCCGGTCTGTCGATCCCAGTCCTCCAGAACCGCTTGGAGCAGACCCTCCTTGCTGCCGAAGTGCTGGATCAGCGTCGCCGGGGATGCGCCAACCCGCTCCGCGATCGTTCGGATCGAGCCACCGCTATAGCCGAATTCGGCAAAGACGATCGAGGCGCTCTCGATGATCTGCTGACGGCGACGGATCCCAGTCCGATAGGGACCGCGTAGCGACCGTGCTTCGGCACGTGGCACGAGTTCACCCCAGCAAAATCGATCGATCCGAGCAGTTGACGGAAATCGTAGCAGGCGTTTAAGGTTAAGCGAATCCTGAACGAACGATTGTTATCAGTTGATAGCAATTCGAGGAGGCAGCCTATGCCAACCACGACGCTGGGAGTTGGTTTTGTAGGTGCCGGCCCGGTGACCCAGGCGATTCACCTGCCCACTCTTGCCCGCCTGCCTGAAGCGTTTGACGTCGTACACATCACCGACGTCGATCCTGAGATTGCCGCCTCGGTCGCTGCCCGGGTCGGTGCGCGGTCATCTTCGACGATCGAACAACTGCTGGACGATCCAGCAGTTGACGTTGTCGCGGTGTGCAGTCCGCACCAGTTCCACGCAGCACAAGTGACCGCAGCTTGTCGCGCGGGCGTCAAAGGCGTCTTATGCGAAAAGCCGTTCGCGATGAGTGGGCAGGAGGCCTCCGAGATCGCCGCAGTGTCGGCCGAGACCGGTGTACCGATCTTGGTTGGTGCGATGCATACCTTTGATCCCGGCTGGCGCGCCGCCCAGGCCAACTGGGGTGATCTCGCGACTACGACTCACAGCATCCGGTCCTCAATCGTCTTGCCGCCGAACCCGCGGTTCGAAGACTTTGCTACCGAGGTGATCACGCGGCCTGATCGGCCGGCGCCGGACCTCACCGATGTTGAGGTGCGGGCAGGACTCGTCCAGGGCGGGATTATGGGGCTAGCGATCCACGACCTGCCGCTGGTACGCGTCCTGCTCTCGTACTTCCAAGATCTGGAGGTATTAAGCGCGGAGACGCTGGCGCCGTTCGGATATCAGGTCGTCTTGACCGCGTCCGGGACCCGCATCGAGCTGCACGCCGTTATGACTGCAACCTGGCGGCCGGACTGGGCCTTCGAGGCGTACTCCGACGACCAGCATCTGCGGGTCGAGTTCACGCCGTCGTACGTGCACGCCGGATCGGCGGTCAGCACGCTGACCTCGGAAGCCACGGCACGGACCTTCGGTCCAGAAGCCTTTAACGGGTACGAGGGCGAGTGGCGCGAGCTCGAGGCCGTTGCTCTCGGTCAGGCTGCGCCTCCAGACACCGGAGTCTTGATCGATGATCTTCGATTCGCCTTGCGCATTGCAGAGGCGGCGGCCCAGCGGATCCGAAACGCAGCCGCCGGAGAGGTCGTGGCGGCATGATCGATCCCTTGCCAGTCATCATTCCGGAGGCCGGCCGGGCGGCGGAGCTGGCTCGCGTTGTGCTGTCTTCACTCCCACTGTCCTACGCATCCAACGGCGAACACGGGTCTGGGGCCGTGATCATTATCGACGGACAGACGACGGCATGGCCCGACGTGGCAGCCAAAGCGATCAAGGAGTCGGCCGCCGGTGTGGTGGTGATCGAGCCGCGGCCGGCCGAACTGGGCTCACTACTTGGTCTTCTTGATCAGTATCCGGTGCCGGTCGTTGTCGACTCGCGATGGACCAATCCCCTATTGCCTGCTGCTGCAGAAGCCTTCGCGACAGCTATGACATCGGACGGCCGTCTGGAGTGCCGAGTGATCATCCCGCCTGGCCAAGATCAACAGAATGCGCTGGTTGATCAGCTGTCGTTAGTACGTCGTCTCATCGGCGCTGCATCCGGCGTTCGCATGATCTTTACTTCGGACCGCGGATACTTTGCCCAAGCGGCCGCTGGTGGCCTGAGGGTGGACCTCAGCCTCGTCTGCACCCGAGCCCAGCCAAACTCAGCGACGGTTCGTCTCATCACCCTGGATGGCAGCGTCGAGCTCTTCCTGCCATCCGGCGATACCGCCCGCTCCGCGCAGTTGATCACCGTGGGCCAGAACGGAGTCACCGAGGCACCGGCTCTCTACGAGTCCGGGCATCGCAGCTCCTGGCGGCGACTCCGCGAATTGATCAACTCAGGCCAGACCACCGCAGACCTGCAAGATCTCGCCGCCGACATAACCACAACACATCAAAGACGTCCGTCAGACGACCACAAGAAGGAGCAAACAACATGAGTGGATCTCAACCCAACCGGATGTCGCGACGCGGCTTCCTCGGCCTCGCCGGCGCAGCGATCGCTGTCCCGGCCTTGGCGGCCTGCAACGTCTCAGGCAGCTCGAACCAATCGGGCAGTTCCGGCGGCGCCGCCGGCGAGCTGAAGTTCTGGGACATGCCCTGGGGTACACCCGCTTACAGCGAGCTGGGCAAGAAGATCGTCGAGAGTTACACCCCACCCCAGGGATTCGGCAAGGCGACCTACCAGACCATTCAGTGGAACGGCTTCTACCAGACCTTCTCCTCCGCCATCGCGTCCAAGACAGGTCCGGCGGTCAGCTCCGGGGCCGGGTTCCAGGCGTTCCAGTTCGCCGAGCAGGGCGCGATCGCCTACGCCGACAAGCTGGTGGAGAGCCTGAAGTCCGACAGCGCCATGGAGTTCCTGCCAGGCCTGGTTGACACGTTGAAGACGGACAAGGGCTACGTCGCCGTGCCGTGGCAGACCGACGTGCGCCCGCTTTGGTATAACAAGGCGCTGCTGGAGCAGGCGGGCGCGAAGGTACCGACCACCTGGGATGAGCTGTTGACTGCTGGTCAGGCGATGAAGAAGATCGGCGTCTCCGGCTTCGCGACCGGAGCCGGCTCTGGGAACAACCTGGGCGCCCACACCATGGTCGCGATGATGATCAACAACGGTGGCGGGCTGTTCACCCCGGACGGCAAGCCCGACTGTGTGACCGACGCCAATATCCAGGCGATGCAGTTTGTCCAGCAGCTGGCCAACGAAGGCATCATCGACAAGGGCGCGGTCTCCTACACCACCGACAACCTGGTGTCGCAGTGGAACTCCAAGAAGGCAGGCCTCGGCATCCACACGCCGGGTTTGGCCGCGAACGCCAGCAGTGTTGCCGACGACCTGGTGGTTGCGGCTCCACTGAAGAGTCCGAGCGGCACTGCGGCCGGTCTGTTCTTCGTCAACAACTTGATGATGTACACCAACACCCCGTCCCAGGAGGCGTCGGAGGCGTTTCTGAAGTACTACCTGGGCCAGATCCACCAGTACTGGGAAAGCCCCGTCGGTGTCGCGGTACCCGCGCTGAAATCAATCGCCGACTCTGCGGCCTACACCAAGGATCCGAACCAGGTGAAGATCGTTAAGGAGTGGATCCCGGTCTGCAAGACCTATGCCGCTCTGAAGAAAGAGTCGTTCGCCGCGCTCGCCTCGGTCGACGGCGGCCAAGCGCTGAGCCAGTTCGCCCAGACCATGCTGCAGGGCAAAACCGACCCCAAGGCCGCGCTAACCACACTGCAGCAGGGCCTCGAGCAGGTCGTCAAGTCATGACAACCCTTCGAATCTGACGAGGAGGAACGCCCATGTCGTCTATCGCCCCGGCCGAGCACACCGCCACCCATGGGGGTGCCGGGCCCGCTCCGGTTCCGGCCGGCAGCCGCCGCGGCCTCAGTCGCGGTGCACTCACCATGATCATCCTTGTCGCACCGTCGGTGATTGTGCTGTTGCTGATCAACGCCTACCCGCTGGTCATTGCCGCGTTGCAGTCGGTCCGTAACGGCACCTTGATCGTGACTGGTGAGTTCGTGGGTCTGGCCAATTACGTCGACGTCCTCACCAGCCCACGGTTCTGGAAGGCCGCATTGTTCACCCTGATCTTCACCATCGTCGGTGTCTTCGGCAGCTGGCTGGTCGGGATGGGCCTGGCGCTGCTGCTACGAACGAAAATCCCCGGCAACACAGTGTTCAAGGTCCTGCTGATGCTGCCATGGGTCGTGCCGATCGTTGTGTCCGCGACCGCATGGAACTGGCTGGTTGCCACACCGACCAGCCCGATCCCGGCCCTTGCTGCCAAGTTGGGATTTGGCGAGCTGTACTTCCTTGCCGATCCGACCCTGGCCGCGATCACCGTTTGCATCTTCAAGGTCTGGGTGAGCTTCCCCTTTATGATGTTGATGACCTCGGCGGCATTGGCGTCGGTCGACGGCACCGTCTACGAGGCCGCCGGCATCGACGGCGCAACCCGCTGGCAGCAATTCACCCAGATCACGCTGCCGATGATCTCACGGTCCACCTACATCAGCTGGATCTTGATGACGATCTTCTGCGTCAACGACTTCCCGACCATTTACCTGCTCACCGGCGGTGGCCCGGTCGACGCCACCACCTCCCTGGTGGTGCTGGCCTACCGCACCGTCTTCCAGGACCTGCAAACCGGCCCCGGAGTCGCCATCGCCTTCATGATGACGCTGGTCCTCGTGGTGGTGTCGACAGTCCTCTACCGCCAGATCAGAAAGGTGGACATAGCATGACCACCGCCGAACAGGTCGCTCAAGCGACCGTCACACCAAAACCCAAGCTGCGGACCACACCCAGCCGCGAACCCGGCACCCGAGGCCAGTGGTGGCGGTTCGCTGCCATGGTGGTGATCTCGGTCATCGTGCTGGTGCCGGTGTTCGCCACCGTGCTGCTCGCGATCCGACCCAGCACCACCAGCACGAGCACCAACCTCCTCACCCTCGAGAACTTCAGCTACGTCTTCGCCAACTCCGGCGTCCTACTGTGGCTCAGCAACAGCCTCGGCGTGACCCTGGCGACCGTCATCGTCTCCGTCGTGGTCGCGGCCCCCGCCGGCTACGTGCTGTCCCGCGGCCGCAGCAAGGCAGTGTCGGGCTACTCCCTGCTGCTGTTCGTAATCCAGTCCTTGCCGGTGATCACCGCGGTTATTCCGCTGTTCGTGCTGTTTGCGAGGATCGGGCTAGCCGACAATCTGCTCGGCCTGGTAATCGTCTACGTCGGCTCCACCATGTCGGTAGCGACCTGGATGATGGCGGCCTACTTCGACTCCATCCCCCACGCCCTGGAGGAAGCCGCCTGGGTCGACGGCTGCTCGGTGTTCGGCTCGTTCTCAAAGATCGTGCTCCGCAACTCCCTGCCCGGCATTCTCTCGACCGCGATCTTCGCGTTCCTGGTGGCGTGGAACGATTACCTGGTCGTGCTGGTGTTCATCAAGTCGAGCAACATCTTCACCCTGCCGCTTGGCCTGCAAACGTTTTTCCAGCAGAACCTGACCGACTGGGGCGCAGTCATGGCCGTATCAGTGGTGATGCTGCTTCCACCGGCGATCATCTTCGCCGTCCTCAACAAGTACTTCAGCGTGGGCGGCATCGGCGGCTCGCTCGCCGGGCGTTGACCTCGCCTGCTGATCAATAAGGACAACCCGAATGCCGCGAAGCATCAAGATCGGGCTCAACCCGCTGCCCTGGGTGCTGACGCCTGCCGGCTTCGACCTCTCGGTACCGGTACTCCGGACCGCCTTGGAGGTGGATATTCCCGAGCAAGAACAGGTAGCCGTCCGAGCAGACGAGTCGCAGCCCCTTGCGATTGAAGTGCTCGATCAGGACCGTTCGGTAGGTCACCACTCGCCCGGAATCGTCGGAGGCACCGCACAGAACGGCCTCCCACGCTCGAGCGAACGGGATTGCGGGGATGATGCCGGTAGTGCTGGCGATGAGGGCCTGCACCCGGGCCACCCGAACCAGATCGGCCAGCCAAAGTGCGATGCACCTGAACCTGCCAGGCACCCAAGGCTGTCTCGAGCCGTTTGCCTGGTACCGCTGCGCGCACTTCGGCTGGGTTCGCTGCGGTGAGTGACTGCCCGGACAGGTAGGCCGCGGCGAGCTGCTCGAACCCGTCGAATCGGCCGATCATGCCCTGTGCCTCGGTAATCTCCAGGGCGATTGGCCGTTCGGCCAGCGGCTGGCGCCGACGCGCGCCCACCTCTAGTCGGCTCTGCAGGTCCGTGACGTACCCGCTCAGTGCGACCGTCGTCGCGTGTGCCGCCACATACAACATATGCATCACCCGCGGCCGCCGCGGCCGGTCGAGGCGGTTCGAGTCCGCTCGCCGTTGCCGAGAAGAAGGGCACGATGATCCTGCTCGCACCCGGGCGTGCCAGGTGGGCGAGCGAGAGCTGGGACGTCATTGGCTTCCGCCCTCTGCTCACCTGGGACCTGGCCGGACGAGGACGCTGGCTGTCTTTAATCCGCCCGCTGCTCGGCAATAGCGAGCGGCAAGGTCGCGCGCTTAGGCCCCGATCAGCTTGACCGACCACGACACCGACGGGCTCACGCCGCTCGGCCGTCAGCCCTGTCCCTGCGGCCCGCCGCTTCCGAGACCGGAACCGCCGGTTTGGAGAACTCGCTCAAACTTCGGAGCGACCAGTTGATCGCCCGACGCACACGACGTGACTTAGGTGACTGAGACGCGCACCGCTCGTCGACGAGGAGGAACACGCCGCAGCAACGGCGACAACCGAACATCTGGCGTGTCCTACGGGAGAAGTCCGCCGTCCCGCAACGGACGAAGCCCCAAGGTCCGGGACCCGGGGCCAGTCGCTGACGTGCGCGAGGAGGGATTTGAACCGGGCGCAACCCGCGCTTGTCGTGCCTGACTCGGCCGGCTTGAGCGTGGAATGAGCTCCCGTTGACTCCCGTCTCGTCCAGTTGGAACGCGGCAGGTGCCACACGTTGTGGCACCATCTCGATCTTCTTCGTGTCCGACGGATCGAACACCGGACGGCCGTCAGCCTACACACGGTCTGGGCCTAGGGCGTGTCCGCCCTCCTGAGGCGGAAAGTCACAGCGAGAAGGGCTGGCGACGCTACGACGAAGCGGCTGCCTCTGTGGTCAACGAACGCCGGACGGCTTCGTCTGGTTGCCGGGGACTTTGAGCATCACGACATGCCGTTCGCTGCCGCCGTCAGTGAGCTGCACGGTCGTGTGGGAAACGTACTCGGTGAGGTGCGCCGACGGGGCCTTGTCCTTCGGCGGAGTCAGCCGAAGCACGACGAGGAGCCCGATGCGGACGTCGGAGGCCTGATAGGCGACGGTCTGCTTGATGTAGGCAGGCTTCTCCTCCACCGGCGGTCTCGTCTGACTTGAGCTCGCTATAGAAGTGAAACCCAGCGAACTGAATCTGGATATCGACGCGGCCCGCACCGACCTCCTGGACTTCGACATTCGTGGCGCTGCCGAGCTGTCCCTGTCCCAGCCACTCGTACAGATCTACGTGCAGCGCATGCTCGTTGGCGTGCTCGTCGAAGAGGTAGGGCTTGGAGGACTCCTGGGCGTTGAGGCGTTGCCGGACGAACTTGATGAGCTGGTCCATCACGGCGCTGGCGGCAGTGGCGACGTCACCGGTGAAGTCCTCGCACGTGGAGAGCGCGGCGAGCATGCGCTTACGGACGGCGGTGACCACGACGTCGGGGTCGGGGTCGGCGGCGGCCTGTCGGTCTGCAAGGTCGGCGGCGAGGGCGGCGAGGTCGGCGGGGTCCGCGCCGGCAACTCCCTTAGACCCGCTGTCGTCGCCGATCTCATTGCCTGGATGGCCACCGCGCCCGGACAGCCAGTGCTCAATGAGGTGATCATGCCACCCCTACGAGAGGGAGGATGGCCTTAGATGCTGGCCGCGCGGTCGGAAGGAAGCGCATGAACCAACGCATTCTGACAGTGGTCAGCGCTACGGTCAATCCTAGCCGAGAGGCTGAACTGCTGGCTGGTTTCCGTAGTCTCCTCACGGCCCCGGTACCAGACGGCCTTATGCGCACCGAGTTGCTGCGAAGCGCAACCGGAGGATGGCGTATTCAAACCCTATGGAGAGATCGCGACGCTCTCGACAAGATGCGGGCCGCTATCGAGGCGCCCGCCGCGCCACGACTCTTCCGGAGCGTCGGCGCCGACCCGTCGCTTGAGATCTTCGAAGTCATGGTCGAACACGTTCCCGACGAGTAGACGAGACGGTCCGGATCAAGACCGTCGAAGATCATTCCGCCGGGACCGCCGCTGTTGCTCAGAGCTTTCTTCGGCGTTTCGCCTGCGTCTGCGGAGCCACCCGAGCATAATTGCCGCGCCAGTCGGCTCAACGTAGAGGGCTCATTGCATTCCTCCTTGGTTGGGGCGGTTCGTACCGCCCTGGTTGTGCAGGGCCCAGGGATCCGGCAGCGCGACGCTGCAAGGAAGCGGAGGAAGAAAGTTCTCGAAGGCGTAGCCGGCCGCGTCGGCGGTCGAGAAGTTTGTTCTGCAGCCCCTTGTGGCCGTAGTGGCGCAGTCTGATCCAAGGTGACCGGAGCGAATCCAGAGCGGAACGAGAACGGACGCGAACCGGCAACGAAGGAGTGCAGTGCATGGACGTCGATAGTGAGAGGCCTCGAGCCCAACCCCAGCACTGTGACACCTATCGACATCAAGAACAGTAGGAGCGGTAGTCCAGGGGCATCCGCGTTGATGCCGCCGTAGAGCAGCACGCCCCGACGCACCACCCACGCCGCAGTGATCGCCCCGACGATCGCATTCACCCACACCAGAGAGACTCACTGAAGATACGGTCGTTCTTGACCAAGGTGAGCGCTTCCTAGTGTGTCGCGCCTGAAATGCGCGCCGTTAGTTTATATAGTGTTCGTATGCTGAGTCCGGTGACTGTAGGTGAGTTCGTGTTGACCAGGGCCGAGCGTGGCCAGTTGCGGGCCTGGTCAGCGGGTGGGGGATCGCGGCTCGCAGTCCGGGCGAGAATCGTGTTGGCGTGCTCGGAACCCGGAGTGGTGTACGCGCGGCTGGCAGACGAGCTCGGGGTGAGCGTGATGACGGTGCATAACGTCCGCCGCCGGTTCTTCGAGTCGCGGATGGCGGGGTTGGTGGATCGGCCTCGTTCGGGGCGGCCGAAGGCTGGATTGTTGTTGTCGGAGGCTGAGCGTGATCAGCTTCAGCGCTGGGCGCGGCGGTCGAGTTCGACCCAGGCGTTGGCATTGCGGTCGAAGATCGTTCTGGCGTGCGCCGACGGATCCTCGAACACCCAGGTGGCAGCGAAGCTACGGGTCCGGGAGCAGACGGTGGCGAAGTGGCGTAGCCGGTTCATGGACCGTCGGCTGGAGGGTCTGGTCGATGAGCCCCGACCCGGCCGGCCGCCATCGATCCTGTTGGACCAGGTCGAACAGGTCGTCATCGCCACACTGGAGGCGACACCGACCGATGCCACGCACTGGTCCCGAACGTCGATGGCGCACCGGGCCGGACTGTCACCGTCGACGATCGGGCGGATCTGGCGGAAGTTCGACCTCAAGCCGCATCTCCAAGACGGCTTCAAGCTCTCCACCGACCCGTTGTTCGTGGAGAAGATCGTCGACGTCGTCGGCCTGTATCACAACCCGCCGGAGAAGGCGGTGGTGCTGTGCACCGACGAGAAGTCCCAAGTTCAGGCGCTGGACCGTTCCCAGCCGGTGCTGCCGATGGTGCCCGGGACACCGGAACGACGTACCCACGACTACGCCCGCCACGGGGTAACCAGCCTGTTCGCCGCGTTCAACATCGCCACCGGAGAAGTCATCTCCGACCTGCACCGCCGCCACCGCGCCGTCGAGTTCCGCAAGTTCTTGATCACCATCGACAAGGCGGTCCCCGACGAGTTGGACGTCCACATCGTCTGCGACAACTACGCCACCCACAAGACCGACATGATCAACAACTGGCTTGCCCGCCATACCCGCTTCCACATCCACTTCACCCCGACCGGATCATCATGGGTCAACCAGGTCGAACGGTTCTTCGGCCTGATCACCGACAAACTCATCCGCCGAGGCGTCCACACCAGCGTCGCCGCTCTCGAGGCCGACATCCGGCAATGGATCGACACGTGGAACGAGAACCCGAGACCCTTCACCTGGACCAAAACCGCAGACGAAATCCTCAACTCACTAGTAAAATATCTGGCGCGCATTTCAGGCGCGACACACTAGGTGACCGTCCGGGTCCGCCAGCGCTCGACGATCGTGCCGTCGCGATGCGGAAGATCTTGACCCCGCAGAAACATGTTGGGTCCAATCGGCGGTTCGCCCATCGCTGAGGCGCCGGAGGTGCCGCGGGCAACGAGGCGTTCGTGATGGGGAGTGGCCTGCGCACGTCCTGAGAACAACATCGCCGCCGTGTCAGTCCGATCCGGTGACGGTGGCCTTCGCTTTACGCATCTCGTCCCTCGATTCGATCGTGATGCGGGGTCAGTCCACACCCCACTGCTCCCCACGGCGCCCGTACAGGATTCCGAGCGAGGAGCGCTGCTGCACCGGATCAGCGATCGGCCGGTACTGGCGCGGAGTCGAGGCCAAGCGCTCAGCGGTCGCACCCGGCGATTCGCCTCGTCGTTGGTCCCAGCCGACAGCGACCATTCGATCGCAGGCGCCAAGATCGCATCCTGGAGGGCGGGTCCCACAGCGGTCTGGGGACCGGCGTCGGCTCGGTTCTTCCGGTACGGCGCCGAGGCCAGGTC
>JBJMIR010000040.1:0-12981 GCA_045806785.1 Propionibacteriaceae bacterium | reverse complement strand
CCTTAACCGTGCGATCACCGCGCGGCATATTAGCTGCAAGCGTGTGTCTACTGGCTGTCCGGTCGCCTTCTTGTTTCAACTCATTGTTGGAAGCGGCGCCGAAATCGTGCTCCATCTTGTGCTTGGGGCCGGGTTTCTACTCACAGCATTCGCCGTGTTCGATTTCGGGCCATCGCGATGGCTACCTTGGGTCGGCTGTCTATCGATCGGCGCTTTAGGGGTCACATTTCTGTTGCAAGGCATCAGTCAGCTGGTGCACAACGATTGGCTCACCTACCTGGCGTTTCAAATCCTTGGGCAACAGGTCGAAACATTGTCCGGCGACGTTTTCTTGGTGTGGTGTAGCGCCACGGTGCTATTGATGAGCCATGGCAAGGTGAAGTTGGTGGGGATTGTCGTGATGGCGCTGGCCGTTAGCGCGGAGATCTACAGCTACGGCGTGCGGTATTTCGGTTCTGCAGCTGGTGGAGTATCACCGCTGCTAAAACTTGTGCTGCTCCTGCCGTTTGTGTGGCTCCTCCTTGAAAGCAGCAAGAAGATTCCGCTTCCGGAAGCAGCAAAAAAGGCCTGAGCTGTCACGCACGGGGCCATCGACCGGTCAAGGTTTGGAAGGCGGCGCGCCCGCCGCATCGTGCACGCCGGCGAGGCATTTGACATTCCGCCGGGTCACCTGTCGAGGCGTCGGCGACGAGCCGTACGTGACCATTGAGTTTGTTGGCGTGCGGGGCTGGGCCAAACCGCTTACTTCGGGAGCGCATCGTCGCCACGTTGCTCATGACAGGCATCTTGAGTTCGACGGACTTGGCTGTGGGGCTGGGCGGTGCTGCGTGGAAGGAGATACTCGCAGGCCACGGCGACCGGATGCGCCGCGAGCTCGACCGCTTCCGCGGCCGGGAGGTCACACCACGGGCGATGGCTTCTTGGCCCTCTTCGACGGCGCAGCGCGCCGTCCGTTGCGGCGCCGGGATTCGTGACCGCCCGGGTCCTTGTGCGCGCCATAGGACTGCGCGATCGCAAGGAAGAGACCAGCGGGCGCGGACACGACGCGAACGATTATCACCCGTACCGGATGACCAGCGCCTCAGGGCTCACCATCGGATTGTCCGACTACCCGGTGCTCATGCTCGTGTCGAGCAAATTCGAGGCGGCGGTTTCTGCCATGCCCGGTAGCCGGGCCACGCCAGTCCGGCGCCGAGACTTGCACTGCCCAAGATCGCGATCGGCCACGCGGCGGTGGAGATCAGCTGAGCAATCCCGAAAACCCAGCAAATGCGCCGGGGCGCCAACGGCGACCAGCACACCGGACCAGCGCGGCAGTGTCGCGGTCCTGATCATGGCAATACCGAACAGGACGTAGCCGATCATGAACAAGATCGCTGCCAACCCATTGATGATCACCACAGGCAAATACTGGTTGATCGAATCCAGCACCGCCGGCGACTGCTTGGCCAAAACCGGGGCGAGAAAACCGAAGTTCCCGGTGACTGCGATCAGGTAAGTGCCAGTGAAAGAGGTCAGGAAGCCCGCCAATCCGAGCCTACCCATCTGGCCGCGTTGGGCCGCATAGAGTCCGGGGATGCCCAGCAGCACCAGCAACCAGGCAACCGTGTACACCACGTGTGCCGCGACCAGCCGCGGCTCGCCGGCAACAATCGTCGCCGCCGTCTCACGACTCGGGTGCAGCAGCGTCGCGACCACCATCAACACGGCTGCAGCTATTAGAGCGACCCCGCACCAGCTGAACAGACGCGTCCACCAGGAAGCATCTTCTGCCATTACCGCGCCTGTCATGGTTACGTAACCTGGCCAGTGGAATGTGGAAGCGGTATCTGGCGTTTGGCGAATGCGCCCCGACGTCGCCACAGCAGCCACGCGGCGATCAAGATTGTCAGGATGACGGCGGCAAGTTGGGTCATGTTGCCGGCATCGGCGCCGTCCAATAAGGAATCGACCAAGGCGCCGTTGTTGTTGCTTGCATCGAAGATCTGATGCAAGACCCCGACCGCCAACACGCTGTCCAAGGCGGCACGCAGCATGACACCCATCAGCAGCCGAATCGCAATGCCCAAGATCAACAGGCCGGCGATGCCTCTCAGTACCGAGAGCGGCGACACCTGATCATCCAGGAACAGCAGCGGGACGTGCACGCCGGCGAACGGCAGTGCCGCTAAGACGGCGGCCATGACGAAGTTGAAGCGGGCCTCCAGGCGGGTTTGGAAGAAACCGGCCCACACCGTTTCCTCCCACAGATTGATCACTACGACCGCGAGCACGATCGAGCCGAGTTGTTTGATCAACATCGGCCCGAGATCGGCTGTGTGCAATGAGCCTCCGAATATCAAGCCGAGCAACAGCGCGATCACCGGTAGGCCAAACAGCACCACCAACCACCAGCCAATGCCGAACCGCCAACGAAACGCCCTTGCGAATAGCGCGCGCACCCCTGTCAGTCCGTCGGTGATCAAGGTGACCCACAAAGCTGTCGGCAACAAGATCAACAGCGTTGACCCGAGCGCGAAAACCTCCACCGGCAGATTGGCACCGGGAATGACGCCATTGGAAGCAAGAACCGGTATAGAAAAGAGCAGCCAACTTAGGCCAAGCGCGATCACCAAGAATCCGGTCAGAGGCCGCCGGGCCACCCAACCTCGGAAACCCGTTAATTCGAGGTCTCCATGTGGAGAAGGAGCGGGATAACGCTGAGGCGACGCGGTGCTTACCGACATGGCCACTCCCTCTGGAACGACAGGAACATCAAGACCCGGTTGCAGGAACCCCTGGCGGTCGTGACAGCGTCCAAGTCCGCTAGGCGCGGATTACATGCCGCTCATGGTGGTACGAGCAGCCATTTCTTACCATCGTCCCGGCCGTAAAACTCGTCAAGGCCTGGGACCGCGGGTGCAGGAAACGGCACCCGAGCCTGCTCCCCATGAGCTGACAGGATTAGCCGAGTATCAAGATTGCGACATCGTTGCGACGGGTGCCTACCGGCATCCTCATCATAGGCGGTGGTCATTTCAGCTTCGGCCTGATGACCGTCGACATCACCTGGCTGAGGACGCCCCAATGCATGAGGGGCGCAACCGGCTGGCAAACATCACCACCGGAAAGAACCCGCTCCTGATCGCATTCCAATGGTGCTTCGGAACACGCGTATGAACAAAAAGGGCGCCGCCGAGACAGGCCGAAGCGAGCATCATCGACGTCATCGTCGGCATGATCGGCCACGCGGACAGCCGGGCGGTGTGCCTCGGGAAAGCCGCAAAAGGATCACGAACGCGGCAAGCAGGAACCGGATGATCAGCAGGGCGAGCAAGCCCGTGGAGACCACTACTCGGTGGTGCCGCCGCAACAGCACATCCACATCATCGCAGCTATCCATCCGCAATAGGGCTAGGCATGTGGTCGTCATGACCGGTCGACCTCAATGACCAAAGCCCCAGACGATAGACCCTCGGATGATAATCAGGTTTGGATCTCAGCGATGAGTTGCAGCAGCGGGCTGCAGGAGACCATCGAGGATCTGATCAAGTGGAATGGCAACCCGATCGCCATATGCCCCCGACGACGATCCAAGCAACAATCGAAGAATGAGCGCTGTAAGCACGTCCGTTTGGCTTCGATCCACCGACGAGAGCCCGATCCTAGGACTTTCCTTAGCTGGGCGGTTTGCGGCAGCCGCAGCACTGGTACTCGGCAGCGGCTGCCAGGCAATCGCGTTCCTGCTCGCCCAGACGTCAACAGATTCGACGGATTGGCTGACCTGGATAGCGAACAACCCTGGACGTGGGCAACTGTCGAAGCTGTTCGACGTGCTGGCAATGCCCTTCCTGATCGCAACGGCGGCTGTCTACATCATGCTCGGACGCAAGCGCTCTCCTAGGCTGTGGAGGTATTGCGGGTATCTATGGGCGAAATGCGGGAGCACGAAGTGACATCTTCGCCACGGCCTACGTCCTGTTTTCGAAGGCTATAGAGCCTCGCTCAGCTTTTGATCTTCGTGAGTTGCCGGAGCCGCGCTGGCTTCCTCCGGAAACGGGCCCGAACCCCTTCCTCCGACCGGAAGATTTGCGGTGGTTGGCACGAGCTTGAGATAAATCGCTTCAAGACCTGGACTTTTCAGCGATTCGGCGCGTGACTAGATCTCAGGGCCCGTACAGGGGGAGGGACTCCAGCTAGTCGGCGGCTCAAGACCTGGACCTAGCTGGAGTCTCCTGCTGAACGTACGTCGCGTGCCTAAAAGCCTTTGCTACTGCTGATCTACCCATCCTGCGTGGGCGCGTTGACCTGTATTGAGGCTTCGTCGATAGTGGTCAGGGCGAGGGTTGTGTCTGCCGTATCCAAGGAGGGCACCATGAGCTCCACCGCCTACCCGCCAGTTTCCGTCGCGTATCCGCTTTCGGTGCGAGGCTTCTTCGATCAGCCGAGCCGGGCGCTGTGGCTGGTCAAGTGGTTACTGCTGATCCCGCATTACATCATTCTGGTTTTCTTGTGGATTGCGTTCTGGATAGTCACGGTGATCGCCTTCTTCGCGATCTTGTTCACGACCAGGTATCCGAAGGGCTTGTTCGACTTCAACGTTGGGGTAATTCGCTGGTCTTGGCGGGTGAGCTTTTACGGTTATGCGGCCCTCGGTACCGACCGGTATCCGCCGTTCACTCTCGCTGACGTTCCCGATTACCCGGCAAGGCTGGACCTGGAGTACCCGCCCCAGCTGAATCGTTGGCTGCCGCTGGTCAAGTGGCTTCTCGCGTTCCCGCAGTACATCCTGGTTGGCGCGCTTGTCGGTTCCGGTTATGTCGTGGCCACAAGCATGCAGGACGGCCGACCCGTTACCTATTCCACGCCCAGCTTGATCGGGGCGTGTGTGCTGATCGCGGCTATCGCGTTGCTGTTCACGACGCGTTATCCGCCGGGCCTCTTTGATTTTGCAGTTGGAATCGATCGGTGGGGCTATCGGCTGCTGGTTTATGTGGCGTTGATGACCGACCACTACCCGCCATTCCGGCTCGATCAGGGCGGCATCGATATCGAGGGTCCCCCCCAACCCTCTGCGACCAGCGGGGCCTGGCACGTTGAGCAGCCGCCGGGGTACGGGCCGGAGGCCGAGGGACGATAGGCGATCGACCTGGGGTCCCGAAGGGTCGTTAGCTCCGGATTTGATCTAGCTGGAGTCTCCCGCTGAACCTATTTCGGTGGAAGTTCGGCGAGCAGCTCCGCGGTGCAGAGCCAGATGCCCGCCGAGGAAGCCCGCACCCGCGATGACCAGGTTTCCGGCGATGGCAAGCTTCCTGCCGATCCGGTGCCCGCCGCGCAGCCGCGCGATGAGCGAGCCGACAAAGAGCAGCGTTGCAGCGTCCATGCCGAGCGCGTGAACCGCACCGATCCGGCGTTCGGCGCCTGACATTTCTCCCCAATCTCCGGCCCCTGTGAAGGCCGTCGGCACAGACGCCAGCAATCCGAACCCGGCTAGGAGCGTGGCCCCGCGGCGGGACGTGGACCCTCCGGCGAGGTCGAGAAGAGACGTGCTGAGCCAGCACCCGGTGGTTACGTCGGTAAGCGACGGATGTATCGAATGACCGAGGACGTCGGTGTGCAGCGGGCTGCGCCGTACCCATGCGATCACTGGCCCGTAAGCCAGCTCCTGAGCACGAGCAACGCGCTCGGAGAGCGGGCTTTCGCCGACCGCCCGCACTGCGCGCTGCGGCAAGGATCTCGATGCCACGCGCTCAAGATACGCTCCTGGCCGCCGCCCTTGGAAGCAGCTAACTCGCCTTGGCTGCGTAAGTCCTTCTGCGCGGAAGGTGACTCCGTACTTGGGTCGCTGTGACAGGACACAGGCTGCGGCGTAGTGTCGAATCGATCCTTAGGTGGTGTTGCAATGGCATCCGAAGCCAAGGCGCAGCCTGGTCCAGTGAGATATGGCTCCACATGCTCCGCGAGAGTTGGCGGCGAGCCGGTGCAACATCGGGCCGTACGGATGCAGCTCGCCGGGCAGACGACGGGAAGGCCGACAGGTACGGATCAACAGCCCTAAGCCCAGACCGCTGATCACGGCAGCTGAGCATCATCGGTTTGGGGTGACTTGCGTCCGCGCACGATGGTGACCGCGATCCAGGTCGCTCCCACGAAGGTGATCAGATGTCCTTCGGTCCCACGTCCGGCGATGTCGATGACAAACCCGATGAGCAAGATCAGTACAGCGACGCGTGGAACAGCGCGCGACCGCCAAAGTGAAAACAGGGTTGCGAGCAGCCCCCCAAAGCCGAGCACAAAGAAGAGCAACATGACAGCGACACCCGCCGGCGAGGAGGCGATGTTATCGACTGCATTGGCGACCTCTGCTGGCGAAAGGACACCCTGTGTGACGAGGTTGTAGGCAAGAACCTCCCAGCCCTGCAGCACCGCCAAACCCACGAGTCCGGCACCCAAAGCAACCCCAGCAATCCATGCCAGTGTCACGTACATCGGGATCAGGACCGAGCACGTTGTGGCGCTGAATCAACGACAGCGCGTAGAGGTCATCCAAAAGAGCAGCGGTCACCCACTTGTAGTCATGGTCCTTCTTGTTAGCTATCAAGAGCACGGCTGCCAAGAGGTCTCTGGCTTGCTCGACGAGGTAGTCGTGGCGGCGCCCCGTATATCGGTCGGCAACCAGGAAGGCGTTCCTCCAGTCGGTTGACAGCTCAATCAGATCAGGCTTGGTCACTGGTCGAAGGGTATTGATGACGCTCCCGGACTGTCCGCGAACAATGACAAACAACGCCGGTTCGCGCGCCCTTTTCCATCCGTAATCGAACTCATGTTGCAATTGAACATGCGGGATCTCGATCCGAGTCAATACGGCGAAGCGGATCGCCGCGAGGTGGATCCGCCCATCGAGGTGGAGTCAGCCACGTGGTCCCCCGGCGGCACGCTGGACTGGTGGGTAAAAGAACGCCGACCACGCCTGGAGTGGTACGGCCGCGTACGCGGGCCCGACGGCAGACAGCGGTGGATCAAAGCTTCGGATATTCGGCCCGTCGCAAGAGGACAAACAACCGTGGATTAAGTCCGGTTGCCCCTACGCCCAACGATCTCGTCGATCACTAGGGACAGACCGATGCCAACCATCCAGATGTCCTTCGAGATGGCGATTCCCTGCTGGGTAGGACGAAGAGAGCCTTCCTGCCGAAGACCCGGTGTCCGCAGGTATAGCCCGAGCGTGGCCAGCGCGAACGCGGTCAATGCGGCGCCCGCAAGTCCAGCGGGGACCACTGGCACCACTAAGGCCACACCAATGGCGGTCTCTGCCGCAGACAGCAAGCGCGTAAACCGTCGAGCGTCGAGCTTGCCCAGGAATGGATAAGTTCCAGTGGCAAAGCCGTGAAGTTGTGCGGCGGTTGCCTCATCAGCGCCGGCCTTGGACAGCCCGGAGTTGAGGAAGTACAGACCGGTAAGCAATCGGGGCGGCAGGTGCCATGGCTCCACGCGTAGCTTCATCAAGCGCCTCCAGACAGTGTGCTCAAGCAGCCCGATCCTACGCGGGGAGTTAAGGCCCAGTCAGGCGGCGGTGTCACTTCCCGGACCGTGGCCTACGACGCCTTCGCTATCAAATCCCCAGTGATCGACTTTCGGGCGTGACCTGCCACATTCGTCGACGCCCCGCTTCTCAGCTCGGTTGAAGGCCCTTCCGTGCGAAGTCGAGTGCGTCGCTCAGTTGGGGTCGAGGTTCGTATGCAATGCCTTCAAGCTGCACGCTGGCATGGAGTTCGTCAGGATTGTGGCTTTCGGCCAGGTCCCTGGCGATGATCACCAGTGTCCTTGCACTTGCCGAATCAATCAGTGCTCGAAGGTCGGCATCCGTCTCGTGCCGAGGCTCTGCCCAGAGCCTAAGAGCCGCCAGCAGAACCGCTCCCCGTTCAACGAGGGAGTTGGTCGTATCCGCGACGAAATGTTCGGCGGAGTCCGAAGACGGCCGCTGGATCTGCGCCCTAATGTCTTGCTCCGCCTGTTCTTTGAGCTCAATGAAAGTGCTCACATCTCAGCAGTGTGGCACTGGATGGTTCTGCGCTGCCTATCACCACGCCTTTGTCATCAAATCCCCCGTAATGCTTTCGCCGGCGTGACTCTCGACATTGATCGGCGCGGCATTTGCCCTGCCAGCGAAAGCGATCGCCATCGCATCAGCCCTGTCCGGTGACGGTAAGCCTCGCTTACGCATGTCATCCTTCGATTCGATCTTGATACGGCCGCGGGAGTCGATGCCCCACTTGATCGAGCCGATCTGGGCAACGAGCTTGTCGTCATCCGGATCGATGTCGATCTGGCCCTGCTCAAACCGCTCCCGCAATGTCCAGTAGTCCTCCGCTCGAGCGTTGACGAACCGTTCCTTGTCGATCGGTGCCTCGCTCCGTTGTAGGGCACAACCGGAAGATCGAGCTCGGCCAGGCGGTCCACCACTCCACCACCAACGCCGGGGACGTCGATGATCGCCCGGATCCAGTCGTTCTTCCCGGCCTCGTCATCGATGTCCCGCATGGCCTTGACGATGTGGCCTGCCGTGACCATGGTGTCGGCCTTGGTGGGCTCGATAGACCCGGATCCATCCGCCCTCGCGGCGCATGATCACCGTCTCGTCCTCGCCGAAGCGTGCGATGTCCGCCGCGATGATCGGGCGGCGAGTGCGTTCAAGCGTTCGCTTCTGCGCCGCCTCGATCCACTTGGGCAAGATCAATGTGTCATCCGAGAGGTCCGGGAACGCGCCCAGCACTTTCGACTGATAGATCGGCGAGTTGGCGCCCCATCTGATCTTGCGTTCCTCCACCCATTCAGGTGAGACGAGCAGTGGCAATAGATTCTCGGGGACCTTTTCACCCGTGTACGCCGGGGTGTCGAAGGCAGAGACCGTGATCACATGCCACCCCGACCCCGGCTTGCAGATCTGAGCGAAGTGCGACGCTGGATCGTCTGGGTCCCGATCGCGAGGACCCGAGCATTCGAGTTGGTGGCCAACGCATCGACGGCATCGAAGATCGACTTCGGAACTCCGCAGGCTTCGTCTACCAAGATCAACGGGTTCAGCGCATGGCTTCCCTGGAACGCAGACTGATCGTGATCAGCCGGCTTGCGGCCAAAGGCGACGAGCTCTTCTCCGCCCGATCCCATGTACCACTCGTCATCGAGCGTGATCCGGCCCGGAAGGTTGCCCTTGCGATGCGCCTGGCCGATGTACCGCCAGAGAATCGCATGAACCTGCTTGGTCGTCGGCGCAGTTGTCGTTGCGAACGGGTCGTCTCTCGTATCGAGCCACCATGCAACTGCTCCCGAGGCTCCATGGCTCTTGCCGGTGTCATGCGCGCTCTTGACGGCGACGTAGCGATGTCGAACGACCGCTTCGAGAATCTCTCGCTGCTTGCTCCAGAGGGCCTCGCCAAGACGATCACGGACCCATCCCACCGGGTCCTGGACATACGGATTCTCGGGCGGGTCGAGTAGATCAGCGAACGTCTGCCAGGCAGAGACGGTGGAGGAGGTCAAGGCCCGCAAGTCTCTCTTAAGCCGTAGCCTTCAGCCGCAAAATCCTTGCCCTCGTAGGATGGAAGCATCTAATACCACTGACCGAGCTCGGCTGGCTTCCAAATTGCAGTTCTCAAGCTCAGAGAACGGAAGCCTTTGATGAACAATGTGAACGAGCTACATGAGGCGCTGGCCAGAGTCGTTGTCGCCGACCGTGAACCGTCTGAGGTCTTGACCGAGATCACTGGAATCGCTCGCCGGGCGATGCCGAGCGTCGAGGCAGCCTCTGTCACCTTGATCCGCGAAGACAAGCCGTTCACGGCCGCCTATGACGGGCAGATGTCTCTGGATGCCGACGAATTGCAGTACGAGCGTGGGTACGGACCGTGTGTAGATGCTGGCAGGGCCAGCCAGATGTTCCTCGTGGACGACATGCGGACTGAGCAACGCTGGCCGGATTATGCCGAGAACGTGCTCGCTTGCGGCGTGCGCAGCTCGTTATCGATACCGCTTCCCTTTCAAGGAGCGACCATCGGGGCGCTCAACACCTACGCCAACCAGCCCAAAGTTTTCGACGACACTGATATTGAGTTGGCCCAAGAGGTTGCTGCCTGGGTCGCTGTCGCGGTCGGCAATGCAGAAGCAGCAGCCCGGACCAGCGATGATCTCATTCAGCTCCGCGTCGTGATGTTGTCTCGCGCCCTTATCGAACAGGCAAAAGGCATCTTGAGCGGCACAAGATCAACGAGGACGAGGCGTTCACCATCCTCACGCACGCCTCACAACGAACCAACACAAAGCTGCGCGACGTGGCCGCCGAGCTGGTCCGGACCGGCACGCTGCCCGGTGAGGTTAACGGGGCTGCTCGCAAAAGACTCACAACGAGCACGTCAGCTCCCGAGTCTGACGAGCCAGCGCAGCCTTAACCGCCGACGCTTGCTCCGGTGAAAGATCAACTTCTCGCAACGCTGCTTGAACCCTCTCCACCATCAGCTGGCCCCTGACGTTCTGCTACCCGTACGGTGCGCTCAGCGAGGCCGGCAGCAACAGCCTTCGAGGCGAAGTTTGCACACCGCTCCCGCTCCTTCGCTTCAAGATCAGCAAGTCCTCGGATCGCCTCACCGGTCACATAGACACCGACGTCCTTCGCTGCTCCGTAGGTATTACCAACCAGGGCCGCTACTCCCCCCGTGTTGAAGATGCGATCAAGATCACGACGAGCGGTTTCGGCCGTGTCGGCGAGCTCGTCACCGGGCGCCTCGATCTGTACGCCGGCGTCATGCGCTTGCTTCAGCCGTTCTGCGGCTTCGTACGCCTCTTCGAGCAGCATGGCGTAGCGCTCTGCTCGGGCGGCGCTTTGGGTGACGAGGCCGGAGGAGAACCCCGCCGGGATCGACGGTCGTGTCACCAAGTCCCCAGTTCCAGACCTCTGCTCGTACTGCGGCCTTCGAAGCGACATGCGGACTCGCTCCCCCATGGAATCGACACACTGCCCCACCAGGGATGGCCTTGTTCTTGCACTGCTTTCCCGTACGGGATGTGGCCCTGCACTGGACAGCGGGGAAGCTCATGGGCTGACAGCCAGTTCATAGGCTGTGGGAAGTCCACCGGTCATGATCAACAACGTTAGTGATCACGTGAGTCCCGGGCTCGAAACGCTCCTACCACCAGTGGTCAGGACTCGTGGATTCCGAGGTCCTCCTCGATGCGCCGCACTCGTCGGAGCAGGTCCGCGAGCAACTCCGTCTCGGTTTGAACTCCCGGCTTAGAGGCGACGGCTTCAAGATCGCGAGCAAGGACCTCCGTCGTGATCCCCGGTGAGGCGTCCGCGACCTCGGACAGATCGCCTGCTGTTCTGGTCGGTCGACGGACGACCTCGGAAAGCGTTTCGTCGTCGACTTCCGGATGCTCGTCGTCTGATATCGGGCCCGAGGACATTGACTACTCACGCTCCTCGCTGGGTCGAGACGGGCGCCAACGTACCGGCGCCTATCCACTCAACGCAGGTGGTCTAAATAAAGTCCCTCGCAGCCAGAGGAGTTAATGAGAGCCGTTGTCGATCACAAGCTCGGCATCGGCAGCGAACTTCTTCGCCGCGGTGATGCAGTAGCCCTTCCATGATCAACAACACTGCTGTTCACATGACAAGCGCGAGCTACCGCCGACCTTGTCAGGTTTCGCCTTCACTGGCGCCACCTTGTTCCAGGAGGGGTTCCAGGAGCGGAGGGGGCTCAGTCCGGGGGCCGGCTGGTTCGCTATCCGAAGCCTTGGCAGGGACTGCGGGCCCCTGTTCACCGCGCGGGACAGGCGGACGGTTTGGGTCCCCAATCCGCGACCTGTAGCCCAGGATTCCGAGATACTCCTCGATTCGCCCTAGTCGCCAGAGTACTTCCAGGAGCAGCTCCCTCTCGGTCGGAGACTCTGACATTGGCTCCTCATGCTCCTCGCTTGGGGCCAGAAATTCGGATAGGCGTTGCCTCTAGATCCTCAACGCAAGCGAGAACAGTAAAAATCCGAATGCTTAGAACGGACGGCTTCGGGTATCCAGAAAGCGCACAGCGCTGTAGTAACCCTTTGAGGCATCCGTCTGGGCGCGTTTCCCCGACCTTGCGCCCAGACCGATGTCTCCCCCGAGGCCCGCATTCCATCTACGCCCCTGAGGTGGTCGCGTGTCAAGGGGTCGGTCAGCCCTCAGACTTGTCGTCGATCATTAGTTCGACATCAGGATTTAGCTTCTTGGCCATGGTGATCGCGTAACCCTTGTGTCAGTAGCCCTCGGCTGAATCCGCGACTATCTCGCCGTTCTCCGCGACGGCCTTCCACCGGAAGTCCCCGGACGCGGCCTCTAGACGACGACCTTCACACTCGCTCCCACGGCGACCAGTGATCGATGGCCACGATGACGTCGCTTGGACTCGAACTGGATGGGCCACCGGAGGTAGTTCGGGACGTGCCCTCGAAATGTGGTCGCTGACACGAACGCCATTGCAATTTGAGACAGTCCCGCCCCCGGTATCTTCGCCGTAGGCGATCCGCGGTACGGCTCGGTCAAGCGCGTGGCCGGGGCGCTTGGGGAGGGCGCCGTGGCAGTCGGCTCGGTCCATGACTGTCTGACCGAAGCACGAGGGAGAGCTCCAGACACTGGGCGTCGAGATTAACGTCCATTGCGGCTACACCATCCCGTGATGCCCCCTGTCAATGGCTGTGAGGCAGGAGCGCACCTTGATCGATTGGGGGTGCCGCGAGGTGATGCAGACGTCATGGTGGGTCGACTTTCACACCGTCCGGGGACATACTTGCCCTGATCATGCACCGGTCCGGCCAGGCACGAGCAGAACCGGCGTTTGGCCGGATCACGCGGTGGCGGTCCACCTGGCCACATAGCTCGGATTGACCCAGAAGGGCGGCGGATCGCAGCTGGCGGTCTGCGAGCGGTCTCGGCCTCACTCTCATCCGCAATCGGAACGTGCGGTCCAGCCTTTC
>JBJMIR010000039.1:0-34680 GCA_045806785.1 Propionibacteriaceae bacterium | reverse complement strand
GTCGGGCTGGCGAGATTTGAACTCGCGACCCCTTGACCCCCAGTCAAGTGCGCTACCAAGCTGCGCCACAGCCCGATGACCCCTGTTCGAGGAGCAGCGGCCACGAGCCGGAACTCTACTACGAGGACGCATCTGATCAGTAGCGACTGCTGCTGGGCGTAATTTCCTGCCGGAGGGTCGAATGAGTGATCAATACGATGCGATCGTGGTGGGCGCGCGGTGTGCAGGCGCCACCACGGCCATGCTGCTGGCGTGAAAGGGCTACCGGGTACTGGTCGTTGATAGAGCAAAGTTCCGTAGCGACACCCTGTCAACCCATGTCATTCACGCTCCGGGCGTGGCCGCACTCGATCGCTGGGGGCTCCTGGAGACCGTGCGAGCACCAACTGTCCTTCTCATAGAGCACTACAGTTTCGATTTCGGACCAGTGGTTATCAGCGGCACGACCCGTCCAGCCGATGGTCACACCGCGGCGTACGCACCACGACGCACAGTTCTCGATGAGATCCTGATTGAAGCGGCTGCCTCCGCCGGAGCGACGGTTCGGCAGGAGTTCAACGTCGATGGCCTGGTTTTGACCATGGCACCGTCCGTGGCATACGGGGGCACTTTCGAGACAGGAATCCGGAGAGCTGGCAGGCACGAATTGTGATCGATGCCGACGGTCGCACTAGTCGCGTCGCCAAGGCCGTTCACGCCCACTCCTACCAGGAGAAACCGCGTCTGCAATGGGCCTTCTACACCTACTTCAGTGGACTGCCGGTCGATGGCTTCGAAACTCATATTCGGGCGTTCCCAAGATTCGCCGCCGCCGCGACCAATGACGGCTTGACGATCGTGGTGATGGGCTGGCCCTACGCGGAGGCTCGTTCGTACAAGGCCGATGTGGAAGGCAACTACTACCGGACCACGACCTCAACACCCGACTAGTAGTCAAACGGCTCGTAGCAGTCGTACGCCTCTTGCCGGATGATCTTGTCGTCGCGGAAGGTGAAGATCAACACGCTGTACGTGTGCAGCCGCTGACCGCGATGCATTGTTCCGGCGTCCTTCCCGAGCTCGGCGTGCCATTGGGCCTGGCAAACGACGGTGTCCTCACTCTCAATCCAGCGACTGACGTCATAGCGCTGGTACGCCAGCATCCCGGCACCCAGTTCACTTGCGGTGATCATGCCGTCCAGGCCACGGCGGCCTACCCGAGGATCGATCAGGCTTGGGTACTCAATCTGCTCGGCATCATCGTGGAAGAAGCGCCGCAGCTCATCACCATGAACGCCGGATTCCAGCGCCTGCATCAGCTCGATCACCAGAGCCTGCTGATCACTCACCTGGACATCGTCGCTGGTCACTTCCGCTTTCCCTTCTCCCGAACTCGCAACTCGACATGCACCGGCGTACCTCGAAAGCCGAACTCCTCACGGAGTCTGCGCTGCAGGAAGCGCACGAAGCCAGGGTCCAGCTGCCCAGTTGTGAACAGCACGAAGGTGGGTGGCCCGGCCTGCGCTTGAGTACCGAAGAGGATCCGCGGCTGCTTACCGCCACGCACTGGATGCGGGTGAGCGGCAACGACGCGGCCCAGAAAGGCATTCAGCCTGCCCGTTGAGATCCGTGTTTCCCAGCCGGCCAAAGCTTCCTTGATCGCGTCGCCGAGACGATCAACGTGACGCCCAGTCAGCGCGGAGATGTTGATCTTGGCTGCCCACTCGAAGTGGACAAGATCACGCTCGATCTCACGTCCCAGATAACGGCGCCTTTCATCGTCGGTCAGATCCCATTTGTTGAACGCGATCACCAATGCCCGACCGGCCTCCTCAACCGAGCTCAGGATACGAAGATCTTGTTCGGTGAGTGGCTCGCTGGCATCGACGACGACGATGCAGACCTCAGCCCGTTCGATGGCGCCGTGGGTACGCAGACTCGCGTAATACTCGTGTCCGGCGGCTTCCTTGACCCGGCGACGGATCCCGGCGGTGTCAATGAACCGATAGATATCGCCGTCGACTTCAACAAGTTCATCGACCGGATCAACGGTAGTGCCGGCAACCTCATCGACGACTACGCGATGCTGTCCAGCCAGCTTGTTGAGGAGACTGGATTTGCCGACATTGGGCTTGCCCACGATGGCCACCCGCCGGGGACCACCCCCGCTGTCCACCGGCTCGGCTGGTGCCTCGGGAATGGTTGCCAGAATCGCATCAAGCAGATCACCGCTCCCCCGCCCATGCAGGGCTGACACTGGGTACGGCTCGCCGAGGCCAAGCTGCCACAGCGCTGCCGCGTCTCCTTCGGTTCGCTGATCATCGACCTTGTTCGCTGCCAGAACCACCGGCTTACCACTGCGGCGCAGCACTTTCACGACAGCCTCGTCGATGTCTTGCGGGCCAACTGTGGCGTCCACCACGAACACCACAGCATCGGCCGTGCTGACCGCCAGCTCAGCCTGTTCGGTAACCCTGGCGGCCATCCCCTTGGCATCGGGAGCCCAGCCGCCGGTGTCGACCAGCACGAACTGCCGCCCGTTCCAGGTGGCGTCATACGAAACCCGGTCTCGAGTCACGCCCGGCACGTCTTGTACCACCGCCTCGCGCCGCCCGAGCATGCGATTTACCAGAGTCGACTTGCCGACGTTGGGCCGACCGACGACCGCCACGACAGGCAGCACTTGCGACGCTTCGGCAGTCGCGATCTCAGTCATGTCCAATTCGCTTAAAAGTCTTGAGCCGTCTGGGGCCGTTGGTCATGCCCGGGAGAGCGTCGATTTGATCTTCGCCGATCTAATTTTTGGGGGCCCCGGCAAGGGTAGCCCGGTCAGGGCCTGCGCTGCGACCACATGATCGGCGAGCCGCTCCCGAACCACTTCGGTCCACTGTGCAACTTCCGGCTTACGGCGCGGCCAGGAAGATCGGGGTACGGTGAATGGCTCGCCATAGACGACACAGATCGGTCTTCGCAAGCGCGGCACCTGATTCTTATGCTGCCCGGGCTCCCGGGTACCGAGAATCGCCACCGGCACAATCGGCGCCCCTGAGATCATCGCCAGATAGGCAGCGCCGCCTTTCGCCCAAGCGACCTCACCGCCACTGCGTCCACCTTCGGGGAAGACGGCCAGCACCTTGCCGGCGCGCAGAACCTGAACTGCCCTCTTGATTGCCTGAGGATCGATCTCACGACGGTTGAGGGAGATCTGTCCTACGTGAATGAGGATCTGGCCAATTGCGCCGGTGAAGGCCTCTCGCTTCACCAATGCAAACGTGAGTCGCCTGGTGAACGCTACAAGAGCCAGCCCATCCAGTAATCCGATGTGGTTGGCCGCCAAGATCACCGGCCCGGAACGCGGAACGTGGCGACCACCATGCACTTTGATCCGCCAGCCGAGGCGTAGTCCGAGCCGTACCACCGGCCTGGTAAGGCGTAACACCCACTCCTTCGGCGCCGGCAGATGATCGGTGTGCGGGAGATCAGGGCTAACCCCTTCGATCACGCCTGTCTCCCAGGGCTTGGACCGGAACGAATGCACAAATCGTCTCGATCACCTCCTCCAGGCTGAGGGATGTGGAATCGACCACGTGAACCCCAGGTGCCGCCGATTCGAACTCAGCAACCAACGAATCGTCCCGATCACGGCGAATCACCTGATCATGGACGTCGTCTACGTCCACCTCGTGCTCAGCAAGCTCAGCATGCCGACGCGCCACTCGGGCGAGGGGGTCGGCAACCAGCAGCACGCGTACGTCGGCGGCAGGCGCCACCACGGTGGTGATGTCCCGGCCCTCCGCGACGATGCCATCGACCGCATTCGCGATCAATGTCTTCTGCTGGGCGATCAAATCGGCGCGTACGTCCAAATTGGTCGCGATCGCGCTGACAGCCGCCGACACCTCCGGAGCGCGGATGGCTTCTGACACATCCATGCCATTGATCACAATCACAGGACGTCGCGGGTCCATATCGATGTCTAACGATGCATGGGTGAGCAGCTCTGCGACAGCCTCCCGGTCGTCAAGGTCGACACCTTCTTCCAATGCCAGCCAGGTGATCGCCCGATACATTGCTCCGGTGTCCAGAAACGCCAGCCCGAGTCGGTCGGCCACTCCCCGCGCCGTACTCGACTTACCTGAACCGCTGGGACCGTCAATGGCGATGACCAGTGGCCGATGCGAGCCGGTATTCGAACTCGACTTGGTCGAATTGTGAAACTGATCGGTCATCGCTGCCTCAGACACGCGCCTCAGAGTACCGGCCGCTTGCTAGGAAACTGTCCAACCATGGGCCAACATCGTCTCAATCAGCGCATCTGCATGCTCCGGGGCTACCGACAGGGCGAGATAACCGATCTCACGGATGGGATCGTGCTCGATGGAGATGTCTTCGACATTCACTCCCGCAGTGCTGACCTCTGCGAACAGCCGAGCCAACGCTCCTGGAGAGTCAGGAATCGCCACAACGATTTCGCTGTAGCGGACCGGTGCGGCCCCATGCTTGCCGCCGATCTTGCGAGTGCCGGCGACGCCGCGCTCCAGGTGGCTTCGCAGCTCGTCGGTGGTCGAAGCCGCCTCCACAGCCTTGATCAACAATCCCAACTGATCTTGGACATCACGCAACTCCTCCAGCACAGCGTTGGAGTTCGCATCGAGGATCTGTTCCCAGAGCACCGGATCGCTGCCGGCGATGCGGGTCACATCGCGTAGCCCTTGTCCAGCGAGCTTGAGGTCTCCTTCCGGCACGCTCGTGAGGTGTCCGGCGACCAGCACTGACATCAGGTGCGGAAGATGTGAAACGCGCGCCACTGCCGCGTCATGATCATCAACGTCCATGATCACCTCTCGGGCGCGGCAGGCTCGGACGGCGGCACGCACTCGGTCCACCGATTCCGGCGCCGAGCGTCTATGTGGTGTCACGACCCAGGTACGGTCAGCGAACAGCTCGGCACGTGCGGTCATCGGCCCGGAGTGTTGAGAGCCGGCCATGGGATGCGAGCCGACATAACGGCCGAGATCAAGATCACGCTGCCAGAGAGTGTCGAGAACTCCGGCCTTCACCGAGCCAACGTCGGTGACCGTCGCATTGGGATAGATCTGCAGACTGTGCACTACCAGATCAGCGATGGCGCCGGGCGGCACGGCGACAATGACAAGATCAACATCTGCAGATATCGGCGGCTCGATCGTGCCGGCACCAAGACCGGCGGCAACTCGGGCATGGCTGATCTTGTGATCACGCAGATGGACCTGGTAACCCGCGGCCGAGAGAGCGCATCCGATGGACGCGCCGATGAGCCCGGCTCCGATGATCACCGCAACATACGGTTTAGTCCCGCTCACGCGTTGTTGGTGGGCTGGGATCCATCGGCAAGCAGGGCGGCAAGCCGACCACCCTTGATACGCCGGAACTTGCGGGGCATCGCCCGGGTCCGGTCAAGGACCGCGACCTCCAAAGCTTCCACTCCCAGCGATCGCGGTGCTGCGTTCGGACCACCCTCGGAGGCCAGCGCCCGTACCGCCAGCTTGGCTGCTTCAGTAAGAGGAATGCCAGGGCTGAATCCGCTCCTAACTACCTCCGCGATGGCATCAGCAGATCCGCCCATGACGGCGAAGTCGGCTTCGTCGGCAACCGAGCCGTCGTAGGTCAATCGGTAAATCTGGTCCTCCGCCGGTGTGGCGCCCAGCTCCGCGACCACAATCTCCACCTCATACGGCTTATCCCCACCTGAGGAGAAGATCGTGCCCAACACCTGGGCGTACATATTGGCCAGCCCGCGCCCTGTCACATCGGTCCGGTCATAGGTGTAGCCGCGCACATCGGCGTAACGGATGCCGGCTTGCCGCAGATTCTCGAACTCGTTGTATCGACCGACGGCGGCGAAAGCGACGCGATCGTAGATCTCGCTGACCTTATGCAGCGCCTGGGACCGGTTCTCAGCCACGAACAAGATGCCGTCGGCATAGTGCAAGACGACTACGGATCGGCCCCTGGCAATGCCCTTGCGCGCATAGTCAGCCCGATCCTTCATCTGCTGCTCTGGCGCGACATAGAACGGCATGCTCATGGGAGCGTCCCCTCCCGAGGACAACGGGTATCAGGCAAGTGGTGCTCCCGGTCCGTCCGGTCGCTCTGCGCGGCTTGCCATCATTCGGTCGATCAGCTCAGTGATCTGCTGATCGCCCAAGCGCTGCACGCCATCTTCGGTCGCGGCAAGCACCACTGGGAAGATCTTCCGCGCCATGTCCGGTCCGCCAGTCGCTGAGTCGTCGTCGGCCGCGTCGTACAGCGCCTGGATCACCGCCAGGGCCGCCTCATTGGCGTCGAAATCAGGTCGATAGAGCTTCTTGAGCGAGCCGCGTGCGAACACTGAGCCTGATCCAACCGAGAAGTACGCGTGCTCCTCATAGCGGCCACCAGTGGCGTCATAGGAGAAGATTCGGCCCTCTCCGGTGGCTTCATCCCAGCCAGCGAATAGCGGTACCACCACCAAACCCTGCATAGCAAGTCCGAGATTGAGCCGAATCATGGTGGCAAGTCGATTTGCCTTGCCAACAAGGGAAAGGGGGGCACCCTCGATCTTCTCGTAATGCTCCAGCTCGACCTGGAACAACCCCACAAGTTCGACCGCAAGCCCGGCAGCGCCGGCAATTCCAATGATGGAAAACTCATCGGCCGCAAACACTTTCTCGATGTCGCGTTGCGCGATGATGTTGCCCATGGTGGCCCGCCGGTCGCCCGCGACCACGACCCCGCCCGGGAAGGTGGCTGCCACGATGGTGGTGCCGTGAGGTGAGAGCTCACCCACCCCAGCGACAGCGGCACGCGAGGACGGCAACATGTCTGGAGAGACGCGCGAGACGAAGTCGGTAAAGGAAGAAGACCCGATACGGAAGAACTCAGAGGTCAGTTCAACGACATGTCGTCCGTCGTTCACTGGCCGCCCTTCTGAACGAACGAACGTACGAACTCCTCAGCGTTCACTTCGAGCACGTCGTCTATCTCGTCCAGCAGCGAGTCCACCTCTGAGTCCAGTTCGGCCTTGTGCGCCGTATCAGCAGGCGCTAGCTCCTCGACCTCGCGATCGTCGGCGCGCCGTGCCTTGCGTTGGCTCTGCTCTGACTCAGCCATACCAGCTCCTAGTCTGTACTGGCGTCCAGCCTAACCAACGCCGCCGACAACACACGCGTTTCCCGGCCCGGCGTATCGCGTCTGGCATGGGATCGTTAACGACCGAGAGCTGCGAACAGTTCGGTGACCGAATTGCACTCGTCAATGAGCTGGCCAACCTGCTCCCGAGTGCCCCGTAACGGGTCGAGAAGCGGCAACCGCTGCAGCGCCGGACGCTCAGGCACGTCGAAGATCACCGAGTCCCAGGAGGCGGCGACTACCGATGATCCGAACTTCTCCATCACCCGGCCGCGGAAGTACGCCCGGGTGTCGTCAGGCGGCGAGGTACGAGCCCGTTCGATCTCCTCATCGTTCACGAGGCGCCGCATCTTGCCGTTGGATAGCAGGGCCCGGTAGAGGCTGCGCCGTGGGTCGACATCGGCGTACTGCAGGTCGATGAGCGCCAGCTTCGGCGCGGACCAGCTGAGCCCATCGCGCTCCCGATAGGACTCCATCAGTTTCAGCTTGGCGACCCAGTCGAGCTGATCGGCGAGGCTGAAGATATCCGCTCGTAGCGCATCCAGGCAGTCCTGCCAGCGGCTGAAGATGTCCTTTGCCTCAATGCGAGCAGTCTCGGTGAGATCTCCCGCCACGCGCTCGTAGTGGTTGCGGCACGCGTCCAGATACACCTCTTGCAGCTCCAGTGCCGTAATGCTGGACCCCTCACCCAAGTACAGCGGCTCGTGAACCGACAGGTCATGGCTGACGGTCCGCATCGCTGAGACCGGCCCGTCCAACCGCACGTCGCTGCCGAGCTCACCTGCCTCGATGACTCTAAGCACCCAGGAAGCGGTGCCCAGCTTGAGATAGGTGGAGATCTCCGAGAGGTTGGCGTCTCCGGTGATGACGTGCAATCTGCGATGCTTGCTCGCGTCGGCGTGCGGTTCATCTCGGGTGTTGATGATCGGCCTGTTGAGCGTGGTCTCCAGACCGACTTCAGCCTCGAAGAAGTCCGCCCGCTGACTGATCTGAAAGCCCTGTGTCTGGCTGGATTGGCCCAGACCGACTCGGCCGGCGCCAATGATCACCTGCCGGGAAACGAGGAACGCGGTGAACTGGGTGACGATCCGATCAAACGGGGTGCTGCGCTGCAGCAGATAGTTCTCGTGGGTGCCGTACGAGGCACCCTTGCCGTCGGTGTTGTTCTTGTAAAGCCGTACCGACCGTCCCAGGGACTGCGTCGCCCGCTGGGCCGCGATTGCCATGACGGCCTCTCCGGCTTTGTCGTAGCGCACGGCGTCCAGCGCTGAGGTCACCTCGGGACTGGAGTACTCGGGATGCGCGTGATCGACGTACAGCCTCGCCCCGTTGGTCAAGATCACATTCGCCATGCCGAGGTCGGTGTCGGTCAATTGGTCCGGGTGGGCTGCGGCTCGGGAGATTTCGTATCCACGAATGTCGCGAAGCGGCGTCTCGGTCTCGTAGTCCCAGCCTGCCGGCTGGCCGGGTGCCGAGGCACCGTACGCCTTGACGACGTGATTGGACAGCTGCATTGGATGCAGTTCTTCTTCGACAAATGCGTTGTTGAAGCCGCCAGGCACTGCTGGTGCCGCTGGTGTTATGGCGCTGATGCCGTACTCGGTCTCGATGCCCATGATCCGAGCGTTCAGGCGCGCAGCCATCTCCGGGTTCGCCGTTGCCGACTCCTCGCGATTGGCTGTGGAAGGCATGGCCTCAGCGTAATGTGAGGATCATGCAGATCCTGCCAGCGATCGCTGTCGACGTAATCTGCATCCTGGTTTTCGCCATCCTGGGACGCAGTAGCCACCAGGAAACCACCGACCTGCTCGGCGTTGCCCACACCGCCTGGCCTTTTCTCGCCGGCGGGCTGACCGGCACCCTGATCGGGCGCACCTGGCGGCACCCATTCGCGCTGAAATCCGGTGTAGCAGTCTGGCTGGGCACCGTCGTCGGCGGGATGGTCTTGAGGGTGCTCACCGATGCCGGTGTACAGCTGTCCTTCGTCATCGTGGCGAGCTGTGTACTCGCGCTGTTTTTGATTGGTTGGCGCGCCATCTTCCGGCTCATTCAGCACGCACGTTCCCGAGGCGAGGCCGCCCCAGGAGTGCAGCACGACCCGGATCTGAGCGCCTCCCACGCACGTTCTTCCGCACACCGCCACGAATGAGAGCCAATCCGCCCGAAATCGCTTGCGGATGCGGCTTGTGCGTAGGTACGCAGCAGACTGCCCCAGCGAGCGACCTACAAGTAACTACAAGTACTGACCCGTATTCGACACGGTGTCGATGGACCGGCCAGGCTGCGTGCCCTGCTTGGAGGAGATGAGCGTCCGGATGAAGACGATCCGCTCGCCCTTCTTGCCCGAGATCTTCGCCCAGTCATCCGGGTTGGTGGTGTTAGGCAGATCCTCGTTCTCGGCGAACTCATCCAGGCAGGCCTGCAGCAGGTGACCGATCCGCAAGCCGCGTACCGCTGTCTCCAAAAAGTCCTTGATCGCCATCTTCTTGGCTCGATCAACGATGTTCTGGATCATCGCACCTGAGTTGAAGTCCTTGAAGTACAGGACCTCCTTGTCTCCACCGGCGTAGGTGACTTCCAGGAACTGGTTCTCCTCGGACTCCTCATACATCCGGCCGACGGTACGGTCAATCATGGCCTGTACGCACATCTGCGGATCATGATCGAATTCGGCGAGATCCTCCGGATGCAGCGGCAGCGTCGGCGTCAGGTACTTGCTGAAGATCTCACGAGCAGCTTCCGCATCGGGTCGCTCGATCTTGATCTTCACGTCCAGGCGGCCGGGCCGCAGGATCGCCGGATCGATCATGTCTTCGCGGTTGGAGGCGCCGATGATGATCACGTTGTCCAGGCCCTCGACGCCGTCGATCTCGCTCAACAGCTGCGGCACGATGGTGTTCTCCACATCGGAGGAAACACCTGATCCGCGGGTCCGGAACAACGAGTCCATCTCGTCGAAGAAAACGATCACCGGCATACCATCGGTTGCCTTGTCACGAGCCCGCTGGAAGACCAGCCGAATGTGCCGCTCGGTCTCACCGACGTACTTGTTGAGCAGCTCAGGTCCCTTGATATTAAGGAAGAAGCTACGGCCTTCCTCACCGGTCCGCTCGCTGACCTTCTTCGCCAGCGAGTTGGCCACCGCCTTGGCGATCAAGGTCTTGCCACAACCGGGGGGGCCATAGAGCAGAATGCCCTTCGGCGCCTTGAGCTCGTGCTCGGCGAATAGCTCCTTGTGCAGGAACGGCAGCTCGACCGCGTCGCGGATCGCCTCGATCTGGTTGCCGAGGCCGCCGATCACCGAGTAGTCGATGTCGGGAACCTCCTCCAGCACCAGCTCTTCGACATCCAGTTTGGGAATCCGCTCGTACGCGAAGTGCACCCGCCGGTCGATCAACAGCGAATCACCAGAGCGCAGGTGCTGATCACGCAGCCGGTACGCCAGCCGGACGACGCTTTCCTCATCGCCATGCCCGATCACCAGCGCCCGGTCGCCGCCCTCCAGCATCTCCTTGAGCAGCACGACTTCGCCGACCTCGTCGAACTCGAGCACCTTGACCACATTCATCGCCTCGTTGACCATCACCTCCTTGCCAGGTGACAGTGCCTCAAGATCAACATCCGGGCTCACGCTGACTCGCATCTTGCGCCCAGATGTATAGATGTCCGCAGTGTGATCTTCGTGTCCGGCCAGAAAGACGGCAAAGCTAGCTGGTGGCTGTGCTAGCCGATCAACCTCACTCTTCAGCGACACAATTTGATCTCGCGCTTCTCGCAGCGTGGCAGCGAGGCGCTCATTATTCGAGGCGGCGGTCCTGGCGTCAGAACGCGCATCGGCCAGGCGCCGTTCAAGCATTGCAATGTCATGAGGATGGGAGGAAACCCGTTCACGGAGCCGATCGATCTCATCTCTGAGCGCACCAATCTGGGCTATCAAAGATTCGCGGTCCTCATACGCCCCGCGATCATGGATAGATCCGGTCATGACACACCTCCTGTCAAGACCCTACCTGGGCAGGCTGTGCGGTCCCTTGTAATCATCGCCGTACGCGCCGGGCGCTGGGCGACGTTTGCGTAACGGTGCTGTGAAACCTGATGCCATACGCCGTGCAGTGATCACGAATCCAGTGTGGCCAACCATGTTATGCCGTGGACGCACTGCAAGTCCCTCCACGTGCCAGCCTCTGATCAATGACTCGGTCGCCTCAGGCTCGGTGAAGCCGGTGTGGACCCGTAGCGTCTCCACCGTCTGGGCAAGTTGGGTCGTGGTCGTGACGTACGCGCAGAACACCCCGCCTGGAACCAGCACGTCGGCCACCGCGGTTACGCACTGCCAGGGGGCGAGCATGTCCAGAACCACCCGGTCCAGCGGTTCGTCGGTTAGCGACTCCACTAGGTCGCCGATTCGGAGCTCCCAGTTGGGCGGGCGGGCGTGGAAGAAGCTCTCCACGTTCCTGCGGGCAAGGCTGGCAAAGTCCTCGCGCCGCTCGTAGGAGGTCAGGTGCCCGCCCGGACCGATTGCCCGAAGCAGTGTGCAGGTCAAGGCTCCAGATCCAGCGCCGGCCTCGAGTACCCGGGCGCCCGGAAAGATGTCCGCACTCACCAGGATCTGGGCCGCATCCTTGGGGTAGATCACTGCCGCGCCGCGCCGCATAGTCACAGTGAACTCGTTCAGCAGCGGCCTCATAGCCAGGAACGCAGTGCCGCCCGCCGAGGTCACCACGATCCCTTCCGGCTGGGAGATGAGGTCATCGTGACTCACCGGGCCCTTAGCGGTATGGAATTTGCCGCCCACGGTCAATACGACGGAATGCCGGCGGCCCTTCGGGTCGGTGAGCGTAATCCGCTCCCCTGCCTCGAACGGTCCCCGGCGAACACCGGAGAGCTGGACATCCTCAGGCATTGCTGATGCCGAAGAATCCAAGCTGCCAGCCGGGGCCGAAAGAACCACCAGACATGTCGACTCCGCGTCGTACATAGAAATGCTCCTCCGACTGACTGATCGGCAGCATGGTCAGATCGGCGGCAGCCTGCTTCTGAAGCGCGGCCAGCAGCCGGTTTGCGCTCGTGCTGTCGGTGGTGGCGCGGAACTCGGTCTCGATGGTGTTCAAAGTCGAGTTGACTGCCGGCAGCGGCGCATCCAGATAGGGTTGCAGCCACGCCATGGCCGTCCAGGTCCACGCCTTGCGGTCGACCAGATTCAGATCGGCGTTCAAGTCGCCAGGCCTGAGCTGTACGCTCAACCCGCCCGTGTCTTCCAGCCTGCTGCGGATCTGCATTGCGAGGTCCTGCGCGTTGGGCATGGAGGCGTCGTAGCCGAGTGTCAGGTTGATGCGGCTTTTCCATGTCACCTTGGGCTTGGCCTTGCCGCCGAGCGGAAATGCCGCGGCGTGTCCCTCCACACCAGTTGGGACGATGGAATCCGATGTGCGATCGCGCTGCAAGGCGACCGCAATCGCTTGCCGCAGGTCCTTGTTCGATCGCATGCTCGAGGTCGGCGACCATGCCAGCTGCAGCACCCGCGCGCCACCCAGCACGCCCTGGGTGAAGCCGTTGACGGTCAGGTGATCCGGGCTCTGCTGCACCTGCTGGCTGAATCGGGTAACTGCTGCCGTATCAAGACCGCGCCACACCACATCGACGACGCCTCGAGCCATAGCATCCTCGATGGTCGGAGAGTCGGCGACACTGCGGTACACCAGACCGGGGAGCCGCGCCGGGTTACGGCCGACGTACGCCTCATACCGGCTGAGCTGTAACTGGTTTCCCGTGTACTTGGTAACCGCGAACGGGCCAGATCCGACGATGGGATCATTCGGGTCACGCACCCGGTCGGCGTCGTAGACCTCTTCATCGACGATCGACGCTGCCGGAGAGGCCAACGCCCAGCCGAATTGCGTGTCCGGCCTGCTCAGCACGAACCGTACGGTCTTCTCATCGGGGGTCTGGACCCTGCGCAGCGAGGACAGCGCCGGCGCCGACGAACCTGGAACATTGAGCCGATACGCCCGCTCGATGCTGAACTTCACATCGCTGGAAGTCAGCGGATGTCCGTTGTGGAATGCCAGGTCGTCGTTGAGGGTGCAGGTATAACTCGTCGCCGTAGTGAACAGGCAATCCCGCGCTGCGTCCGGCTTGAGCACCGAGCCGCCCGGATCAGCCGTCATAAGCCGCTGAAAGACGTTGAGCGCTAGCACGGTCGAAGCAGCGTCGGTAATGGCCGCCGGATCGGTGACCCGGATCTGGTCGGTCGACATCACAGTGAACGGCCGAGGGGTCGAAGTCGCCGTCGGGGTCGGCGCTGGGATCTCTCCAGGGTTTCTGCAACCAGTCAGAAGCACTAGCAAAACCGCAAGAGCGAGTACCCAGCGGGCGAATCGGTCATGCGCCATCAAACTGCTCCAGCATCCGCGCCACCGTTGCTGCGTCCAGATCAGCGAGGGAAGGTACAAGGAGCCGTCGAGGCGCCTTCGGTATCTCCACCCGGTTGGGTATCGCGAGCACCAGAGCGCCTGCTGCGTTCCCGGCGCGGCAGCCGGTCTCGGAGTCCTCCAGGACTACGCAGTGTCGTGCGGACACACCGAGCGCGGTACACGCCTTCTCGTACGGCTCCGGGTGCGGCTTGCCACGCCTCACCTCATCCCCGGCAACCGATACCTGGAAGGCGCCCTCAGGAAGCTGTCTGAGCGCAGCCTCCAATAGCACCCGGTACGACGCCGAAACCAAGGCGCAGGGTACGCGAGCCTCCTCAAAGGACTTGAGCAATTCGATCGCTCCCGGGCGCCAGACAATCGGATTGCTCCGGACATGATCAACGACTGCCGTCAGAAGTTGATCAACGACCCATGCCGGGCTCAAGTCGGATCGGCCGATGGCATTCAGGATGTACGAGCCGGAATCCAGCAACGAGTTGCCGACAAGCTGTTCGGCATCGTCGTCGGACCAGGTGCCCCCGAGCCGGCCGATCAGGCCGTACTCCGCGGCGATCCACAGCTCCTCGGTGTCAGCCAGTGTGCCGTCGAAATCCCACAGCGCGGCGGCAAGCGTGGAGGTTGTCGTGTCGCTCATGGCGCGGCCATTCTTCCTCACTGCGGAGCCGATTCGCGAACTCACTCATAATGATCACGGCGGCCGCTGCACGCTATCTCGTACTGCGTTCTTCCGCACCGGGCCGCGAACGACGGGCAAATACGGCCGAACCGGCTGTATTCGAGGATCTGCGCGGAGAATCGCGAAGCTGTAACCGGCCTTAGCGGGCGTTGAAGTACTTTGCCTCGGGATGGTGCACGATCATCGCGTCGGTGGACTGCTCAGGGTGCAGCTGAAGCTCCTCCGAAAGCTCAACCCCAATCCGCTCTGGATGGAGCAGCGCCATCAGCTTGCGCCGGTCGTCCAGCTCAGGGCATGCCGGATAGCCGAAGGAGTACCGGGAGCCGCGGTAGGCCTGGTCTCGAATCATTTCATCCATAGGCCCGTCATCGGCCGCGAAGCCGAGGTCGGCCCGGATCCTGGCGTGCCACATCTCGGCCAGGGCTTCGGTCAGCTGGACGCTAAGCCCGTGCAGTTCCAGATAGTCCCGGTAGGCGTTCTGCTCGAACAGGCTTGCGGTCACCTTCGCAACCTGCGAGCCCATGGTGACCAAGTGGAATGCCACCATGTCCGGGCCCTTCTCAGCGGCCAATTGACGATCCCGGAAGAAGTCGGCTAGGCAGAGGAAGCGGCCCCTGGTCTGCCGCGGAAAGCTGTAGCGCTGCAGCTCCGCGCCCGGGTCGGAGGCCTCTGCGCCGAGCTGGAGGACAACCAAATCATTGCCCTCGCTGTAACACGGCCAGTAGCCGTAGATCACAGCGAACTCCGCGATTCCATCGGTCTGGATGCGGTCCAGCCACATCCGTAGCCGCGGTCGACCTTCAGTTTCGACCAATTCCTCATAGGAGACCCCGTTCCCGCCGCGCGAGCGGGCGGGGGGTTCAAGGGGGGTCGCCGTCGCCCCCCCTTGCTCATATGCTCGGGATCCCTTCAGGCCCCACTGGCCCATGAACGTTGCGCGCTCGTCAAGGTAGGCCCCAACATCGGCCAAGGAAATGCCCTTGACGATCCGGTCGCCCCAGAACGGCGGAGTGGGCACATCGATGTCGACCGCGACATCGGAACGAAGGGCCTCCCCAGCCTCGACGCGATCTTCGACGAGCGTTCCGGCCCGAGCCTTGACCCGCCGCTCGCGTGGTGCCGGCAGCGCGGCTCCTTCTTCACCGCGCTTGACCGCCATCAACGCGTCCATCAGTCGGAGCCCCTCGAAGGCGTCTCTGGCATAGCGGACTTCACCGGCGAAGATTTCCCGCAGATCTTGTTCCACGTACGCCCGAGTCAGCGCCGCGCCGCCGAGGAAGACCGGATACGCCGTGGCAATGCCGCGCTTGTTCAGCTCCTCCAGGTTCTCCTTCATCACCACTGTGGACTTCACCAGCAGACCCGACATGCCGATGACATCGGCGTGATGCTCTTCGGCGGCGTCGACGATCGCACTGATCGGCTGCTTGATCCCGAGGTTCACCACCGTGTAGCCGTTATTGGTCAGGATGATGTCGACCAGGTTCTTGCCGATGTCGTGCACGTCGCCTTTGACAGTCGCAAGCACGATGGTGCCCTTACCGCGCGCGTCGGTCTTTTCTAGATAGGGCTCTAGGTAGGCGACAGCGGTTTTCATGACTTCGGCTGACTGCAGGACAAACGGCAGCTGCATTTGCCCGGATCCGAAGAGCTCACCGACTACCCGCATGCCCGCCAGCAGATCGGTGTTGATGATCTCCATCGCCCGCTTGCCCTCCGCCATTGCGATATCAAGATCATCCGACAGACCCTTGCCCTCGCCGTCGATGATCCGGCGTTGCAGCCGTTCGCCGACGGGCAGCTTGAGCAGTTCGGCGGCACGTTCGGCCTTGGCGTCGGCGGTGGTGACTCCTTCAAAGAGCTCCAAGAAGCGTTGCAGCGGATCGTATGCGGGCTCAGTGGCGGTAGCTGGTCGCCGCCGGTCATAGACCATGTCCAGCGCCACTTCCCGTTGCTCGTCAGGGATCCGGGCCATGGGAATGATCTTGGCTGCGTGCACGATGGCGGAGTCCAAGCCGGCATCGATGCACTCATTGAGAAACACCGAGTTGAGCACCACGCGGGCCGCTGGACTGAGACCGAAGGAGACATTCGACAAACCCAGCGTCGTCTGCACCTCCGGGAAGAGCCGCTTCACCTGTCGAATGGCCTCGATGGTCTCGATGCCGTCCCGGCGCGTCTCCTCCTGTCCTGTGGCGATTGGGAAGGTGAGGCAGTCGAGAATGATGTCGCTCTGCCGAAGTCCCCAGTTTTCAGTAATGTCCTTGATCGCCCGCTGGGCGACTCGTACCTTCCACTCAGCGGTACGCGCCTGGCCTTGCTCGTCGATGGTCAACACGATCACCGCCGCGCCATGTTCGGCGACCAGGTTCATGACGCGACAGAAGCGGGAGTCGGGCCCGTCGCCGTCCTCGTAGTTGGCAGAGTTGATCACCGCACGTCCGCCGAGACGCTCCAGGCCGGCTTGCAATACCGCCGGCTCTGTGGAGTCCAGCACGATGGGCAGCGTGGATGCGGTCGCCAGCCGGAACGCCAGCTCTCCCATGTCAGCGACGCCGTCTCGGCCTACGTAATCGATGTTGAGATCGAGCATGTGGGCGCCATCGCGGATCTGGGACCGTGCGATGTCTACACAATCGTCCCAGCGCTCGGCGAGGAGCGCCTCACGGAAGGCCTTGGACCCGTTGGCGTTGGTCCGTTCACCGATGGACAGGTAGCTGATGTCCTGACGAAACGGCACCTCGGCATACAAGGATGCCGCAGCGGCGACGTGCTTTGGGGAGCGGAGAGCGACGTGCCGGTCCGAGAGTCGGTTGACCACCTGCCGCAGGTGTTCCGGTTCCGTGCCGCAGCAGCCGCCTACCAGCCCGAGTCCGAACTCGCCAACGAACTGTTCCAGGGCGTCGGCGAGCTCGACGGGCTGCAGCGGGTAGACAGCGCCGTCGGCGGTCAGCTGCGGTAGACCGGCATTCGGCATGCAGCTGACGCCGATTTGGGCGTACCGGGAGAGATGCCGCAGGTGCTCGCTCATCTCCGACGGGCCCGTGGCGCAGTTCAGGCCGATGATGTCGATGCCCAGCGGCTCCAGTGAGGTGAGGGCAGCACCGATCTCCGAGCCAAGCAGCATCGTTCCGGTGGTCTCGACCGTTACATGCACGATTACCGGGAGATCGCGACCCGCGTACCCCAACGCTCGCTTGGCACCCAGCGTTGCGGCCTTGGTTTGCAGTAGATCCTGGGACGTCTCGATCAAGACGGCGTCAATCCCGCCGGCCATCAGACCCTCGACCTGCTGCTGATAGGCATCGCGCAGCTGGGCGTACGAGACATGGCCGAGGGTCGGCAGTTTGGTGCCGGGTCCGACGCTGCCGAGGACCCACCGTGGATGCTCCGGCGTGCGGTAGGCGTCGGCGGACTCCCGTGCGATCCGGGCAGCTGCCTCAGCGAGCTCGCCGATCCGGTGCGCGATGCCGTATTCGCCCAGTGCGGACAGGTTTGCGCCGAAGGAGTTGGTCTCGACCGCATCCACACCGGCGTCGAAGTAGGCATCGTGGATCGCTCGAACGATGTCCGGGCGAGTGACATTCAAGATCTCGTTGCAGCCCTCGAGCTGCTCGAAGTCCTGCAGCGTCAGGTCGTAGCGCTGCAGCATCGTGCCCATCGCGCCGTCCGCGATCACGACACGCTCGGACAACGTGGTACGGAGATCAGCTGGCATCATCATGGTGAGGTTGGCCGGTGACTGCCGGGCAGGCACCGGGCATCTCGTGAGGATAGTCGCCGCTGGCGCTCTCCGGGTGAACTACCACCATATGGAGCGAGAGCTGAACGTCGAGCCGGCGGCTACAGTGAGGCATATGCCAGACTCACCCAACTCGGCCGGCCGTGACCTGCGCGATCTGGTCGACCCGGTGGTGGTCATGGCGTTCGGGGGCTGGAACGACGCGGGAAACGCGGCGACCGGTGCCATCGAACATCTTGCCGAGGCCTATCAGGCCCAACCCGTCTACGCGCTGGACCCAGACGACTTCTACGACTTCCAGGTCAACCGGCCTCGGGTGTCCCTCACAGAGGACGACGATCGCGAGATCACCTGGCCCACCACCGAGCTCAAGATCACCGAACTCCCCGACGGCCGCGATTTGATCTTGGTGCAAGGCCTGGAGCCGAACCTGCGGTGGCGGCAGTTCAGCACCTTGATCGCATCGGCGCTCAGTTCGGCGAGCGTGACCAGGGTGCACCTGCTGGGCGCATTGCTCGCCGACACCCCGCACACCCGACCCATACCGGTGTCGGTGTCGACGGGCAACAGGGAACTGATGAAGAAGCTGGGTCTGGCGCCGTCCACCTATGAGGGGCCGACGGGCATTATCGGCGTACTGGGGGACACCTTCGGGCGCGCCGGGGTGGAAGTCCTCACGCTGTGGTCGGCGATTCCGCACTATGTCTCACACCCGCCATGCCCAAAGGCGACGCTGGCGCTGCTCTCTCATCTGGAGCGGGTGCTGAACACCTCTTTTGATCTTGGTGAACTGACCGAGCTGGCCCGAGCGTGGGAGCGCGGAGTGGACGAGCTGGCTGCCGAGGACTCCGAGGTTGCCGAGTACGTGGCCTCCCTGGAGCAGATGCAGGACGCCACCGAATTGCCAGAGGCCACTGGCGACGCGATTGCGGCCGAGTTCGAGCGCTACCTGCGCCGCCGGCAGGGCTAGCTCACTAACTCGCTAACGCCGCCAAGTCGGTGCTTAGGTTGCCGCCGCTGCCAGTTCTCGCAACTTGGCGACCATAGCGTCGGGATCGTCGGCATCGAACACTGATGATCCGGCTACGAACGAGTCGACGCCGGCTGCGGCACAGCGTTCGATGGTCTGCACAGATACTCCACCATCGATCTGCAACCAGATGTCACCACCCTGTTTGTCCAGCAAGTCGCGCGTCCGTTTGATCTTGGGTAGACAAAGATCAAGGAAGCTCTGGCCTCCGAAACCAGGTTCCACGGTCATGATCAACACCATGTCGAGCTCTGGCAGCAGGTCTTCGTACGGCTCGATCGGCGTTGCAGGCTTGAGCGCCATGGCGGCTCTGGCACCAAGATCACGTAGCTCTCTAGCCAGCCGCACCGGCGCCTGGGCTGCTTCGACATGGAAGGTCACCGATTCGGCTCCGGCTTCGGCATATGCCGGCGCCCAGCGGTCAGGCTCCTCGATCATCAAATGGATGTCCAGCATCTTGTCGGTGACCTTGCGAATCGCTTTGACCACAGGGAGTCCGAGGGTGAGATTGGGGACGAAGTGGTTGTCCATCACGTCGACGTGTATCGCATCCGAGGTTGCCACCGATTCGATCGCCGTCTGCAGGTTCGCGAAGTCGGCCGAGAGGATACTCGGCATGATTCTCAGAGCCACGATGCCGACTCTAGTGTTACTCGGTTTTAAGAAGGTAGCCGGCGAACATGGCGTCAGTGACGTGCCGGTGCGGCCAGAGCTGCAGGTAAGGCCCAAGAGCAGCGTCCGGCAGGTCGGGCAGTAGCTGGGCGGCCGGGATGACCTCGATGTCTCTGCGTACGGCGAGGGTTTCGTCCAGTACGTCAGTGGTTTCGCGACGATGCGGTGAGCAGGTCACATAGCCGACGACTCCCCCACTTTCAGCGCTGTCGATCGCTGAGGCCAGCAGAGCCAGCTGCAGACCGTGCAGCTGCTCCACGTCGGCCGGTGCACGGCGCCAGCGGGATTCCGGGCGGCGGCGCAGCGCGCCTAGCCCGGAGCACGGCACATCGACAAGCACCCGAGTGAACGTGCCGGCTCGCCACGGAGGCCGTATGCCGTCGGCGATGGTCACCGCTGGTCGGACGGCTGGCTCGGCATATCCGCGGACGGCTGCCGCGACGAGCTCGGCCCGATGCGGAGCGATGTCAGAGGCAAGCAGCCGGCTGCCGTCCTCGGGCGCCAAACCGGCCAGCAGCGCGGACTTGCCGCCGGGTCCGGCACATAGGTCAAGCCACCACCCGGGCGGAGCTTGCGCCCTGGTGAGAGCCCAGGTCACCAGCTGAGACCCTTCGTCCTGTACTCCTGCTCTACCGTCGCGGACCAGCGGCAGGCCCGCTGGATCGCCGCGCCAGCGAGCCGCGAACGGCGAGTAGTGACTAGGCTGAGCGCCGGCATTTATCAGATCTGACACCTCGGCCAGTCCCGGCCGGATTACCAGGCTTACGTCCGGGCTGACATTGTTCGCAGCCAGAGCCTCTTCGAGTTCTGGCCGCGGCAGCAAAGCGGCGTACGCATCCACAATCCAGCGCGGATGTGCCGTGCGGAGCGCCAATCGATCAAGATCGTCGAGCCCTTCTGACAACTTGTCGAACCAGTCGTCGAGAGTCGTTTCCGCAACTCGTCGCAGCACCGCATTCGTCAGACCAGTGACGCGCTCCCCCACCGTCAATGCAGCCAGGTCTACCGTTGCCGCGATAGCTGCCGGGACCGGAATACGCATGGACAGGATCTGGTGCGCACCGAGCCGCAGCAGATCCAGCACAGCCGGCTGAACGTCCTTGACCGGCCGGCCGGCGGCCGCCGCGATGATCTTGTCATAGCTGCCCTGCCAGCGGCAGGTTCCCGCCAGCAACTCTGTCGCAAAGGCCGCATCACGCCCGGTCAGGCCGCGCTCGCGAAGCAGCCCAGGCAATGCCAGGTTGGCGTAAGCACCTTCCCCGTTCACGGCGCGCAAGGCATCGAAGGCAGCGCGCCGAGGCCGATCAGGACGACGGCGTCGCTCCTTGGCCACGGTTCCGGCGTTACTCACTCAAGCACCCGAGCCTGGGCTCCGCGTCGAACATGACCCCACGCGCCCAGTCGGCGGCAGCCATGGGCTTCTTGCCTTGGACCTGCACCTCGCCGAGTTCGAGCGCCCGAGTTCCAGTGCCGACGTGCACCGAGCGCTTGGTTATCCCCAGGACTCCCGGCGGCAAGACATCGTCGGAGATCCGTGCGGAGTTGATCTTGAAACGGTCCTCATCGAAGGTGGTCCAGGCCCCCGGTGCCGGGAAGCATGCGCGGATCAGCCGATCCACGACCTCGGCAGGCTGCGTCCAATCGATTCGAGCGTCATCCACGGTGATCTTCGAGGCATAGCTCACTTGTCCATCGGTTTCTGGTTGCGGTGTTGGGGTCAGCGTGCCGTCCTCGATTCCGTCCAGCGTGTCGGCGAGCAGTCGAGCGCCGCTGAGCGACAACCGATGCAGCAGGTCGCCGGCGGTGTCGCCTGGTCGAATCGGTTCAGTCACTGTGGCGAAGATTGGGCCAGCGTCAAGCTCGAGCACAATCCGGAAGGTAGTCGCCCCCGTCGTCTCGTCACCGGCCAGGATGGCGTGCTGCACAGGTGCCGCACCCCGCCAGGCTGGCAGCAGTGAGAAGTGCAGATTGACCCAACCGTGCCGCGGAATGTCCAGCACCCGCTGCGGCAATAGCGCGCCATAGGCGACCACCGGGCAGCAGTCCGGGGCCAGCTCAGTCAGCCGAGCGACAAACTCCTCATCCCTGGGGCGTTGCGGCTTCAAAACCTCGACGCCCAGCTCGGCGGCCCGTTGCGCGACCGGGCTGGCCATCAGCTTCTTTCCCCGCCCGCTCGGCGCATCCGGCCGGGTGACTACCGCGATGAGCTGATGACGGGAGTCGGCCAGCGCCTCCAAGGACGGGATCGCGACATCTGGAGTGCCGCCAAAGACGATTCGCACCGCAGGAGTCTAGGGCGCTTCCAACAGCAGGTCCCGTACGGCCGTCAGTCCCCGATGCACTTCCCGGAAGCTGGTGCTCAGCGGCGACAGGCCGATCCGTAGTCCGTCCGGCGGCCGAAAATCCGGGATGACTCCCCGTTCCCAGAGCCGCGCTGTGGCGGCTCCGAACTCCGGATGCTCCAGCGTCACGTGGCTGCCTCGCTGCGTTGATTCCCGAGGTGACCCAAGTCGTACGCCGAGGGGACTGAGCAGCCGATCCGTAACCTCGATTGCGAACTCGGTCAGGGCAATCGACTTCGCTCGGATTGCCTCCAGGCCGGCTTGCTCGATGAGCGCCAGCATGTCCTGCATCGCCAGCATGCCGATGATCGACGGAGTCCCGCTCAGGAAGCGGCGAATGCCATCGGCAGGCGCGTAATGCTTCGACATGGCGAAAGGATCGGCCGATCCCATCCAGCCTTGGATCGGTTGCCGAACCCGGTTATGTACATCGGCGCGAACGTAGCCGAAGGCAGGGGAACCGGGTCCACCGTTGAGGTATTTATAGGTGCAGCCAACGGCGAGATCGACGTGCCACTCGTCGAGTCGTTGTGGAATGACACCTGCGGAGTGACACAGGTCCCACAGCATGAGCGCATCATGATCATGAGCGAGCGCGGTGATGGCCGGAACATCGGCGAGATACCCGGACCGGTAGGCCACGTCGCTGAGCAAGATCAGTGCGGTACGTGAATTGATCACGTCGGCAACCTGGTCGACTGTGACGCCGCTGGCTTGGTCAGCTTCAAGCCATGTCAGACGCATGCCGAGCTCTGCTGCGATGCCCTCGAGAACAAAGCGGTCCGTCGGAAAGTTGCCGAGGTCGGCGATGATCTTGTCCCGCCCATGCTGGCTTGCCACGGCAGCGCGGATCCACTTGTAGAGCATCACGCTGGTCGAGTCACCGACCACCGTTTGACCCGGTGCGGCGCCTAACACCACGCGCCCGATGTCATCGCCCACGCGTACCGGATCATCCATCCAGCCTTCGTCCCAGGCGCGGATGAGCCGGCTGCCCCAGATGTCAGCCACAAAACTGCTGATCCGATCCTGTGTCGCTCTAAGTGGACGACCAAGGGAGTTGCCATCGAGATAGGCGATGATCTTTGGATCATCCGAGCCGAAGAACTGATCACGGAAGTGTGCGAGCGGGTCGGCTCCATCGAGCGCCCCAGCATGATCAACAAGATCAGTGACTGTCATGTCATGGCTGCTTCCTGGAGCATGGCAGTTAGCCGACGGGCTTGTTTGATCCAGACCGCGATGTCGGTGGCGCTGTCCGGCAACCGGTGCGGTGCATAGGCAGCTCGATCAAGGAGCAAGTGATCAGGTGCCGGACCGGTCAATGATGTGAGCAGCGCATCGCCGGCAAGACCGGCTTGACCCAGAGCATTGATCTCTGTCGGCGATGGACCAGGCGGCGTTGCGCCCCTAGACATGTCATTGCCCATGTCTGTGCCGTACTCCAGCCGCCCACCCAACCGTATAAACCGGCGCGCATTGTCGAGCGCTCGATCGTGGTCCCCGCCACCGTGTATGGCAAACGTTGAAGTCCAACGCGTTGGTGAAGACAAAACTGCTAGTCACAATGCTGATGCATTCTCTCCAGTCCGCGAGGAGTCCGCAGTCCGCATCAGATCGGCGGCCGCAGATCTCGTCCTGTCCTCAGCGGTCGGCCACAGGTGCGCGTACGTCCGCAGCGTCACGGTTGCCGAGGCGTGGCCCATGGCGCGCTGCACGGTCACCACGTCACAACCTGCGGCGATCAGGCCCGAGGCGTAGAAGTGGCGCAAGTCGTGAACCCTGAAGCCGTCGATTCCGGTGCGCTTCCTGATCAACCGGTACCGGGTCCAGACCGCGTTGTAAACCAGCGGATTGTCGCGCCCGTCGACGAATAGCCATTGATCACCGGCAATGCCGCGCCTGGCGATCAATTCCGACAAAATGATCAGCAACTCGTCCGGTAGATAGACCGTCCGCTCGCTACCGTACTTCGGTGCCCTGATCTCCACGTTGCCACCGGGGGCCCACTGGACTTGTCTGGTGACCTGGAGTTTGCGGCCGAGGAAATCGATGTCCTTCACCCGGACGCCCGCCGCCTCGCCGAGGCGTAGACCGGCGAACGCACAGAAAGCCAGGAACGGCGCGAAATCGGGCTCTGCGGCCGTGATCAGCTCCCCTACCTGTTCGGGGGTAGGTATGGTCATCGCGGCTTCCTGTCGCCGCACCGCGGGCAGCTTGACACCTTTAGTCGGATCGAACGCAATCACCCGATCCTCAATAGCGGCGTGGAAGATCCGAGCCACGTTGTCGAATCTGGTGCGCACCGTGCCGGGTGCCAGACCAGCAACCTGTAGGGACTTCACCCACTGCTCGATGTGGGACTTGCGAACGCGGTTCAGTGCAAGATCACCAAACGTCACGCCGCGCACTGCCAAGTCAAATGCGCGTACCGTGCCGGATTGCCAGATTTGCCGCTGTGACCAATCGGCATAGAAGGACCGGAATGTGATCTTGCCGGCGACCGGGCTGACGTACTGGCCGGTAACCATGGATGTGGTGATCTCGTCTAGCCAGCGCTGCCCGTCGGTCTTGCGGGCGAAGTGGCGGGCGTGTTCCTTGCCAACCTCATCCCGGTAGCGGGCCCGCCAAACGCCCGTCGGCAGCTGTTTAACGCTCGCCATCGACCGAAGCCAAATCCATTTTCAGCTGCCGGACGCGTTCCTGCGCCTCTTCGTAGGCTTGCGTCTTCGCTGCCAACTGCTGGTTCAGCTCGTCGATATCCATCTGTAAACGGGCTGCGTGCCCCTGGAAGTGCGACAGCATCAAGTTGATCCCCTTGCGGTTCCAGTCGCTGTGACCGCTCACCAGATCTGGCAGGCCCGTACCCAAGATCCGCGCCAGGTCGGCTACCTCGTTGACCCGTAAAGGACGGTCGGCTGCTTCAGTTTTCGCCACCGTGGTTTGAATCCAGGAGTGGCCGAGACGCTGCATCGCTTCAGCTAGTTCGACTTGGGTGAGCCCTAGCTGGGCGCGCATCGCTTTGATGTTCGCGCCGACGGTCTGTTCCGCCGTCTTCGTATCCTCCCCGGTCATAGTCGTAAACGATACATGCTCAGCAAGGTTGCATTGAAGAGTTTCGCAAACTAATCTGAACCTGACCGGGGAACACCATAATAAAACATCCCCGAGGAGGATAAGAATGGTGAACACCAAGGGCATCCACGCAGGCCCGACCCTGAGTGAGCTGCTACTCATCGAGGAAGTCGCAGAACTAACCCGACTACCGCTCTCAACACTTCGGTTCTACCGACACCGCGGCGACGGCGGCCCCAAATCATTCAAGCTCGGCAACCGTGTCGTCTACCGACGCGCGGACGTAGAGCAATGGATCGAAAGCCAATACCATGCCGAAGGCGTGCGGTGAGGAGTGGACCCCGGAAAGCGACGAGGGCCGGCCCCGACAAGCCAGCCCCCACCAGATGATCAAGCTGCCACCAAGCAACCTTTGGGTTCTAGCTTAGTGGACTTCGTCCCCGCCTACATCGCCGTCATGGTCGACCGCTTCGGCAGCCCGCGGCGAAGACCGTACCTAAATCTGCATCACGCCTCAGCTGCTGTGCAGCGCGCTCGAACACAAGGGCACCCCGCATGGCTGATCTTGTGCGAGCTGCGCCCCGTCCAGGCTGATCTTGACCTCGACGGCGGTGACTCATGACCGACACAACGACCACCAGCCTCGCGATACCGGTCATCACCGACGACACGGCCGAGCTGGAGGCGGGTTACGCCTACGCCAATGCCGGGTTTTACATCGGACCCTGTAAGCGAGGCTCGAAGAATCCTGGATCGGTGCTCGGTGACGACTGGCATCTCAAAACCTCCCGCGATTACCAGGTCATAACGTCCTGGTTCGCCGGCACAGACCACGGCCTATTTCTGCACATGGGCCGCTCCGGCGGTGTAGCGATCGATGTTGACGACCCCGACAAACTCCATCCGGCGATCCAACAAGCGATCAGCCAATACAAGCCGCCGTATCAATCAACCAGAACTAATGCTCCTGGTCGCGGCCATTACGTCTTCGCAATGCCTGAAGGTCGCCGCCTCGGAAACAGTCTCGGCGACCTCGGCAAAGGCTGGGGTGAAATCCGGGGCGTCAACGGGGTGATCATCGCTGCGCCGTCGAAACATAAGGACCCTAACGGCCACTATGAGTTCCAACGAACCGGCCCCGTACCAATCCTGCCCGGCTATGTTGCCAGCCGCCTACCCGACGCCGAAGACGCGGCCGAAGGAGCCACCGATGAAGAAGTTGAAGCGTTCCTCAACCAATACACCAACCACCAACGGCCCGACCTTCTCAACGTTCACATCGCCGCCTGGCAGAAGAAAACCGCGGCCGGCGAATCCCGCCACGGCACGGTGATGGGCCACATTGCCGGCGCAATGAAAGAAGTCAAAGCCGGACTGATCGACGCCAAATTCGCAGCAGATACCTTCGAGGCGATCTTCGTCCCGGCGATCATGCAGCAGCCCAACGGGTCCAAGCAAGGCAAGGCCAGAAACGCCGCCGAAGCCAAGAACGAATGGGCAGGGATACTCGCCTGGGCAGTCGCCCAAGGCAACGCATCCGACCCCGCCAAAACCCGTGAACGGGTCAACGAGAAAGTGCCGCCACCCTTCACCGAGACCCCAAAACCTCAAACGGCTGCGAACCCGATCACCCTCGAGGAAGCGCGCGCCACCTTCAAGCAATGGCTCGGCAACGACTACGACACCGACGCCCTCGACGCGATGCTCGCCGCCGCTGCTGTCGAACGGCTGGACGGCGACCCGCTGTGGCTGCTAATCATCTCCGGATCAGGCAACGCCAAAACCGAGACAGTGCAAGCGCTCAACGGCATCGGCGCGGTAGTCGCATCCACCATCACATCCGAAGGCGCGCTCCTGTCGGCCACATCCAAGCGGGAACGCAGCAAAGACGCCACCGGAGGACTCCTCCGAGAGATCGGCGACCGTGGCGTGCTGGTCATCAAGGACGTCACGTCCATCCTTTCGATGGGCCGGGAATTGCGCGGCCAAGTTCTCGGCGCACTCCGCGAGATCCACGATGGGTCATGGGTCCGCAAGGCAGGCACCGACGGCGGCCGCAGCCTGCCCTGGTCGGGTCGGATAGCTGTCATCGGTGCAGTCACCACCAAATGGGACCAAGCGCACGACGTCATCGCCTCCATGGGTGATCGGTTCGTGCTCGTCAGGGTTGACTCCACCAACGGTCGCGTCGCAGCCGGCCGCAAAGCCATCGGCAACACCGGGGTAGAGGCGCAGATGCGGGCCGACCTCGCAGGTGCGGTTGCCGGTGTCATCGCCGGCATGGAAACCACGGCGACGGTACTGACCGATGAGGAAACCGACATCGTGTTAGCTGCCGCTGATCTGGTGACGCTCGCCCGCACCGGCGTGGAGTACGACTACCGAGGCGATGTGATCGACGCCCACGCGCCCGAGATGCCAACCAGGTTCGCCAAGGAACTGACCCAGATCATCCAGGGCGCTGTTGCTATCGGCATTCCGAGACACGAGGCGCTGCGGCTGGCGATCCGCTGCGCCCGCGACTCCATGCCACCGCTGAGGTTGACGGCCATCGACGACCTGGCCGCCAACCCAGCCAGTACCGCAAGCGACGTTCGGCGCCGAATCAACAAGCCGTGGTCCACAGTCGACCGGCAGCTACAGGCGCTGCACATGTTGGGTGTCCTTGATGTGGATGAGGCCACCTACGGCAATGAGAAGACCCGTTGGTACTACTCGCTCGGTCCGAACATCAATCCGAAGGCCCTCGACCCAAAATCTTCACCAGAAACGTCAGTAGGTGCCCCTAGCCCCAAACAAGAGAGGGGTAGAGACAGCAATAAGCACTCTCCAATTACTGACATTTCTGGTGAAGATGGCGGCGGCGCCCCGATCTGCTGGCAGTGCGGCAAAGAACTCTGGCCCGACGGCTCATGCAGCGGATGCCGCCCACCCAGAAACCTGTTCTCAAACGAGGCGGTGTCATGAGCCGCCGCGTTCTCGTCGACGCGTTGACGCTCGCACTCCTCGGCTTGGCCGAGAGAGGCGAACGCACCCACTGCTCCGACCCCGGCACCTCCGAACTATGGATCTCCGAATCGGTCGCGTGATGCGCCAGAATGCGCTCAGGCCGCCTGACCGTATCGCCGGTCTGATAGCACGACGCCAGCCCGTTCGAGCTCGGCCTCGACCCGAAGCCGCTCGATGTTCCGCTCCATTCCAGCGGAATGCTTGGCCAGATCGTGCTCGATTTGCAGCATCTCACTCGCCTGGATCAGCACCTGGTCGTACGCCACGCGGTCGCCGATCTGGTGCACCGCCGAGCGATGCTCATCGATGGTGAGCACGCCCCGCAGCCGGCGAAGATTGGCAGCAACCTGTTCCAGCGGCGCCCCCCGCTGCCTGCGCATAGCCCGGAGGTTGCGCCGCCGTTCGGCCTTCTGGCGCCGTGATTCTCGCCAGTTCGAGATGGCGTCCCAGCGACCTGCAAGCAGGCCATAGAGCAAAACCACCCCGACCGGCACAAGGATCATGGTGGACACGGCAATTGCGTCGAGCACGACCTGATAGACGTGGTCAGCCTCCGACGCGCAAACCTTCCGGTCAGCGGGTCTCGTCGCGGCTGCCGGACTTGGCCAGGCCACGGCTGATCAGATAACCGATCGTCAACAAGGTGACTAGGAACCAGCCCTGATAGGCACTGAACCGTTGACCGTCTTCGTTGACGTCGACCACCCAGGAGGCGATCAGGACACCGAGGACCGAAATGATGTAGACAATCAGTTCGGTGGTCTTGAAGGATGGCTTGGTTTCCCTGGCAGGACGGCGGTCGTCATCCCGGTATGCGACAGGGCTGGTGGGGCTCGTGGTGACAGGTGCGTCGTATGGCCCGCTGCTGGTGGTCATGCTTGCTCCTTCTGGAGATTGGGGAGGAAGGGGATGGCCGGGATTCACGGGCCGACGCACCGGTAGTACCCCGGCCTAGTTCTCCTAAACAGTTTGAATCCCTTCAGGGGAATCGCCGTGTGTGGGACCGCCAGTCAACTCGTCTCCGTCTTCATGCTCGAGGTCGTTTTTCATGTGGGCGCTGACGGACCACGTAGGCACGAGTTCATTTATTTCTACGGCATTTTTTTCTTGCCCTGGGCGGCCGGAAAAGGGATTGTTTGGACCCGAACGTTTAGGATTGGGCCATGCCTAAGCTGCGCGCAGTGGAACCTGGTGAGAAGCCTCAGAAGAAGATGAGCGTGGTCGAGGCTGCTGCGCAGGGTGACCATCGTCAGATGCTGATTGCGTTGCAGGCTCGTGTTGCTAGGTCGGTTGAGGCGACTTCGACTAACCCCGTGGCTTTGGCTGCGTTGACCCGACAATTGGTGTTGATTAGCAAGGAGTTGTCGGTCCTAGATGCGACCGGCGATGACCCTATCGCTGAGGCGGCGCGCACTGCTGATGAAGAGTGGTCCGCCATCTAAGGCGGTCCGCCATGGCTTGGACCAAACCTAAAGACCCGCTGCTATCGTCCCCACTGTATCGCCGCAATCGTGCCCTGTTGAAAAGGTTGCGGTTGCCGTGCGCTGTCTGTGGCAAAGCTATCGATTATTCGACGCCTGGCCAGTTTGTGGCCGGTCACATTGTGGCGAGGTGGAAGGCTAAACGCTGGGGCTGGCCAGAATCTCAGATAAACAGTCTGCAGAATTTGAGGCCCGAATGTAAGCAGTGTTCGCACCGAACAGGTGCAAGGGAAGGGAACCAGGTGAAGCATGCCATGCGTCAGCGCGCCAAGACCGGGATCATCTATCAGCTTGATGATCATGAGCGCTGGTGAGGCGTCGATTTTTTAGCTCGCGGTGAAGATTGCACCACGTGGGTACGCTCTCTCCCTCCCCGCGGCATGCCCCCGGTGCAACAAATCGGTATGCTTGCACTGTGTTTGTGCAACGATGTTGCGAGTTGTGTGGTGAGACGTTCGAGATCGAGCGCAAGCGCGGCAGGCCACGGGTTTACTGTTTCGCCTGTGAGCCGCCGGGTTGGCAGATTGTGAAAGTGCCGCACCAGACTCGGGTGAAGTTGCGGCGCCGCCGTGCACCACTTGTCCGGAGCGGATGACCCGCACTAGACAACTGACGCAGGCCGATTCATCGGTTGTTCTTAGCTCTAGTAAGGACTAGACACAGCATCCGTTTGAGATACGGTCATCGGGCATTTCATCGGTCGGGTCATATGAGACGCCGTCACGTTCGTGATGCGGCCAGGCCTAGACGCGGCTAACTACCGCCGTTCGACCGATCGTTTTCATCGACCTGCCTCTCGTGTGCGATCCGTAAGGCTTCCCCAGGGCAGTGGGGTGATCGTCATTGGGCTCTCATGAGGCTCAACAGATGTGGGAGTCTCCGCATGCGGCTCGGTCCATGTCACCTACGGCATCACGGCCTACGGCATCACGGCCTTCAAGCCCTAAGGACTGGGCTCCTCCTGAATCGACTGGCCCTGGGCCAGCCCGTCACAGGTTAGCGGCAGTTCCCGCCCCTCTTCACTTTCAACGCCAGCCTGAGGTGCCCGGTCGACGGTCGCCTTTCGACATAGGCGCGGGCGGGTTAGAGGTGTTGCTGGAGGAATGTGACGCTGCGCTTAATGACGTCGTCGGCTTATTCGGCGCTCCAGCTGTGTGCCAACCTGATCGGCCTGCCAGCCAACGCGGCGCCTGACCGGCGGCCCGCCCGAGATCCCGAGAGGCTACGACGCGTAGTGTGCGGGTGCGCCCAGTCGGTTCAGGCAGGGCGATGGCGACATGCGCCGGCCAGAAGAGGGTCGGAAAGGGGACGGAAGTAATGGGGAAAGTCCGCACAGGGCACGCAACGTCGCTGGACGGGTTTATTGCAGGGCCGAACGACGGTCCGGAAGCACCCATGGGTGAGGGTGGCGAGCGGCTTTTGGGTTGGTACTTTGGCGGTGACACCGAGTACCGGCTGCCTGGCACGGAGATGGTGTTCAAGGTCGCGCCGCAGACCGCCGAGTTCCTTCGCCAGACGCGCACAATGACAGGGGCGTTGGTGACGGGACGGAGGACATTCGACCTCACCCACGGGTGGGGTGGCAGACACCCCTTGGACGTGCCGGTCTTTGTTGTTACCCATCAGGCTTCACCAGAGTGGGTAAACGAAGGATCGCCTTTTACGTTCGTTCGGGACGGCCTCGAAAGCGCCGTATCGCAAGCGAAAGCGGCTGCAGGCGACAAAGACGTCGGTGTGATCGGTGCGAACCTTGTGCAACAGTGCATCAAAGCGGGACTCCTCGACGAAATACACCTAGATCTGGTGCCCGTCGTACTCGGCGGCGGCGTCGGGCTATTCGACCACCTAAGCAGCGGGCCGATCGAGCTGGAGAGAACTCGGGTGATCGAGGGCGCCGGAGTCACGCACCTTACATTCCGCGTCGTGTAGTCATCCGCTTCCCCATCTGACCGAGCGTGTCCGCATACCGGTCCTCACCGAGATTGGACGTGTTGATGCCCGGTGAGGGGAAGTCAGCCCTCTGGGCGGCTTGAGGTTGATCGGTTCGGGTCGTCGTTTTTTGAGCTCGGGCTTGCGTTCGTTGCGGTGTCGAGGCTGGGCCGCGCCGATACAGTGCGATCTGTGACAGCGGAGTCCGAGCTGGCCGGATTCATCGCCAAGTTCGCGCCGGAGATGCAATGCCGGATCCGTGGCTGCCGGGCGAAGTTGCAGACACGGTTTCCCGACGCGGTTCAAATGGTTTATGACAACTACAACTTCTTGGTAATTGGGTTCGGGCCGACGGGCCGCGCCTGCGACGCGATCTTGTCGTTGGCTGCTCACGCCCGCGGTGTGAACTTGTGCTTTTTGCAACGTGGTCCGGAACTGCCGGATCCGACATCGATCCTGCGCGGCAGCGGCAAGGTAGTCCGCACCGTAGCCCTCGACTCACCCGACGATCTGGACAGGCCCGACGTCGGCGCCCTGATCGAGGCTGCGCTTGGCCTTGCCGCAACGCCGATGGATGCCTCGGACAACGCAGATCTGGTCATCACGTCGGTGTCGGCCAAGCAGCGTCCCCGCCGCTGACGCGCCGCCGTCCGTACGCGAGGCATCGCACGCGCCGTCCCGCCGAAGGTTTCTCCTGCGGGGCGCGCCGAGCGGGAAACTACGGCGCTACGCGCGGCTCACTGCGTAGCTCAGGTGGGTCACTCGCGGCGAGGTGACGGTGTCGACCACCTCCAGGCTGATCTGCCCGAACTTGATGCAGTCGAATAGCCGAGTGCCCTCGCCGAGGGCTACGGGCGCGATGGAGATGGTGAACTCGTTCACCAGCCCGGCGTTGAGGTATTGCTGGATGAGGTCGGCTCCTCCGCCGATTCGGATGTCGCGGCCACCGGCGGCCTTCCTGGCTCGGGCCAGAGCGCTCTCGATGCCGTCGTTGACGAAGTGGAAGGTCGTGTCACCGGGTCGCTCCCAGGGTGCCCGCTCGGTGTGAGTCACGACGAAGACCGGCGTGTGGAATGGTGCCTCCTCGGGCCAGAAGCGCTCACCGCCATCGAACATCCGTTTCCCGAGGATGCTCACGCCGGTGCGTTCGAAGACTCCCCGCGCGATGTCGTTGTCGGGGCCGGTCTCGCCGCCCTCGCCGAGGTTGAGGTTCTCGCGGAAGAAACGTTGCGGAAAGATCCAGCTCTGCAGCGCCGCCCACTGGCGCCCCCAATCCTTGTAGGACGGGTCATCGGCGTGTGCGAGGTCCATTCCCGCTGGGGCGATGTAGCCGTCTAAGGACATGCTGACGGCGAAGAACACCTTGCTGGTGGGGGTTTGGGTGGTTGGCATGGGTGGGTCTCCCGCGGATTGAGTGCAATACTTGAGTACCTGCTTAAGTGTCGCCTGTGCCGACTCATATTGTCAAGTATCGACTTAAGTATCGGAGGTGTGGATGAGTGTCGACTCCGTTTTCCAGGCCTTGGGAGATCCCACGCGTAGGGCACTGCTGGAGCGGCTGGGCGACGGGCCACTGTCGGTCAGTGAACTGGCTGCGCCGCTCGCGGTGTCCCTGGCGGCGGTGGTACAACACCTGCAGGTTCTGGAGCAGAGCGAGCTGATCCGCACCGAGAAGGTCGGGAGAGTGCGGACCTGCGCCATCGCGCCGGGCGGTCTCGACATCGCCGAGCAATGGCTTCAGGATCGTCGAGCACTCACCGAGCGACGCCTGGACCGACTTGGCGCCCTCCTCACCGAGGAGCACGGCGCCACGCCGGCGACGATGGGAGAAGACGGGCAATGAATACCGAACCGATCAAACACGCGACCTTCAGCGTCGAACGCACCTACCCAGTGGACGCCGCGCGCATCTTCAGGGCATTCTCCGACACCGACATCAAACGTCGCTGGTTCGCCGAGGGCGAGGACTGGCGTGTCGAGGAGTTCATCGCTGACTTCCGGCCGGCCGGCCACGAGACGAGCCGCTTCCGGTATGCCGATGGTCCGCCGATCACCAACGACACCCGCTACCTAGACATCGTCACCGACGAACGCCTCGTGTTCTCCTACCTGATGACAATCGACGGCCGCCTAAGCTCGGCCTCGCTAGCCAGCGTCGAGCTCTTCCCCGCGCAAGGGGGAACCCGCCTCGTCTACACCGAGCAGGGGCAGTACTACGACGGCGGTGACCAGGTGCTCCAGCGCGAGATCGGCTGCGGCGAACTGTACGACACCCTCGGTGAGGAGTTGGCGTCCGCGCACTGAACGCGGCCGTGGCGGTCCTGCGGCCTGCGGGAGGCTATCGCGGATGCTAGAGACTCGGCCGTCAGGTGCGGTGGCAGTCCCATGCGAAGTGCCGCTGAGCGATCCCTTCTGCGACTGCGCACTGGCGCGTCGAAGCGGCCACATACCGCTGCGAGATCGCGGCCACATACCGCTGCGGTTCACAGCGCCACTCCGCAACGGGCTGCGGGAGTGTCCCAGGGAAGGGTCGGTCTCCGTGGTTGTAACCGGGCTTCATGGCATGTTCCGTGATGATCTCGACGAGGTTCTGAATGGACATCGTCGCATTACGGGCTTATCGAGGGGGAACTGAATGGACATCGTCGCGTCACGGATTTTTGTCTATTCCATATTGCCGCTCATCATCGCTATCGGCCAGGTTGGCCTCGACAAGAGCAGCCGAAGCCGCGACCGAAAGATCGAGACGTTCTTGCTGTATCTCTTTGGTATAGGTGTGGCGGGAAGCGGGATTGGTGGCTTTTTCGGTCACTTCTTCATCTCAGACTCGGTCGCCAAATCCATCGGCTGGCCGACCGGGAATCCCTTTCAGCTTGAGGTCGGCTTTGCCAATCTGGCAATCGGTATTCTCGGAATTATCGCCATGGGCCGCCGCGACGGGCTTCCGTGAGGCAACCGTCATTGCCGTGACTGTCTTTGGAGTGGGCGCCACCATTGTTCATATCAGCGATATCATCGAGACCGGCAATCTGGCACCAGGTAATACCATTCAGAACGTCGGCAATCTCCTCAAACCGGCATTGCTTATCGGTTTTCTTGCAGCCAGCAGGCGGGCGGAACGCTCCCCGGACTCCGAAGCTCATACCCCAGGTTTCGACACAT
>JBJMIR010000038.1:0-18669 GCA_045806785.1 Propionibacteriaceae bacterium | reverse complement strand
CCCCAGATCGGGCCTCTACGTGTGTCGAGCGTGAACCAGTACCCGCTGGTCTCCATGGTTGACCGTTGAGGTGCGCCGAGTTCGGCCGTCGTGGTCCGTAGTTGGTCCGTAGTTTCGCCCCCACTCCCATGGCTCCAGCGTGATTGCCAACCCCGTTGGGGGGCGAGTGCCACGTCGAGAACAGCAGTCAAGATCGCATGATCAGACCTGGGCCCCTACAGCAGCGATCACACCCGCGAATTCGTGTCCCGGAATATGCGGCAAGGGCACCGCCTCATGCCAACGCCAGGCGTGCCAGTCCGACCGACAGAGGCCGGTGGCCCGAACCGTAATCACCGTGCCGTCGTCGGGACAATCCGGTTCAACCACGTCGCGGACCAGGGCCGGCGCGCCCACCACGTCACAGACGACTCCTTTCACCAAGTCACCTTCCAGGTTGGCTTCGCGCCGAGCAAGCCCACCGTGTTCCATCCGCACCACTTCGCAGCCGCTGAACCATTCGCATGCACGACGGATCACAACCTCAAGCACAGGCGCAGGAAAGAACGCGTGCAGCGCGATGCCTCATCGGCGCTGCATCCGTCTTGACACTCACCACTCTTCCTTGCGGAAATGGGCCAGTTCGCCCAACCAAGGTCACATCTTCCTCGCCAGTGGAAAGAGCAGGTGCATCAGGCCGCTCGCGAGTTGGCTGCGGACGAGCTCACGTTCGCAGCCAAACGATCAGGTCGAGGAGGTCGCCCAAATGATGGCGGCGGTGTGGCTGAACCCTCCAGGGCCGACTCCGGCCCATGCCGACGACGACGTGCTGGCGGCCAGTGTTCGCAAAGGGCTTTCCGCGGCCGACGTGCTGCCGAGTAAGGTGCTCCAGAGCCTCCTACCCGGCCGTTCTGCAATCGTGTAAGGCCGGACGGCTGGGATTCTTCGTCGGACGGTCAGGCTGTTGCCAATCTCACTGTCCGAGTTCGTCGATGTTGCCGTGTCGTTACATTCCCGGCATGGGAAGGAACTCCAGCGTTTGGATGGTGCCACCCATCGCGTTGTGTGGGTGACCAGCGAGCACTTTGCTCAGCGCTTCGGGCGAGTCGGCCTGGAGAATCGAATACCCCCCCACCGGGTCACCGGAGTCTCCGCCGGCCTCGACCACGCTAAGTGGGGCACCAAGGTCGACGATGGCGTCCCCGGCCTGTTGAGCCCAAGCCATCCAGGCATCCATTCCGGCCTGCGCTTGCTCCGGGTTGTTTTGGCTCATCTGCTCCTCCGCGGTCATGGTCGACCGGTAGAGCACCAGGTACTTGGCCACCATCTCCTCCTTTGGTGAACGCCTAATTAGGCAATTGCCGTAATACTAAGGTTGCGGAGGATGAGAGGCAACGGCTGTGGCAGACCTTGACGCCACGATGCGAGCGCTGAGGTCCCGGACCCGTCGCGAAATCCTGGCGCGCATCTGGGACCGGGACTTGGCCGCCGGTGAAATCGCCGCGACGTTCGACCTGACCGCGGCGACGATCTCGGAGCACCTGGGCGTGCTGCGGCGCGCCGGACTGGTGGAGATGACAAAAGTGGGGACCTCCCATCGCTACCGGGCCAAGCCTGCAGCCCTGGCCGGCCTGCACGGGGCTCTAGAGGACCCGGACAAGTGGCGGCCGGCAGACGACCTTCCAGAGCGCGGGCTCACCACAACGTCCACCAGACCAGCCGTGGTCGCGGAGGTAGACGTGACAACGGCGCCCGAAACCACCTTCCACGCACTGACCGACGCTGAACTGTACTCCCGCTGGCTCCAGGTCCCAGTCCGCATCGACGGAGGCGAGTTCGCGGCCACCCTCGAGTGGGGCACCGAGGTCCGAGGACGTTACGAGTTCATAATCCCGCCTGACCTGATCGTCATGACCTGGGACTTCGACGACGGCAACATCCCGGTGCCAGGGCACCCGATCAGCGGCTACCTGCGCATCTACCAAGACCACGGTGGCAGCCGAGTCGTCGTGCACCAACTGGTCAACACCGCCGAGCAAGCAGCGTTCATGGAAGTCGCCTGGGGGATGGTCCTCGGTCGACTCAAAACCAATCTCGTGGCCGCCCTAACCGGACCCGCCCCGCCTAGACGTCCTCACCGTCGCAAGGACTCACGAGCACAGCACGGAAAACTGACGTCTGGAGAACCAGAGCAGACATCCTGACGATTTGAACTCGCGGCCCCTTGACCCCCAGACATCGGCAGCGCGTCCACGGAGATCCTCAGACGTCCAAATTTCCTTGAAAATACGGATTTCTGCACTTAGGCATATTTCGCTGGACAAACCAAAATGGTGGTCAAGATCGTGGTCAGACCCATAGCCAAACTAAGCGAGCGTCTTGATCAGGGTCAGGCTGGGCCATCCTACGGCCAGTCATGCCGTTGAGGATTGCTGGCGGTGCTACGGCTGTCTGCGGGGCGCCCCGGGTAGGTGGGCCGGCAGGGCTCCGATGGCTCAGAGCCGGCCGTTGAGGTTAGCCCGCCTAAGTTCGTCACTCTTCGGCAAAGGGTTCGATGGACACGAAGCTCAGCCGGTCGCCGGAGGTCTGGTAGCTGTGGACGACCCCACGGAGTGCAAGGTCGCGTATCTGGTGGTCGTCAGCCATCCGGCCGGTGAGACGGTCGCTCACCTCATCGATAAGTTCCTCCAGCGACGCTTCGCGCAATGTCAGTGATTTGCGTGGTTTGGGTCCGCGCTTCCTTTTGGGTACGTCGTCGCCAACCTGCCGGGCTCGGTGCCTCCGCGTCCGTTCCGCAGCAGTCATCGGCTCAGGGTTCTCCGGGGTATGGGTCTCGCCCATGTTCGTAACGTAGCTCACTCGTCGGGGCCGTCGAGAAGCTCAGCGACCCGCATCCGCTGCTCTGCTACCCGTTCCAGAACGTCGGCCAGCGGTTCGGGCAAACAAGCCGTCCAAGGCTTTCCGTTTGGTCAACTGTGCCAATGCAGTAGGGCTGCAAAACAACCGCCAGCGCGCCGCAGATGAGCTGTATACGGATGGATCTGGCTGGCACCGAGAAAGCAATCTCGGCGGCGACTATCCCTGGCGCACCCCCAGCGCACCAACCACCGCTGTGCTCGGCGCTATCTGAGCCGCATGGCTCATGAGTATGGCGTGTCACTGATAGGTTAGTGTCTCGAACACAACATCCGACGCGGCGCGGGAAGCCTTCGACGCACCACAAGGGGCTGATGGTGACAATCACATTCGCTGAGGCCAGGCCATCGCCGGGACATGAAGCCGCGACCTGGCCACTTGGCGCGTATGAGATTGAGCTCGTCGGCTATGTAAGACGAAACGCACTTCCTCGTCGTCCGCGTTGCGAAACAGCCGAACCCGAAGCATCCGCACCCGAATCTGGTCATCATCCCTGAGGGCCCCTGGAGTAACCGGGGCTCTCTGCCGTTTCTAGAGTTCGTTGAGGATGCGGGCTCTCTGCTGAGCGTGCTCTTCTGGTGTGATCTTCCCGTCGGCGAGCAGCCGATCGACAGCCGCAAGTCGCTCCTCCACGGACTGCATTGACTCGGGCAGACCTTCGATTTGAGCATCCGCGCCGAACTCCTGCCTGAACTTCTGCACCACCCCTGCAATGTCGTGAATGTTTCCGGTCGCCGACAGAACCACCACGGCAATTGCGGCTGCCTCAGACATATCCCGCGTTTCCCGGGGCGTCGCGTACTGAACCGAGACGCCTTGTTCTTCCAGCATTTGCGCCAGCCTGCTGACGCCCCGTACGCCTCCCCGATATGTCAGCCGAATGGTGTCAGATTCCATCCGACTAGCCAAGCACAATGGAGCCAGACGCGTAGCAGTGTCACGATCGCCATCTTTTTGTGACCCCGACTGGGGCTGACTGCAGGCGCTCAGTGAGCCCAGGGCCAGACCGATCACCGTGATCAACGAGATGAACCGCACCGAGTCGATCCAGCCGGTCCAGAACGATAGGGATCAGGACGCGCGCAGGCGATGGTTGAACCGCCCTGGAATTGCCGGAGGGTGCTGACCCCACACAGGAGGATTCAGCACATGTTTGCACCGAGGAAGTACGACCAGGAGTTCCGCGAGCGAGCGGTTCGGATGTATCGAGAACGGCTTGCCGAGCCCGGGGAGTCCAAGCGGGGTGCCCCGCCGTCATGTCGGAGCGTTGCTGGACCTGAACCCGGAGACGCTGCGGAACTGGGCCGAGGAGCGGGACCGGGTCGAGTCCGGACCCAGCCCGGCGCCCAGGTCGGCGGAGTCGGAGGAGGTTCGGGTATTGCGGCGGCGGGTGGCGGAGCTGGAGCGGGCGAATGAGATCTTGAAGACCTCGGCCGCGTTTTCGCCCAGGCGGAGCTCGACCGCCGACTTCGATGATCGTGGACTACACCGACTCCCACCGGGAGCGGTTCGGCGTCGAACCGGTCTGTGCGGTGCTGGCCGAGGCTGGGATCGTGATCGCGCCGTCTACCTACTACGCCCGCAGCAAGGCGCCGTTGACCGATGTCGAACTCGACGAGGCATACATGGCCAACCAGCTGCGGTCATTGTGGCAGAACAACTGGGGCGTCTACGGGGCCCGGAAGCTGTGGCATGCGGCTCGCCGCGCCGGCCACGACATCGGCCGCGACCAGGTGGCCCGGCTGATGCGGCTGGCCGGGATCGCCGGCACCGTCCGCGGGAGGCATCGCACCGTGACTATGCAGCGCGACCAGACCGCGCCGCGGCACCCGGACCTGGTCAACGTGGCTGGCATGCTCTCACTGGGGTCGACCAGCTGTGGGTGGCCGACTTCGAGCGCCACGAGGCGTTCGCGAACCCTGGCGGTGGTGGGAGGCCACCGCGGGACGCCTGTCGCAGCAGGCGTGTTGAAGCTGGAGGACGGTCGATCGCCTCGGCGTGGGGGTGGTTGGTGGAGCAGTCCTCGACAACGACGAGTCGTCCCAGTACTGCCAGATGGGGCTGGCTCGGCTAGCGAGACCGGACAGGCATACGCGAGGAACCAGCGGCTGAACGCTCCTCAAGACGAAACCACCGACCCGAAACCTGGCGGACATGGGTCGGATCGCACCGCGCACCCGATGATCCCCTTGGCCGTCGGGGAACTTCTCGGCTGGGTGAAGGCGCTGGTCGGGAGGCCACGGTGAAGGGCTGCGGCGTAGTCGTGGCGATGGTGCAGGGGCATAGCTGGATGCCGATCCCGTCGAAGGGCTCGCAGATGAACGTAGGAACCGTTCCGGCTCTCCCGGACGACCGCCGCCGCCAGTGGCGTGCCGGTTCGGGTGGATGCATGGCCTGTCGATCGGGCCGGGACGGGGCGGAGGGCCCGTAGTACGCGAGGCCGGGAAAGCCGGCCACTTGGGGAAGGGGCCCAGCAGGATCGCAGCACGGCTGAACGGGGAAGGAGACACACTGGTGAATACCGGTGTCGCGCGGCCCATCGACTCCACCGAGGCGTGGGCGCGGGTACTTCGGATGCAAGCCAAGCTGCACCGATGGGCGGTGGCCGATCTTGGTCGCCGCTTCGATGATGTGTTCAACCTGGTCTATGACCCGGCCTTCCTCGCTGCGGCGTGGGACCGGGTGCGGACCAACACCGGGGCCCGCACCGCCGGGGTCGACCAGATCACACCACGGTCAATCACCTCGTCCCGGGCCGTGTCCATGCTCGCCGATCTTCGCGATCAGGTGAAGACGGGCAGGTTCGTCCCGGACCGGGTCCGGTAAAAGTCGATCCCGAAAGCCGGCGGCAAGGTCCGTTGGCTGGGATTCCGACGATGGCGGACCGGGTCGTGCAGGCGTCGCTGAAGTTGGTGTTGGAGCCGATCTTCGAGGCCGACTTCCAACCATCCTCGTATGGTTTCCGGCCCCGGAGGTGGGCCCAGGACGCGATCGCGGAGATCACTACCTCGGCACCACCATCCGGGATTACGGATGGGTGTTCGAGGCCGACATCACCGCATGCTTCGACGAGATCAACCATCAAGCCCTGCTGGACAGGATGCGGAGGCGAATCTCGGACAAGAAAGTCCTGGGCCTGGTCAAGGCGTTCCTCAAAGCAGGCGTCCTCACCGAGGACGGCTACTGCAGCCAGAAAGCGGAACGGAGCCTGTGCCAGCGCCGTGCCAGTGGTGAGCACGGTCTCGCTGAGGGCGATGATCAAGAAAAGTCGACACCGCTCGATCATGTGGTCTGCGTTAAGGCGACGTGGCTTGAGCCGCTCAATTGAACCCGTTCCGCCGGAAGTTAATGGACCGCGACGGCCAGGCCCACCACGCACGACCATAAACGCAAGACATAGACGAACGACTAGCTCGTGGCGGCCCGGGAAGGCTGACACAGCCGCGGTGGACCAGCGTGTTCGGACTGTTGGTGCTCAGCCAGCGAGGCTCAGGCCCTCAATGCATGGTGCCCTCTGAGTCTGACACCAACTGGGACGCTGAGCCGGGCCCATTGGCCGGCGCTGGGCGGCCTGCTCCCGTCTGCAGTTATGTATCAAGCACTGTGTCCGCATTGGCCAGCGTCACGGTCACCGGCTCGTTCGCCGTCAAGGTCAGGGCCCGTCCCGCCACGACGATTTCTTCCGTGGCCCCCTCAGGCCCCAAAAGGCGGAAAGTCGCTTCGTCGTGTCCGATCGTGATAGCGAGAGAGTTCCCGTGCCAGCGCAGCCGGAAGCGAATCTCCTGCCACTCTTCCGGTAGCCACGGGTTGACGGTCAGTTGACCGTGGTGAACCCGCACGCCGCCGAACCCATTCACCAGGGTCTGCCAGGTGCCGCCGGCCGAGGCTATGTGCATGCCGTACTCGGTATTGCCCTGGTTGTCCGTCAGATCGACCAGCGCCGAGCGGTAGAAGTATTGCAGCGCCCGAGTGGAGTCACCCACCTCGATGCCCATGATCGCGTGGATAGCAGGACTTAGGGAGGACTTGTGGAGGGTGCGGGCCTCGTAGAACTCGAAATTGGCCCGCTTCACCTTGGTGGTGAAGTCGTCCGGCAACATGTACATAAGCATCACCACATCGGGCTGCTTCAACAGCATCGTGTCTTCACAGTTGAAGTGGTTGTAGCCCGCCGGGTAGCGAGGCATGTTGTTGGCGTCCCACTCCGTGATGGGTACGTCCTTACGCTGGAAGTAGCCCTCGAACTGCTCGACCAGCTCGCTGTGGGGATCGGGCGGGAACGCGATTCCCTCGACAACCTCTTCCCAATGCTGCACCTCTGCTGGGTCGAGCCTCATCGCCGTCGCGATCGACTGCAGAGCCGAGGGCTGGCGCGCGGCGAGGTCCTCATACAGGCGAACGCTCTGCTCCAAGTGCCATTGCGCCAGCCGGTTGGTGAAGGCGTTGTTGTCGACATGCGAGTGGAACTCGTCAGGTCCCATTACCTGCTTCAACGAGTAGCTGTCCGTCGCGGGGTCGTGCTGCACTCGGCTCACCCAGAAGCGGCTGGTCTCGAACAGCACCTCCGCCCCAAAATCGACCAGGAAGTCGTGGTCACCGGTCGCCATGACGTAGGAAAGGATGCCGTACGCCACGTCGGCGCTGACGTGGATCTCCTCGTCCCGGGTCCAGAAGCGGTTGGCTCCGTCTTCCGTGTATACCGGGCATTCCTCCCGCCCGGTATCCGCTGACTCCCAGGGGAACCGGGCGCCCCGGAAGCCGCTGTTCCGAGCCACCTCACGGGCCCCGGGCAACGTGTGGTGGCGGTACCGCAGCAGCGAGCGGGCAGTGGCAGGCTGGGTGTAGATGAAGAATGGCAGCATCATGACTTCGGTATCCCAGAACACGTGCCCGCGGTAGCCCTCACCGCTCAGGGACTTCGCCCCGATGTTCACAGTGGGATCGTCCCCGTTCGCGGCGATAAGGAGGTGGTACACCCCGAAACGCAGAGCGTGGGTTGCGACCGGGTCCCCGATGACCTCGCAGTCGCAGTCGGTCCACATCGACTTCCACAACTCTCGATTGCGGGAGAGGAGATCGTCGAATCCCATCCTGCGGTGGCCGCGCAGCGCCTCCAGGCACCTACCCTGGAGCGGCTCCGCCTCCTCTCGAGAGGTCACGATGGCAACCAGCTTGTCCAGCCGCAACGTCTCACTCTGGGCCAGGGCGAAGTCGGCCCGCTCCCCGACCTGCTCACCGCTCCGGTAAGAGGCGCGTCGCAGCGGCTCCGCGGAAGCGTCGAGCGAGGCCCCGTAGCCCAGGCCAATTCCACTGTCGATGGTGCGCGTCTCCAGGTAGACCGCATCCTCGGTAGTGTCTGTGATCACCGGTCGCAGGTGATTGGACCACGCCCACTTCTCCCACTTCACTTCGGGTTCGAAGACGCTGTGCTCGGGGTAGTACGGCACGCGATCCAAATTCCGCCGCCGACCGGCAATCGCACTGTCCACGGTGATCGTCGACGCATGGTTCTCCGGCGTGACCTCCAGCCGCAGGGCGCACAGTCGCCGGTCGGCGAAGCTGGCGAAGCGCAGGCTTTCGATCCGGGTACGCCGACCCTGGTCGTCCTCGAACACGGTGCGGCGCCACAGCACGCCCTGCCGCAGGTCGAGGGCCCGCTCGTGTTCGACGACCCGGCAGTTCTGCACGTCGAGTCGATTACCGTCGACGTGCACGGCCAAAGGGAGCCAGTCGGGGGCGTTGACTAGGTCGATCACTGTCGCGTCATGGCTGTCGTAGACCCCGCTCAGGAAGGTGCCCGAGCGCTCGCCCACCCAGCCCTCTTCGAGGGTCCCCCGGGTCCCCAACCGGCCGTTGCCGACGGTGAGCAAGGTCTCGAAGGTGTTGGCCCGGGCGGGGTCGAAGCCGGACTCGGTGACAAGCCATTCCTCGCCGCTCAGCACCGTATTCATCTCCTTCATGCTCCGTAAGCCTCGGCGATTTGCCGGTCGGTCTCCGCCAAGGACTTGTAAACGGCCAGTTCTCGACCCCCGACGCGCTGCGCGCCCATGGCGTTGCCGTATTGCGCGGCTCGTACGAAATCTTTGGTGTGTAGGTAACCGAACGCCATCCCGGCCGCGAAGGAATCCCCGGCGCCGGTGGTGTCAACCACGTTCTCCACCGGCATGCGGCCGACAAGCTCCTTGTGCAGATCGCCGCTGTCGTCTCGGCTGTAGACGACGGCGCCCTCCTCGTCGAGCGTGATGCACAGCGACTTGACGCCCCTATCCAGACAGTACTCGGCGAACGGCGGCAGATCCTGCTGGCTCAAGGGCCGGGCCACCGTGGTGCTGTCGGCCGCCCCGGGCGGGAACCAGCTGCAGCCGGCCTCTTCCAGGTTCATTTTCAAGATGTCGATGTCGGGCAGCCAGGTGTCCCGATCGATCCAGAGCCGGTGCGCTCGTGCGCCACCCCGGGTGAGGGCAACAGTGGGTCCATGCCCGTCTAGCAGGATCGTGCCGGAAGAGCGCTCCCGGATGAAACGCAGCGTCGGCTGGCTTACCTGATAATCGGTGATGGGTACACACACGAAGGCGTCCGCGTCGAGGACGAACTCCACGTCCTCCGGCAGGATCGGCGCCATGAAGTGGGTCTGCCGCTCCTCCCGCTGGTTGTGCTTGAGGTATGTCAGTTCGACGACGTCGCCCCGGTCGGTCGTGGAACGGATGCCGGTGAGGTCGATATTTGGGAACTTCGAAAGCGCCTCCTTGATCGGTTCCTCATCGACGCGACGGATGTGCACGACCGGGCAGATCCGATCGCTGGGCTCCATTAATGCCGAGAGGGCCGCTGCAGTGTAGAGAACGCAACCGTACTTTTGGAGCACTTCGCCGTGGTGCGTGGTGATGCGGTCGAACGGAATGGGGCCGAGAACTGCGACAGTGCGGGATCCAGACATCTGCGCCCTCCAATGAGTCCAGGGGCCGCGACTCCTTCTCCACCACCCCTGCGCTTTTATCGCAGTAGATACCCATTGCGTTCTCTCTGACAAGAGATAATCACGAGCACGAGCCGAATGCGGGACCTGATGGGAACTGGACACATATGGTTCCAGAATGTCGACGGCGACCCGGCCCAAGATGCTCGATCTCGCCCAGTTCGCGCACAGATTCCCGCCCCGCCCCGCCGACGTATTCCACACGTACGAAAAGGCAGGCCGTATCGCAAAGTTGTTTTGGTCGGTTGCGGAGGACTGCCAGGTGCTGCTCGACCCTGACTGTTATCCGGGCGCGGCTGAGCGGCCCCCAGCGGTACTTTATCTTCCGGACGGCTACGAGGTCTCGCCCGACGTGGGCCCGGTTCGGCCGCATCACGATCCTTGGGACGCGGTTGCGTTGCTAATGTCTGCATTGACCCGGCCAGGGTGAGCCGCGTCTAGGGCTGCCGGGACTGTGCGGCCTCTTACCTCTTAGCGACATCTGCGAGCGACATCCTTGAGGGCGCCAACTCGGCAAACCGGGAGTTGCTTGCACCAGTGCGTTCACTGTCGATCGTCCAGCCGTAGGAACAGCCGCACGTTCGGTGGATTACCGCCACCTCGGAGCCGAGGAACTCGGTTCCGTCTTCGAATCGTTGCTCAAAATGATTCCGCGCTGCGACCCGATTCCGCGGACCCTCAGCCTAGAAGCGACTGCAGGCACCGACAACAAGACCAGCGGCAGTTACTGCACACCAACTGAACTTGAGGAGCTCGTCCTCGACACCGCGCTTGATAATGTGCTGGACGACGCCGAGAAGCAGCTGGACCCCGAGGCGGCGCTGCTCGGACTGACGGCCTGTGACCCTGCCATTGGGAGTGGCCATTTGAGTCGCTACCGCACGCCGCATCGCCAGCTGGCTTGCCATGGTTTCGTACGGGTGAGATCCACCCGACCCCCAACCATGCTGCAGGCAGAATGCAGATGCTCGACGTGGTCGCTGGCCGTATCAACGGTGTGGACATCAACCCGATGGCTTCTTGTCTGGGACTTCGACTTCGGTCTGGGGGTTCATAAGATCGGCGCCTACTTTCAGTGAGGTCGAGATAGCGCGCACCCTGGTGTCGACCAGCCGCGGAACGGACCAGGCGTTCTTCGACGCCCCTGGAGTACTCCAACGCCTACATGCTCAGCAACGACGAACAACGCTTCGCTCTCTTATACATCAAGGTGCACGACGGCTGCTGCGACCCCTAATGGCCGCCAACGCCCCACCAGCACCCCTCTGCGTCCGGTAAGCCCTGAAAGTGCTCCACCACGCGTCACCGGACTAGATCGACAACGCCAGAATCGCCGCTTGAAGCCCTGCTGAGGTTTCAAGCCGCTAGCGACCAAGCGTCGCTGTCCGCATGATTGATTGATGTCCAGGTTGTCGACGGCGCCGCCACCGTTGGTGATCACTTTAGGTGCTTCTCGAGCGTGGGCTGAACCGTATGCTCTTCGGTGTCAGGGTCGAAAATGACCATGATCTCGTACCACGCATGCGCGAATCCCCTCCTCTGGTCTGAGCGGCTATCGGACGGCCCCATAGCAGGAGGGCGAATGCTGCCCGGTAGCGAGCCTGGGCGTTGCAGGGTCACGAGGCGCCGGGCCACGGTTTAGTTACTCGCTGCCCCGACCTGGAAGAAATCAACGACCCGTTCCCCAAAGGAAATCCTGACATGCAAGCTGGCGGTTTCGCCGTCAGTCATTGACATCCCGACGGTGCGTAGCCGGAGAATGGATCCAGATCCTGGCGGAGCAGTTGCAGCCACCGTGTCGGCTCCGGCACCTCATCGGTGATGATGCATCAGCCTCGAGCAGTCAGGCGGACACCGCCGCTGGGGCCAGGAGCTCGCTTGACCTCGTGGAAGGAAGCGACATGGCAGGTCATGGTGGTGGCGCGGAGGCCGCAGAATCGATTTACGAAGAGCACGCTGAAGGCAAAGGGGTAGTCCGGATCTCCGCGGTGGCTGCGCTCGCGGGCTTTCTATTCGGTTATGACAGCGCCGTCATCAACGGCGCGGTACCGGCGGTCCAAAAGGCTTTCAACGTCGGCGCGGGGTCCCTTGGTTTCGCGGTAGCGTCAGCGCTTCTGGGCGCGGCTGCCGGAGCTCTGGTCGCCGGCCGGATCGCTGACCACTTCGGGCGGCTGGCCGTCATGAGAATTGCTGCAGTGCTCTTCCTGCTCAGCGCGCTTGGGAGCGGATTCGCTCCCGGCCTTTGGGTTCTCATCGTCTTCCGCATCATCGGCGGTCTCGGGGTTGGGATGGCGTCGGTCATTGCTCCGGCTTACATTGCTGAGATCTCCCCTGCAAGAATCCGGGGCCGGCTCGGCTCTCTGCAGCAGCTGGCGATCGTTATCGGCATTTTCATTTCCCTGCTGGTTGATTTCCTCTTAGCTCTGGCGGCGGGCGGTTCTGGCGAACCCTTCTGGTTCGGACTCGCGGCCTGGCGGTGGATGTTCCTTATGATGGCCATTCCGGCGATCCTTTACGGCGTCCTCTCCTTGACCATTCCGGAGTCACCACGCTTCCTGATTGCCGAGCACCGGGTCGACGAAGCCAAGGTGATCCTCACCAAGCTGCTGGGCGGTGCCAACATCGATGCGACGATCCACCGGATCCGCGAGACGATGGAGCGAGAGACCGAGCCGTCCTGGCACGATCTGAAATCGCCGAGCGGCAGGATCGCCGGAATTGTCTGGGCGGGGCTGCTGCTCTCGGTCTTCCAGCAGTTCGTCGGTATCAATGTGATCTTCTACTACTCGAACGTCCTTTGGGAAGCGGTCGGGTTCACGGAGAATGAGGCCTTTCTCACCACGGTGATCGGAGCGACAGTGAATGTCCTCACCACGTTCATTGCCATCGCGACTATCGACCGGTTCGGACGGAAGCCTCTGCTGCTCATTGGGTCGGTCGGGATGACAATCATGCTCGCAACCATGGCGATCATCTTCGGCACCGCCCGGGTCGAGGCGGGGACCCCGGTGCTCGAGGGCGCGCAAGGGCCAATCGCATTGATTGCGGCCAACCTCTACGTCGTCGCCTTCGGCATGTCATGGGGTCCGGTCGTCTGGGTCCTCCTCGGCGAAATGTTCCCGAACCGGATGCGTGCCGCCGCTCTGTCCCTGGCGGCCGGGGGTCAGTGGGTAGCTAACTGGATCATCACGGTGACCTTCCCAGGTCTGAAGGACATCTCCCTGGCGCTGGCATATGGGCTCTACGCCACCTTCGCTCTGCTGTCGTTCTTCTTCGTAGCCAGATTCATCGATGAGACCAAAGGCATGCAGCTAGAAGACATGCACGCCAAGGTGGCGCCACACTCGATTCGCCATCCGGAGGAGCATCCGGCGGGGCTCGACTAGGCGGGCATTCGCTCTCCCGGGATGATCCAGCAGAACGCGACGTTCGGCGTGTATTAGCGGGTTGACGATCTCCTCAGCCGTATGGCCGTCGCCGAGAAGGCCGGCATGTTGTTCCAGACCATGATCGTTGTCGGGTCCGGTGATCTTTCTGAGCCCAATTCGACCTTTGGAGTCAACAGCGCCGAATACGTAGTCAAGGGCCAACAGCTGACCCACTTCAATGTGATTCCGGGCCGCCGACGACGCCAGGACGCTGGCCCAGTGGCAGAACCGGCTACAGCTGGCGGCAACCACCAGGCTGGGTATACCGGTGGCACTCCCTACAGACCCGCGGAACCACTTCACCGAAACGTCGGTACCGCTGCCGCGTGCCCTCTCCCAGTGGCCGGAGACTCTCGGATTGGCGGCGATTGGCTCCGCTGAACTAGTGGTCGCGCCCGTTAGTTCGTCGGGAGTCAGGCGGCGATGCGCTGGAGGAGCCGGTCGACGTCGGCACGGTTGAATGTCCAGTCGAAGGGCCAGTCGAAGGGGTTGAGCGGCTTGGTTGAAACGAGCCTCGAAAGCGGTGAGCCGCTCGGTGAGGGGCGTCCAGATTAGCGGCGTTGTCGGGTGTGAGGAGTTTGCGCTGGACGACTGAGAAGTAGAACTCGATTTGGTTCAGCCAGGACGCGTGCACCGGGCGGGGTGTGGATCATGACCGCGTTGGGGCACAGCGGCCAGCAGTGGACCTGCCAGTGTGGCAACCGAATCCAACATCCCTCTTACGACGTTCGCGCTGGTGAGTTCCTGCCCAGTCCGGCACAGCGACGGAAGCAACGCTGAATGGGCGGGTCTGAAAGGGTCCCAGCGACGGTCGCAAGGGCCGCGAGGACTGGGGTCGGTGGGACGGGAAGCGAGGTGTTCCGCCACGACGACGACATAGTGCCGGGGTTGCATTTCCGAACCTGGCTTCGACGACCTCTAGGCCGGACATCACCTGCAGCGGTCCGATGAGATCGAGCGGGGTTAGCCCGGGGTAGAGCATGAATGCGATGGTCTTAACGTCGTCGTTCACCGCCTCACTTATCCGCTCCCGGGCGTAAATCGGCCGTGAAGTCTGGACGCTCGACGGCGAAGTGCTGCCGAAGCACCGAGAGCAGCAGCTGATCGTGGAGCACCATCGCGCGCGGGTCATTGCCAAAGGCCGCGAAGGCCAAGTCGTGGTCAAGCACGACGGCCCAGACCGGCACTCCGCCCGGCGAGGCCCCGGACATGGACAGCACCGTCGTTGCTCCAAACGGCATCAGCGGGCGAGCACAATCTTGTGTTGGCCGAGGAGGTGGCGGCCTGGGTCGCTGCCGCAGTCGGCAATGCAGAAGCAGCCGCCCGGACCAGCGACGATCTCAACCTGCTACGCACGACAATGATGTCTCGGACCATCATCGACGAGGCAAAAGGCATTCGGACGAGGCATTCGCAATGCTCATCCACGCTTCCCAACGTACCAACACAAAGCTTCGCTACGTGGCCGCAGAGCTGGTTCGGACCCACGCTGCCGCTCGTCGTTGACGCACTGTCCACCTGAGCACTACCCGGCCAGGAGAGCAGCACCCGACAACGCTGCATCTCTACCCTCCTCCAATCAAACTCCATGACTAAGGATGATCGTGCGGCCTCATTATGGGTAAAAGTAGATATGGCCTGGTGTGGCGGTACTCTGCGCCGCGTCACAGGCTCGGCGGCCTCAAAACTGATGCCCGCTGGGCCGCTTCAAACCTCAGCTAAAGCCGTCAGTTCCCTCGCCTATTGAGCCAACGCCGCCTCGAATGCGGATACCTGCTCCGGTAAGAAATTAGCTTCTCGCAACGCCGCCTGAACCACTCCACCATCAACTGGCCTTGCCGTTCGGCTATCCGTACGGTGCGCTCGGCGAGACCGGCAGACCCGAGCTGAAGACCTCAGCTCGTACAGCGGCGTTTGAAGCAACGTCCGGGCTCGCCCCTCGGGGAATCGGCACACTGTCCTACCAGGGATGGCCTTGTTCTTGCATCGATTCCCGGTGCGGGCGGTGGCCTTGCACTCGACGACCGGGACACTTATGGGCTGCCACCGGTTCATCGGTTTTGAGAAGTCCAGCCTCCTCCCTGCGCACAAGCTGCTGGCCACGCTCGTAGACCTCACGCCAGCCAGTGCAGCTGGAGATGCCGGAACGATGACCGACCGTAGTTGCCATGTCGCAGCCCCGGTGGACAGAACCGACTCGATCCAGCTCGCCGGGGCCTTGCAGCCACTCCACGAGGGCGCGATAACCCCCGGCGATGCGGGAAACTCACGATCGCCCAATTGGCGCCCGAGGTGATCGATCACAGCGGCATGGTGGCTTTGTCCGTGCATGTCGACGCCACCGGTGACACCAACCGTGGTCCTTGTCATGCTGGTCATGCCTTACCTCTTCCGTTCGCAGCGGTCAGGTGGGCACGCGCGGTCGGGATCGGTGGACAAGCCAGTGATGGGCGCCTTTGCGCAGGCTCCTATAAGGTCACGCCGCCCGGCCGTTCGCATGCAACGACGTCATCCACCCGGCCGACGGATCGACCCAAAGACAGCAATCGTTGCGTCAGGCTTACGGAGAGTCAGACCCGGCGGATCACGTCAGCCATATCCTCACTGGCTTACGGTCGGCGGCGCACGTTCGCCCTTCCTGCTGAGAGACTCATCTTTAACGTCGCGCGTGCCAGATCGACTGCTGACTCATCACCCGCCGTCTACTCGGCATCGTCTACACCGCCTCTAAATCCTGTGCTGCATTAGACCGCCGCACTTCCGTCCGACGTACCCCCTCGAACTCTCAAAGCTCCGAGTCGAACACAGACCCGTGAATACCCGGCCACAGGGCAGGCTGCGGCAGCGTCGGGCCCGCAAACTCGACGCTGATCAGAGAACGATGTTTAGGCGGCTGGGTCGATGATCACGTGGTGTCCGAGGTGTTCGAGCTGGGCTACCAGCCGTCGGGTGTGGGCTTGATCGTTGCGGCGGGTGTGCCAGTCGGCTCCGAGGTCGTGGTAGGGCTCGTCGCGTGTCAGCATCCAGTAGGCCGATACCAGGATGGAGTGCGCGACCGCGACCTGGGCCCGGCCCATCCCGCGTCGTTTCATCAATCGGGCGTGCTGGACGGCCAGGTAGTTCTTGCCGTGCATCCGGCCGACCGATCCGGCGGCTTCGACCAGCATCGCGGTCAACCACTTGTTGCCGTGCCGTTTACCGGCCGGGCTCTGTTTACCGGCGGACTCGTTCATCCCCGGCGCCAAACCGGCCCAGGCGGCCAGATGGGCGGCGGTCGGGAACCGCGACATGTCGCCACCGGTCTCGGCGATGATGACCTGCGCCACGGTTTCACCGACGCCGGGAATGGTTTGCAGCAGCTCAATTTGATGCGCCCACGGCTGACAGGCCTCAACAATGACCGCATCCAGCTCTGCCATGGCTTGATCGACCAGGTCCAACCGCCGCAACATCGAGCGGGCCAGCCGGGCATGGTTAGCGTCGAAATGCCCGGTCAACGCCTGCGCCAGGTCCGGGATCTTGCGCCGCATCCGACCCTTCGCCATCTCGGCCAGCACTAGCGGGTCGGTTTCGCCGTTGATCATCGCGGTCAGCATCGCCCGGGCCGACACCGTCTTCAGACTCGACGCTACCGAGGAGAGTTTGATGCTGGCGTCTTCCAACATCAGCTCCAACCGGACGATGTCTCGGCGCCGGTCGCCCATCAGCTGCACCCGGTACCGGGTCAGCATCCGCAGCCGGCGGATCTCCGGTGGTGGCACGAACGACGGCCGCAACAAGCCGTGCTCCAGCAGTTGGGCGATCCATTCCGCGTCGCGGACATCACTCTTCCGCCCGGGCACCGCCTTCATGTGCGCCGCGTTCAGCAGCCAGACCTCCATGACTTCTTCCAGGCAGTAGAACGGCGCCTTCCAATACGCCGACGTGGACTCCATCGCCGCAATGCTCACCCCGGCCTCGATCAGCCAGTCCCGCATCACCCGCAACGAGCCCGACATGGTTTTGAACGTGCGCGTCTCGGCGTGTCGCCGACCCTTCGAGCCGGGGATACGCAGACACACCGTCACCGTCTCCTTGCCGACATCCAGCCCGGCGACCCGGTCGAACATGACCTCCATTGCATCCCTCCGTTCATCCAGAAGGCGACCATCGCCTCCCGGCGCCGGTCCGGAGGGACCTCTGCCAGGACACAGACCCGCGTGCTCGTAGCAACAATCCAGTGACACCCGAGACCCCCGCGCCATACACCTGCAACGGGCTCACCCGCACCAGTGTGTGTCGACGTCACCGGACGGCACCACCCATTCTCATCAGCCAGTGAAGCGATCGAAGATCGCAAGCCCGATACACCCCATGCACCGCCGGAAAAAACTCGGGTCGACCTGACCGCGACAGCGTTATGTACCCCTTCCGGGGAGTGTGACGATGAGCGTCCACAAGCTCACCGCGGGCTCCGGGTACGACTACCTGACCCGGCAGGTGGCGGCCTTGGACGCCACCGAGAAAGGTCACACCGGCTTGGCGTCCTACTACACCGAACGCGGTGAATCACCGGGGGTGTGGATCGGCACTGGGATGGACGGGATCGACGGCCTGACAGCCGGAGACCCGGTAACGGTGGAGCAGATGCGAGCCTTGTTCGGCTGCGGTTTGCACCCACTAGCCGAGCTGCGGCAGCAGCAGCTGGAAGGACCCGACCTCACTCTGCAGGATTTTCAAAATGCGGCGCGGCTGGGGGTGCCGTTCAAGATCGTCGACAACGATCTCATCCCGTTTCGGCTCGAGGTGGCCAAGCGCATCGCGGCGCTCAACGCCGCCATCGGATGGCCGGCCGACGCCTCGATCGCGGCGGCCGACCGAGCCCGGGTGCGGAGTCAGGTGGCCAGGGAGTTCTTCCTGGCCGAGCATGGCCGGGAGCCTGTCAACGCCCGAGAGCTGGCGGGCCAGATCGCCAAGGACTCGCGGCCACGCACTCAGACGGTCGCAGGCTATGACCTGACGTTCTCGCCGGTGAAGTCCGTCTCGACCTTATGGGCGGTCGCCGACCCAGGGGTGGCGGCTGCGATCGAACGTGCCCATGAGACTGCGGTCAAGAAGGCGTTGGCGTTCATCGAGGAGCATGCCTTGTTCACTCGGACCGGGCCACAAGGGATCCGGCAGGTCAACGTCACCGGCCTGGTCGCCGCCGCGTTCACGCACCGCGACAGCAGGGCCGGCGACCCGGACCTACACACCCACGTTGCTGTGGCAAACAAGGTGCAAACCCTTGATGGGCGCTGGCTGTCGATTGACGGGCGGGTGTTGTTCAAGGCAAAGGTTGCCGCATCCGAGACCTACAACACCGCCCTGGAGCAGCACCTCCGCGACACG
>JBJMIR010000037.1:0-18327 GCA_045806785.1 Propionibacteriaceae bacterium | reverse complement strand
CAGTCCCGGTAAATGAGTGTTTAAGCGGGCGCTACCGGCTTGTCCGGTTCGCTGGGGTAGGGGAGCGCGGTAGCTACGGCACTGGCGAGGGTGGAGACGTCACTGTCACGTTCAACAACGGGTCTTATCTGCTCAGTGGTGAAGGCAAGGAACCCATCACACTCAGCTTGCCCGGTCCGACCGCTGGTCTGCTGGTGGATGGGACTATCAGCGGCAATTATCAAGTGCAAGGCGACAGAGCAACCTTTACGGTTTCGGAGAGCAGCGGCACGGCCACGCTCACCTTCGGCCGGCTGAAGAAATCGCTACCAATGTCACAGTTCGGCGATGTACTCGCTTCTGACGCGTCGGCTGGCGTGGTCTGCGCGAACAAGGGGCTAACCGTGACACTGCAATATATACGCCTGGAGTTCAGCAAGCTCTGATCCATTGGACGAACTCCAAGGACTTAAGCAGCCGCTATGCACGCCAAACGATATTCACCAGATCGGGTGAGAACCGCATCCGCTTGCCGTTGACCAAGTAGAACGGTTTTGCGCGGCCCGGATTGACGACGATCCTATTAATGACCAGCTGCAGCAAGCTCCGTTTCCACTCCATAGAGTCGTCAGCCTCCCATGCCTGTCGGATTGTCTGAGCCGCTGGAAGTAGCGCTGTGACCGCTTCTGACGCATTCAGCCGGCGGATTTCCTGTTCAATGCGCTCTAGCTCAGCTTCGGCTGTTTGCTTGGCCCTGGCAAGCTCCAGGCGCGTGAGCAGGCCGCGCGCATAGTCGTCAACAAAACCCGTGATGCGCTTAGTGAGCACGTCGCGCATCTCGAGCAACTTTCTAAAATCTCCATTTTCTTGGAAAGTACTCGCCAACAACTCGCTAAGTTCCAGCGAGTCCAGCCGATAGATCAAGCACTCAGCAACCCAATGTTCTAACGCGTCAGCATTACGCCTCAGCCCGTTGCAGCCGGAAGATAGCGAGTTGGTCTGTGCGCTTCATGCACACGTAAACCCGACGGGGTGTCCTGTCCTTAGTGTCATACATACGGCTGCCAGATAGGGGCCAGCCACATCGGCCGCGGTAGACAAGCCCGGTCAGTAAGTATTTACGGGCTTTGGGCCCGTCTTGCTCGTAGCCGTTGCGGTCGTGGCGTACGCGGAGGGTCAGCTGCAAGCGCTCCCACGTCTCCGCGTCAAACACCGGCTCCCAGACAGCTGGGTACTCGGCACCGTTGTGCTCACGGATGCCGGCATACCTCTTCTTATGGAGCAGATTGCGGACCGTAAGCGGATAGAAGATCTTACCTGTGGTGGTGCGGTAGCCCTGGGCGTTGGCCCAGAACGCGACTTCCTTGAATGAGTGCCCGGCTATGACGCGACGCGCCATCTCACTAATTATGGCGGCTTCTGACTCTACAAGAGTCACCAGATCCGCCTCGTACCCGTACGCGCGCTTGCTGCCGTGCGGCTTGCCGGCTTGGGCCTTCTGGATAGCGGCCCTGCGCTGCCGAGCGGACTTGCGTTCGACTTCCGCCCGGGCAACCGAGGCCATGATGCGGCCGACCATCCGGCCCATGTCGGTATCGAGGCTGATGTCACCGCTCACCGTGACGAGCCGGACGCCAGTTGTCTCCACCAGCTCGATGACCCGTTCCAGGTCTGTCATCTTCCTCAGTAGCCGGTCAAACGTGCCAGACGATCACTGCGTCAATCTGTCGCGATTGCATGAGCTGGAGTAGCTGCTCAAAGCCTGGCCGCGGTCCGATGGTGGCGCTGGTGTTGTTCTCAACGATTTCCTGCACAACTGTCCACCCGCGCAGGTGGGCGAGCTTGCGGCAATCTTCACGCTGCCGCTCTATGCCGAGGCCGTCACCCGACTTGTCGGTGCTGATTCGCAGGTAAAGGCAAGTGCGCATTGTGGGCCCTAGCCGCAACCAACAGCTGGGCGATTTCCAGCAAGGTCTGGCGGTCTGACACGGTTACTGGTACGCCGGACGCGGCTGCTGAGCTTCACATACGCCGCCATATCCACAGACACCAGCCAACACACACCTGACTAGGTGCGATAGGCGGATAACGGTGAGACTTGAGGGCATTTACCGGGAGTATAAGGAGGCGACAGGTACCGGTAGGTAGCCAAGCATCGGGCTCAGCTACGACGGCCGGACTCGGCTTGGCAATCGTGCTCGCCACCGCCCTGCTCGCCCGTCGTCAAACCAGGCCATAGCTGTCCCAGCGATCAACAGCCGATGTCGGCGTGATCACCGTCTAAGGACAGGCGCGGCGCCTTAAGCCCAACTCACCCGCGCGAATTCAGATGCCGCTCACCGAGCGTCAGATGCCGACCACAAGGCGGATCAGCCGGTGCCGCGGGCGGCCAACTACTAAGAACGGGCTCACAGCCCACTGAGCGAGAACGGCCCGCCCATAGGTGTTCCCCGAAGGCCCCTGTTCCGGACGGTCACACCGTATGCCCGGCCGAGACGCCGAGCGAGCAGAACAATACGCCGACCCTCGCGGTATTCATGCCGGCTACAAATACCAATCCGGTGTTGGCGTCGGGCACTCCCGAGCGCAATGCATCGTATTAACGATTGACTTCAGCGTTGGTTGCCTAGGTGGGAAGGGCTCCGCGGACCTGGCTCTCTCGAGAGTGGGCCGGATTGCCATCGTACGGTTCTATCGATACGTCGACGATGGTAAAGCCCTGGAGCTGATCCGCCAGGGCCGGCGGCAGCGGGTAGGTGGCTCTGCCGTCGTCGGGAAGCACACCTATGGGATACATGCGCTGCCCGTCGGTGTTGATCAGCCACACCTCTCTGTAGCGATCTGGGGTGAGCGGCGCGTCGATCTGCACCTTCAGCTCAGGACGGCCCCGGTCGCGGACGATTTCGGCGGTGCCTTGCCCGGTCTGTCCCGGCAGTGCCTGCAGTGCAGTTGTCGAGGTGACCTCAACTTGGTCGCGGACGGTGACGGTCGTGACGCCGACGCCGATGATGAGTCCGACCACCGCGGCGGCGGCCGCCAAAAGCCATGATCGCGGTCTCGAAGTTCGGCGTGGCAGTTCGCGAACGCTCGGCGGTGAAGGTGGCGGCTCGGCAGCAAGTTCGGTTATGACTGAAGCAGGTTCCTGACTGGCGAGCTGGCCCTGGATGGATCGCCAGATAGCATCTGCCGGAACCTGTACAAGCTCCTCAGGGTGACGGCTCAGCTCGGCGATGCGGCTCAACTGGGCAAGTTCATCACGACACTCGGAGCAGCTGTTCAGATGCTTCTCCTCGGCCGCTGATAGCGGATCATCATCGCCGAGTGCGCGGTCGGCCAGCCGATCGGGATCCAGGTGGGTCATGATGTCACCTCCGCTAGCCGGGTACGCAGGTGAAGCAAGGCACGCCGAGCGTGACTCTTGACCGTTCCGATCGGGAGATTGAGTTGTTCAGCGATCTGCGGGTAGCTGCGTCCCTCCCAGAAGGCGAGCTGGAGGATCGTGCCGCGTGGGTGGGGCAGTCGGTCAATTTCATCGGTCAGCACGATGCGATCGATCAGTGCCGAAACCGCCTCAGGTTGAACCTGCGCATCGGTCTGTTTGGTGACGGCTTGGACCAGCCGCAGGTCACGGCCGCGAGCCCGCTGCCGGTCGGCAATGCGGTGACGAGCGATGCCGATCAGCCAACCCGACACGCTGCCTTTCTCCGGCTGATAGTTCGCGCGAGCGCGCCACGCGCTAACAAATACCTCTTGGGTGATCTCCTCTGCGTCAGTTGAGCTTCCGAGCGCACGATAGGCAATCGTGTAGATCAACGGCGCCGAACGACGGAATACCTCTTGTAAACAGGCTTCATCGCCCCGGGCGAAGGCCACCCTCAGCTCGGCTTCAGTCGCCGCGCGCCAATCGAGGTCTTCAGCGACCGCCTCGGGCTCGAGACGCGCGTCGTCGATCACGAAAGTCACCCTAACGCGGCTGGGCTCGGCAACAATCCGTGCGTGAGCAGTCACGCTGGTCGCGCAGTCACGACGACGTTCGCCTGGTACCCGCCTGATCGACGGTAGGTTCCGCCACAGGTAAGGATCTGCAAGAGCGGCTCGCCCTCTCGCTTGAACACATTGCGGAGGTCCAGGCTCTGCTTGCTGATCAGTCGGACAGTGGTCACTCGAAATCGCTCCGCGCCGGTAGTGGTTCTGATGATGATTTCGTCGCCGCGGCGAAGCTGCTTTAGACCGACCAGCGGTCCAATCCCGTACTCGCGGCTGTCGACATGACCGCCAAGGACGGCGGATCCGCGGGTGGAGCCGGGTCTTGGCCCGTACGCATACCAGCCGATTTCGGTGGGCCGGGCCGGCACTGCCATTGCCCCGTTGTCATCGACCGTCACGGCAGTGATCGGCATCTTCAGGTCAAGGCGCGGGATGGTCAGCATCCTTGGTTGACCAGGCTCCTTACTTTCGGCTCTGGGCGGGGTTGCCCTATGTGTACGCGACGCTGACGGCGTGGTCACGTTTGGCGTGGCCGCTGATAGGTCTGCCAGGGCAACTAGCTGTTCGTCCGCGCGGTCGGTCTCGGTAGCGAGGCGCCATCCGGCCCCCAGCACCACGAGGCATGACATGAGCAGGGCGGTCAGCCATCGCCAACCGCCCTGCCGCCTGACTTCAGTGATCACCGCACCGTGAGCGCCCGGCGCCGATACAGCTGCCAGCCAGATACCGCTGCGCCGAGCATCGCCACGCCTATCAGGGTTGCCCACAGCGGCGCAGCACCGGCGCTGGCCGCCGCCTGACCTCCGGTGCCTCCCGGAACGCTGTTCGGCGAGCCATGCATGCCGCGAATGGCCTGAACGGTGAGCTCAAGGTTCTTGTCTTCGGCGGAGCCCCACGCGTACACGATTGTGGTGGTGCCCTCGGCCACCTTGAGCGCGGCTGGACCGATCACCACATCGTCGGTGCCAGCCAACACGACATCGGCCTTCACCGTGCCGGGGTCGATCTCCGCTGACTCTTCCTTGGGATTGGCGAGGTCAGTGAAGACCGGTTCGCCACCGGCTCGCACGTCGACCTCCGGGGCCGCCGCAGCGTGCCGGACAATCACCCGAGCCTTGCCGGCCGGAAGATCGGAGACGTCGTTGGCGTAGGGGGTGAGCGTGGGCTTGCCGCTCTCGGTCAGGTGCGCCACTACCGTGACATTCGCGCCGCCAGATACCTTGACGTTGTTCGCCGACATGATCGCATCGCCGTCCGGACCGTCACCGGCCTTAACGACCTTGAGGTCGTAGCTGCCGGCCGGCAACATTTGCGGATCGGTGAGGGTGCCGGGTTCGAAGTTCTCCAGCAGCGCCTTGCCGTTGGCGTAGACGTCGACCGTCGCATCCGGAACGCCGTGCAGAATCGACACAGTCGCGTTGCTGGCCCCGTGCGCAGGCGCGACCCCCACTGCTCCGAACGCGAGCGCCAAAGCCCCCGCGCTAACTAGAGTGAATAACCGTCTTTGTGCTGACATTCAACCTCCTGAAAGTTGAGTTGGAGTAGTCCCCCTATTTGCGTTCCCAACCCGCCCTCCGGATGCACCTGATTCGCACACGCGCAGGATGCGACCGCGGCCGGGCAGTTCGCCGTGCCGCAAAGATCAGTTGAGGACGGCGGCTGCGGCTGCGGATGGGGCGGGGCCGAGTACCTGGCCGCCGTGTTGGGTCCAGGCCACACGGCCGCACCGACCGCGAGGAACTGCAGGAGTTACTGGCCGCCGGGAGGAGTGGACTTCGGTGCGACGGTCAACCTACCGAACAGCATGGACCGGCTCACCTTCGTCAAGGATGCCGTGGCTGACCACGAAACCGGCGTTGCCCGACGTCAACGACTCCATCGTGTCCGCGACCGTAATCAAGGGATCGCCCGCGGCAATGATCTCGCGCCGCAGACGCGCCGCTTCGATCCGGTAGCGCGGGTCGGCGAGCGCGGACCGAACGGCTCGGCGCAGTCGGGTGGGCGAGGGCGTACCGGTGCGCAGGTTGATGCCGGTCCCTGACCAGGCCACTCGTCCCGCCACCTCTGGCTTGTCCTCGGTGGTCCCTGCGACGACTAGCGGCACCCCGTGAGACAGCGCACGTTGCACGCCTCCGAACCCACCGTTGGTGATCATTACATCGGTATGGGGGAGGAGCTTGTCGTAGGGCAGGAAGGTATCCACGCGCGCGTTCGAGGGGAGCGGTCCACCCAGCCGCTCCAGCAGGGACGACACCGGCCGGCCGCCAGTCGAGGCCACCACCAATACGTTCTCTGTCGCGAGCCCGCGCAGCGCGGGCACCAACAGCTTGCCGAAGTCGATGTTGTCCATCGTGCCCTGGGTCACGTGGACGACCGGCCGCGAGCGTTGGAGATCGGCCCACCAGGACGGTACGCACGCCGTTTCCGGCTCGGTCGACCGGAGTGGTCCGACGAAGCGCACGGTCGCGGGTAGCTCGCGTCGCGGGTATTCGAAGGCCGAAACCGCCAGATGAAAGGTGACGTCAAACTTCGTCACATGGTCGAAGTAACTGTCGACGGTGGCTGGCAGGCCAAGACCGACCAGTGCGTCGTCGAGCGCATTCTGGATGGGCTTGAGGGGGCCACGCTGCAGGACGGTGTTGAGCAGCCAGTTCCGTCGCCGGGTATGGGCCGACCGACCGGGATCGATTCCAGAACCGAACGGGGCGCAGTCGACGCTGGTCACCGACAGTGGGGTGGCCGAGACGCCCACAATCGGTATCCGGTGTCCAGCCGGCACCGACAGGAGCACAGGCAGTACTCCCAAGAACGCAGTCTCGCTCACCACGGCGTCGTATGACTCGTTTGCCAAGGCTTCCATGAACGCGTAGTACTGGCTTTGCAGTGGGCGGATGAAGATGCCGATGATGTCGTATCGCCCGGCGGCCAGACCCCCGAATTGCTTTCGGCCGGGGAGCCAGGCGTCGAGATTCGCATCGTCGTAGTCGACCTCATCTGGCAGGGGCTGGAATGTCATGGCATGTGACTGCACCGCTCCTTGATATTTTCGACCGGTCAGCATGGTGACCTGATGTCCACGAGAAGCCAGGCCACGGCCAATCGTCAGCATCGGCGCCACATGGCCGTAGATCGGCGTGCTGGTCATCAGGAGGCGAGACATAGGAGCGTTCTGAGGCTACAGGCGCTCAGATCGGGGGAGCGCTCCGGCCGAGCGGACACGCAGCACTCCGGCAAGCCCCAATGCCACCACAGTCGCGCCCACCCGCCAGCGTCGTTGTCGGCGGCGTACCTGCTCGGCATGCTCGCGGCGGATTGCGGGCGCCACCCCGACGATGGTGCGCGATGACAAGCGACTCAACACGTACGACCAGCCGTAGTAGTACCCGAAGGAGACGACTACGGTGTAAATCAGGCCTTGATTCATCCGCCGGGATGACGTGACGACGGCGTTGTTGGCATCCCAGACGATCCGGCCCTGACGTTTCAGTCGGCGCAGCAGGTCGACCTCGTCACCGCCTTGGGTCAGGGTGGTGTCGTACCCGGCGAAGCCGGCACGGACGAAGGCGATATTGGTCGCAGTGACGTAGATGACCCGCCGGATCGTGCCGTAAGTGACCCCGATCGCCGCGAACCACAGACGCGGAAAGATGGCCGCCCACCAGGGTGGGTCCTGGTATCGACAGGGACCTGCGACCGCGGTGACGTCGGCGTCCGCGCGGAATCGAGCATCGAGGCGGGTCAGCCAGTCGAACGGATGGACGGTGTCTGCGTCGGTGGATACGACGATTTCGCCGCGGGCATCCATGGTGCCTCGCTGTCGCGCCGCGCAAACGCCGAACTGCGGTTCGTGCAGGACCCGAGCGCCGTGGCGGCGGGCAATGGCCGCGGTGTCATCGGTGCTGGTGTTGTCCACAACGATAACTTCGTATGGACCCGTGAAATCCTGTCGGTGCAAGGATTTCAGGGCCGACTCGAGGTAGCCGGCTTCGTTGTAGGCAGGTATTACGACCGAGAAGCGGTACGGGCCGATGTCGTTCTCCATCACGGAGTGCCCGCCTCCGTGGCAGCCAGCGGGACCGACTTGATCAGCCACAGGCCAGCCATGCTGACGAGGACCAGCGGCATCAGGCACCAAAAGACCGGCGTCAGAGCGTCGTTGTAGCTGGACACGATCGGCACTTTGAGGGCATCGGGATATTGAACCACCTGGGCTGGGGTCAGCGCGTAAGGGTCGAGCTGCGCGGCGGCTCCGCGCGGCACCCGGTCAGCCAGGAAGGTGAGCAAGCGACTCGTAAAGATCGTCCCAACCATGGCCGAGCCAAGTGCGACCCCGATTTCGCGGAAGAAGCTGTAGGCCGCCGTTGCCGTACCCATTTGGGACGCCGGGCAGGCATTTTGCACAATCAGAACCAAGATCTCAAGAGCGCACCCGATGCCCGCACCGAGCAGGAAGAGGTAGCTGCCGATCACCCACAGCTCCGTCTCGACGGTGAGAGTTGAGAGCAGCGCCAAAGCAACTGCGACGAGGGCACAGCCGAGGACCGGAAGCCATACGTACTGACCGGTCCTCCGGACGATCTGCGCTGAGCCAGCGCTGGTCACCGCCAGTCCCGCGATCAAAGTGAGCATCACCAATCCGGCGCCGGTAGCCCCCAGTCCGTTGACCATTTGCAAGTAGGTGGGGAAGTACGCGATCGCGCCGAACATCCCCACCGCCATCACCAGACCGGCGATCGTCGCCGCTGTGAAGGTCCGATTCCGAAACAGTGCCAATGGGATGATCGGGTCGGCTGCCTGGCGCTCAGCGGCGATGAAGGCCGCACTGGCCAGTACGGCGATGACGCTGATCGAGACGATGACGGGCGACCCCCAGCGGTAGGCGACGCCGCCCCACGACGCCACCAAAACGATTGCGGTCACGGCGACGGCCATGGCGACAATGCCCGCGACATCGATCCTGACCGGTCTGACGCGCTCGCCGGCCGAGGGGAGGTAAGCGGCGCCCGTGGCAATCGCCGCCGCGCCCAAAGGGAGGTTGATCCAGAACGCCCACCGCCAGCCGAGCCCGTCGGTGAGCCATCCGCCCAAAACCGGCCCAAGCATCGCCGACAGCGCAAACACCGCGCCCACGACGCTCATGGCGGCTGCGCGCTCCCGGGCGGGGACGACGTCGGCGATGATGGCCTGGACCAAGATCAGCAAGCCGCCGCCTCCCAGCCCTTGAACGGCTCGGGCCACAATCAGCCAGGTCATGTCGGGGGCCAGGCCACCGAGCACGCATCCGGCCACGAAAACCGACAACGCGGTGATGAACAACCGCTTGCGTCCCAACAGGTCGCCCAGCTTTCCGTACACCGGCATCACCACCGTTCCCGTCAAGACGTAGGCGGTCGTCACCCACAACATGCGGTCCACACCGCCGAGTTCACCGGCGATGGTCGGGAGAGCGGTGGAAAACATCGTCTGATCCAGTTCCGCCAGCAGCAGACCAAGCATCAGCCCAACGAACAGCAGAGGGGTCAACCGTTGGTTCGTCGGCGTAGTCGGAGCCGCGCGCGGCGGCGCTTCGCGCACGCTCATCGGTGGCACTGGGCCGCGACATGCTGCATGACAGGCGGTTCCATCCATCGGGCTGAGGGTTCTGACCTGCAGTTTTCGTCCCTGCGCTGTGGGACGGATGCGCCCGCGGCCGGCCAAATCGGCGTATCCAGGCGATGGGTTTGGGTGGAGAACGTCGCAAGGCAAGTTCACATCGATCAAGGAGATGCCCCCATGAGCACCGTGAACCGGCGTGGCGATGCACTACATCGGCTCGGCTCGTGGCTCTTTGGTGAGGACGTCGCCGGCTCGAAGTTCCACACCGGTCGCTCGCGACCCTCGTCACGGCAGGCTCGTTGCCTCCGGCCCTCGCGAACCGTGGCGGCACGCCACCAGTCACGATCGATGGGTTGAGGAGCATGTCCCTGCTCCAGCCAGCAAAGATCGGTAACCGCCTCAATTACGTCGGCCTTGTCCGGCTTGAGATGAACGACAGCCGTACCGGAAGCGGCTTAGCAGGAAAACAAGAAGTGAACAAAATCAAAATTAGCAGGGTGCCGTTAATTGAGAGCCCATGCTGTGACGCCCATCTACGACCATGAACCCGGTCATATGTGATGCCAAGAGCAATGAGCGCCGGTGTGTCCGTTGCCGTCAGGTGTTCTGCGGGATAGATATCCAGGACGGCAAGCAACCCCTGAAGGCAGTCGTCGGAGCGACAGCAGAGTAACGTAAACAGGAACCCCTCTTAATGAAATGGCTTTACAATAATTATTCTTGCATTCGGCTGCGGCTACCCGGGAGATAAGTTACACTGGTCGGTCTCCGTCAAGCTGGTTGCCTTCGTGATGACCATAACCTTCGCGTTTCTTGTCAGCCGGGTCGTCGAGGACGACCGAAAAATAAAGCACTCCGCATCGCCTAATACCCATAAGGACGTGAAATGAGTAATGATGAGCTAACCGAGTTATTGGTGTGGGCGTATAAGCAGGGCTTCTTAGATGCGACCCAAGTACTAACCGACTCCGTAAAATCACTCGATGAGGCCAAGATACGCCTTCAGCTCTTGGCAGATTTAGAGGCAGTATCGAAGCCATCCGCCCCAGATAAGCCCGAGGCGGAGGGCAGCGAGTGACGCAGCACCTACCGGCTGCCCTGATAATCGTGGGCACGCTTGTAGTCTGGGCGTTCTACGCGTTGTTTGCTGTGACCGGCGTCGTCATGGCGATCGGCTTCATGGCTTGAACTGCTGCACAAGCTGCTAAAGCGGATTACCGGAAGTGCGCGATGACTCAGATCTTGTTGTCGAGGTAGAGGAAAGTCGGATTGAACTTTGGCGGCCCGCCTCCATTCGGAATGATCTTGATGCAGAGGTAGCCGTCGCCGTTCACGTCGAACGACTTGATTGACTCTTCGAATCCTGGCGCGGCAAGCGTACGAAGAACGGTCTTGACCGTCATGAGTTCGTACCCGTTCGAGCATCCCGCGACAGGTTGCGGAGCCGCGAAAGCTAAACCAGGCGACCCGATGGCAAGCCCAAGCGCGACGGCCGGAAGGGCGAAGCGAATCTTGCGCATTGCGTCTCCTCCAAGTCAGCGCCGCCCGATGGTCCTTCCACCGCTGTTGGCGCTGCAATGCGCATCAGCCTCCTCCCTTCAGATAAGAGCGGGCTGAGAGACACGCCCGAGGGTTATCAAGGCGACCGCGTCGGCGATGCAAACGCATGCCACACCCGGCGGAAGTGATGTGGAGTTCCGCGGGTGCAGCAGGCTATCGGAGATGCCATCCAGGGCATCTGATAAGGCCTACGCTCAAATGCTCAAGCAGCTTGGTTACGGCGCCGCCGAAGCGGTAGAAATGAACCGATTGCCAGTCCTCCCAGAGCGATGACGGGAATGACGAAACGAGCCTTAGGCATAGTGCCCCTCACTGTTCGAGCCGATGGATACTTCCACTGCTGTTGGTCAAACCCCAATCATCCTTCCCCGCCCCGATGTGAGTTGTCTAGCACCGGACCCGCCTCGTGAGTCTGACGAGATAGCCAGCCAAGGCCATGCAGCGCAAGACGCACGCGGACGCCGGTGGAACTGACGGTGATTTCCAGGAAGTGCGTGAGGCGATTGCCGAAGGGTTGATCGAGTGGGGGGCGAATCGGCTTTAGACTGCCGAGCGATGCAAGGGAGCTGCCAGTGGCTCAATCGCGCCGCAGACGCAGGCTCACCCGCAGGTTTAAAAAGCGGTTTGGTCGTTCGCCCCTGTTCGGTGCCCGCTCTATCAACCGTCCAAAAATGTCGGCATCGAGCACTGTGACAGAGGCTTCCCCGGAGCCGAGGCGGCACCTATGAAGCGCTTCGGTTCACGTACCGGGAGCAACCAGGGCTGCGGTTAGGCGAAGTAGAGCTCCCACCTGGACGAAATCACCGATCTACTTGTGGTCATGGATAATCCCCCGGCAATAGATGAGAGCTCGGACAGGTGGCGCATCGAGACACCCACCGAGTGGGGGCACAACCAGGCACGCATCGATTATGCGCGTGAGCGGGTGCGCGAGCAGACTCCGGTTATCTGGATCCGCTACAACCCCGTCCTCGAAATTTCCATTGCAGCTGGTATCGCGACGGCGACGGCGATCATTGCATTGTGGAAAAGGCATTCGCTGGCTCGCGTCGAAGCATCAAAGGCCGATATTCCCGAGTCAGAAGCACGCGTCGCAATCGAAATGGCCGACACGGTTATCGCCCGACAAAAACTTGACCAAGACTTGATCGCTGTACCGCGCCTGAGCTAGAAAACCGGCAGCGTCAAAACCGACTCTACCCATTCCGGATCCGGCAGTGGAGGAGCTGGTTCGCAAGGCTGCGGACGCGGTCATTCTGCCGAAACAGATCGAGGGTGTAGACAAGAACAACGACGCTACTGAGATGTAGTCCCATCATTGTCTGAGAGGCTTACCAACAGGCGCCCTTGAGGCCCGTGGGTTGAGGCTGAAAAGTGGATACAATTCACTCAATTATAACATCATCCTTTCAAAAAGTCAGGAATCTAAGCCTAGCGTCGCACAATACTCATTCGGCGACTACGGCGCCGATGGCTGAAACGAGTCGGTTGACGTAAAATAGAAGCATATGACACTCAAGACGAATACGCAGCTCTGGAGATCAGCAAGCAGCGCAAATACCAACTTCGCCACCCGGACCGCGAGAAGAATCGGCGGCGCCGTTATGACGAAACGAAAGCGGACAAGGAGTCAAGGCGCCGGCGCAATGCCAGATACCGGGAAAAGCAGAAGTAGTTATCCACAGGCAATAACGCTTAAGACGCTTGAGTTATTTCCAGAATTTGTTAATATCAAGCATAGTCAATTTCACGACTAGCAAATATCAAACCAAATCAGTTCCTGCTCCCATACCGGGCTCGGCTAGTGAGCGCTGCTGTTGTAGAGCTCCCGTAGCTTGGCCGAAATGCGGCCGCGAGTACTGACATCGTGACCATGCTCTTGAAGCCATGCCCTCATGATGCTGATCTCGCCTTTGTCAAGCGGACTCAACTTGTGGTTCTGGGCTCGACGTCGACCGCCCGTCTTGCGCGCCTTCTCCACCCAAGGCTGGAGGGCGTCCCGCAACTTTTTGGCGTTCTGGTCACTCAGGTCGATCTCGTAAGTCGTGCCTTCGAGACCAAACGAGACGGTCTCCTGCGCCTCTGAGCCGTCGGTGTCGTCCACCAGAGACGTGATAGTCCGGGTTGCCATTGCTTCCTTTCCGAATTGTGCTGGATAGACGCGACGTTAACACTAATGAGAAGATAAAAGGGCTAATCGGACAAGAAAGCTTGCTGAAGCGTCTTAAAACACATCGGGTCTTTCGATTTCGCGTAGAGAAGTGGTGGTGGGTATCTCATCTGCCGGCCGTTGTACTGCTCTATTTCTTCTGGCCCGGGCTTTGGGACAAGGTGAGCATCTTGTACCTAGTCCTGGTGAGCATCTACGCACTTGTCATCACAGCTGCCGGTGGGGAACATGTGGCGGAGGCGGCAAAAGAAGACTGGCAGCTAGCTTCGCTCATACCTGACCTTCGCCTTCGCTTTACTGCCGGAGACGGTGTGGAATATCAGGTTCACACCACGTTGATCGTGCAGAGCCCCCTCCAGGCCGCGATCACCTCATTCAATAGCTCGACCTTAAATTCTGTCCCTTTCTGTGCGGGCAGTGCTTGGGGGGAGCGCCATCACCTTGAGGTATTGAGGCGGCAAACCGCAAGTGATCTTCTTTCCTCCGCTACCGTAGGGGATCCACCACTCGACGTTGCGCGGTCGAGTTCTGCATCGAAGCGTCCAATATTTGTAACGCTGCCTTCGATACAATCCGGTCCTCGACCTGAGCACTTTGCCATGGCCTTGATGGCCGGACCCTGACCGCGCCAGGCGAACATGTTCCACCCAAGCGACGCGAGAGCGATCACGACGCCCGCCATGGCTATGCCGCGGGCAACCCAGTCCACATCCAACGGTTAAGAACCTCCCTCTTGCGCCCGGGCAGCATATACGAGGCCTCGGACGGCTACACTCCCGCCGTGGCTTACGAAGGAACCATCAGGCAGTGCCTGATCTCAGCTCCCGGCGATTTAGCCAAAGATCTGATTATCGTCCACAGCGAGATCGTTCGATGGCCGATCACGGACGCACTTACCGCACTTCGATTGCGCCGGTCGTATGGAACATCAACGCTGGCGCCGAGTACGGACAGTCGCCGCAGGACATAATCGACAAGCAATTAGTTAATGTGTGCGATATGGGTATTGCTCTCTTCAGAGATTGAGCGTTTAAGTGAAGCCGATAAACCCGTGGGGTGTGCTGTGGTCTCGAAGGCGCGTAGATCCCAGCACGATTGACCACGAGCAGGCACAAGAGTGGACGGCCCGATGCCAGCCGCCCATTCTGGTAGGCGGCCATGACGGCGGCTTCCAATACGCCGACGTCGACTCCATCGCCGCAATGGTCACCCCAGCCTCGAAGCGGTTTCGTAGCCTCGTCGCTCCGTGATAGAGCACCAGCTCTCCGGTTCCTCCGATCCCCTGCGGTTGCACCGCAGGTGCCGGGCGGGGTGTCGGCGAGTCGGTGGCTGCGGGCTTTCCGGCCCGGTTGATGCGCCGGCGCGGGATGGGGCGAGCCCAGGTTGCGGTCGCGCACTCCATCTTGGTGTCGGCCTACTGGATGCTGAAACGCGACGAGCCCTACCACGACCTGGGCACCGACTGGCACACCCGCCGCAACGACGAAGCGCACACCCGACGGTTGATAACCCAGCTCGAACACCTCGGCCACAAGGTGATCATCAACCCAGCGGCCTAGTCGAACGGTCGTTCCTGCAGCGTCGAGCCACCCGCCCGACGCTGCCGCAGCATGCTTGGTGCTCGGGTATTCACGGGTCTGTGTGGCACTTCGGATCGTGTGATCGGCTGGGGGTATGTCGATCGAACTCAGCGACATCGATGTGATCGCTGGCGAACGATCTCTGCCTGGTCGGTGGACCGTTAGGCGTGATGGGGAACTCGATGTTCTGAGCGCGGCGCGGTTGAGGCGACGGAGTGAACGCCATGCATTGGCAAGGCCCCGTGCAGCGGGCGGTCGGTGAAGCGCTGGTGATCGAGGTCCTCGCTGCGGCGCGAGCGGTACTTCGCTTGCGGTCGGCGGGCCTGCACCGCGATTTGGAACATCAAGATAAATGGAGCCGCTATTCCAGATGACGAGTGGGGTGCGGACATGAGCCAGAAGCCCGCCGCTGAGCGGTCGGCCGCGGCTGGTGGGCTACGGGCCGATGCCGAGCGGAACCGGGAGCGGGAGCTCAGCGCGGCGCGCCAAGTGTTCGCTGAGCAGCGCCTGGATGCTTGCACCAAGAGATAGCCCGACGCCCCGGTGTGGGCGTGGCCACGTCCCGGCCATAACGCTCGACCAAGTCCCTGGCGCGCGACAGATACCGAAATCGACCCGGACATGGTCGAGCGAATCACCGGGACGTTGGATGCTTTTCAGGTCGCCTGGAGTCGACTGGCCAAACGATGGGGCGAGTTAACCAGCCAAGACGGCCGTGCCGACCCCGTCTTGAGCCGGGCTCCAGCGAGGTCCGAGCGGCGATATATGCAACCGCCTGCACTGCAACCGGTTGGGCCACGCCAGATCAAATCGCTGACCGCGTTGATATGAAGCCGGCCCTGAAAAGCCTCCATCTCAGCATGGTTGGTGCGGTGGCTATCGCGCACCTTGCGCGTGAGGTAGCCGCCACAGATCCAAAACTGACTGCTCCGGCGCGCGTGATCGCCATGCGCGCCCAAGGGGAAGCCGAGATTGCACGAGAGCAAGGCATCACCGCATACGACGGCAGGACGTGGGCGAGTCCAGGCCAGGTCGCGGCCAACCAGGTGATCCCCCTTCCCGAACCAGCTCGCCGTGGACTCGTCAATCTCGCCAACGATGTGATCGCCAGCTGCAACCGGGCAGCCGCCACAGCCGCGCCGCTCGATCCCAGCGCCTGTGCTGCGACAAAGACGCCAGTTGACGGCGGGCGCAAAGTACGCGGCGCGAGCGGCAAGAAGATCCCTGGCGCCGATCCGTTTACGCGAGGACCACGACGATGAACTTAGGTCACAGGCCGGCCCGCTGCCACGTACCACTGGGAGCCGGACGGCGAAGGCTTCGCCTGAGGACCATGGATGCGGAACGAGGGGAGCGTAGATGATCATGGAGCGCTTGCTGAGCGTGCCAGAGGCGGCCGAACTCGGCACCACCACACGCTTTCCGCGTCGGCTAATCGCCGAAAGCGGATCCGATTCGTGCGAGTGGGCCGGCATGTGCGCATTCCAGAGTCGGCAATCGAGGAATTTGTTGAAGCCGGGACGGTGCAGCCAATCACTTGGACCAAAGTGTCATGACCTCGCGCAAGCGTCATTTCGGAAGCATCCGGCGTCGTGAGTCTGGGAACTATCAGGCGCGATACGGGGTCCGGACGGCCGAATGCACTCCGCGCCAATGACTTTCGCTCGGAAGTCCGACGCCGAACGATGGCTCGCCTTGTTGCAAGGAAAGGTGATCCGTGGCGAGTGGTCCTCCCCTAATGCGCGGAGGGTCACAGTCGCAGAGTACGCGCATGCGTGGGTTGCAGAGCGTCCGCTCCAGCCACGCACCCGAGAGCTGTACGAGTCGCAGCTGCGAAATCACATCGACCCTTACCTGGGCGCAAAACGGTCGACAAGCTGACTCCGCAAGCGGTGCGCAGCTGGCGTCAGCAGCTTCTGAACGAGGGGCGTTCGGTGACGGTCGCAGCGAAGTCGTATCGGCCGCTACGGGCCATCCTGAATACGGCGCTCAAAGAGGACCAGCTCATCGCACAGATCCGTGCCGAATCCCCGGCTATGACAAGGAGACAAGCACCGAGCGGCCAGTCGCCACCATCCGGTAAGTCTTCGCCCTATCGCAACTTGTCGAGAGGCGGTATGCAGCACTGGTGTTGCTTGCAGCATTCACGGGGCTTCGGTGGGTGAGCTGGTAGCCCTGCGACGCTCGGACCTCGACCTGGAAAGGGGAACTCTCACGGTCTCTCGGAAGTTCGCCGAGCTACAAGATGGACGCCGCGTGACGGGTCCACCGAAGTCGACCGCCGGCGTGCGCGCTATTGCGCTCCCGGCGATGATCGTGGACGTTATGAAGGCCCATCTGGTTGAGTTCCCAGCTGAACCCAACGAGCTGATCTTTCGGGCGCCACTGGGTGCGTCGCTAAGGCGCAACAACTTCCACCGGTCGGTGCACTGGAGCAAGATCGTTGTCGAGGCCGGCTTGCCTGCTGGATTCCACTTCCATGATCTCCGCCACACGGGCAACAATCTGGCCGCGGCGAGCGGCGCCAGCACTCGCGAGCTGATGTACCGAATGGGCCACGGCAGCATGCGCGCCGCCCTGATCTACCAACACGCGACGAGTCAGCGGGACCGCGAGATCGCCGCTGCGCTCCAGAAGCTGATCGAGCGGGAACCAACCGCGCTGTGGCCCGTGCGTGGCCCGAGGTCCTCATCGGCGCATTCCAGGAAGCAGATCAGCGGACCAGAAGACGGCTCCGACTAGGGCTTCCGCTGTTGAGCGGGTGACGAGAATCGAACTCGCATGACCAGCTTGGAAGACGAGAACCGAGAGACTCTCACCAGGCAGTTTCCTTACGTGCAAAGGAAAATGCTGACCCTGATTAGCCGCGAGTGACCGCAGTTGCGCGTGGTCTTGGGCACGAATTGGGCACGCGGCAAGCCAGTGTTCGAATTAGTCGACGACCAGAATGAGACCCTTGCTTGCAAAGTTATTGCCTGCGCCACGGAGGGCGTGGTTGCGGCTTGCCGAGCGTGTGCAGCCGCTCCACAGCGCCGAGAGGCGGCATCGTTGCTGTATTTTGGTGCTGCCTCGTCCGCTCGATTTAACTCCGTCGCCTCAAGTGACGGGCGTCGAGAAGGCATGATCGGTCAGGATGGCTGACATGCCCTCAGCTCCGCGGCAAGATGGCGACCGGTCCCTCTCCTCCGCGAGTCGCGGGATCGGACGCCGTACGCTCCTGGCCGGGGCGGCGGCGACCGTACTTGGAGCCGCGGCCTGCCGACCGGTCCACCAACCCCCCTCCGCCGGCCCGACGGTCGGCAGCGGCACCACAGCGACGCCGCCGACGCCCTCTGCGGTGACGCCGGTTCCGTCGACCGGTGCCGGGGTCCGGCGGCGGGACTGGTCGGCGTTGGACCGCAAGCTCTCGGGCCGGCTGCTGCGGCCCGACGACAGCGGCTACCGGGCCGCCGTCCG
>JBJMIR010000036.1:0-8831 GCA_045806785.1 Propionibacteriaceae bacterium | reverse complement strand
ACTCTCGGCAGGCTCGGCACCGGCCCGCTGGACCAGCGGGTTGCCGAGATCGAACGCAGAGCCAAACCGTACGCCGACGGCCGAGAGATCCTGCCCGTCGTCGAGGTGATCGCGACCATCGTCCAGGGCAGCCCGGGTCGCGATGGTAAATACCGCGTACGCCTCAGCGACGCCCAAATCGCCAAGTACCACAAGGCGGCCCGCAAACATCGGGCCATGATGTTGCTCAATCTGCAGCCGGGGCGGTCAGAGTTCATTACCGAGGCGAAGGCTTTCCAAAAGTGGCTCAAAGAACCCGATGTCGGCGTCGCCTTGGACCCGGAGTGGGCGATGGACCGCGGTCAGCGTCCCGGCGGGGTATACGGGCATACCACCGGTGCGGAGCTGGATGAGGTGGCCCGCTATCTGTCTGGTCTGGTCAAGAGTACGACCTTCCGGAGAAGGTGATGGTCTACCACCAGGTCGCCCGCAGCGTAGTGCGTAAGGCCGGGCTCAAAGATCACGAGGGGGTGGTCGTGATCAAGTCGGTCGACGGACTCGGACATAAAGGTCCCGAGATTAACACCTATCGCGTCGTGAATAAGAGCACACCGACGTTGGTGCAGGCCGGTTTCAAGTTGTTCTTTACCGAGGACCGGCGCCACGGCGGCCGGCTGATGACGCCCAAGGAGGTGCTCGGCTTGAAGCCGCGCCCTGAGTATGTGATGTTCGAGTAACCCACACTGCACCCACTCGGCCTCGTGCCGCTCGGGCAGCATGTCCGACATGAGCAACCCCCCGCTTCGGCTCACCGGCGATCCGAAGCCGATCAACTGCTGACAATGACGACAACGCACTGCTGATCGGGGATGGTGCTCGATGAGCAAGTACCGATGGAAAAGGCGTTCAGCGGGACGCTGGTGATTGCGCAGCGGATGGACGGCCAGCTGGATGTTTCCAAGATCGCCGCAATGAGCGAAGACCAGTTCGTCACCGTGTGCTCGGAGCGACCAGTGATCCACCGATTTCCTGCTGCCATGGCCGAGCACATCCGGCATGTCTGCCAGGTGCTGACCGACGCTACGACGGCCAAGCCGCGAAAACTAGGCAGTGACGGTGAGTTCTGACAATCCCGGACCCGGCATGCTGGAAGACATTGACGTGTTTAACACCATCGTCAGCAACCTCCACAAGTGACATGCAACCCACCGCCGCCGGAATACGCAAGGAACTTCACACATCCAGGTGCCGTTCCACGCGTTGTTGCTTGAGAGGCAGCGGCTCGAGCACGTCCGGCGCAGGTGCTAGTAAACGATCGAGGTCCATACCTCCGCGACTTCGGCGCGATTGGTGAGCCGATCGATGACGAAGTGCGTAGAGGGCGTCGGTGTCGGAACGGCTTCGTGGATGATGAAGTCTTCCCCCGCCGGTGATCTCCCAGAGTTTTAGGAGGCGCCTGGCTGAATCCCGAGAGCCTTTGATCCGGTGTCGCGCGCGGGGCCGGATGCGGGACGCGGCGAAGGCCTGTAACTGCGGCCCTGTCGGGAAGTACAGACCGAGCAGGCCTTGGTCGAGCTGACAACCCTGTTGCGGTTGGAGCTGCCCGTCCTGCGATTGGTGGCTTAGCCCTCATAGCGATCGCCATTAGCGGTCGCGGCCGCTCGGCGATGCTCACCGGCTTGCGCCGCCACTGGTGGACTGGACCGTAGCGGCCGCTGTGGCGGTTGCCATATCCCAGAGCCCCATCCTGTCCTCGGTGGCTAGTACTGGAGTTGGCGGCTGCATCGTATTGATCACCGCCGGCAGCCCTGCCACCACGCCATGTTATGGACCACCGACGTGTAGAAGTACGCGGCGTGTGACCGACCGCAACGTTTGGCGGGGCGCAGACTGAAACGGCTCAGGACTCCGCTTCAGTGAGGGCTTCCTCGACGCGGCTTGAGCCTGTAGCACGTTGACAGTGAGGCCGCCTGGAAGTCATCCTGAAATTTGGACAATCGAGGTGGCATAAGGAGCGAACATGCCAACCGATGCGACGCAGTCCCCGACAGTGAACACCCAGGTTGGCTCGGTTGTGGCGCTGTGGCGGTATCCGGTGAAGTCGATGATGGGGGAGGAGTTGAATTCCTCCGAAATTACTGATCTTGGGCTGCTCGGGGACCGGCAGTTCGCGGTCGTGGACCGAGCCACCGGCAAGGTTGGGGGAGCCAAGAATCCGAGGAAATGGGGCAACTTCTTTGACTTCCGAGCCGCCTACGTCGCGGCTCCGAAAAGTGGAGCGCGGATATCTCCGGTTCGGATTACCCTTCCTGATGGGGACGTAGTAATCAATGATCAAGATGATGTGGAGCAGGTACTCTCACGCGCCTTCGGCCGCGATGTAGCCTTCGTGGAGGCGCGAGCCGGGGAAAGCACCTCCGGGGTGGCTGAAGAGTATTGGCCGGACATAGAGGGTCTCGACCACAAAGACATCGTGACCGACTTTGAGATGCCGGCCGGGACGTTTTTTGACATCGCGGTGGTGCACCTTTTAACCACCTCCACGATTGATCGTCTGCGGCAGCTGTATCCACAAGGCCGCTTCGAGGCCCGCCGGTTCCGCCCCAACATTGTTGTGGCGACCGGCGGCGAGGATGCCGGCTTCGTGGAGAACGACTGGATCGGCCGGACGGTTATGATCGGGGACACTGTTCGCCTGATCATTACCGAACCCTGCCCGCGTTGCGTGATGATCACGCTCCCGCAGGGAGACCTACCCAAAGACTCAGGAATTCTGCGTACGGCTGCTCAACACAACGCAGTGAACGTCGGCGTCTACGCCTCGGTGATCAACGGCGGCACCATCCGCCGCGGTGACCCTTTCGTGCTCACCTGAGTTGGGCTTGACCTGCCACCCTTTTCCGCGGCCTGCTATCAGCGGCTTTCTAGAACGTCCCGGGCTTCTATGAGATCGCAAAGCCTTCCGCGAAAGTCTCATAAGGCACCCGAAGCGGTCGGCTCACCTCTCGCGGGCTACCTTGATCACGCCACAGACGGCACAACCTGGCCGAGGCGCGAAGCTGCGACATCCTGGCATCAAGACCTTCCGCCATGTCGAAACCCACAGCCCCCCAGCCCGAGGCCTTGACGAGTTTTATAGCAGGGATGATGGTAAGAAATGGCTGGTCGTCCCACTATCAGCGGCAGGTAACCCTGCCCCTAGCGGACCTGGACGCCGTCCACAGCCGCTAGGGTTTCCCCGGCCACCGGGCTTAGACCATCTCGGTCGTTCCAGAGGGAGGTCGTCGTGTCGCCGATCAGCACCGCGTCGCCTCAGATTTATTGGGCTCCTTTTCCACATGGTGACCTCACATTGACGGGGTTGAAGGGTTGGGTGGCCCGGCGGCCTCTGACCGGATTCTTGGTGATCGCGCTTGGCCTGAGTTGGCTGCTGTTCTGTATACCGGTTCTTGCCTTCCATGGCGTCATTCCCGGTGCCAATCTGCCGGTGGAGGTTTTCGCGCTCGCTTCAACGCTGTTGATCTTGTTGCCAACAGCTTTGTGGGTGACCTGGATCACCGACGGACGGACAGGGGTGCGCGGGCTGTTTGCGCGGGTGTTTCGTTGGCGGTTCGGCATTGGCTGGTGGTTGGTGGTGCTGTTCGGTCTGCCGGTGATCGCGCTGTTGCTCGGCTTGATCTTCGGAGGCTCGTTGCACACAGCCGATCTTGGACCGGTGTTGATCAAACAAGTCGGCTCGATCGCCCTGGCGGTGGTGGTGATCAATCTGTGGGAGGAAACGGTGTGGGCTGGTTTTTTCCAAACCCGCTTGGAGGCCCGCTTCAACTTCGTCGTGGCTGCCGTTTTGACGGCACTGCCGTTCGCGGGTGTACATGTCCCGCTGCTGCTCCTCGATAATCAGGTCTCAGCGCTTTCGGTATTGAGGGGTATCGCCGGCTTGCTGATCTTGGGCATTGTGATTCGGCTGCTGATGGGTGTCATGATGCGGGCCGCCTTGGACAGCGTGTTAGCAGTCGGGGTTTTGCATCAGATCTTTGATGCCAGCAACAACAACGGCGCCCTGGTCGATTCGGTACTGGATGGCGCCGACGCCGGCAATATGACCCAGCTAGCCGCCGTCATACTGACAGTGCTGATCGCCGCGTGGCTGCTGTGGCGACGTCCCGGCATATTCGCCAAACGTCACATACCGCTCCATGATTCCCCTCCTGAGGTTGGATAACCATGGCAGGAGCGGTCAGCGCGGAGGACGCTGGCCCATTGGTGCGGTTCCTAAGATGGTGCGGGTTGGCGCTGGTGGCTGCGGGCGCGCTGATGGTTGTCGCGACCCTGCTGCATCCTAGTCGTGAGACGGCTACGACGATTGATGCCAGCGAGCCGCGGCTGGTCGCGGCGCATGTGGTGTACACGCTTGCTTGGTTGCTGCTGCTGCTCGGCCTTCCCGGGCTCTATGCGGCTCATCGCGGCGGGATGGGCCGGCTCGGATTGGTCGGCTTCTTGACCGCTTTCTCCGGCACCTATCTGATCGCGGTGACCGGGAACTTCGGCTTCCTCGCCCCCGTTTTGGCCAAGCAGTCGCCGGCGGTGCTGGACTCCCTGAGCCAATATCTGCCCGTGGTGATCATCAATGGGTTAGCGGCGATCTTGTTCATGATCGGCTACATTCTGTTCGGTATTGCCATGATCAGGACCGCGACACTGCCTCGCTGGTCCGGCGTGCTGGTCGCTGTGGGCGCTCCGGCGCATTTGCTCGGGTTCGGGATAGCTCAGCTGGTCACGACCGCCGCCTGGCCGATCGCGATCCTCGGCAGTGTGAGTCTCGGCGCCGGCCTCGCCTGGGCCGGCTATCGGCTCTGGCACATGCCAGCCGCCTCAGATGTGCTTGTTTCAGAAAGGCCGACCTGAGTATGAGCAGCGGATCTTCGGAGCACCCTGACACCAAGCGGGCCGGCACTCCACACCGCATACGGATAATCATCTTTCGAGTGGTCGCCGTCCTCGCTGGCCTTTTCTTCGTGGTGGCCGTGGTGCTGATGGCATCGGCGCCCTGGGTGCTGCTGCAACCCGATCAGCAGACCCGTACAGAACTGAATCGCTGGTTCCTCACCGTCGCCGGCAGTGTGGACGCGATCACCGCGGGTGTCCTGCTCGCGCTTGCGCAGCAGCCGCGCCGGACGCTCTTGGTCGTCGAGCTGGTAGGCGCAGTTGTCGTGGCCGGTGCGATCATCCTTCCCTTCCAGCCCTCGTTCACTGCCATTCTCGCGGTCGGGGTGGTGCCGCTGATCGTTTACCCGTACTGGCGGGACGCGCGAACGTTTCCATCCTGGTGGGCGGGCACGTCCCGTGCACTGCTCATCTTCGCCGCATTGGCCGGTGCCGCGCTTCTCGTCACGGCGGCTATTGCATTTCCGCGGCAGATCGGCGGGAGCGACCCGGCGGCTCGCGGCGGCTGGTGGCTGGACTACGCCGAGCACGCCACCGTGCTCGCACTAGCCGGGGTGCTCGCCGCTAGCCGCGGACCCGGCTGCCGCATCCTAAGAGGGCTATGCAGCGCGGTCTGGCTATACCTCGGACTGGCCGCCGCCCTGGTTCTCCCGCACCACCCCGGCTCATGGGGCCGCATCGGCGGCGCCGTTGCATTTCTGGTCGGCATCGGTTTCGGCGTCGCGGCCTGGCGCGGCTCTGAACGTGAAATAACAGGCTCTCAACGCCGTGCTCTGCCATAGTTGTGCAAGATCAACTCGTAAGATCAGGGTGGTCCTGGGATGCGCCCGATCTGGTTAAAGCCTCCCAAGGAAACTGAAACACTTCGAGGAATCGGCTGGCTCCATGCTGCTCAGATGACCGCCATGAACGGCCCAGCGAGACTCCAGCCGGCTCAGACGTACACCATCACACGACTGGAACCCGCTTCCCGTATCGGCCCCCAAGATCAGCAAGAGCCAGGGCAGGAGCGCCGCGGGCTCCTTCTGGGCAGCCGAGTTCGTCGATCGATAACCGCCCCGAAGTCCGCGGCGTGTCGGGCGGCAGCTCACCGCCGAGATCGTCGCGTAGAGCGATTCACTTTCACCGCGTTCCGGCAACTCCGCACGGCCTACCGGGGACCGGGGCTAGCGGCGAGCTGCCAGTTGGCGTAGCGGCCGTTGATGACCCCGCCGTACATGAGTGCGAAGGCTCGAACCGGATCGGGGTCGTCGTCGATGTCCAGATTCTCCTTGAGCTCGTCGACCAGGGGGCTGCAGCCGGGTCTAGGCCCCGTTGCTCACGGCACTGACCTGATCCAGTCGGTTCAGGCTCGCACAGGAACCCACACGGGCACAGCTTAATTTCATCCGGCTAAATTGATTGGCAGTGATTGATCACTTCGGCCAGCCCGTGCTATGCACTTCGAACATCTCGACGGTCTCTTCTGGCCAGCCCGCGTCCTGCCATTTCCGCTGGAAGTCCTCGTTGTCAATGATCGCCCGCTGAACCTCAGCACGTGAGCTCCATACATCCAAAATCATGATCCCGTCCCCAGTGGGAGCGCAAAAATGTGCTTCGGGACGCGCTGGGGCCGTCGCTATCGCATCGGCAAGCGTCGCGTCGTAGCAGGCCAACAAATCCTGGGAGTTGCCCTTCGCTCGGAAGATCACCAGCACAGCCATCATAAGCTCCTGTCTCTCAGGCAGCACGTTATGTTGCTGCACGCGTCCGCGACCACTTTCCGACGTCCTGCAGGAGAAACACCCAGGCAAGCACGCTCGACCAACGACGAATGACAACGACAAGTCATGGCTGTGAGCCTCGCGGGACGAAGATCAACAGCCCTAAGCCGAGACCGGTGATCACGGCGAGTGAGCATCATCGGTTTGGGCTGACTTGCCTCCACGCAAGATGGTGACCGCGATCCAGGTCGCTCCCACGAAGGTGATCAGGTGTCCCTCGGTCGCACGTCCGGCGATGTCGATGGAGAACCCCATGAGCAAGATCAGTACAGCGACCCGTGGGACAGCCCGCGACCGCCAAAGTGAATAGAGGGTTGCGAGCAGTCCCGCCAAAGCCGAGCACAAAGAAGAGCAACATGACAGCGACACCTGCGGGCGAGGAGGTGATGTTATCGACCGCATTGGCGACGTCTGCTGGCGAAAGGACGCGCTGTGTGACGAGGTTGTACGCAAGAACCTCCCAGCCCTGCGGCACCGCCAAACCAACGAGTCCGGCACCCAAGGCATCCAGGTCAGCCATTCCGTCGAGTCCGTTGGCGTCTGGGCGAGCAGGAATGCGACTGCCTGGCAACCACTTCCGAGTACCAGTGCTGCGGCTACCGCGATCCGCCCAGCTAAGCGAATCCTAGGATCGGGCTCTCCGTGGATCGAAGCCAAGCGGACGTGCTCCCAGCGCTCATTCTTCGATTGTTGCTTGGATGGTTGTCGGGTATACGGCGATCCGGTCAAAGAGATCAGCAGCAATTCACCGTGTCAAGTAGAGCCAGCAGGCATCCGTACGCTCGGCTGAAATCTCTTTGAATACAGTTCCCGGTTGCCATACCAGTTGATCAGATCACATGCCAATGTGGCAGCGTCTCCGACAGATATCGCCTCGCTCTGCTGTCCGGTTTCACCGGTCTGGTATGCGAAGTATTTGACCTCGGGGACGAAGATCAACAGCCCTGACCCAGCGCTGACGGCCGTCCCCACCGCGTACCAGACCCCGCCATTCCTGCCGTTCCTTCACCCACCAATCGAGCTGGCCAGCTTTCGCCCAGGTTGCAGTCTGAACCTGGATCGGCGGATCGACTTCTCGGCGGTCTGCTTCTCCGTACTGACTCGGATCAAGATCATCCCGCATACCTGATTAGAACATAATGACGATTCCGGTGGAAGTGAGCCGTGCTGGACCGCCGCCCAGGCAAGGTGGGCATAAACAGGGCCCCGCGGCATCGATTCCCTTCACGCGTTCTCAGGTTCACTTGCCAGTGAGCTTGCGAGCACGACGCACCCTCAGCTCTTCCAACGGGCCCACGCCGATGATCACGTCCTTCAACGCCCGCTGCATCGTCACCGTGAGTTCCTTGTTTAACGCCGCAACGCTGGAGCCGGTGTCGAACGCGCTCGTCGTCATCCGTATTGCCAAGTGCAAAGCCTGCTGCCCCACGGACGAGCCGAGCCGGCCGGCGTCTCTCAGCTCAGCCTCAACCGCTGCGACAAGCGGCGACGGCTTCATCTGCAGCTCGAGGACCTTAGCGTGACCGGTTAGCGCGCCGCGGTTGGCTCTTTTGCGGCACCGATCAGAACTAAACCGGCAGCTCCGCCTCTTTGCAACGGTATTCAGCCGAACAAACGTCACAGTGGCGCACCATGATCAACCAGCTCCATCTCCCGTCACTTCATATTTCCGCGAGAGGGAATGCCGCGATAGCTGTCACATTCGTGGCAGTCCCGCGTGGATTTTTTGTCGTGCCGGGCGGTCTGACGGGCTGGCTGTCGTGGATCCCACACCAGGCACGCCTGGCTTCGACCCGGACGACGATCCGGGTCCAGCCGATCCACAACGAGCTGGGTTCGGCTGGCCAGGTGGGCGACCCCAGCTACACGGCGGAGATCGAGCGTGAGGCCCTCCGCATGACCCTGGACTCGCTGACCTTGAACCGAGTGGACTTCGCCGGGTGGTCGGGCGGTGGCCGAGCGCTGCTGGAGTTCGCGCTCGCTTATCCGGAGCGGGTCCGCAGCTTGGCGTTGGTGGAGCCTGCGGCGTACTGGATCCTTGAACAGCTCGGGGAGTCGGCGACCGAAGTGGAACATACGAACCGTTTCCTGCGTCGCATCCAGTTCCACGACGTGAGCGAGGAGGACCTCGCGGAATTCCTCCGC
>JBJMIR010000035.1:0-39979 GCA_045806785.1 Propionibacteriaceae bacterium | reverse complement strand
TCGAGCCGCGCGTCCTTGATCTGCACGTAGGCCAGATGCGGCCGGAGCATGGCGTACGCCTCGGTGTACGGCCGGACGCCGACCTGAACGAAGTTGGCAGCGTCCCAGGCCACCTTGAGGTGCTCAGATCCAACCGACTCCACGATGTCCAGACAGCGGCGCGGGATGTCGCCGTAGATGTCCTTCTCGTTCTCGTGTAGCAGCACGACCCCGGCGTCTTCGGCCACCGATGCCAGCCCACTCATCCGACGGAGCACCTCGTCTCGGTGGTCGTCAGGATTAGATCCGTCGCGCATGAAGAAGGAGAAGATCCGGATGAAGGGGGCTTCAAAGAAGCGGGCAACGTCGGCGGCATGCTGCATCCGTGCCAGATGCGGCTCGAAGTCCTCGTCGATGAAGATCTTTCCGATCGGTGATCCGATGCTGGAGACCTTCAGCCTATGGGCGCCCAAGATCCGCTGGGCTTCGTTCAATTGGTCCGTGTCGAGGTCGAGGATGTTTGTGTCCCAGGCACTGCGAAACTCCAGGTACTGGAGTCCAAGCTTGGCGACCAGCGCGCACTGGGCATCGAAGTCAGGGGATATTTCATCGGAGAATCCGGACAGTGTCCACATGGACTCATCACTCCTCACCCGCAGGCAGTATTTCCATCAAGTCACACTTGGCGGCGCGGCGCCACTTGTTGCCAGTTGTTGCTAGCTGGCACTTGCCAAAGGACGGCCCTGCAACTCACGGCAACTGCTTGGCATGTCGGCCAACCATGCGAAAGACTGCGCCCAAAGTCGGCCACGAGCCGGGCACGAACAACGATTTCGACACAGGGAGGGCAGGCCAATGGCGGACAAAGTGAGGTTAGGGATTATCGGGCTGGGTGCCCAGGGCTCTATCTATGCCAAGTTCATCGCCGATGGAATGGTCCCGAACATGGAGATCGGGGCGATCTGCGATATTGATCCAGCCAAGGCTGACGTCGCCCGCTCGACATATTCGGGTGTGCCGTTTTACACCGACTACATCGCCATGCTGGAGAGCGGTGACGTCGATGCGATCATCACCACCGTGCCGCACTATCTCCACCCGGAAATGGGCATCAACAGTCTCGACCGGGGCATCCACGCTCTGATAGAAAAGCCGGCCGGTGTGTATACGCGTCAAGTCAAGGAACTCAACGAGTTTGCCGCGACGAAGCCGGACCTGACCTTCGCGATCATGTTCAACCAGCGCAACAACCCGCTGTACCAGAAGATCAAGGAAATCGTCGACGCGGGCGAGATCGGTAAGCTCCGGCACACCAGCTGGATCATCACGACTTGGTGGCGCCCACAGGGGTACTACGAGCAAAGCGACTGGCGGGCCACTTGGGGCGGTGAAGGTGGGGGCGTCTTGGTAAACCAGGCGCCGCACCAGCTCGACCTGTGGCAATGGATCTGCGGCGTGCCCAATTCGGTGTACTCCAAGGTGGCGTACGGGTTCCGCCGGGACATCGCAGTCGAAGACGAAGTGACGGCGGTGGTGGATTACGGCGACGGCGCCACGGGTGTGTTTATCACTGCCGTCCATGACCTTCCGGGAACGGACCGGTTCGAGATTCTTGGTGACAAGGGCAAGATCGTTGTTGATCAGTCCAAGACCGCCACGGTGACTCGGCTGGTCAAGGACGAGGTCGAGCTCAGCAAGAGCATGGGCATGGAGGACGTGATGAGACTGTTCACCGGAGAGGTGGACACGGCCGAGTTCTACTCAAGCGAGGTGCTCGAGTTCGACACCCCGTGGGGTCTTCAGCACGCCGGGGTGCTGGAGAACTTCGCCGCCAACATTCTCGACGGCACTCCGCTCATCGCGCCTGGTTCGGATGGAATCAACGGTGTCCGGCTCGCCAACGCCATCCACCTATCCAGCTGGACCGGGAAAGAGGTGCCCTTGGACTTCGAGGAGAGCGAGTATCTCGCCGAACTCAATCAGCGCATCCGGGAGGAAGGAAAGTTCCCCGAGAGAAGTTAGCGCGCCCAATGACCACAGCTGCTGTGATCGGTTGCGGCGACGTCTCAATCGTTCACTTCGGTGCATTGGCAGCGCTCCCGGAAGTCCAGCTGGTTGCTGTCTGCGACACAGATACGGAACGGCTGATGACCGCCGTGGAGGACTATCACGTCCCAGGATATGGCGATCACGTAACCCTGCCGGAAAAGGTGCGGCGGTCGCGGTGGATAGCTTGGAGCGCGGCGTACGCGTGATCTGGGAGAAGCCGCTGGCGCATACCCTTGCTGACGGTCAGCGGTTGCTCGAGGTGGCCGAACGCGGCTAGCCAAGATCGCGATCTGTCTCCAGAACCGCTATAACGTGCCAGTACAGGCAATGCACAAATCGGTTCCGGTGGCTGTGGAAAGCGAGGCCGCGCTCGACCCAGCTCTAGTCGTGTCCTTTCTCCTAATGTCGGCAGAAAGACACACTCAAGCCCTCACCGGTCGAAGAAGCGTCAGTCCTTTAAAGGAGGTCGCTGTAGCCGAGCCGAACCAGGTTCTCCCGTGAGGTAGCGAGGCAATCGAAGGGGCTGCGGCCGTACTGGTCGTCCTGCTCGATGAGAAGGTACTTCGTGCCGCTCGACAAGGCTTGGTCGATGATCGCCTTGAAGTCGAGATTGCCCTCGCCGACCTCGGCGAACTGCACGATCCCTGTGAAGGCAGCCATAAAGGCGGAATAGTCGCCCTCCTCGAGTGCCTGGAAGGCCTGAGCCGGCATCTGACCGATGCGGTAGTCCTTGAGGTGGACGAGATCCACCAGGCCGGCATAGTCCTGGAGCACCTTCACCGGGTCCTTTCCCCCGCGCTGAATCCAGTGGACATCCAGTTCGAACTTCAGCGACGGAGCTTTCTCGCGGATGATGTCCAGGACGTACTGTCCGTCATACTTGGCGAACTCATTGTGATGGTTGTGGTAGTACAGGGCGATGCCGGCCTCGCCAAGCCGGTCGGCCATCTCGTTGCTACGGCGGCAGAAGTCGAAGAGAGCCTCCTTGGAGGCCATGGCGGAGAACGGCATCATGCCGATCCGCACCATCGAACATGACAGCCGCTTGCAGTCCGCGACGATCTTGTCGAACTTGTCGGTAAGCGATTCATTCGGCGAGCCGACCGGGGCATCCAAGACGGCAGACAGAGCAGCGATCTCCATGCCGAGTTCTGTCCTCGCGCGATCGATCTCGCCGACGTTGGCTTCCGTCATAGGAATCTGGGAAATCTCAACGGCATTAAACCCGAGGTCACTGAGCCGCTTCAGCGTTGTGAACGCTCCGTCTGTCGCGAACTCATTTCTGAGCATCATGGCCTGGACACCGATTCTTGCCATACCAACTCCTTCTGCGTAGATGCTTGGACAGTTAGATCAAGTGATCCACGGCGTACTGAGCCGACATAGTGTGCTCGGCACCCGGATTGAGCGTTACTGCACTCTCCAACGCATCGGCGGCCTCAAGACACACCATCTCGCGCCATTCTTCATCGCCGTAGTCGGGCATCGCCGCAGCCGTACCCGGTGGATATCCCCGATGGCGATGTAGGTGTGCAGAGCCTCCTCGAATACGAACTCCTCCGATGATCGACTTCTCGGTCATGTGGCCGGCGTACTATGCACCGACCCCATTACCCGCATAGCTGCCGGAGGTGACCTCGTCGCAGATCCGGAAGTCGGGCTTGAAGACGACCTTTCCCAAAGGGCCCGCATCTAACATGTCACGCAAGGCAGCCACTACCTCCTCCGCAGTTTCCACGTCGGTCACTTCGTAGTGCAAGATCACCTCGAACGGGTTGTCCAATGGACGGAAAATCTTGTAGGTCTGTACGCCAAGCGAGCCCCTCTGAGTACGGTCCTCATCCCAGAGTCTTTTAAAGCTGTCATAATCCACGACTTCCATGTCCATCACGATGGTGGTCACGGGTTTGCTCCTCAGGTAGATGTGCGGATGCGTTGAGTCATTTCCACTGGACTCATTCTCCTATCGGCGGCCTCACGACCTCAGCGGCTTCCCGGTCTGCACGGCGGGCGGCAATCTCACCGACGATCTGGCGGAACACCTTGTCCGTCAGAGGGTAGAAGAACATGATGATCACCGAAAGGACGATGAATCCGGCGGTGATAGCGCCGGTCCAGAATTGGATGCCGTCGACCGTCGACTGCGCCTGCGGTTGCCCGGCCTTAGCCGCCGATGAGCTGAAGGCGACGAAGCCGAGGGCGTAGGCCCCGGCAGCGCCACCCAGCGCCTGACCCATCTTCCTGGTAAATGAGAACATGGCATAGGTCGTGCCCTCGGTACGGACGTGAGTCTTCCACTCGCCATATTCCACAGTGTCGGCTTCGAGTGCCCACATCAAGGTGTTGACACCGCCCATCCCAACGCCCATGAGGAAGAAGGCAAAGACCGCGATGATTGGGATGGAGGGCGGGGCGAACGCAAGAAGGGCACCGGCAATTGCACCGACCACGCCCAGCACAATGTAGCCATTGCGCTTGCCCATCCGCCTGACGATCGTGGGGATGAACGAGGCAACGAGGAAGGTCCCGACCGTCTGCGCCACCGTGTTCCATGCGATGTAATTTGCATCCTTGAGGACATAAAGGGCGTAGTAAGCGTTCAGCGTGCTGAGGGCAGTGAGACCGGTGAGGAAGGCGAGGCTCCCGAGACAGAGCCAGATCAGTGGTTTGTTCTTGCCGAGGGTGCCGAAGCTTTCTCTAAGGGTTGGCGCAGCCACTTCGCGGTGGACCTGCTCCTTCACGGTCGCGACGGTGTAGAGGTACAGCGCCATGCCGACAACCACAAAGATCGCTGTCGTGATGAAGAGCGAGCGCTGGAGGCCGGCGGGGTCGTTCGCGAACCGCTTAATTTGTGGCGCCACCACAAATGCCAGCATCAAGATTGTGATGTTCGAGCCCCACACCCGCCAGCTGGCAAGCCTGGCCCGCTCCACCGGGACCTGTGTCATGGCTGGGGCGATTGAGCCGTACGGAATGTTGACAAAGCTATAGAGCGTCCCCATCACCGTGTAAAGGATGTACACGAAGATCAAACCTGCCGTGGGGCTGAGGTTCGGGAAGAAGATTCCCGCCGAGAAAAGCACCATGCTGGACAACAGCAGGGGCAGGGAGAAGTAGAGGATAAAGGGCCGGAACTTTCCGAGCCTGCCAGGTTTCTTGGCGTCCACCAGGCGTCCCACGACAAGGTCGGCGAGGGCGTCCCAGAATCTGATCAGCAGAAACATCGTGCCGAGTGCGGCGGCTCCGACGCCGATCACGTTTGTGTAGTACAAGAGCAGGAACATTCCCGACATCGAGAAGGCTAGATTGTTCGCTGCGTCGCCGGTGGCATAACCCAGATAGTTCCGAACAGTCAGTTTCTTTGGGACGGCCACTTCAGTTGTGGTCTGCGTGACCACTGCCATGACGAATCTCCATTTCTAGGGCCTCGATGGAGCGACACCCCGTTACCAGAGGAACGACGCTAATTCAGTCCTCTTGTCGACCTTAAAGTCAATCGGTTGCCATGTGTTGTCAAAGCCTGCCGGCTCAGTCGATGTTGATTTCGCCGCGGTCTCCAGACCACAGTGTGTGGAAGGTCCCTTCTTCGTCTGTCCGGTGGTAGGTATGGGCGCCGAAGAAGTCCCGCAGCCCTTGCGTGAGCGCAGCGTTAACGCGCGGCGCTCGAATGGAGTCGTAATAGGAAAGTGCCGAGGCAAAGCCAGGCACCGGTACGCCCGTTGTGACGGCACGACACACCGCCTGGCGCCAGGCGTCCTGACAGCGCGCTAGCTCGGCCTTGATGCTCGGGGCCTCGAGCAGGGTCACCAGATTGCCTGCGGCGTACTCGCTGCGGATTCGCTCGAGGAGTTTCGCCCGGATGATGCACCCGGCGCGCCAGATCTTCGCGACCTCGGCGACGTTGATGTCCCAGCCATACTCTTCGCCGGCGGTACGAATCAGATCGAGGCCCTGTGCGTACGCGACCACCTTGCTTGCCCACAGTGCATCTCGGACATCGTTGATGAATCCCTGCCGAGACGCCTGGTCGACATCGGTCAGGCTGCGGTCGGGTCCCTCCAGAGCACTTTGTGCATGTTCCCGCAACTCCCGGTGGGATGAGGAGGCGCGGGCGAAAACGGCTTCGGCGATTGCGTTGACCGGCACGCCGAGGTCGAGTGCCGACTGCACCGTCCAGGTGCCGGTGCCCTTCATGCCAGCGGCGTCGAGGATCACGTCAACAATCGGACGACCGGTCTTGGCATCGACCTGGCGCAGCACCTCCGAGGTGATCTCGATCAGGTAGGAGTCGAGGTCGCCGCTATTCCAGGTCGCGAAGACGTCAGCCATCTGGTTGGTGTCCAGTCCGGCCGCCTTTAGCAGCTCGTACGCCTCGCCGATGAACTGCATATCGGCGTACTCGATGCCGTTGTGGACCATCTTGACGAAATGGCCGGCGCCGTCGGTGCCGATGTAGGTGCAACATGGCTCGTCGCCGACGTGCGCGGAAATGTCCTCCAAGATCGGCCCGAGAGCCTCGTAGGACTCCCGCGACCCACCGGGCATGATCGACGGGCCTTCCAGAGCCCCGACTTCACCGCCAGAGATGCCGGCCCCCACAAAGTGCAGCCCCATTTCACGGAGCCGAGCCTCGCGTCGCCGGGTGTCCTCGAAGTAGGCGTTGCCGCCATCGACGACGATGTCGCCTTCCTCCAGATGAGGCAGCAGGGAGTCGATAGTGGCGTCGGTGCCCTTACCCGCCTTGACCATGATCACGATGCGCCGCGGCCGTTCCAACGAGGCAACGAACTCCTCGACAGTTTCGGCCGGGACGAAAGTCCCCTCCGAACCATGGTCAGTCACGACCTCCTGAGTCTTGCTATGGGTACGGTTGAACAGCGCAACCCGATACCCGTGGCGGGCCATGTTGCGCGCCAGGCTGCTGCCCATCACCGCCATGCCAACAACCCCGACCTCAGCGGAGCCGGTCTGGCCTGACGGCCTGGCCTCGGCTTGCGCAGTTGGGGCGGCGCCTCCGGCCGCGTCATGTGCCGCGACTTCGGACTCCGCAGCTGCGCGCTGATCCTTGCCGCGCTCTTCGTCGGTTCTCGGCTGCACTCCAGCCGACTCTGTTGCCTGACCAGGCTGCTGCATACTCATGAGCTCTCCTCGCTATTCCATCGCTAAGACTGAATGGCCCTGGCTTGCTTGAGAACTGCGTCGACGAAGTCTTGATCATTGCCGAGCCCAGGCTCCAAGACATTGAGTACCCCGGGAACGGCCGCGTCCAATTCGACATCGTTAGCTGCGGCCTGAGCCGCAGTGGCCCCAGGGTCTTTGATAGGCGCACCCAGCCCCCGCAGGTGCAGCACCCAGGCCGCGAGAGTGGTGGCACAGCCAATCGGAATCCGTCCTGCTGCGTGCTCGGCGCGCACGGTCGGGAGCGTACGTACGGGGAGCTTGGCTGATCCGTCCGCCGCGATCCGGGCGAGCTGGTCCTGCGCCCGTGGATTGGAGAAGCGGTTCAGCAGAGCTTGCCGGTAGTTGGTGGTGTCGTCGGCGGGAAGTGACAGGTGACGGCTTGCCTCATCCCAGAACGCCTCTACCCATGATCGGCAATCGTCATCGGCGATTGCTTCGTCGATTGTTTGATGCCCACGGATACTTCCGGCGTACGCAAGCATGGAATGCGATCCGTTGAGCAGCCACAGCTTGCGCTGCTCAAACGGTTCCACATCATCGACCAATCTGGCGCCTGAGGATTCCCAACGCGGCCGACCCGCAGGGAAGGTTCCCGAGATCACCCATTCGCTGAAGGGTTCAGTGGCCACAGGATAAGCATCGAGATAGCCGCAGGCCTCCTCGACCAGCTTGCGGTCTTCATCGGTAGTCCCGGGCGTAATCCGGTCGACCATGGAGGTGGCAAAGTCGACGTTGGTCTCGATCCAGCTCATCAAAGTGTCATCGACCAAGCTGGCGAGATCGGTTACGACCGTTTTGGTGACGGCACCATTCTCGGGCAGGTTGTCACACGACAGAATCGTCAACGCCGCCGCGCCGGCCGAGCGGCGAGCGAGCAGCCCTGCCACAAGTCTGGCGGGGAGTGAACCGACCGCTCTACGCGAATCCTCACGCAGCGCTTGCAGATCACGCTGCACCACGTCCCTATCGACATCTAACCCGCCGTTTGGGGCCCGTAGATAAGCGGCCTCGGTCACGGTGATGGTGACGATCGCGACGTCGGGACGACTCAGGTAATTCAGGTAGGCATCATGCTCGGCGGCGGCGTGGACAGCCGACAGAGAACCGACCAGCTCGAAGTCGTCGCCCTTCGGGCTCCGTGTGATCAATGTGTAGAGCCCATCTTGGGGGCGAAGTGCATCGGCCATGTCGGTCCGACGACCGGTGAACCCGGCAATTCCCCACTGATTCGCATCGTCGGCGTGCGCGGTGTACCAGGCCTGGTGGGCACGGTGAAAGTTGCCGATCCCCAGATGCACAATCCGCACCGGAGCGGCTGGCGGCGTATTGGGCAGCGAACGGGATAGCCGGGGCACGTCGTTCACAGTTTGAAGACCCTTCGTGGATTTGTGACGACAAGATCATGAATTGCCTCGACCGCCTCATCCTCCCTCAGCCGATGCTCGGCCACGAGCTGCGCGAGAAAGCCGGCGTCGAGTCGCCGGGACATGTCGTGCCGGGCCGGGATCGAACAGAAGGCGCGGGTGTCGTCGATGAAACCCGACGTCTTGTCGAAGCCCACGGATTCGGTGATTGCGGCTCGATAGCGGCGGATCGCTTCAGGGGCATCGATGAACCACCACGGAACGCCGGCGAAGACCGAAGGATAGAATCCCGCGAGCGGGGCTATCTCCCGGGAGAAGACCGTTTCGTCAATGGTGAAGATGACGAGGTGGAAGTTGGGATGGGTGCCGTATCGGATCAGCGTCGGCCGCAACGCTTCGGTGAACTCCACCTGCACCGGAATGTCGGTGCCAACGTCCGGACCGTACCTTTCGAATGTCGGTAAGTGATGATTACGCAAGACCGCTGGATGCAAAGTCATCACGAGGCCGTCATCGCAAGCCATCCGGGCCATCTCCGAGACCAGATGTCGGCGCAATGCGGTCGCTTCATCTTGACTGACCTCGTTCTTGCGAGCTGAATCGAAGATTCGCTCGGCCTCCGAGGGCTCCAAAGAATCGGTACGCGCGTCGAAGTGGCTGTGGTCGGACGACACCGCGCCCTGCTCCTTGAAGAACTGCCGACGGTTCTCCAAAGCCCCGATGAAGCCACCATAGGTTTGGGTGTCGACCCCTGATACCTCTGCTAGTCGATCCAGGTTGCTGTTCCAGTCGGGCAGGCCGGGTTCGAGGTACTTGTCCGGCCGGAAGGTCGGGATCACGCGGCCCGACCAGGTGTCATCCTCTCGCAGGAATTTGTGGGCGGAAAGGTCGTCGCAGGGATCGTCCGTAGTGGCAAGCAGCTCGATGTCGAACCGCTTGTACAGGGCCCTCGGCTTGAACTCCTCAGAGCCAAGCCGCTCGGCGATCTGATCATAGATTTGGTCTGAGGTTTCAGCGCTAGGTTGTACCCGCACATCGAAGATGTCCGCCAGCTGCGTCTCCAGCCACAGTCGTACGGGCGTGCCGCGGTAGATGCTCCAGTGCGAGCACAAGATCTTGAAAGCCTCGCGAGACTGCTCCTCAGTCATCGACTTCTGGCCTACGCCGAGCTTGGCCAACTCCACACCGTGGGCATGCAAGAGCCGATTGACGTAATGATCAGGAGTGATCAACAACGTGGTGGGATTGGTGAAGGGAATATCCTCGGCCAACCATTGAGGCGGAACGTGACCGTGCGGTGAAATGATCGGCAGTTCTGCAACGGTCTCGTACAACTGGCGGGCGAGCCTACGGGTGCCCGGCTCGGCCGGAAAAAGGCGGTCGGGATGAAGCTCGAGCGTGGCAATGGGGGACATAAGGCCATCCTGCTGACTCCGGCCCACGTGTGACAACAGGGTTGCCGCTTGTTGCCAAACTCCCGCTCTTGGATATGGACATTGGGCGACACCGAGCGCGAAACTCCGCAATGGTCGCAAATTGGACCACCCTTGCGGCTCCCGGGCGGCGCGCGAAAGTCGGCAATGGTCGGAATTGAGGGTCGCGCTATCAGTCTTTTTCGCTGCGTGCGATGGGCAGCGTGAGCCCGTATTTCAGGCCGAGGAGTCGGACGACCATGCACACGGCTGCGCCTAGCACGGGGAAGACCGGGCTTGTGCTGCCGGCCTCCTGCGCGATGACAAGGACCGCGGCTCCCAGCATCGCCGGCACCGCGTATAGCCCCTCACGCAGAACGGTCGGGATCTCTCCGAGCAGCAGGTCACGCAACATCCCACCGCCGACCCCGGTGACCGTCCCGAGGAGCACGGCCTGCGCCGGGCCCAGCCCGAACTGCAGCGCCTTGGTGGCGCCGGTCACCGCGAAAAGGCTGAGGCCGACGGCGTCGAAGAGCATCACGCTGCGCTCGAACCGCTCCAACGCCGACCCGGCGAAGAAGCAGACCAGTCCCGCTACTCCCGCCGCCGCCAGGTAGCGCCAGTCCCGGACGGTCGCCGGTGGCGTGCCGATCAACAGGTCCCTCGTGACCCCACCCGCCAAAGCGACGACAGTGGCGAGCACCACGACACCGAGCAGATCTAGCCGTGCTCGTACCGCCGCCAAGCCGCCACTGATGCCGAAGACGAACGTCCCGGCCAGATTGAGGACGAGAATAAGCGTGGGATTGAAGCCCGGCGGCACATCCATCACCGAGGAGCGTAACGGCAAGACACGGGGCAGCATGCATGCCGCTGGCACTACTGGATTTCCGCCCCTGTGGGGTGGGGCCTCAGTGTTACAGGGACGGTTGATGACGCTGCCCGCTCTGGGGCGATGTTCACGCGTACAGCTCAGGCCGAACCGAACCGATGACCTTCATTCCTTGTGGGGGCCGGGCCCCGACGGGCAAGCTGACCCTGTGGGAATCACTGTGGAGCCGGCCAGCCGATCGAGAAGTTATGGGACCGATCCAGGCGATCCGTCCCGAGCCGCTCTTGTGGGTGGTGTCGGCGAGCGTTTGTCGTCCGAGCAGGTCAGTACCTTCGTACATGATCAGTTCGCCGCTGCGGATGTGGATGGAAAGCGGGTTTGCCTGGTGGTCCCGGACGGTACCCGGACTTGCCCACTGCCGCTGTTGATGCGCGCAGCGTACGAGGCGCTGGGCGACCGGCCTGCGGCAGTAACGGTAGTGATCGCCTTGGGCACCCACCAGGGGATGGAGGAAGATCATCTCGCCCGCCATCTCGGCTATTCATCGGGCGCGTCAGAGGAGACCTATCCGGGCTGGACAATACTCAACCATGAGTCTTGGCTGCCCGAGACGTTCACCTCATTAGGGACCATCGGTGCCGATCGACTCACCGAGCTCACCGGAGGTTTGATGACGGACACCTCGGTGGAGGTGCGTATTAACCGCCACGTCGCCGACGCCGACGTAGCGATCGTGGTCGGGCCGGTGTTCCCGCACGAGGTTGTCGGTTTCTCTGGCGGCAACAAGTACTTCTTTCCGGGCGTTTCAGGTCCCGAATTGATCAATCTCTCGCACTGGGTGGGCGCCTTGATCACCAGTGCGGAGATGATCGGTACGCCGGGTGTGACCCCGGTCCGAGCTCTCGTAAACGAGGCGGCCAGCATGATCCCGGTCGAGCGGCTCGCGCTGTGTCTAGTGGTGGCCTCCGGCACCGACACACTGCACGCCGCGGCATTCGGCACGCCGGAGGACGCCTGGGCCGCCTGCGCGGAGATCTCCGCGGAGACACACGTGACCTATCTTGATCATCCGGTACGGCGGGTGCTGTCGATCATGCCGGCCAAGTACGAAGACATCTGGACCGCGGCCAAGGGCTTCTACAAGCTCGAACCGATCGTCGCCGACGGTGGTGAGGTGATCATTTACGCACCGCACATCACTCAGATCTCGGTGATGCACCCACACATCGCCGAGATCGGCTACCACAATCGCGACTACTTCCTCGGCCAATGGGACACGTTCAAAGATCAGCCATGGGGGGACCTAGCGCACTCGACTCATCTGCGGGGCCAGGGCACCTGGGATGCCGAGCACGGCGAGCGGAACCGGGTCACGGTGACACTGGCCACCGGTATTCCGGAGGATGTCGTACGGTCCGTCAATCTCAATTATCTTGACCCGGCGACCGTTGACGTTACGGCGTACGAGGCCGATCCGGACACCTTCGTTGAACCGCACGCTGGCGAGGTTCTCTACCGGCTCCGGCCGGGTCAGCCGAGCCAGACGGCCGCCGAGTCTGATGGCCGTGAACCTTCGACTAGTGGGTGGGACGGTTGACCGCACAGGAACCGCAATGACCCGGGATCCAGTTTCTGATCAACGGCGTGCTGTTTCGCCACGAATGAGCAATTCCATCAGCTCGGGCAAGTTCCGGTTTGCGCTGGTAGGTGCCGGGATGATCGCCAACCATCACGCCAGAGTGATCCGCGAACTGGCCGATCAGATCGATCTTGTTGCGGTAGTAAATCGCACGCTGGAGAAGGCGGAGAAGATCACGACAGTGCATGGCGGCCAAGCGTTCAGCTCATTGACTGATGCCATTGCCGCCACCGATATCGACGTCGTCGTCATCTGCACGCCGCCAGGCGGCCGGGCCGAGGTGGCGATTGAGGCCCTCGAAGCCGACAAGCACTTGATCATTGAGAAGCCGGCGGAGGTCAGTCTCAGCAAGATTGACGACATCATCGCTGCCCAACAGAAATCCGGCACATTAGTCACAGTCATTTCGCAGCACCGATTCGATCCAGCCTCCGAGGTCGCTCTAGCCGCGATCAAGAATGGTGAGCTGGGTCGCCTCACTTCCGGCATTGCCTCGATCGACTGGTGGCGCGACCAGAGTTACTACGACTCAGGAGGCTGGCGTGGCACCTGGGAATTCGAGGGCGGCGGTGCCCTAATGAACCAGGGCGTGCACACCGTTGACCTGCTGGTGGCCATGCTGGGCAGGCCGGTGGAGGTTTTCGGGTGCACTGCCATCCTCGCTCACGAGCGGATCGAGACCGAGGATGTCGCAGTCGGTGTGGTGAGGTTCGAGAGTGGCGCCCTCGGCGTACTACACGCCACGACTGCCGCGTTTCCGGGCCTGAGCGCCCGAGTTCAGGTGCACGGTGACAAGGGATCGATTGTCATCGAAGACGATGAGCTCAGCTTCATCCACGTCAATCGAAAAGAGTCAGCCGGCACGGAGCAGTTGTCCGGCTTGGAAGACGGTGCCATTAACCAGGTCGCTGAGTACGCGCTGCCCGAGGAAGACGCGGCCACTGCTGGCCGTGACGCGAGCGAACTCTCCGACGCCCACGACTACCAGTATGAGAACTTCCTAGCAGCGCTGCGGGGAACCGAAGAGATCCGAGTGGGCCTGGCCGAGAATCGCCAGACCGTCAGCGTCATCGTTGGCCTCTACGAATCGGCGCGTACCGGCAAGCCCGTCTGGATATCTACCGAATTCGGCCACGGGGCCTGAGCCGCGTGCTGGGCATGCGTGGTGCAGGCAGCGGTTTGCCGGGGTAGCCATGAACGACACCAAACCTGTCGCCATGCATCCACTCCTCGCGGGCGCCGACGATCTCGTCATGATCGCGGCCGATAAAGTTCCACCACATCACGATGTGCTCTTCGAACGGCTCACCCCCGATCAGCAACAGTCGGCCCCCTTGATCTGTCCGCAGCGCCAAGTCGGACCGACCAGAGCCCAGATACAGCAGCGGACCGGTCGATAGCGCAAGGCCATCAACCTCCACCGTGCCGGACAATCCCAGGGCGGCGTACTCCCAGTCGGAGTGCAGGGGCAGCCGGGTATTCGCGCCGGCGGCAAGGTCTGCCTCGACCCCAACCAGCGGGCTGTAGACCTGGGCCGGAGAGGTCGCACCGCCCAGTTCGCCCATGATCACCCTCACAGTGACGCCGGAATCGGTCAGCACCGGCAGATCCGGATGGTGACCGAAGTGCGGGTGAATGTGCCGGTCCCGGTCCGGCAGAACCGTCCACAGCTGTACGCCATGCAGGATCGGCGAGTGATCGGGTGGGCTCTCCTCCGAATGCGAAATAGCATGACCGGCCGTCATCAAATTCAGCTGGCCAGGTTTCACCAGTTGGTAACTGCCCACGCTGTCCCGGTGCAGCACCTCTCCGGAGATTAGCCAGCTGACCGTTTGCAGTCCGGTATGCGGGTGCGGAGGAACCTGCATCCCCGCGGCGTTGCTGATGTCATCTGGCCCATAGAAGTCGACGAAACACCACGCGCCCACCATGCGGCGCTCACGGTTGGGCAATGTGCGGGTCACCGTCATCGCCCGGGGGCCACCCAGCGGCACATTCCGACCAATGTGCAGCTGCTGCACCGGCTCAACGGCTACCGCCGTCCGGCCGCCACAAGCTGTTTCCTGCGGGTGGCGATCGAGGTTACTCATCGGGATCCAGCCTCTCTGTCACAGTTTCGAGGTGGCTGCCATCATTAGTGACGCCCATGGATGAAGCCTTCCACGGCGCCTATCTCTAGCGCGAAGAGCAGGCGGCCGGAGAGGTAAGGTGCGCGACCAGCTCGTTGAGCCCTAGCATGCAGGAAGGTCTGTGGCGCAAGCTCCGTCGACACCCACGGGCTATCGAGCATTCTGGTCTTTGCGGTGGCATCTGATGATCACTGGACTCCCGGAAGGAGTTGTGTCATGACGACGTACCAGGTGGGCTATTTCGTGGGGAGTCTCTCGTCGAAGTCCATTAACCGCATCCTGTCCAAGGCGCTCATCCGGTTGGCGCCAAAAGATCTTGAGTTCAGCGAGATACCGATCGACAACTTGCCGCTATACAGCCAGGACTACGACGATAACTATCCGCCGGAGGCGGTCGCTTTAAAGGAAGCCATCGAGAAATCCGATGCGGTGCTGTTCGTCACTCCGGAGTACAACAGATCCATTCCCGGAGCCTTGAAGAATGCGATCGATTGGGCATCGCGGCCGTGGGGTCAGAACGCCTTCGATCACATTCCCGCCGCCGTCATCGGTGCGTCGATCGGCCAGATCGGCACCGCAGTTGCTCAGCAGAGCCTCCGCGGAGTTCTGAGCTTTTGCAACGCCCGGCAAATGACCGCACCAGAGGCCTACATCCAATACTCGCCCGAGGTCTTCACCAGCGAAGGTGAGGTCACCAACGACGCCACGGCATCCTTCCTGAGCAGCTTCATGAGCGAGTTCCGGACCCATATCGAGCGAGTGCTCACGGTGATCCCTCGTTCTTAGCTAAACAACCGCCTGCGAAAGCTCACCCACTCCTGGGTCAGCCGTCGTCAGAGCGACGACTTGCTGTGGCCATTTTGATCTGTGCCGCGCCCTTGCGAGCGGCAAGGAGCGGCACCTTACCCTTGGCGCCGTTGATCATCGAGTGCATCAAAGAGCAGATTGAGCCCTTCTCCCATAGTCGGATGGGTGAGTACGGCGTCGCGGACCTGCTGATACCGAAGTCCGCCGAGCATAGCCATCTGCAGCGTGGAGATCACCTCTCCGGCATTGTGGCCCAGCAGGGCCGCGCCAAGGATGAGGTCCGTGTCAGCGTCCACGACCGCCTTCCAGGTGCCCGTTGTGTCGTGGAGTGTCTTGGCCCTCGGAATGGCTGAAACGGCGATCTTGGAAACGGCCACAGTGTGTCCCTGCGCCCGCGCTTGGGTCTCGGTACTTCCGACCCGAGCCAGCTCCGGGGTGATGAAGACGGTGTAGGGCACGATGCGACCTCTGGTGGCCGCATCACCGTGGTCCAAGTTTGCCTTGAGAATACGGAAGTCGTTCCACGAGGCGTGGGTGAACTGCGGAGTGCCAGCGACGTCGCCGGCCGCCCAGACATGGTCGGCTGTGGTACGCAAATGATCATCCACTCGGATGAAGCCGCGGTCGGTGATCTCCACGCCGCCTGCCGGCAGCCCGAGGTCAGCGGTCACCGGACCACGCCCGGTGGCGACCAGCAAGTCGTCGCCGTCCACTTGCGAACCGTCTTCCAAGATCACGACGACCTCTCCCTCGCCGTTCCGGTGGACAGCCGTGGCCCTCGCATTCAGTCGTACCTCGACTCCTTGATCAGTAAGGATCTCGGCAACCTCAGCAGCGATATCCGGATCTTCCCGATTAAGCAGCTGACTCCGGCTTTGGAGCATGATCACCTGGCTGCCGAAGAGCGCGCACATCGAGGCGAATTCACAGCCGACGTAGCCACCCCCGAGAATGAGCAGCCGGTGGGGGAGTCGTTCCAGCTGCAAGATCGTCTCGGAGGTCCATACCGCCGACTCCGCGACGCCGGGCAGATCAGGGAGTGTCGGCGTGGTGCCGGTGTTGATCACTACATCGATTCCCCGGAGCAACCGGAGATCTCCGTTGTGGGTCTTGATCTCGACAATGCGGGGCCCAATGAACCGGGCCGTACCCAAGATGAAGTCCATGCCGGAGTCGGCAAACATCTTTCGATGAGCGGCCACCATGCCATCTACAATGGAGCTTTTGTGCTGCCGCAGACCGTCAACTGAAACCAATGGCTCGTCTTGGAGCTCGACGCCCATCACCTCGGCGTGGCGGGCCGTGAGCACGGTTCTGGCGCTTCCGACCAGCGCCTTCGTCGGAATGCAAGCGACGTTGATGCAGGTTCCACCGATCTTGTCCCGTTCGACCATGGCGACCTTCCAGCCAGCTTTGGCGCGGTCCATCGCCAGTGACTTTCCTGCTTTGCCGCCTCCGATCACCAGCAGATCGACGTCTTCAATTTCGCGATCATTCATCGCAGACTCCTACGATCACGCGCCGACGCTGAACGTCTCGTGGAACGGCGTGTCATCGCTCGACGTGCCGACGTAGAAGGTGTAGTCACCGGATGGGATGGTGAAGTTGCGCTCGCAGTAGCTCCAGACCGACAGCGGGTGGTTGGTGGCCTCTGGGTCGACGACGATGCGGATCTGCTCACTTGCGCCCGGCTCCAGCTTCACCTTCTGGAAACCCACCAGCCGCTTGGGCGGCTGATTCGTAGACGCTGGAAGCCCCAAATAGAGCTGTACGACCTCTGCTCCGGCTACTCGTCCGGTATTAGTCAGCGTCACCCCTACGGTGATCGGAGCCGAGCCTGGGCGCTCACCCGGATCCACCGAGACGTCGGTCAGCTCGAACGTCGTGTACGACAGGCCGTAGCCGAACGGGAACAGCGGCGGAACGCCTTGTGCCTGATACCAGCGATAACCCATCTCGAGGCCCTCGCTGTACCGAAGGACCGGGTATCCGTCTCCCTCGTCCGTGCCTGGGTAGCGCTCGGGATGGCCGGCCGTCGGTGTTTCATCCTCGCTACGCGGATAGGTGGTCGGCAGCTTGCCCGATGGGTTGACTACACCGAAGAGCAGATCTGCAACAGCGTGGCCGTCCTCTTCGCCTTGGTTCCAGGTTTCCAGAACGGCAGGCACGGCGTCGATCCAGGGCATGAGCACCGGATTGCCATCCTTGAGAACTACCACGGTCCTGGGATTGACCGGCGCCACCTCGGCGATAAGCCGGTTTTGATCATTGAGCATGTTCATGTCTGGCTGGTCGTTGCCCTCGGTGGCGACCAGACCGGCCATGATCACCACTACGTCGGCCTGGGCCGCCGCAGTTTTCGCATCCTCGAGGTTGGACAAGTCGTCGGACACGGTCACCTTCGAGACGTTTGCCGAACGCGCGAGATCTTTCAGCACGTCCCGCATTCCATCGACTGGCGGCACTGTGTAGAGCGGAATGACCTTCGAGCTGCCACCGCCGCCCTGGCAGGCGTCATCGACGTACAAGGCCTGACCAATGATCACAACAGAGCCGGTGTTCGGGTCGAGCGGCAGCAGGCCGCCCTCGTTCTTGAGCAGGACGGCGATTTCGGTGCCGATGCGCCGGGAAACCGCGCCATGGGCCTGCGCATCGATCTCGCCTGGCTCGTACGGCCGCTCGAACTGGCCGAACCGAAACATCTGGGTGTAGCGGCGGACGAGCGCCCGGTCCACGGTTTCGATCTCCAGGCTCGTGTCGCTGAGCGCAGCCTTGACGTTGTCTTCGTTGAGCCACTTCGCGTCCGGCATCTCGTGGTCCATGCCAGCGTTCAGGGAGGGCGCGGCGGAGCGGCAGGACCAAAAGTCGGACTGGACGTACCCCTGGAATCCCCACTCGCTCCGGAGGATGTCGGTGAGTGTGTAGCGATACTCGGTCGCATACACGCCGCGGACCCGGTTGTACGCGCTCATGATCGCGGCGATGTCGGCGTCTTTGACGATCATCTCGAACGGGAGTAGGTACAGCTCGCGGAGCACGTGCTCCTCAACCTCGACGCTCGCCCGGAACCGCTCGTACTCCTGATCATTGACGACGAAGTGTTTCGCCATGGCGATGACGTTGTGTTCCTGGATCGCCTTTGCAACCTGGATGCCCATCACCCCGGACAGATAGGGGTCCTCGCTGAAGTACTCAAAATTACGCCCGGCAGTGCCGGTACGGTGCAGGCACACACCCGGCCCTTCAAGGACATGTTGGCCGAGGGTTGCCGTTTCGCTACCAACAATCGTGCCGTACTCCCGCGCCAGCTCCGGGTCGAAACCCGCCGCCAACCCGATCGTCATGGGCAACGAGGTAGCCGGCGGGCTGGGAGTGCCGTCGCCCATGCCGACCCCGACCGGTCCATTGGTGATCCGGAATCGTGGGATTCCGAGTTCATCGATGGCCCGCACATGCCGTTCCACCCGGATCTGAGTAGCGAGCTGGTCCATGTCGGCTCCAGACTCCAAGGCCTGGGCAGTGATCGCGTAGATGTCGATGGTCTCCATAGCGCCATGCAGCTGAGCGATCTTCTGCTCCAGCGACATGGCAGCAACGAGGGCCAGAGCCCGCTCACCAGGTGCCTTCGACTTGTCTTCCCAGGGCCGTACTGCGTCGTTAGTCATAGGGAGCAAGATATTGCCCGTGTTCAGGTTGAAGTCGGCGGCCTTCGACGATGGCCAGGAGATGGCTCAGAAGTATGGCAAGGAAGCTGGGAACATCTCACCGCCGTTGGAGTGGGAAGACGCCCCTCCAGGGACAAAGTCCTTAGCCCTCGCGTTAGTCGACATCGATCCGATCGCCAGAAGCTACGTGCATTGGCTGGTTGCCGATATCAGTCCAAAGATCAGCTCGCTACCGGAAGCAGTGACCGGCGACAGAACCCCAGCATTCAAAGAGATCAAGCACTACATTGGCCCGTTCCCGCCTTATGGGACACATGATTACGAATTCACGGTCTACGCCCTCCGCACTGACAGCCTCGACGTCCCGCATGGTGCCAGCTTGCAGGAATTCACGCACGCCGCCCGACGGGAATCGCTTGCCGCTGCCACGCTGATCGGGAAGTTCACAAAGATTAGATAACGTCCGATCTGGCTGAAGGAGCGAAATGAGCCAGCCGCGTTTCAACGAGGATCGCTACTATCGCTACCCCAAGGGCCGAATCGCAGCTGTCATCAATGATGACCGAAACCTCGAAGAGGCCTTGGCACACCTGCCTGAGGCGAATGTGAATCTGCCCGAGGTGAATGTCTTGTCAGGACCGGAGGGGATGCGTCTCCTCGACCGTAAAGGTGCTCGGCGTGTGGCCTACGCTCCCGGCTGCTGCGGATCGCGCAACTGACGGCCTACGAAGGAACGGCTCTGGACAATCACGAGCAAGCCCTGCGCAACGGGCATTACATCATCTATGTGCCGGTGAAAGGCGAGCAGCAGACCCAGAGCGTCATCGATATTCTCCGGCGCTCCGGCGGTCGCTACCTTCTCCAATTTCACCGCTGGACCGTCGAAGAACTCAGGTTTTGACCGCTCCTATGGTGTTGTGTCCACTTGGACGTTGTACTCTTCCATTTCGGTGATGAGGCCGTTTTGGATAACATACTTTTGTGCCCATTCGTTTCGGAATGGGTTCCCGGTCGCATTGACGGTGCCCGATTCAAAACCGAAAATGACCACACTGTTGGCTTCCGTCACGAATTCCCTCGCGTTGAATATGGTGATCGTCAGGTTTCGAATAATGTTCTCAAAGAAATTCCGGACGCCGTCGCGGCCGACGTATACGCCTTTCGCGGGCCGAGGATTCGCACCAACATAGGTCCAGCGAGAATCGGGATGAACGGTCTCTACCAGTCGGTCACGGTCACGATCTTGGAATGCCTCCAGCATTCGTTGCACTACTGCTACCGGATTGTCAGTACTCATTACGCCTCCGTCGTGGTCGCGGTCTTAGCGCAGTTAGCGCTCAACGTCATAATCATTTGATACCGGTGACACCTACGACCAGGCCACCTGGTGAGTAATTTGACGACATGGCGGTAGCACAGTTTGTTGTGGGTGTCGACGGTTCAGAGCCCAGCTTGCAGGCACTCCAATGGGCGATTGCCGAGTCCGGTCGACATACAGCCAAACTCGTCGCGATAACCACATGGACCGCGCTGCCGCCGCCGGTCGTCTCCCCGTACGTCGATGTCAGCGAGATGGGTAACCGCACCGACGCACTCTCGGCCGCTGAGCAGGCGCTAAAGGACGTTCTGGAGGACGCACTGGCCAACCATCTTCCGGTTGCCGTCCAGATCGTCGCAACCGAGGGACATCCGGCGAAGATTTTGATCGAGCACTCTCGGAACGCCGACCTCCTTGTGGTGGGTGCGCGCGGACGAGGAAGTGTGGCCGGTTGGCTGCTGGGCTCTGTCAGCCAGGAGGTCCTCCGACACGCCTCCTGCCCGGTAGCAGTCGTCCGATCGCCCTACCAGGCGGAGGAAGCCACGAATAGCCCTCCGACCTACCCGGGGGAATGGAGCCGCGTCATCGTGGGTATCGACGGCTCTGAATCCAGCAAGTCAGCGCTGCGGTGGGCAGCTGATGAGGCCGTGGCGCACGACGCCGAACTCACAGTGGCATCCGTCTGGACGCCACTGCCAATAGCCGCCACTCCGTACGACAGCGGAGGTTGGGGAGCCGGCATCGACCCACAAGAACTCGCCGCAGCGATCCTGCAGGACACGGTGGAGGAAGTTCTCAGCGAACACTCTGGATTGGCTCTTCGCCGCGAAGTGTCCGGTGGGAACGCTGCGAGAGTGTTGATCGATCTCTCCGATGGAGCCGATGTCTTGGTCGTCGGTTCCCGCGGACGCGGAGGGTTCGTTGGAATGCTCCTAGGTTCGGTGAGTCAGCATGTCGCTGCTCATGCTGACTGCACCGTGGTCGTGGTCCGTTGACCACGCGGCGGACGGGAAAGCCCAAGCCCTGATTTCGCATCGCCCGTGCTGCCGAAATGGGCCAATCTGCGGTTTAATGCACGCCGGAGATGCGTTTTCAAGGCATTGCATATCCGAGTAACTCCTGAAAGTCACTGATCCTCCATTGCCGACCATCGGCAATGATCAGCTCAGAGATTCGCCGCCGCTGACTCTATTTTGCTGCTGTCCGTTGCGACATCCTGGTTGGGACGCGGGACGTGTGTTATCCGTCGCCGTAATCAAAGTCGGACCTCCAGCAATGAATCGCAGAAGAGCAGAGGAATAACCGTGCTCACCGAAGATAAGCTCCGAAAGGCTCTCGATATTGAGCGCGGACTTTATTTGGACGATTCCGGTTTCGGCCCAGCGACGAAGGAACCGCGTCATGGCGTGCCGATGAACTGGCTGGTCATTGTGCTAATCATTGCGGTAGCCCTGATGTTGTTCCTTAGCGACAGAATTCCGCTACTTTTCCTGTTGCTCGTCGGCTCTCTTGTCGCCAACTACCTCATGCGTCGCTCTGTACGAAGCAATGGGCCGACGAGGAATGAGCGATACGGCAGCTACATCTACTGACTGTGGCGTCGAACCGTGGCGTAGTACGACGGTCTGCGTAGCAGTCTCCATCGCGCCACGGCCGCAGCGTCTCCAGCTTGAGGGCTGATTGGTTCCCCACCACTGTGGTCCCGTAAGGTACTGGCTCGCCGGTCCTTGCAGAGGAGTTGCCGATGGTGTTCCCTCGCGATGATCCGCCAGCGAGCCGCGAGGATCACCGAGGCAGCGGGCTCCCAATCGACTACCAAGGGTGGCTGGCCTGCGCCACTGCGGTCGCCGGTTTCATTTTGTGTTTGGTCGGCTGGTGGGCCGGGGGCGGCGCGGTATCACTGCCGTGGGCACCGACACTGAACCTTCGTTTGAGCGCGGCGCTTGATGGACTGGCTGTGCTCTACGCTCTTCTGGCAACGGGTATCGGCGCGTTGGTCTTTGCCTACGGTAGCCGCTATCTGAACATGCATCTGGAGCATGAGGGGCGGCCAGCCGCAGAACGGTGGAGATTTTGGCCGTGGATGACTCTGTTTGCCGTCGCAATGGTCGGGCTTGCCACGGCACAGGACTTGGTGCTGTTGTTCGTCTTTTTCGACATAACGGCCGTCTGCTCCTACTTCCTCATCGGTTTCGACCGTGCCAAACTCGAAACCCGAGCCGCCGCGCTGATGGCGTTGCTCGTGACCGCGGTGAGCGCGGTCGCAATGCTGGTGGCCGCCGTGCTGCTCTATGCCTCCTACGGGACGTTTTCGATTCCTGAGTTGTTGTCTCGTGCCGAGCCTGGCCCGGTCACGACAATCGCCGGCGCGTTACTGGCTGTCGCGGCACTGGCCAAGAGTGCCCAGGTCCCATTGCATTTCTGGCTGCCCAGGGCGATGGCCGCCCCTACCCCTGTGTCGGCTTACCTGCACTCCGCCGCGATGGTGGCCGCGGGCGTACTAGTCATCGCACGGTTGCATCCGCTGCTCAGTCGTAGCCAATCCGTGCTGGACGGCTTGCTCATAGTCGCCGCGGCGTCCATCGTCGTAGGCGGCGTGTTAGCGCTACGTGCGGACGTACTCAAACAAGTGCTCGCCTACTCCACGATCGAGCAGTACGGGTACATGGTCATGCTTTACGGCATTGGGAATGCCGCCGCCAACGGAGCCGCGGCGTTCTATGTGCTGGCTCACGGCGTCGCCAAGAGTGCCCTGTTCATGGCCGCCGGCGCGGTGACGATGGCGACCGGAGAGGACCGGCTGTCTCGGCTCGGCGGCCTGGGCCGTCGATTACCTGTGCTCGCAGTGGCTTGCGGAGTTTCAGCAGCGAGCCTTGCTGCACTCCCGCTAACAATGGGCTTCTTCAAAGACGAGCTCTTCTTCACCGCGGCGATCCAGGGTGGCACGCTCACTGCGGTGGAGGCTGTCGTGGCAGCGGCACTGACGTTTGGCTACATCGGCCGCTTCTGGATGGGCCTGTTCTTGGGTCCCCCTCGAGGAGAGGTCAACCGTCCACCAGCAATGCTCGTAGCGCCGGTGGTCCTACTCGCCGCCCTATCCGTCGTCGGCGGCCTCTTTGTGGAGCCGTTCGCGCGACTTGCTTCAGACGCAGCAAGCGTCTCTGCCGCCCAACCCGTACTCGTAGATCCCGCATACCATCTCGACGCCCGACCGGAGAACCTGATGGCCGTCGCGGCCTGGGGATTGGGCGCTCTGCTACTTGTGGTCTTTCGAGCGACGGATGTGGTTTCCCACAGTCTTGCCGTCGCCGGCGAGCGGCTGGGGCCCCGTCGCGCGTACGAGGCGGCACTCGAGGGACTGTGGCGCGTCTCGGCAGCACTTCACAACCTGGAAGTTCGCGACCTGCGGACCAGCATCGCTGCGGTCCTGGTCCCAGCGGGAGTGCTGGCCGGGATCGCGTTCGTCGCGACGCCGACCGTTGGCTCGTACGAGCTCGGCACCGTGGCTGGCACGGACTGGCTGATCCTCCCGCTACTGGGGCTGGTCGTCATCGCAACCCTGACGATTGCGCGTTCCAGAACCCGTCTCACAGTGGTTCTTGCCTTGTCCGTTGTCGGATTCGCGCTCGCCGCCATCTATGCGCTGATCGGCGCGCCGGATGTCGCCCTGATAGCAGTTGTCGTTGAAACGATGCTCACCCTGGTGTTCCTGGGAGCCCTGGCTCGGTTGCCGGCGGAAGGGCCAGATAGCGAACGCAGCAGTCCTCATCGGCTCCGCAACCGTCGACGGGACCTCATTGCGGGCACGGTCGCGGGACTAGCCATGTTCGGGATCGTCTGGGGCTTCCTGTCTCAGCCGTCCGGGACCACCATCGCTAGCGAGCACATCCGTCTTACCCCCGCCGCCCACGGCGGCGACGTGGTCACAGTGATCGTCACCGACTTCCGCGGTCTGGACACACTCGTCGAAATCACTGTGCTGCTCGCCGCGGTGATCGGCGTTGCGGCGCTTATGCGGCGAGGGCGGCTCTGGTGAGGCGGCCCGAGAGCGAACCGACCGCACTCGTTCGCGTCGTGGCCTGGCTGCTGCTTGGCCCGAGCGTCCTGGTGGCGGCTGGTCTGATCGTCAAGGGGTACGCGGAAGTGGGTGATGGATTCGGCGCTGGCGTCATCGTGGCTTTAGCGATCGCGGTGAACTATGTCGCGTTCGGAACAGCGGGCGCCGAGGGTGCCCTGCCAGCCCTGCGCTACGCCCCGGCCACTGCGATAGCAGGCCTGCTCCTGGCTATTGCCAGCGGCTTCTTTTCGATTGCGCTTGGCGACCCACCGGTGACACACCAGCCCCGTCCCGGCGAGCACGTGATCAAGATCGGCACTGCGGAGCTGTTCACGCCACTTGTCTTTGACGTGGGAATCTTTCTCCTCGTCGTCGGTGTCCTGACTGTCCTGGTCCACCAGCTGGCACATCGCGAGGAGGACTTCGGATGATCTTGGCTCTGGCGCTTACTGCCGCCTTCCTGTTTGGCTCCGGCGCTTACCTGTTGCTCAAGCGCGACCTCATCCGCGTCGTGGCCGGCGTCATGCTTATTTCCCAAAGCGCCCTGGTGACGATCATTGGCTCCAGTCTGAGCAGGGGCGATGCCCCCATCGCAGTGCAGCCCGGCGAGACCGTAAGCGACCCGTTGCCGCAGGCATTGGCCCTGACCGCGTTGGTCATCGGGCTGGCCACGGTGGCACTGCTGTTGGCCCTGGTGCATCGGGTCATCGTGGTACTCCATACCGCCGAGCGGGACGAGCTTGCGGCTGGCGAGGCCGCTCACGACGCCGCTCTGGAATCCCAACGCCAGGCCGACTTGGATGAGGCTCGTTGATGCTGTTGTCGATCGCGGTACTCCTTCCCTGGGTGGCAGGGGTGCTGCTGGTCGGCCTTGATGGACGCCGTCGAGTTGTTGGCATGCTTGCCGTCGCCGCAGTCGGAGCGACCGTTGCCGTGCTGGGCGTGCTCCTTGCCCAAGTGCTCGCCAGCGGCACCCAGACCGTCGTGACTGGCAACTGGCCGGCGGGCGTTGGCATCGTCTTACGCGCTGACCCGCTAGCGGTAACCTTCGGGCTGCTGTCGGTCGTCGTGGTGTTGGCTGCGACTGTCCACGAGCTGATCATCGGCATCTCGGAACGGACCTTTCCTGGGCTTGTCGTGCTCCTCGCTGGTGCGCTAACGGGCCTGTTCCTGACCGGTGACGTGTTCAACTTCTACGTCTTCTTCGAGCTGGCGATGACCGCCTCCTATGCGCTCACGACGTACGGAGGGCAGCGCCGTCAGCTTCAAGCTGCGTTGCTGTTTACCGCCGTGAACCTGCTGGGATCATTCATTTTTCTCATCTCGGTAGCAGGCGTCTATCGAGTCACGGGTTCCTTGGCCATGGACGCCGTTCGCACGCATATGGCTGGTGTCGACCCAAACGCGGCGATCCTCATCGCCACCGGCTTCTTCGTTGCCTTCAGCGTCAAGCTCGGATTGTTCCCGTTCCACTTCTGGCTCCCAACCGCGTACGCCGGGGCGCGGCCCGCGGTTGCTGCGATCTTGAGCGGCGCGGTAGCCAATATCGGGACCTATGGGTTGTTGCGCTTCGGCGTCGGAATCTTTCCTGACCAGCTTCGGCTGGCGGCGGTAGCGCTCATCGTCCTTGGTGCTGTTTCCGTGATCTATGGCGGAGTGCTCGCGGTAGCTCGCGGCGACACGGCCGAGATGCTGGCATATTCCGCAATCGGTCAGGCTGGGTACGTACTGGTAGCGATCGGGGTCGGCGGGCCGGTCGGGCTGACTGCCGCAGTGCTTTACAGCATTGTCAATGCTTTGAACAAGGCGCTGCTGTTTCTGGGGGGTGCGCTGCGAGGCACATTCGTTGCTGGAGCGTTCGCCATCGGCGCGTTCAGCGTTGCGGGAGTGCCACCTATGGCGGGCTTTGTCGGCAAGCTGGAGATGTTCCGTGCCAGCATCGTGGCCGGCAGTGTGGCCTTGGTCGTACTGCTCATCGTCGGCAGCGCGCTTTCGCTCATCTACATGTTCCAGGTCTACCAGCACCAGTTTTGGCGTGGAGATCAGCTGGCCACCTGGGCAAGCCCGCTGCCGCTGCGACTGCTGGTGGGCATCCTGGGCTTGCTCGTTCTCGCGGCCGGTCTCTGGCCGGAACCGTTGCTGGCGATCAGCAGCCGGGCCGCCGACACCCTGCTCCTTGGGAGGATCGGATGACTCGGATGCTGCTGCGCATCGCGGTGCTCACCGGCGTTTACCTATTGTGCTTGACAAGTCTGCGCCCTGGTGACGTTCTCACCGGATTGGTCCTGTCGACGCTGCTCGCTGCCCTTGGCAGGAAGGCCCGTCCTCTCGGTCCGGCCCCCGACATTGCATTGTCGAGCCGACTCGCAGGCCTTCCGGTGCTGATTGCAGGAACACTCATAGATATGGCCCGTGCCACATGGCACACGGCGCGATGGCTGCTCAGCAAGCGTCGCAGCCCTGGGCTCGTCGACATCCCTATACCGGCATGTGGTGAACCATCGGCCGCTGCGTGGGGTATCCGCGTCGGCCTGTCCCCGGACACCGTCGTCGTAGAAATCGATGAGGAAGGCGGCCGCATGCTCTTACACGTGATCGACGCCAGCGACCCGGCAGCCGTGGTGGCCACCCAGCTCGATGCTTATGAGCGCGTGCAGCGGCGGGTATTCCCGTGAGCACCGTGGTCATCGTGCCCGCATTGGTGTGGGTGACACTGCTCCTGGTGGCCGGCGGTATGACATTGATCCGCGCCCGCGACGTGCTGCAGCGCGTTGTCGCCCTTGACCTGTTGGCCGTCCTTGTCATCGCGCTGCTAGCGCTTCTGTCGTACGCCCGTAATGTCGGCTACTACCTCGACGCTGCCGTCGCGCTCTCCCTACTGTCATTCGTCGCAACCGTAGCTGCGGCGCGCCATCTCCGATCAGGAGGACCGTTTTCATGATCTCGCTCGTACTGGACGTGATTGGCGGCGCTTTGCTGCTCATCGGCCTGCTGTTGTTGACAATCGGCATCCTCGGTGTGCTTCGGCTCCCCGATACGCTTAGCCAGTTGCACGCTCAGGGCATTGCCACCGGCCCTGGAGTAATTGCGATATTTGCCTCCTCAGTTGCGACCGAAAATGCAGTCATCATCACGTTCGCGGTGCTCGGCATCGCCTTCGTCGCTTTTACCTCACCCGTGTCCGGCCATGCCATTGCCAGGGCCGCACACCATCGCGGGAACCAGTCTGAGACGCAAAACAACTGGAACACATTCGACGAGTAAATCGGTTCCATGCGCGATCTGTGCCTTGAAGTCCGGGCCTAAAACAACGGCAGAGCCAAGCCGACTCAGTAGCCCTACGCGTCGCCACAACAAGAGCGCCGACCCGGCTCCGTGGCCCACGTCAACGGCCAACACGACGGCTGAGATAGCGTGTCGCATCGGACTCTTGGCGAGGAGATCCCTAATGGTGCAAAGCAAATTGCGTCTGATCCTTGTCAGGCATGGGGAAACCGAATGGGCTCGTACCGGCCAACACACCGGTCGTACGGATATCCCGCTCACCGAACTGGGTCGACTGCAGGCCATGGTGCTGGGAGATCGGCTCCGTGGCCGGACATTCGACCGGGTGCTCTCCAGCCCCCTGGCCCGCGCGTGGGAGACGTGTCGCCTCGCAGGCGTGGCAGAACAGGCAGAAGTCAGCGACGACCTTATGGAATGGGATTACGGCGCATATGAAGGGCGCCGAACCGCTGACATTCGCGAAGAGGTCCCAGGCTGGTCCATCTGGCGGGACGGAGCTCCTGGAGGTGAAACCGCCGCGGACGTTGGCGCGCGTACCGATCGTGTCATCGCCGAGGCCCAGACGTCCGGGGGTGAGACGGTCGTCTTCGCCCATGGCCACTACCTACGTGTGCTCACTGCGCGTTGGCTCGGCCTTCCGCCGGAGGCCGGAAAGCTCTTCGCGCTCGCCCCCGCTACTCTCGGCATCCTCGGTTACGAGCGGGAGCAACCCGTGATCGTTCGCTGGAACGATCGCTGCCATCTGGTGCTGCCCTCTTATGTGTGGGCAGAACAGGGCGACCTGGACGTACGGGCCGATGATCCAAGCGTCGGCACCGGTGATGATCGTCGGCCGCCCTCGCAGGTGAAGGCTCAACCTCCGGCACGATGACGAACGCCGCAACTCGAGTCCGCGTAAGCGAGGCCCTCGAACCTTTCGTCCTTGCCATCGACATCGGATCCACCGCAAGCCGTGGGGATGTCTTCGACGCCTCCGGACGCCCACTGAAGGGTGGCCGTGTCAAGGTGCCTCACCACTTCACTACGGCTGGCGACGGCACCTCCGAAATCGATCCGGACGCGGTTGTCGGGGAGGTCGAACAGATCCTCACTGAGTTCGCTAGCCGACCGGTTGCCGGGCGGATCCGCGGAGTGGCGTTGGACACTTTCGCTTCTTCGCTTGTCGGGGTGGCACAAGACGAACGGGCTAGGACGCCTTGTTTTACCTATGCCGATTCCCGATGCGCGAATCAGGTGATCCAGCTTCGGCAGGAGTTGGATGAGCCGGAGGTGCAACAACGCACCGGATGTCGGCTGCACACGAGTTACCTGACGCCCCGACTCAAGTGGTTGCATGACACCGAGCCGGACACATTTCGTGCCGTGCGGCACTGGATGTCGTTGGGAGAGTACGTCTATTTGCGGTTACTTGGCGTCACAGCGGCCGGAACCTCGACCGCGGCCTGGACCGGAATGCTGGACCGCCGTACCGGAAACTGGGACTCCGAGCTGCTGGACGCGTGTGGCGTCTCAGTTGACCAGCTTTCAGAGATTCGCAATCCAGACCGCCCGATCCGCGACGTTGATCAAGCGGTCGACCGCAAGTGGCCAAGCTTGGCCGGCGCGGTGTGGTTTCCGGTTATCGCCGATGGGTTCTCGAGCAACGTTGGGGCCGGCGCACGGGATGAATCGACGGTGGCGCTGTCAGCCGCTACCAGCGGTGCAATGCGGGTTCTCGTCAAAGGAGTTCCACAAAGGCTTCCGGCGGGACTGTGGGGTTATCGCGTAGACGCCTCTCACACCCTTCTTGGTGGTGCATTGAACGATGTCGGCCGAGCCATTAGTTGGCTGACCTCCACCTTGCAGATTTCGGCAGAGTCCGACTTGAACGGGTTGCTGCTGGCACGCCCTGAGCCGGCCACACCGGTGGTGTTGCCCTTCTTCAGTGGCGAGCGCAGCACGGGCTGGGCGGCTGACGCTCGGAGCATCTTTTCGGGCGTCTCGGCGGCGGCGACCCCAGTGATGCTTTTCCGGGGAACGGTGGAGGGCGTCGCGCTCTCGTACGCAAGAATTGCCGAGCAACTTCACGACGTCGCTGGCGAGACGAGACAGATTGTGGCGAGCGGGCGGGTAACCCAGGATCTGCCCGCGTTGCTGCAGGTGCTGGCAGATGTACTCCAAGCTCGGGTCGTTCCGGTGATCATGAAGCGGGTGACGCTGCGGGGTACCGCGTTGATCTCATTGGACGTGCTCGCGCCGAGTGCGAAGAGGGCCGAGCCCGTAGTGGGTGAGACGCGATGGCCGATCAAAGATCGCGCTGGGTATTACTCGGCTCGCAAGCAACAGTTTCAAGATCTTTACGATGCGGTTGTTGCGAGTCCAACCGACCGATGATCACCAGGCCCTTCCTGCTACTGTGACGGCAGGAGCTGATCATGAACGGATATTCAGGCCGCGGCGGGTCGGCTAGCGCGCTAGGCCGCCCCGAAGAGTGGGAACCAGCTTCCCCGATCGTTATGCCGGGGCAGGCGGAGCCGACGATCTACGACGTGTCACCGTCGACGGTGTCTCGAGCGCTGTCCAAACCTGGCCGGGTAAGTTATAAGACCGCCGAACATGTGCGGCAGGTGGCCCAGCAGCTTGGTTACCGTACGGGCCGAATGGAGCGGACGTTCTCCGAGCGCGGCACGGGGATGCTCGGCATCATCGTGGCCGATATCGCGAACCCGGTCTTCTTCGGGATGATCCGCGGGGCTGAGCGTGCGGGCAGTGACCTCAGCTTCACCATGCTCGTCGTCGAGACGCAAGAGTCCGGGGACGCAGAGCGGGCCGCATTGGACCGGCTCATCCCCGTGGTGGATGGAGTGATCCTCAGCTCGTCGCGGATGTCGGATTCGGCCATTCGCTCGGTCGCCAAGCGCACACCACTGGTGCTACTCAACCGGATGGTCAACGAGGTCGCATCTGTAGTCAGCGACAACGCGTACGCGATCACAAAGGCGGCTGAGCATCTGGTTGAGCTTGGCCACACATCGATCTGCTATCTCGCTGGGCCGGAAGCCTCATGGGCCGACGGTGCACGCTGGCGGGGTCTCAAAGAGGTCGGCGTCGAACTGGATTTGCAGGTACGCCGTCTCGGCCCTTTCCTGCCGACGATGCGTGGCGGTGCGGCGGCGGTTGAACAGTGGATGTTGAGACCGTCAACCGCAGTGATCGCCTACAACGACCTGATGGCCATCGGATTCCTGCAAGCGGTGAAGGCGGCTGGCTGGCTCGTACCTCGTGATGTGAGCGTCATCGGCTTCGACAATATTGTGGATTCGGTTCTCGTCGAGCCACATGTGACGACCATCGCGGCGCCTCTGATCAGCTTGGGCTCAGCGGCAGTCTGGCATCTTTTGCAGAGGAGCGGACGGCTGCCCGGCCAGGCCGACGAGCCAGTCGTGCTGCCGGCCCGGCTGGTGGTCCGGGGCTCTACCGGGGTTCGGCAGCATGCGTCCTGAGGTCTTCGACGAGCTCAGCGTTTAGCGAACGCCATGCACCTGTCGAGCTGGACGGGCCACGGGGTGCCGTTCAACTTCAACGATGACGACTACCTCGGCGAGCTAAACAACCGGATCCGGGACGAAGGTCTTGTCCAGCAGCGGGCATAGCGCGAGGTCCTTGTCGTGGGCTCAGGCGGGAAGGCAAGCTGACCTCATGGACTCCACAGCTGAGCCACAGACCAGATCTGGCAAGACCGCCATCGTGGTCATGGGCGTCGCGGGTTCGGGTAAGAGCACCGTTGCCGACTTGTTCGCTCAACAGCTGGGATGGACACGCATTGAAGGTGATGATCTCCACCCCCCGGAGAATGTGGTCAAGATGGCGGCCGGAACACCCTTAACCGATGCGGATCGGAAGCCGTGGCTGCTGCTGATCTGCGAGCGCATTAACCAGACCGAGGGCAACCAAGTGATCACCTGCTCGGCCTTGCGGCGCGGCTATCGCGACATCCTAAGGACCGCCGAGGCCCGAGTTCGGTTCCTGCACCTGAGCGGCAGTACAGAGCTCCTGGCCTCTCGGATCGGCGGCCGTACCGATCACTTCATGCCCCCGAGCCTGCTCACCTCCCAACTGGACGCCCTCGAACCACTGACTGCCGATGAAGATGGCGTCGTCGTCGATGTTCAAGGAACACCAGCCGAGATCGTCGCCCGAGCCCTGCAGGCGCTCGATCTCGCTATCGCCAACCCAGCCCAGGACTCAGCAGCCGATGACACCGTTCATCACAACACCAGGCAGCAATAACTGGAAAGAACCGGTACACGCCGTTCGAAGCAGACATCACAGATCACCTAACTCCCGGCGAAGAGGTGCGCATTACGGCGCTGATCAACAACACGCTGCGCTGGCAATCCATCCCGCCGGGAGTAATCGAGGACACGCCGGCCGGTAAGCGGCAGTGCTACTGGCACGACTTCTTCAACTACGCCGGAATTCACCGCACTGTGTGGCTGTATGCCACTGATCTGGCTTGCGTCAGCGATGTCACGATCACCACCGACCTGGACTCTCCGATACCGGCGTAGTCAACTACACCGGGGATGCCGAAGCTGCCGATGATCTTGAAACAAAGGTGATCTTGCGGGATGCCTCCGGAACTGAGGTCGCAACCAATACGGGACCGACCCGGCACATTGCATGTGCCGACTGTGCACAAATGGGCGCCAGGAGACGGCTACCGCTGAGCTCAATCACGGCCGGACGCGACCAGGTGCCCGCACGACGGCGAACCACCATGTTCTCCGCCGCTCGCCGACACCACGTGGCACGGGTCAGATACCTCGCGAATCTGATCAGGCCGTGGCCGATCCGCTGCACAGCAAGATGCTAGACGCCTTACGTGCTGTGGGATTCCGGCTCGTCGCAGTTGATCTTCGCAGTGTCGAGTCCGGTGCCTTTACCGTGCCGCTGCTGAGTTCTGATCATGATTGATAAATTTTGATCATGGCTGATCCAGCGAGCTTTGACTGAAATTGTGTCGCGCAACTCAATCATGACTGGTCGAGGCGACGCAGCTATCCCGACGCGATCTGCCGCCGGAAAGGCGAAGCAGGCGGGCATGATGGTCCTCTCCGAATAGTCCCGCGTGAAACTCGGATCGGCGGATCCCGCCAAATGATCATGACAACCTCAAAGGGCTTTGATGTTTTGCGAGCATGCCTGGGCAGCATGGTCGATTTCGGTACCGGATGCAGCGTTACCGGTACGGGCCGCGCAAACATTGATCGATTCGATGAGCATCATGCGCAAGATCTCGTCAGGATCCGGGATTAGCGCGTGTGCGGCACTCTCGATTGCGCACCGGACACCATGCGGTGCGGCCTGCCGGCGGAAGGCTGGTAGCCAGGGAGGGGCGTTGCTGGTGCAGCGCTCGGCCCATTGCGCCGCTTGGGGCATTGCGGCTAGCACGCGCTGAGTGTCTGCAGAGAGGCTGTGCCTTGGGTCGCCATCGAGTTGCGCCAGAACCCTCTCACAGACCAGAATCGAGACCGCGAGGACCCGTTGTCGATCCGCTCCCGCTGTGACCGGTAGCGCGATCGTGGCGCAGCGCAGTGTGATCAAGGCATCAATGTGCAAATCGTCGCCGGTCAGCCCGATCACAGAAGGAATCAACTCAGCCAGGCGGGAGCGCCCCTCGTCGGAGGTGTGGTCATTGACCAGACGCGCGACGAATGCGAGCAAAGGGTGCGTACACGCCGGGTGATCGCTCCATCGCTCACCAGCAAGGTAGGACGCCAATTCCATGAAGCACGCTCCCTTACGCGGGTTGCGATGCTTTCCTCGTGAGAGCACCGGCAGTATCTCGGGCAAATGTGGCTGAATCTTTGACATGGCAAACCTCCGAGGACGGTCAGACGTCACGCGAGCAGTCTCCGTCGATACGGCCCTGGCCGCCAAGCCCGTGTGCGCCAGTAGCCAGCGCCGAAGCAGTCGAAACGCCGCTTCAGACGACTGCAACCGGGCACCGTGCGCCTTGAATGACTGCGAATGCAGTCGAGCCCGCGATCATCATTCGAGGGTCCCCCCTGCCACTCGAGCCCACCACCAGGAGACCGGCGTCGCTCGAGGCTTCGACCAGGGTCAGTTCCGGCACGCCATCCTCTAGGCGCGTCGTGACGGTAAGTCGGGAATGCCTTTCATCCAACGACGCACATGTGCGCTCTGGGATCTACGCAGCCGCGCGTCGTAGCTCTTCTTGACTGACAACAGGAACCGACAGCCCGCCGGTGCAGCAGATCACCTCCATCGATGCTGATCGGCTAGCAGCGAAATCGGCGTCGAATGCCACAGCAGACGCTGCTCGATCCGAGCCGTCCGTCCCCACGACGACACGGTTCCTGCGGCCAACCAACGTGGCGCCGCATCCCTCCTTTACTACGACCACTGGGCACTGTGCGGTGCTAGCGACGGCGAAAGAGACCGAACCCAAGAGGGTGGCAAGCATTCTCTCGGTACCGGGCACAAGATTGCGATGTTGAAGTGCTACCGTCGCGCCTGCTGGTCCAGAGGCTTTTCGATGCCCTCGGCCGCTGCAGCCTCGGCCTTGGCATCGTTGACCGCCGCTTCGGCCAACTCGGCAACCCGTTCAGCGGCTGCGACCGCGTCTAGGCTTGGCGCCCCGCCGGAGGTTAGTTCGCGGCTGCCGTCCTCGCCTTCGATCTCTGACGGCGGGCTCTCTGCCGTGTCCTTGTCGGTGCCGGGTGCACCCATCCGGGAGTGGTCGCCGAAGGCCTCAGTGACGGTCCGGACCGCCTGGGTGAGCTCACCGGGGATGACCCAGAAGGTGTTGCCGCCTCTCGCCAGGTGAGGCAGCGTCTCCAAGTACTTGTAGGCCAGCACCTTGGGATCTGCATTGTTGCGGTGCACGGCTTGGAAGACCAAGTCGACGGCCCTGGCCTCACCGTCAGCCCGGAGGATTGCGGCCTGCTGGTCGCCCTGCGCCACCAGGATCTCCTGCTGGCGAGTCCCTTCGGCGGTAAGGATCTTGGCCTGCCGTTCGCCTTCCGCGTGCAGAATGGCCGCACGCTTATCGCGCTCTGCCCGCATCTGCTTCTCCATGGCCTCCTTGATGGTGATCGGCGGATCAATCGCCTTGATCTCGACCCGGTTCACCCGGATTCCCCACTTGCCGGTGGCCTCGTCAAGCACAATGCGCAGCCGAGTGTTGATCTCCTCACGCGAGGTTAAAGTCCGTTCCAGATCCATGCTGCCGATGACGTTGCGCAGCGTGGTGACCGTGAGCTGGTCGATGGCTTGTAGATAGTTCGCGACCTCGTATGCGGCGGCCCGAGGATCGGTGATTTGGTAATACAACACCGTGTCGATGTTGACCACCAGATTGTCCTCGGTGATCACTGGCTTGGGCTGCGATGAGTACACCTGCTCCCGAACGTCGAGCTTGGTGTTGATTCGATCCGCTAACGGGATGATGAAGTTCAGACCCGGCTCCAGCGTCGTCCGGTAGCGGCCGAAGCGCTCGACGTTGTATCGGCGCGCTTGCGGCACGATGCGAACGGCCGAGATCACCACGAAGACCACTAGGGCCGCTGCGATGATGATCGGGACTAAAAGGTTCAGATCCATATCTCCTCCATGGTCGTCTCGGGATGTCTGCTTACGGCAGAAGCTCCCGGGGATAGACGATCGCCGTCGCGCCCTCGATCTCCATGACATCCACCAGCGTCCCGGCCGGGATCACGTGGTTCTCATCAAGAGCACGCGCCGACCACACCTCCCCGGCCAGTTTGATGAGTCCCTGCGTACCGGTAACCTCCTCCATGACCACCGCCTTCTTTCCGACCAGCGCGTAGCTGCCCTCGCGCACGGGTGTCGGATGAGCCATCTGCCGTTTCGCGATCGGCCGCACGATCAGTAGCCCCACACCACCCGCGATCGCGAAGGCGAGGACTTGTGCCAGCAACGAGCCGCCCACCCCGGCAACTATCGCGGCGACGAGCGCTGCGGCGGCGAGCAACCCGAATGCGAGGGTGAGCGTGAAGGCCTCGGCGACGCCCAGGGCGGCAGCCGCTATCAACCACGCGATCCACAAATGAATCGGCCTCCCGTCTGAAGCGGATACCACGAAAGTACCTCGCCGAAATCCGGCAGCAGCCTGACCAGACCCGCGAGATCGGCAAAAGAGAAAAAGAGAAGGGCGGTGTGCCAGGACAGCGTGAGGGCTCCGGTTGTCGGGAACAGAGCGGAGATCTGGCTTCCAGCGTTATGCGGACTGAACGCCCGTAGCTTTTCAGGGACACGCAATGCAATTTCTCCAGCTGCTGGCGCCTCCGCGTGCAACATTGACGGCGTATCCGAGGGGTCCGCTCCAACCGGCACTGGTTGTACTCGTGCTTCTCCTGACAGGGGACGCGAGCCACGGTGCGGCGGTTATTGCACAGGTCGCCGCGCGAAGACTGTGCGATCCCCGCTTGATGGGCTTGGCGCTGTTTGTCGGTGGGTGAGCCGGGTTGAAGATCTAGTCTCCGCCTGTACGGCTTCTGTGGCCTTGCGCGCCGCGATTAACACCGGATCCCAGACGGGCGAGAACGGTGGTGCGTACCCCAGATCCAAGGCGGTCATTTCCTCGACTGTCATCCGGTCCACAACGCAATTGACAATGGCCCGAATTGACAATGGCCCGAATTGACAATGACTGGCGATGAAGGACGGGTACTCGCCTGCGCCAAACTTGACGTCAATACCTGACGCACCTTCACGCTGGATTTCATATGGAAGGAGGATCCTTCGCCCGGCCCCGGCAAGTTGGACCTGTTGCGGGTCGGTGGAGAATCCGCGTTCCTCAACCCGAAGAGGCTTTAGTTGCTTGAGCTCAGCCCGCTGATCTGGGTCTTAACCATAGGCACGGTGCTTTTGCTGTTCGCGATCGACTTGGCCTTCGCGCTGATTCGGCCTCATGAAGTTGGCTTCGGGGAGGCCACAGCCTGGTCTGTCTTCTACATCGCCGTCGCCGTTGGCTTTGGAATCTGGTTCACTCTGGCCTTCGGCAGTGAACTCGGCATGCAGTTCTTCGCCGGTTATCTCGTCGAGAAAAGCCTGTCGGTGGACAACTTGTTTGTCTTCTTGATCATCATGACGACCTTCGCCGTCCCCGAGGCCCAGCAGCACAAGGTCCTTACCTTCGGGATCTTGCTTGCTTTGATCATGCGAGCTGTATTCATTGGGATCGGTGCAGCGTTGCTAGAGGCCTTCTCGCTGGTGTTCTTGTTGTTCGGCCTGCTGTTGATCTACACCGCGATTCAATTGTTCCGACACCGCAACGAGGATCCCGACATCGAAAGCAACATCATGATCAGGGGTGCCCGCCGGCTACTGTCGGTCACCGACCAGTACGTCGGCGGCAAGTTCCTCACCCGCGTCAATGGCAAGCGAGTGCTCACCCCACTGTTCTTAGTCTTGATCGCCATCGGCAGCGTCGATCTTCTTTTCGCCCTCGACTCCATCCCGGCCGTCTTCGGCGTTACCGACGAGGTCTATATCGTCTTCACGGCGAACGCCTTTGCGCTGCTTGGCTTGCGCGCGTTGTTCTTTCTGGTCAAAGGACTGCTTGACCGCCTGGTCTATCTCTCCACCGGCCTGTCGATCATCTTGGTGTTCATCGGTGTCAAACTCATTTTGCACTGGGCGCATGTCGATCTTGATCCGCGAGTGCCGGAGATACCGACGCTGTTGAGCCTCGGCGTGATCCTCGTGGTGCTCGCCGTGGTAACGATTGCAAGCTTGTTGAAGACTCGCCGCGACCCCACTGCCAAGGCTCACGCAGGGTCACTGCGTGCCACTCAATCACAAGATCAACTAACCGGGGACAGGCTCGATGAAAGCTAGTGACTGCATGATGGGCGCCGTACGCTAAACAGCGAGCAGGAAGAGCCGCTGGTCTACCCAAGTCAGGTCGAACTGCCTGGGTGCTATCTATTGGTGGATGGCTTAGCTCTCGCCCGCAACCTGATCATGATCGTGATCGGCGCAAGTCTGGTACGGCTGCTGGGGCCGCAGAACTTGACCTGTCGCTGTTATCTGCCGCCCGCTCAATCGATGAAACGCGCCGATAGCGAGAAAACCACGTCAATCTCGTTCTCTTCGAGCCTGCCTGAGTGCCGGCCCTGATCATTGAGGTGCGCCGGCGAAACAAGGTCTGACGCCGCAGACTTTTAGTCGATGAGGATCTCGCTGCGGTCTCCTGACCAGAGGGTGTGCGTATCTTCAGCGTCGATTAGCTTCACTGTTCCCTGATGGGTTCGATGGCATCGACGGATTCGACAACTATGTCTCTCTGGTCGCGAATGCCGTGCCTGGCGTGGAGCTCCTTGACGATTTCGCGGAAGCGCGCATCGGTGAGGGGGTATGCCAGGAAGAGCAGCGCCCCGAGAAGCGCGAAGATCGCTGGACCAAGACCAACGACGCCCCGGATGGCTGTTAGCGCCGAGTCGGGCTGTGCCGGCGCTTTCGCGGCGAAACCGCCGATGGCCAATGCGTAGCCCACGACCGCGCCAGCGACTGCCTGTGAGACTTTGCGGAAGAAGGAATAGATCGCATACGTGGCACCCTCGGTGCGCTTGCCCGTCTTGTACTCGCCGTACTCGACCGCGTCGGCCTCGAAGGCAAATAGCAACGACATGGACAGGTTTTGGAAGAGGCCGAAGAGGAAGAACGACACCATCACAACTGGCAAGTTTGCTGGCATGAAGAAGATCCAGGTGCCCATCACGATGAGACCTGCAGCGCCGATGAGGAAGGTGTTCTTCTTGCCGATTCCGGCCACTAACCTCGGCACAATCGGCACCGCGACGAACGTGGAGATCGATGTTGCCAGGACCATCCAAATCAGCTGGCTTGAGTTGCCGAGGATGTAGGCGGCGTAATAGGCCTGGGCGCCTTGCAACCCGAAGACGCCGGTGAGGAACACCAGGTTCGAAACGCACAAGATCAACAGTGGCCGGTTCACCTTTACGGTGTTGAAGGTTTCCTTGATCGTGACGGGCTTGGACTCATGGACGACCTGCTCTTTGCAGTTGAAGAAGCACAACAGGTACAGGGCATAGCCGAGGACGGCGAAGATGATCGTCACTAAGGTGAGGAAGCTTTGCAGCTGATCAGGCTGGGTCTTGTACCGGCTGATTTGCGGAGCGATCACCAGCACGAGGATGAAGATGCCAAAAATCGGACCCACCGACCGCCAGATCCCCAGCCTGGAGCGCTCCACGGGGTCCTGTGTCATCGCAGTAGCCAAAGAACCATACGGGATGTTCGTCAGCGAATAGAGAAAGCCGAGCAGCGCGTAGGTGATGTAGGCGTAAATGTATTTCGCTGTCGTGCTGTCAAAGTTCGGAACACTGAACAACGCGATACTCGACAGCAGGAGGGGCAGCGAGGCGAACAGCAGGTACGGCCGGAACTTGCCCCAGCGCGACCTGGTGAGGTCTACCAGGCGCCCGGCAGCAAGATCAGCAAAAGCGTCCCAAGCTCGTACCGCCAAGAACATCGTCGCGATCGCAGCAGGATTGAGCCCAACAACGTTGGTGTAGTAGATGAGCAGGAACAGCGCCTGCAGCGAGAAGGCCAGGTTGTTCGCCAAATCGCCCGCCGCATAACCGAGATAGTTGCGTACGGTCAGCTTCTTCACTGAAACTCCTTGGCTGGGAGAGGAGCGCGTTGCGACCAGGCCTCACCCGGTGGCCTGTGCGGCTCGGGCGATCTTGGCCTGGTACGCCGCGAGGATGACATCGACGCAAGTGTCAACATCGAGCGCGCCGGTATTGACGATGAGGTCATAGCGGTCAATGTCCATCGGATTCCAGTAATAGAAGCGCTGCGACATCTCGACCCGTATCCGGTCCTCATTGCGCTGCCGCCGGGCCGCCTGAGCCTCATCGATTCCGGCCTCCCGCGCGGCACGGGCAATCCGCACTTCCACCGGTGCGTCGACCTGCACATGGAGTGCGGTCGGGATGTCACCGAGGATAAGAGCGCCGTTGCGGCCAAGCAGGACAACGCCGTTCGCGCCTGCTTCTTGGACGAAGCGGGTGTTCTCCGCAACCATCTCCGCATCCTGTGCCTGTGCCAACGGGATGCTTCTGTCGTCCAGAACAGTGGCGCTGGACGCATAACTGCCCAGGAATCGAGCCAAGAAACTCCCCGATTCGCTCGCTTCTCGCGGGGCGCCCGGATACTTGGCACTCTCGATGTCTGCCGAAGAGAAAGCCTGATCCACCCAAGCCAC
>JBJMIR010000034.1:0-4821 GCA_045806785.1 Propionibacteriaceae bacterium | reverse complement strand
AACTACCGGCTGCGCAAGGTGACCAAGACTCGCGGACACTTTCCGACCGACGAGGCGCTGGTGAAGCTGCTCTACCTGGCCTGCCGCGACATGGGCCGCACCAACCGCGCCGGCCAAGGCGGCCGATCCAACTACAACTGGAAGGCAGCCCTAAACCAGTTCGACCTCATATTCCCCGGCCGACTCGACCGGGCCTAACATCAACATCAGGCCACGCGCTTACACAAAAGCGCTGACACCCCCCGCGGATCCGCGCTGCGCTCCGTGCGGCGTTCCCAGCGGCCCATTCTTTACGCAGTGCCGCCTGGGCATAGAGCTAAGCGCCGCCGCTTGCATTATCGATTGCCGACGCATCACTCAGCTTTATCCACACCGATCCAGTCCTAAGCCCTTCCAACTACTCGAGCGGTCATCACCGACGATCTCGATCTGCCTCACGTACCCCCCAGCCAATTTCATAAGCGATGTACCACACACCTACTGCACTGGCGGAAGTACCCCGGGTGGGCGTGACCGCCGAGGCAGGCGAAATTGCCTTTCCGGGGTGTGACCATGAGCCTGCACAAGCTCACCGCCGGGTCGGGTTATGACTACCTGACCCGGCAGGTCGCTGCCTTGGACGCGACCGACAAAGGTCACACCGGGCTCGCCTCGTACTACACCGAACGGGGCGAGTCGCCAGGGCTCTGGCTCGGCTCGGGCATGGAGGGAATCGACGGTTTGGATGTCGGGGACCCGGTGACGGCGGAGCAAATGCGCGCTTTGTTCGGGTGCGGGTTGCATCCGTTAGCCGAGTTGCGGCTCCAGCAGCTGGACCGCCCAGACTTGACTGAACAGGACCTCCGGCACGTGATGCGGTTGGGGGCGCCGTTCAAGATCATCGACGATGCGACGCCGTTCCGGGTTGAGGTGGCCCGGCGGATCGCTACTCTCAACGCCTTAATCGGGGAGCCGGTCGATGCCTCGGTCGCGGCGGCTGACCGGGCGCGGATTCGCACGCAGGTAGCGCGGGAGTTCTTTGCCGCTGAGCATGGCCGGGACCCGGTTGATGCTCGCGAGTTGGCGGGGCAGATCGCGAAGAGCTCCCGTCCGCGGGCGCAGACGGTTGCGGGTTATGACTTGACGTTCTCGCCGGTGAAGTCCGTGTCGACGTTGTGGGCGGTCGCCGAACCAGCGGTCGCGGCTGTAATCGAAAGGGCCCATCAGGCCGCGGTCAACGACGCTTTGGCGTTCATTGAGGAACATGCCTTGTTTACCCGGACCGGGCCGCAAGGGATCCGGCAGGTCAACGTCCGTGGCCTGGTCGCCGCTGTGTTCACCCACCGCGACAGCCGCGCCGGCGACCCGGATCTGCACACCCACGTCGCAGTGGCGAACAAGGTGCAGACCCTCGATGGGCGCTGGCTATCCATCGACGGAAGGGTGCTGTTCAAGGCCAAGGTTGCCGCCTCAGAGACCTACAACACCTCCCTGGAGCAGCACCTCCGCGACACGCTGGGGGTGCGGTTCGACGAACGGCCGGGCGCCGATCTGGGCAAGCGGCCGATCAGGGAAATTGTTGGTGTCGACCCCCGGTTGAACCAGCGGTGGTCGACCCGGCGGGCCCATATCAACCTCCGCCGTGGCGAGCTCGCCATCCAGTTCCAAGCCGAGCACGGCCGACCACCCACACCGGTCGAAGCGCTGCACCTGGCCCAGCAGGCAACGTTGCAGACCCGCGACGCCAAACACGAACCTCGATCACTCGCCGAGCAGCGCACCACCTGGATGAACGAAGCCTCAACGGTGCTCGGCGGCCGCAGCGCCGTCGCCTCAATGGTCGCGACGGCCTTTACCCCCGCCACAGAGACCCCGCGCATGGCCGACGCCCACTGGGTCGCACAAACCGCCGACCGGGTGCTGGCTGCCATGGAGGAGACCCGGTCGACCTGGCAGATGTGGCACGTCCGCGCCGAAGCCCAACGCCACATCCGCACCCTGGACATGGGTGCCGAGCAGGCAAAAACGCTGGTGGACCTCCTCGTTGATGAGGTCCTGCAGCACCGATCAGTAGCCCTGGCCACACCACCGGATGGCATCGAAGAACCGGGCGCGCTGCGGCGGGTCGACGGGTCGTCGGTTTACACCATCGCCGGCGCCGACCTCTACACCTCCCAACGCATCCTGGATGCCGAGCAACGCCTGGTCACCGTCGCCGGCATCCGCGACGGAACGGTCATCGACCGCAGCGTCGTCGATCTTGCCCTGCTTGAGATGGGGGCGAACGGCACGGCGCTGGATGCTGGGCAGGCTTCGCTGGTCCGGCAGATGTGCACCTCCGGTGCCCGGCTGCAGCTTGCGATCGCCCCCGCCGGTGCCGGGAAGACCACGGCCATGCGTGCCCTCACCCTGGCCTGGACCGAAGACGGCGGCCAGGTCATCGGCCTCGCCCCGTCCGCTGCCGCCGCAGGCGTGCTAGGTGAGCAAACCGGGATCCGCACCGACACTTTGGCCAAACTCACCTGGTCCCTTGATCATGGGGACCTGCCGGAGTGGGCGGCAGCGGTCGGACCGTCGACACTGGTGATCATCGACGAGGCGGGCATGGCCGACACCTTGTCCCTCGACACTGCGGTCCGGTTTGCCATCGACCACGGCGCGAGTGTCCGGCTGATCGGGGATGATCAACAACTCGCCGCGATCGGCGCCGGCGGCGTCCTCCGCGACATCACACATATCCACGGCGCGCTGCAGCTCACCGAGCTGTACCGCTTCACCAACCCGGCCGAAGCAGCAGCATCACTCGCCCTCCGCGAAGGCAAGCCAGAGGCACTCGACTTCTATCTCGATCATGGCCGCGTTCATGTCGGTGATCTCGCCACGATCACCGAAGATGCCTTCGTTGCCTGGATTTCCGACCGAGACGTCGGACTCGACGCGATCATGCTCGCCCCCGCTCGCCAGCTGGTCGCCGAACTCAACCGCCGCGCCCGCGAGCATCGCCTCGCCGGTGCCCCCGCCGGGCAAGAAGTACGTCTCGGGGACGGAAACCGGGCCAGCGTTGGCGATGTGATCATCACTCGTACGAACGATCGACGCCTCCGACTCTCGGCCACCGACTGGGTCAAGAACGGCGACCGCTGGACCATCACCCACGTCCACCGCAGCGGTGGGCTCACGGTCCGGCACAGCCGCAGCCAGCTCAAGTGCCAGCTCTCCGCGGATTACGTCACGACCTCAACCGGACTCGGTTACGCCACCACCATCCACGGCGCCCAAGGCGTCTCCGCCGACACCATGCACGGCCTATCGACCGGGCAGGAGTCCCGGCAGCAGCTCTACACCATGCTCACCCGCGGCCGGCACGCCAACCACCTCTACCTCCAAGTCGTCGGCGACGGCGACCCCCACACCCTCATACGACCTGACACCATCTCCCCGCGTACCCCGACCGAGACGCTGCAGCAAATCCTCACCCGCGATGAAGCGCCGATTTCCGCCAGCACTCTGCTACGCGAACTCAACGACCCGGCGGCACGGCTTTTCCAGGCAGTCCAGCGCTACACCGACAGCCTCCACGTCGCAGCCGAACAGGTCCTCGGACCCCACACCGTCGCAGAGCTCGACCAAGCCGACCACTACATCCCCGGACTCACCACCGAACCGGCTTGGCCGACCCTGCGGGCACATCTGCTCGCCCTGGCGGCCGAAACTGGACAGCACCCCCTCCGGCAGATGCTGACAGGGGCCAGCGGACGCGACCTCGAAACCGCAGGCGACATGGCCGCCATCCTCTACTGGCGCCTCCCTGAACTCAGGCCCACCAACCCAGGTCCGCTGCCTTGGCTTCCCGGCATACCTGAAACGCTGCAGAGCCACCCGGTCTGGGGGGCCTACCTGACAACACGATCCCAGCTGGTCGCGAACCTCGCCGACCAGATCCAAGATCGCGCCCGCCAGGGTGACCCCAAGCCAGTCTGGGCACCACCGAGAAGCCACCCGAGCACCGGCCTCATCGGCGACATCGCAGTGTGGCGGGCGGCCAACGGCATCAATCCCCAAGACCCGCGACCAACCGGAGGAACTCAACTCGAAACATCCCCGGCCCTCTGGAAACAGCGACTCGACTTGCATCTCGCCCGCTCCACCGAATCATCCGGCAACCAGAGGTCTAACGGACGACAGGCAGTGCACACCGCAGTGAGTCGCTCCCGCCACCCCAGCCGGCGCCCATACCAAACACCCGGTCAGCGTCCGGATGGGCCAGCCGCACCCGGTCGCTAACCCCGTCGAGCCGCCGCGCAGGGGCGAGCTGTGGTGGCGCAAGCGTCGACTGCTGCGGTGAGCGGTTGTGTCCGTGACGCTCGTTCACACAGATCGCGGCGGCGGTCCGGCCGTGCCGTCAAAGATTCGGCGGCTGGTCGACTTCTATGAGGCTGCAATCCACGCCCAATTGCCCGAAGCGACTCGGCTCGCCGGCACGATCCAGACCTGTGGCCAGCAATCCCGACTGCTCTTCTCGAAGGTGTCGACAATGCCCGCACTGAAGGGTTCAACCGGATCATCAAGCAAACCAAGCGGGTCGGGTGCGGCTACCGGAACATGATCAATTACCAGCGTCGTATCCGCAGCCACATCGCGGTCACCCGACCGCAAAGACCAGCAGCATGAAGGGGTCACACCCCGCTGAAATACGAAGAGCCGGCAATCTGGCACCAGGTAATACCATTCAGAACGTCGGCAATCTCCTCAAACCGGCATTGCTTATCGGTTTTCTTGCAGCCAGCAGGCGGGCGGAACGCTCCCCGGACTCCGAAGCTCATACCCCAGGTTTCGACACAT
>JBJMIR010000033.1:0-11820 GCA_045806785.1 Propionibacteriaceae bacterium | reverse complement strand
GGTCTCGCCGATCTCGAAGACGAGGCGAGAGGCGCCCAACGGCAGCCCCAGTCCGAGGAACGACTCGTCCAGGGCCCCGATCCGCTGGGTGTAGGTGCGGTTGAACCGGCGCAGCACCTCGGTCGCGGTCATTCTCTGACCTTAGTCAGAGAAATCGGCTTCGCCAAGGGAGTTGCCTTGAACGATGTCGCACACACCGTTTGCAGTCCGACCTCGCCGGGCACTGGCCGTCCATGACGCACGCGGACCTCACCGGCCCGGCGCCGCTGGGCCCCCGGCCACCGATCCCGTCGATCACCGAATCGGTGCTGATCGAGTCCCGGCTGTTCATCCGGGCAGTCGCCGCCTGGCTGACCAAGGGCTGAGCAGCACGCCCCGGTGAAGACCTGGGGTGAGTGACGGGACTTGAACCCGCGACCACCTGGACCACAACCAGGTGCTCTACCAGCTGAGCTACACCCACCATGCGAGTGGCCCGAATTCGGTTTCGCGGACCATGCTGCGCAGCGTGAAGTGTACCGGGCGTCGTACTCGCCGAGGTAATCAGTTCTCGATCGGCACGGCCCCAGTTAGCGCACCCTGGTGGCGATCGGCAATCTCCTTGGCTGCGGCACTGTCAGGCCCCGGTTGTGGCACAAACACGCTCTCGCGGTAGTACCGCAGCTCCTCAATGGATTCCTGTACGTCAGCGAGCGCCCGGTGGTTTCCCGCCTTGGCCGGTGATTGGTAATAGACCCGCGGGTACCACCGGCGTACCAGCTCTTTGATGCTCGACACGTCAACGCTGCGATAGTGCACGTGACGTTCGAAGGTCGGCATGTCACGCGCCAGAAAGGCCCGATCCGTACCGATGGTGTTACCGGCGAGCGGGGCCTTGCCGGGTTCCGCCACGTAGCTGCGGACATAGTCGAGGATGCGTTGTTCGGCCTCGGCCATGGACAATCCGGCGTCCAGAGCGGTGAGCAGCCCGGAGGCCTGATGCATACCGCGTACGAAGTCGCCCATCTGCTCCAGCGCCTTGTTACTCGGCTTGATCACTAGGTCGACTCCATCTCCCAGCACGTTGAGGTCGGCATCAGTGACCAGTACGGCGACCTCGATCAACTCATCGTTGATCAAGTCCAGTCCGGTCATCTCACAGTCCACCCAGACCAGAAGGTCGCTCGTCGCCATCTAGCCTTCCTGTGCCTCTCGTCTTCGGGGTTCCGGATATAGACGCGGGGCGTACGCCGGCACCCACTTGATCAACCACGCCGACCCGGCCCATGTGATCAGCCCCATCGTGACGGCCGCCGCGGCCAGCGTGGCGAGCACACTGACTGCGCTGATCACTAATGGGCCGGCAGCATTGCCGAGATCGCTGCAGAGTCGCCATCCCGCTAGAAACTGCGCGCGACTCTGTGATGGGGAGGCATCGGCGCCGAGAGTCAGCACAACGCCAGAGGAGATGCCGTTTCCCAGACCCATCAGCGCAGCCACCAGCCCGACGGTAGTGGGCCCGCTGGTCAGCGGCAACAGCAGGAAGCCAAGACCGAGCACGATCATGGACGGTACGGCAACGTAAACCCGTCCAAAACGATCCATGATCGCGCCGCCTGGATAGAACAAAAGCATGTCGACTGCTGCCGAAATGCCGAAGATCACACTCGTTGTCGCGGCGTTCACACCGATCGATTCGGCCCAGAGCGGCACGATCGACTGGCGGGTGGCACGGGCGGCCGAGATGATCAGAATGCCGAGACCCAGCGTCAGCAGGATGTGGCGATGTTCGGCCAGCACCGAGATGACCGACCGATGACGCCGTCCGGGGCCGGGGTGAATGGTCTTTCGAGTCACATCAGGGAGAAAGGCTGTCAGGGTGGCCGCAGCGAGGCTCATGACCGCGGCGAACGCGTACGCAGCACCGATGTTCCATCGCGTCACGATGGCCGCAGCGACGAAAGGCCCGATGAACAGGCCAATGCGGAAGGTTCCGCCTAGCGTGGATAGGGCGCGAGCACGCATCGGTATCGGGATCGCCTCGGTGAGGTAGGCCTGGCGCGCCAAGCTGAAGACGGCCCCGGCCACACCCGTGACGGCGATGGCAATAGCCAGCAGCAGCACCGATTGTGCGAGGAATGCACCCAATAAGGCGACCGCATCAAGGGCACAGGCTGCGATGAGCGCTCGCTTCTCTCCAATCCGGGCCGCCAGCGCTCCTGCAGGAAGATCGCCGAGCAACTGGCCGAGACCGATCAAAGCGACGATAAACGCAGCCATGCCAACGCTGGCGCCGAGCGCTCGAGCTGAGAGGGCCACCAGAGGCAAGATCGCGCCCTGACCGATAGCGAGCAAGACCGTGGGGCCGTACGCGGTGATCGCGATGTCGCGCCAGTGCGGATGTTGGGAGCTCATCGCGGCGAGCTTCGATAATCCCTCGCTCCCTTGAACATCCCGCACTCAAGCAACCTACCTATCTCACATTTCCAACCAGTACCGAGCTTTCGATTGCGGAATGGCGGTTTGATGCCCGAATTTCCGACCTATGCGGAGTTTCGGATGCCTGCAAGCGTCACCCTGCGTACGACCGCACGCTCGGCACGGATCCGGCGCTACAGTGATGCCCGAGCCCTGGCCGCACTGCCGCGGCCGATGTGCTCCGGCCCCCGTAGCTCAGAGGATAGAGCAGCAGCCTTCTAATCTGTCGGTCGTAGGTTCGATTCCTACCGGGGGCGCAAAACATGGCTCTGACTAGGTGCTCTAGTTTTGGGCTCTTCCCCTAAACCGTGTCGCTCCCCACATCGCTCCCCACATGTCGCATATGCTGCCTCCGTGAGAAATCTTGCATTGGGCGAATCCGGCGACGTTTCGGTGACCGCGCAGTACAAGAACAGTGCCGGGCGATGGATTGCCGCACCGAGGCCCCAGAAGGCGACCCGATGGAAGGCTCGGGTCTACGTACGCGGCCACGACGGGATCCGTCAAGAGATCGTGCGATTCGGCCGGACGAGGCGCGAAGCCGAGGCCTCTCTGGATGCGGCGGTGGTAGCCGTTCTACGCGGGGCCGATGCCGTCATCCGCCCGACCATGCCACTACTCGAGGCGGGTGAGTGCTGGCTGGAGCAAATCACGCGGCCAGACTCGGGGCTCAGCGGGCGGACGATCGCTGACTACTGCTGGACTTGGGAGAAGTACGTTGACTCCGCGACGTCGTCGCTGCGCGGCCTCACACTCCAGCAAGCGAATGACCCCCAGCGCCTACGCGGCTTCCTCCAGCGGGTGGCCGAGGCACACGGCTCCGCGACGGCGAAGAAAGCCAAGAGCGTTTTGCATGGTGTGATCGGCTACGCCGTCGACAACGGCGTGTTGTCCAGCGACGCGACGCGCCAGGTACGGACGGTCACCTCCACCGCAGAGAAGTCAAAGGTGCGCGACCACACTCGGGCCATGACACGCAGCGAACGAGACCACGTCATCTACGCAACGCTTCTTGCGGCTCGCGAGCCAGGGCTGAATCCCCGCACACGACGGAAGCGGCGGGCGACAGCAGATTTCATCGCGTTCCTGGCAGGAACGGGGGCCCGGATCGACGAGGCGCGGCGCGTTCGGTGGCAGGACGTCAACCTTGAGCGCGGACGCGTCTACCTGCGAGGCACAAAGAGCGAAACATCCGACCGGTGGCTGAACCTCCCCGACTGGCTCGTGAAGCAGCTGGCGGCGCGCGCCGCCGACGAAGGAGCCGAGGGCTACGTCTTCGCTGCGCCAGCCCAACGCGATCCCGAGCGGGTGTGGGATCAGAGCAACAGCGCGGGAGCGGTTCGCGCCGCTCTGGACGAATGCGGCCTGACCTGGGCGGTTCCGCACACATTTCGCCGCACAGTCGCGACCCTCCTCGATCAGGCGAACCTCCCCATCGCCCGGATCGCCGACCAGCTCGGGCACTCCGATGTGAGCATGACCGCCCGCGTCTACCTCGGCCGTGACCTGAAAGGTGACAAGCGCGACCTGGCCCGGGTCTTGTGAACCACGTGCCACCAAGCCAGGGTGTCAGGAACCGAGAGATCGAATGAGCCGCTCCACCGTTTCCCGCACGTCACTCGGATCACCCAAGGATGTAGCTTCGGCTGGCTTCCGCGTCACGAATCCGGCCTGCTCATAGGCTTCGATATCTGAGCGGCGGTACCGGACCCGCCCCGCCAACTTGAGATAGGCCGGACCCCGGCCTTGGCAGCGCTGATTCGCCAAGGTCCCGCGTGAGAGTTGCCAACGGACGGCGAGCTGAGCGTCCGTCAGCAGGTCGGGCGCAGCCTCCGGCGATGCATCGTTACGTGAGACGACCGAGGTCCCTCGCGCCGCAGAAGCACGGTTCCTTGACGCATCGCCAAGAGCAAGAGGCTCGAGCCGCCACCGGCGACTGTCCTCGCGTTCAGTCCTGTCATTCGGATCCGACTGCCGCGTCATCTCGCCCACCCTCTCCACACCTGTGTCGGCTCGTCTCATGAAGCCAGATCCGACGGCCCCACGGACCCAACGCTGCGGCATGGGAGGCCGCAAGCTTCGAGGCTGGGGATTCCGCCTCACATCAGCCTTAAGACTGAAGACGGCCGTTGGCGGTCAGATCATTTTCACGCAGAGAGGTCCTGCCGCCTTGCATCGGCCAGCTGCTCGATTCGACTCGCGGCGCCCCAGAGGCTGGCGATCCTCCTATCTCAGGTTTGGGCTCGCGCGGTGGGCTCGGGCGCTACCGGCGTCCGAGACGCTGATCAGCGGCGGGCGTAGCGCCAGTTCGTCGATCAGGTGTCGGGCGCGGCGTTCGATGTCGTCGCGGATGGGGCGTACGGCTCGGGTGTCGAGGCCGGCGGGGTCGCCGAGGTCGTCCCAGGATTCGTAGCGCTTGCCGGGGACGATGGGGCAGGCATCGCCGCAGCCCATGGTGATCACGACGTCGGCGGCGCGGACGGTTTCGTCGGTCCAGGGTTTGGGAACTCGTTGGAGACGTCGATGCCTCATTCAGCCATGGCGGCGATTGCGGCGGGATTGACCTCGTGTCCGGGTTCCGACCAGGCGACCGCATGATCGCCGGTCAGAGCCTCAAAGAATCCGAGGGCCATCTGAGACCGGCCGGCGTTGTGGGTGCATAAGAACAGGACGGTCGGCTTGCCGTCGCGATGTAGGCCTTACACTCTGGCGACAACTTGGCGGCGTTGGCAGCCGACATCGGCGACGTGCCCCGTTGAGTATTCAGCTTTCCGACGACGGCTGCCAACGCCAAACTGACCAACATGGCGGAGACCTTGCTGCATCGCCGGAGGCGGCCAGCATGCCTCGCCGGCGTGGCTGCTGATCTTGCCGGCGAGGCGGTCAGGACTGCTGTCTAGCGGCGTCGAGCGACGCGCCTCGAAGTGCGGCGCGCGACCCTGCGGGAACCCATCATCTTTTTTACCTCCAGTCGTCTTGACAGTACGTCATCGTGTGGTCGCTGCGGCGGCCGTCTCCATGGCGTGCAGTTCCTTGGCCTCCTCGGCCTCCATCAGCCCGATTTCGACAAGATCCAGCGGACTGATGAACCCGTCGCTGAGGCGAAAACCTCCTGCCCGCGCGACCGCGTCACGCAGCGGGACGGCCCAGTGATGCTCCAAGAGGATGAGCGCGGCGGCCGAGTCGTTCGGGATGTCCTCCAGGACATCCCACGCTTCCTCGTCGTTGAACACCTGCATGCCGTCGGCTGCTGCCTCGGCACCGGCGGCGGCGCCGGCTTCCATTCCTTCCTCACCCTCGATGCCCAGCCCGATGAGGGCGCCGACCTTGCTGCCGAGCTCGATCGCCTCGTCTTTGGTGAGGTTGCTGAGGTGCGCCACCTCGATCTCTCCATCGGAGTCCTTGTGGACGGCCAGGGCGTCGATCACCCGAATGGTGTCGCTCTCCCTAAGTCGTTCCAGTTCGTCGATGATCTCACCGTGGAAGTTGGGGTGGTTGAAGCCCAACACGATGAGCTGTACTGGTCCGATAGCCATGTCTTCTCCCTTTCATCGACCGCTTCAGCCTGTTCCAGGCTTTTCCGTGTGCTCGTTGGTCGGGCTTAGCAAGATCCAACGCTGTCGACAGCTTAGGCGCCTCACCTCTTTGAGGTGAGCCTGCCCCGGCGCACTACAAGGAGAGCTCGCTCTCCGGCCCCGCAATCACCGAGAGGCTCACTGACGCGCCATCGCGAAATGGAACGCTCCTCCGCGCTGATGAAGTGATCGGCGTCTGCCGCGCCGACGTCGATCTGCACCTAGCCCACCGTCCCGGTGAAGACACTTGTTGCCGGCGTGTAGTCGTCGCTGACCGGAGAACCGGTATCGCGTCCCAGGTTGACCGTTTCATCCGCGGAGAAGATCAGTGACACAGTCGCCGGGAGCTTCCCTCACCGACATGGTTGCCGTCGATGTAGAGGCGGACCCAGCCGCCTTTGCCGGGGCCACCGCCCTCGCAGTCGAATTTCATCTACCTGATGGGCGCCTGGCGGGACTGGCTTGTCGGCTATCACCTTGAAGCGCTGTAGACCGAGCAGGTTGTGGCAGTAGGTCGGCTTGCCGTCCTTGGTGTACAGAGCCCAGCCGCCGAACGCCCGCCCCTGCGCGATGATCACCCCGTCGGCTCCCAAGGCGGGACCTCGACTTGGGCCGTCACCGTATGCGGCTTGTTCTTCACGTTGATCATCGAGGCCTCTGTCAGGCGACGCATGCCGCCCAACAGCAGCTGTGAGCTGCCCTGGACCAGCTATGGCCGGCCAGCGAGGTCTGCGCGCATCCCGTCACTCGAACTGAGACGTATCCACCTCGTCGGCGGGGCCACCTTGCCGTCACGACCTGTTTCACGTACCCCCCAATTTCTGATGAACCCGACTTCAACACACCCAATGCACCACCGGAACGTACCCCGGTCCAAATGACCGCCAAAGGCTCGGATTCCCTTATGGAAGCGTGACCATGAGCATCCACAAGCTCACCGCCGGGTCGGGCTATGACTACCTCACGCGGCAAGTGGCTGCTATGGATTCGACCATGAAGGGCCACACCGGCCTGGCGGCCTACTACGCCGAACGGGGTGAGACACCCGGGCTGTGGATCGGTTCTGGGATGGCGGGAATCGACGGCCTCGCCGCCGGCGATCCGGTGACCGCGGAGCAGATGCGGGCCTTGTTCGGCTGCGGCCTGCACCCGCTGGCGGAGCTGAGGCTCCAGCAGCTCGAAGGGCCGGACCTGACTGAACGCGACCTGCTGGCCGTGACCCGACTCGGCGCCCCGTTCAAGATCCTCGACCATGACGTCAGCCCATTCCGCCGTGAAGTCGCGAAACGGATCGCCGGGATCAATGAGGCGGCCGGTTTGCCTGGGGACTGGCCGGTGCCTGCCGCAGACCGGGCACGAGTGCGCACCGAGGTCGCGCGGGAATTCTTTGTCGCCCGGCATGGCCGCGAGCCGATGGATGCCCGGGAGCTGGCCGGGCAGATCACCGAAGACTCCCGGCCACGAACGCACACAGTCGCCGGCTATGACCTGACCTTCTCTCCGGTGAAGTCGGTATCGGCGCTCTGGGCGATCGCTGACCCAAGTGTGGCGGCCGTGATTGAACGCGCGCACCAAGCTGCCGTGCAGGATGCGTTGAAGTTCATCGAGGGGCACGCGTTGTTCACCCGGACGGGCCCGCAAGGGATCCGTCAGGTTGATGTGCGAGGTCTGGTCGCGGCGGCGTTCACGCACCGGGACAGCCGAGCCGGGGATCCCGATCTGCACACCCATGTCGCGGTCGCGAACAAGGTCCAGACTCGAGACGGTCGCTGGCTTTCGATCGATGGGCGGGTACTGTTCAAAGCCAACGTGGCCGCCTCGGAGACCTACAACACCGCGCTGGAGCAGCACCTCCGCGACACCCTCGGAGTCCGCTTCACCGAACGCCCCAGCAGCGACCCGGCCAAACGGCCGGTCCGAGAAATCGTCGGCGTTGACCCAAGATTGAACCAGCGATGGTCGACTCGCCGCGCCCACATCCAGGTACGCCAAGGTGAGCTGGCCGTTGCGTTTCAACGCGATCACGGCCGGCCGCCAACCCCGGTTGAGGCCTTGCGTTTGGCTCAGCAGGCGACCCTGGAGACCCGGGAGGCCAAGCACGAACCCCGATCGCTGCCCGAGCAACGAAAGACTTGGCGGGCCGAAGCAGAAGCCGTGTTGGGCGGACCCGACGCCGTCACCTCGACGCTGCAGAGGGCGCTGAATCCAACCCCAGCAACTACTGTGGCGGTCGACACCAAGTGGGTTGCGGGGACCACGAATCTGATGCTGGCGGCCATGGAGCAACGCCGCTCGACCTGGCAGATGTGGCATGTCCGGGCCGAAGCCCAACGACACGTCCGGATTGCCGAGGTGGCCACCGAGCAGGTCAGCGCACTGGTCGACCTGCTAGTGGATGAGGTGCTGCACAGCCGGTCTGTGGCCCTGGCGCCACCCGATGATGGCATCGAGGAACCGGAAGTGTTGCGGCGGGTCGACGGGTCATCGGTCTATACCGTCGCCGGCGCCAACTTGTACACCTCCCAGCGGATCTTGGATGCGGAGGGGCGCCTGATAGCCGCGGCCGGACGCCGAGACGGCACGACGATCCACGACCAGGCAGTCGATCTCGCTCTACTCGAGATGGCGGCCAACGGCATCCACTTGGACGTCGGGCAGAGGTCCCTGGTCAGCCAGATGTGTACCTCCGGACGGCGTTTGCAGCTGGCGATCGCCCCCGCCGGCGCCGGGAAGACCACTGCGATGCGGGCCCTCGCCTTGGCCTGGACCCAAGACGGCGGCGGTGTGGTCGGGCTTGCCCCGTCCGCGGCCGCGGCTGCGGTCCTCGGCGAGCAGACGGGCATTCGCTCCGACACGCTGACCAAGCTCACCTGGTCGCTGCAGCATGGTGATCTGCCGGATTGGGCTGCGCGGATCGGGCCGTCGACCTTGGTGATCGTTGACGAGGCCGGGATGGCTGACGCGTTGTCCCTCGATGCCGCTGTCCAGTTCGTGATCGGTCGGGGTGGGAGTGTGCGGCTGGTCGGTGATGATCAACAGCTTGCTGCGATCGGCGCTGGCGGCGTCCTCCGCGATATCAAAACCCAGCATGGTGCTGTGCAGCTGACCGAGCTGCACCGCTTCACCAACCCCACCGAAGCCCACGCGACGCTTGCGCTGCGGGACGGTGACCCCAAGGCGCTTGACTTCTATCTGAATCAGGGTCGAGCCCACGTCGGCAACCTCGCCGCCACCACAGAGGATGCCTTCACCGCTTGGGCCGCGGACCGGGCGGCCGGGCTGGACTCGATCATGCTTGCCCTCACCCGCGATCTGGTGGCCGAGCTGAACCGCCGCGCCCGAAACCACCGCCTCAACGGCGATGTGCCGAATGCGGTGGTCCGGCTGGCCGACGGGAATCAGGCCAGTGTCGGGGACGTGATCATCACTCGCAGCAACGATCGGCGACTCCGCCTCAGCGCTACCGACTGGGTCAAAAACGGCGACCGCTGGACCATCACCGCAATCGGCAGAAACGGCGACCTGAAAGTCCGACATAACCGCAGCCGGCTTAGTGTCGGGCTGCCCGCCGACTACGTGCAGCACTCCACGGGTCTCGGCTATGCCAGCACGATGCACGCTGCCCAAGGCGTCTCCGCTGACACGATGCATGGACTTGTCTCCGGCCAGGAGTCTCGGCAGCAGCTGTACACCATGCTCACCCGCGGACGAACCGCCAACCACCTTTACCTGCGTGTCGTCGGCGACGGCGACCCCCACACCGTCATCCGCCCCGACACCGTCGCGCCCCACACGCCGACCGAGATCCTGCAACACATCCTCGCCTGCGACGACACCCCCATCTCAGCCACCACCGTGCTGCGAGATCTGGGCGGCCCGGCTGCCCGGCTGTGTGACGCCGTCCAGCGTTACAGCGATGGCCTTCAGGTGGCGGCCGAGCAGCTCCTCGGACCCCAGAACGTTCAGATGCTCGACAGCCGCGCTGACCAGATCGTGCCCCACCTCACCAACGAACCGTCCTGGCCGACCCTGCGGGCACATCTGCTCACCTTGGCGGCGGAGACCGGTGAGCACCCACTCCTTCATTTGCACATAGCGGCGGTCGATCGCGAACTCCACACGGCAGCAGACATGGCGGCTGTGCTGGACTGGCGGCTGCTGGACTTCGCAGCCACTGACCCAGGGCCGCTTCCTTGGCTTCCCGGCGTTCCGCAAGCGCTTCATGATCATCACGTTTGGGGTCAGTATCTGGCGAGGCGGTCCCAACTAGTTACCGACATCGCCAATCGGATCCGAAGGCACACCAGCCAAGACGATACCCAGCCTGTGTGGGCGTCGGCGGGCAGCCGCCCGAACCTCGCCATCATCGGTGAAATCGCGGTGTGGCGGGCCGCCAACGGCATCCACCCCAACGACGCACGACCAACCGGAGCAGCACAACTGCAGACAGCTTCGGCCCTTTGGCAACACCACCTCGAGCAAAGTCTCGCCCGCGGCAGCGACGACAACAACGGTCTTGACATCCCAGAGCGCCCGTCTGCTCCAACTCCCTCGAGTGGTCGCCGCCGCCAAGATCGACAACGCCTGCCCCAACCACCCGCGATCCGGCCGAACTCGCCACCCCGATAGAAGGGCTCCCCGGCCCGGCCAAGTCGAGTGGGTGGAGCCACAAAATACGTGACGGGCAAAAAGCTCGTAACCTGCTTTGCGCCATCTGCGGTCATGATCGGCGAAGGGTGGATCAGCTGAGCGGGTCAGACCGGCCAGCCAACTGGCTCACTGCCTTGCCATCGCGATGCGCAGGCGTTCCTCTGGCGTGATGAGGTGGTCGAAGTCCTCGGCTGCGTCGGCGATGTCGAGCTGGACCCAGCGGATCCGCCCGGTGAATGCCGAGTCATCAGGGCGGTAGTCGTCGCTGACCGAGGTGCCGCTGTCGCTGCCGATCTCGGTGGTCTCGTCCATTGAAAAGATCATCGCTTGGGTGGCATCCACCCGCCCCTCACCCGCCTTAGCCCCGTCGATGTAGAGAGACACGGTGCCGCCCTTAGCCAGGCCACCGCCGTCGTAGGCGAATTCCATTCGGAGCTGGTGTGCGCCGGCCGGGATCTCCCTGTCAGCGGCGACCTTGAACCGCTGCAGACCGAGGAGGTTGTAGCAATAGGTGGGCCTGCCTTGTTTTGCGTACAGGCTCCAGCCCCCGAACGTACCGCCCTGGGCGATGATGACGCCCTCAGCGCTGCCGTTGGTTACCGCGACCTCTGCCGTCACCGAGTGGGACTTGTTCTTCAGCACCAGGATCGTGTTCTCGGTCAGGCGGCCCATGCCGCTGAAGAAGAGCTGGCTCTTGCCGCGGATCAGTTGCGGTCGTCCGGCGAGATCTGCGTTGAAGCGCTCGATCCTGCGATCGTCCAAGGGAAGGACGTTGTGCTTGGCAGCCTCGATGAGGAACAGGCGTTGAAGGTCGTGGAGTTTCTCGGGGTGCTCGGCTGCGACGTTGCGTGCCTGGGTCCAATCGTCGGGGGGGTATAGCTCCCAGTTGTCGTCGTCGTAGGCGGGCAGCGGCCCCGCGGGGATCCAAGGGACGCTGTGGTTGGTGACCGCTGTCCAGCCCTTGTGGTAGATGCCGCGGTTGACGAACATCTCGAAGTACTGCGTCTCGCGGTGCTCGGGCGCGGTCGGGTCGTCGAAGGTGGGGACCATGCTCTTGCCGTGCAGCGGCATCTGCTGCACTCCGTGGACGAACGTCGGCGCGGGCAGGCCGGCCGCGTCGAGGATCGTCGCCGCAACG
>JBJMIR010000032.1:0-55329 GCA_045806785.1 Propionibacteriaceae bacterium | reverse complement strand
CAAGAAGAACACCTTCCTCATCGGCGCTGCAGGTCTCATCGTGATGGGCACCTGGATCTTCTTCATGCCAGCAAACTTGCCAGTTGTGATGATGTCGTTCTTCCTCTTCGGCCTCTTCCAAAACCTGTCCATGTCGTTGCTATTTGCCTTCGAGGCCGACGCGGTCGAGTACGGCGAGTACCAGACAGGCAAGCGCACCGAGGGTGCCACGTATGCGATCTATTCCTTCTTCCGCAAAGTCTCACAGGCAGTCGCTGGCGCGGTCGTGGGCTACGCATTGGCCATCGGCGGTTTCGCCGCGAAAGCGCCGGCACAGCCTGATTCAGCGCTAACAGCCATCCGGGGCGTCGTTGGTCTTGGTCCAGCGATCTTCGCGCTTCTCGGGGCGCTGCTCTTCCTGGCATACCCCCTCACCGATGCGCGCTTCCGCGAAATCGTCAAGGAGCTCCATGCCAGGCACGGCATTCGCGACCAGAGAGACATAGTTGTCCAATCCGTCGATGCCATCGAACCCATCAGGGAATAGTGAAACTATCCAGGCAATGGTGGGCCGTAGGCTCGCCGTGTGACCCAGCGGTTGATTGTGGTGGGCGGCGACGCGGCTGGTATGAGCGCGGCTTCGCAAGCGAAGCGAATGCGCACAGATGACCTCGACGTTGTGGCGTTCGAGCGTGGCCACTACACCTCTTATAGCGCGTGTGGAATTCCATACTGGGTGGGTGGTGAGGTCGACGGTGACCACCTCGTGGCTCGGAGTCCCGAACAGCACCGCGCCAACGGCATTGACCTGCGCATGCGGATCGACGTGGAGTCGGTAGATCTCGACACGCAGACGATCAAAACGCGCAATGTCGACACCGGAACAACCGGCGAGGAAGCTTTTGATGATCTGGTCATTGCGACCGGAGCGGAGCCAGTCCGACCTGATCTGCCCGGCATCGATGCCATTGGCATCTTCGGAGTGCAAACACTCGACGACGGTGGAGCGGTTATCGATTACCTCCATGAACGCGACCCCAAGCGCGTCATCGTAGTGGGCAGTGGCTACATCGGCATCGAAATGGCCGAAGCGATGGCAAACCGTGGTCTCAGTGTGACGGTGGTTGACCAGGCCCAAGAGCCCATGACCACACTCGACCCGGATATGGGCCGCCTGGTGCATGAGGCCATGGAAGGCATGGGCATCGACGTGCGCACCGAGTCCCAGGTCGAGGGGTTCGCCGCAGCAGCAGACGGCCACGTCGGAGCCGTGTCGGTCAACGGGGCCGAGATGCCGGCCGACATCGTCATCTGCGGACTTGGCGTCAAGCCGAACACTTCCCTTGCCAAGGCGGCGGGCCTGGCACTTGGCAGCAAAGGCGGGCTTCGTACGGACCTGCGCATGCGTGTTGAAGGAATTGACAACGTATGGGCCGGCGGAGACTGCGTGGAAAGCCGGCATCTGGTTAGCGAGGACTGGGTACACGCACCACTCGGCACCCACGCGAACAAGCAAGGACGGGTCATCGGTACCAACCTGGGTGGCGGCTACGCCACATTCCCCGGAGTTGTCGGCACCGCCATGTCCAAAGTGATGAATCTCGAAATCGCCCGTACCGGTCTGCGCGAGAACGAGGCGGAAGACGCCGGATACAAAATCGTCACCGTCATCCATGAGTCGACAACCCGTGCCGGCTACTACCCCGAGACATCGCCCATCACCGTGAAACTGATCGCCGAAGTCCGTACCGGGCGGTTACTCGGCGGACAGATTGTGGGCCGCAGCGAAGGAGCCGCCAAACGGATCGACACACTGGCAGTTGCCTTATGGAACCGAATGACGGTTGAGGAAATGACCGCCTTGGATCTGGGATATGCACCACCGTTCTCCCCGGTCTGGGATCCAGTGTTAATCGCGGCGCGCAAGGCCACAGAAGCCGTACAGGCTGGTGCCTAAACACATTGGCTGTGTTTCGGCGGCAGGCTCGACGACAGCTTCACCGCGGCTTACCCGACGAAGCGAACTGGATACATGCGTTCACTCACGCGAGTGTCGTCATGGAACGCCGGATCGACGCAAGGTAGGTATGTCAGCATCTGAAACGGGGACGGCTCGTTCTGGCCTTATGGTTGGGCCCACGAGCGAGTTCAGCCTGTTTCGACACTACGTCAGCTGCGCATTCGGGCCTTCGGCGTGAACGCGACGGCCGGTTCATTCGGGGCAAAGGTGATCATGAGCAGTGGCCTCTGCGGGCCAAGGGGGGAATACTCAGTGGCGGCGGGCTGGCTTCCGCGATCATCCGAGAGCACCTGATACGCATGGTTACCGCGATCGGTGAGCTGCTTCCCGTCGCAGTCGCGATCGCAATCAGCATCACCACCATCATCACCACGGTACTCATGTTGTTGTCGCCGAAGGCGAAGAGTAAGACCGTGGGCCTCTTAGTGGGTTGCGTGGTCGGGGTGGGGGGTGCAGTTGCACTCTTCGCCCTTCTAGCTGGACTGCTGCCGACGCAAGAATCTCGCGGATCGTCACCAGTGGCCGCTGTGATCAACATGGTGGTCGGTGTGCTCCTCCTAGTGTTGGCGCTGAGACAGTGGCGAGTGCGGCCTGGGAGAGGCGACCGGGCTGAGTTGCCGAAATGGATGGCAAACGTTGACTCGATGATGCCGAGCAAGGCGCTCGTGCTCGGCCTGCTGTTATCGGCGGTGGTTCCGAAGAACCTGTTGCTCGCGCTTTCGGCCGGTGTCATCGTCGGCGAGGCCGGGCTCAGTGTCGGTGAGGCGACCCTCGTGATCATTGTGTTCACCGTGATCGCCACATCGACCGTGGCGGTACCGGTTGTCGCCCACCTCGTGGCCCCGGCACGGATGCACGGCCCGTTCGAGAGACTGCGGGAGTGGCTGGTGCAGAACAATGTGACGATCATGGTTCTCCTTCTGCTCATGATTGGAGTTGTCATGATCGGCAATGGCATCGCGAGCCTCTGACTCGACACGAATAAGCAGCGCGACGACACTGATGGCCGGCCTCGCGTTGCGGGCATGATCGTCGCGGCCATATCTGCGATTGCCAACTTCGGCTGGCTGCCGTACTCGCCTTGGTGGCGCTCCTGGTTATTGGCCTCGACATCCTCGTCATCCGGGCACTCGCCTCATACCTGCGACAGCCCGAACCGGTGGCGCCGCAGGGAGTCCCGGCAGCCCCGAAGGAGACGCAAGCGACCATCTCCTAGACCTGCTTAGGTGGTAAGCGGCCCGGATTTATCCACGATGTGTGAATGCGTACCAGCACGCAGCAGGTGCTATGGGGGAGGCCTTCGATGTCGCCGATCGCGGCCGCTTTTACGACCGCACCGGCGCGATCCGTGACGTGCTGCAGAACTATCTGCTGCAGGTCCTCGGGAGCGTGCTCGCCGAGCCGCCAGACGGGTCTGGCTGTACTCTCGGCTGAGCAACAAGGCGTGCGTGATCGATGCCCTGCGGCCGCTACCACGGACGACGTCGTGAAAGGCCAGTGCGCCGGCTATCGCGAGGTGGAGGGTGTCGATACCGACTCGACGACTGAGACGTACGTGGCTGCCCGAGCGATGCTGGACTAGCGTCCCCTCGTCGATCAGGGATCAAGCCCCGAGGACCCTCATCGAGCATCGAGTGACCGCTGGCGACGGTCGCCAACCGCCGGTCAAACGAGGGATTCTCCCTCAGACTCGATCTCTGAATGGGGCTCTACCGGCCACTTGAGCTGAAACTCGATCTCCTCCTCATCATCGTCGAGCTCATGCTCGATGGAGAACTGGGCGCGCTCCGGAACTCGAATCCGCACGCCCGCGATCTGGATCCTGAACGGCTCGTCCTTCTCCAAAGCGTCTGCGAGGCGGCGAAGCTTGGCCACCACGTCCTGAGTGGAGTAGATCCGTTCGATATCTCGAGGACTCCTGGCCATGGCGATAGCTCCTTCACTCGTGGTTCGCTCACCAAGCCAGAGAGCGTCCCGTGGTCAGCTTGCTACATGTCAGTGTGTTAGAGCTCGACGCGGCTTGACCGTTGGTTCTCCGCAGCCCGGTCGCACCCCCGATCCGTCTGGTCGATTCGCGACATGAAGCCGTCGTCAACGACCAACAGTCTGGACACCGCCGGCTCCATCATCGCCGCCAGGCTGGTCAGCCGTTCTCGGTGCTTGCGAGATATCCGGCGAGGTGGGTAGTCCGCCAAGCCAGGAGCCGACGAGCCACCCAGAGCCCGACGGCGGCTGCCAGTATGGCTGTCGCGCAGACCACAGCGGCCGCGATGCCGAACTGGACCGGAGTCAGCCGCTCTCCAGGCAGCTTGATGGAACGAGCAAGTTCGACCCCAGGGCTGAGAATGGCGACTCCGATCAAGGGCACATAGAAGAACGGTGCGAATACTAGGACGGCCCAACGGAGGTGGGTGCGCCAGGCTCGGCGGTGTTGCCAGCGCCAGCGGAAGGAGCGGGGATGGTAAGGGAAGAGGATGCCAAGCCAGGCAGCGACCGGGAGAACTCCGACCGGCAGCACTGCGACGAGCAGGCACGCCCAGATGATCTCACTCCACGGGTAGTCGCCTATGCCGACATACATCACCCCTGCGGCGCAGGCCACGCCGATGATCGAGCCGATAACAATACATCGAGCGGCCAGCCATCGCCAATACGCAGCCTGATCCTGCAGCACTGAGAGCGCCAAGGCCGGATCGGAGCCCATGACGTTGGTTGCCGGGGTGTCGGCCAGCATCCAAGAGGCCAAGATCACGGGAAACGCGAGCGGCCCGTTGAGGCTGAACATGAAGTCGTGCGCCCGCGGAGGCAGCAGAAACCACGCCGCGATCATCAACGCCCCATTCGTAAGGAGAACCGTCGGTATCTCCCATGGCGGCCGTACCACGCGCCGATACTCGTTCGCGACAGCCTGGCGCAGACCCGGCACGGCATCCATGAGCACATCATGGCCGAGGCGACCACACGACTTCGACGACACCCTTGCTGGGCCCTGGAACCGGGAGCGATGCCGACGGCCAGTCCACGCATGAATGGCGGTCGTCGGAGTATCGACATACCCGCATAGGGCTAGGACTCCGCTGACAAGTCAGGGTCTGGACCGCATTGTTGGTCATATCGGCCCTGCACCGTTTGGCGCTGCACCGTTTGGCCCTGCACCGTTTTGGCGCTGTCCGACCGCACGGAGCATTGCGACCAGCACAGCGTGGAGGCGGTCGGCGCCTTCGATGGGATCTTTGGGCAGGACGTCGGCGAGGGTTCGAGGGACCAGCAGAACCGCACGATCCTGCCAGCCGCCCAGACCTCCATGGGCACCGACGAGAGGTTCGAAGGCGGCGATGTCGAGCGTGACCTCATCGACGCGGCTGTTGATATAGAGGTCGGGGGCCTCCTCCATCACGACCGCACGACCGAGCACTCGGGCCGCATGGTCTCGGTAAGGCCGGAGAGGATCTTCTCCGGTCACCTCACCGGTATCGAGCCGGATACGGCCGTCCGCACCGATCGCCCATGGCACCCCCGACAAGTCAATGCCAGCAACGAAACCGACGCCGTCGTGCGCGCAGAGGCCGGCAATGAGCTTAGGCCAGCGCTCCTGCAGATCCTCAAGGGTGAGCCGGACACGGGAATGGACGTACAACATGCCGAGGTTTCCCGAGCCGAGCACGGTGAGGTCGGAGCTGGTCACGGCATCGGTGCTCTGGTCGATGTGTCGCCTGCTTACCGAGGCTGCGCGGCTGGCGGCGCGGCCGCTAAGGCCGGTGCCTGAGAGGTCCTCGGCGAGGGACTCAACTCGCCCCCACTCCTCGACCGGCGCGTCGAGGGAGACTACTTCTTCGTCCATGAGTTTCGTGCACACTTCCCCCAGATCCGCACCGAATCGGTCCTGGAACGACTGGCCCTGGGACTGGCCGTGATCAGAAAGCACCACGATGTGGTAGCGCCGAGCCGCGTGGGCGGCCAACCGCTCCAGCGTTCCTAACACCCGGTCCAAGCCATCAAGGGCCGCAAGCGACTCGGGACGGAACATGCCGGCGTGGTGGGCGATCTCGTCGTAATCGACATAGTCGACGTAGATGCTCCTCGTCCCCTTCCGCATCTCCTCTGCGATTACCGCGGTGTTGAGATCGCGCTGCAGCACGTTGGTGGCGGCTCGAAGAACGGCGAAGGTCCATCCGCGGTGGATGCGGGGTAGGAGGTTGAGGCGTGTCTGTCGGGCGGCCTGCCACCGCTCCTTCATGATCTCCCCAACCGTCCGCACCATACCTCGGGTGAACCCGTTGGGGTTGGTGAGGAACCAGGCGAACGTCTGCCGTGTGGCTTCGGAGCCTCGGCCACCGCCGAGTCTGCTCATGGTCAGCATGGCGCGCGGCGCGTCGCCAGTGAAGAGATTGCCAAGAGCAAGTCCGTCGTCAACAAGCAAACCGGTCCCAGTTGTCGCGCGCTGCTCGATGACTGCCGCATCGGCTGGCCGGTTCGCAATCAAGATTCGACCCAGCTCACGGTCGTACCAGCGAAAACCAGGGACCCCGGCCACCGTGCCATGCAGAATTCCCAGCTGACTGGCGGGCGTGGTGCACGGCAACTGTGCCCTCCACTCTCGGAGCACATAGTCACCCGAGGTAACCCAGCGCCGCAGGGTCTGCACCCTGCCCGCCTGGATCGCCCACCGTAAGACCGGGAAAGCAACGCCATCCAACTGGACGAACACGACACCATCCACCTCCGGGTCGGCGACTGGCCTGCCGGCCACTCGGCGCCGGAGGAGAGATGCCGTGAATGAGTCATCGGTGCCCGCACTTCCCAGCCACGCCGCCGCGGTGGCGATCACTGCGACGATCCATGATGCCCAGAAGGCCGACCAGAAGGTGGCATTGATATCCGGCACGATCCAGATCGCGGCGTAGACAAGCAGTGCCTGTCCGACAAGACCGACAAGAACGACTGCTAGCCAGCCGATGCGGGCGGCCAGCAGGACGAGGAGGGGCCGGAACATCAGCCCAAGTAGGCCAGCTGCTGCTGTCGCGGCGAAGTAGGCCCACGTTGCCTCGGCCTTCAGGTTTGGCAACAGCGCATCAGCGAGCGCTAACGCGGCGGACGCGACCAGCCACACCGCGACCAGCCGGCCGATGTCACCCAGGCGTAGACGGGCCCGAGACTGTGCTTGCCCTTGTTCGGACACCACAACCACACATGCCCCCTGACCCAGCGTCGCGCCCAAGACCGCAGGCCACCTCCACCACATCCACGCGATGGGTAAGCGGCCACGCTCAGTTCTGATCAGGTACCGGCGGACACCCTGACTTGCAAATTACACCGGACAGAGCGGGCACCCCCGCTCCGGTGAGCCTGGTGCCACCACATCGGCGCAGCTGAACCGATGATGTGATCTAAACCGATGCCAGAACCGGAACGACTAGAGAAGCGAGCAAACAGCGCCATGACGGGCACACTCACTTGGTGGGGGCACAGTACGAGCACGTGGCGGGACGGCGATACGACCGTCCTGTTCGACCCCGTCCTGACCGGTCGGCTAGGCCATCTCCGTCGAGTCCGCGGTCCGGTTCCGCCCGCGCACGCTGCGCGAGGCGATCTTGTCCTGGTCTCTCACCTACACGCCGACCACACCCACCTGCCTTCCCTCCGACTCATCCCGGCCTCCGCGGTTCTCATCGCCCCGGCAGGTTCACGCCGCCTGCTCAGGCCAATCGCCGCCCGCGGTGTGAAGCTGCGGGAGGTCGAGCCGGGCGACCTCGTGGAGTTTGGCAGCCTGCAGATACGCGTCCTGGTCGCCGACCACGACGGCCGGCGACACCCGGGGAGCCCTCATCGCGGACCCGCACTCGGCTATCTCGCCGAGGGCTCACGCCGGTGCTGGTATCCGGGGGACACAGGTCCGAACCTTGCCTTTGACGAAGTGACGGACGTCGACATCGCCTTGATGCCAGTCGGAGGCTGGGGACCCACGCTTGGCCATGGTCATCTCGACGCCGAACAAGCTGCCTACGTGATCCGCGATATTCAGCCAAATGGTGTCGTCCCCGTGCACTGGGGTACCTGGTGGCCCATCGGCCTTCCTCAACGTCCGGATCTGATTGATCTGCCGGCGGAGACATTCGCCGAACACGTCGCGCGAGTGGCACCAACCACCAGCGTTCACCTTCTCCGGCACGGCCAGTCGATTGAGCTGGGTTAGCTTTCCGCCTGCCCGCTTATCTCTTGATGCTGCGTTGATCAAAATCTGGCCTTGAGGACGCGTGATGAAATCGCAATGGTGATAGCTGGTGACGCGCTGGTTCTTGGGGTGCATCCGCTGCGTGGGCTGCAATTCCCGATAGTGACGATGGCGAGTTCGACGGCTTCGTCAAGAACGTGGCCGGTTCGCGCAGCTACGACGTCACGGACACAGCCTCATGCGAGAGCCTTCGCCTTCATCTGGTCAAACTCGGCCTGGGTGATCGTTCCCGCGTCGAGGAGTCGTTTGGCCGACGCGATCTGATCGGCGCTCGAGCCGCCACCGCTCGTGGCAACGACTGAACGCACATACTCAGCCTGTTGCTCCTGCATCCGCTGCTGCTGCTCCACGGCGCGCTCCGACATGCCGCCGCCCCGAGCGATGAGGTAGACCAAGACGCCGAGGAATGGCACGAAGATGACAAACAGGCACCAGACAGTCTTCGCTGCCCCGCCCATGTCGTGGCTACGGAAGATGTCCGCGAAGACATAGAACACGCACATGATCCATGCGAAGAAGATGAAGAACTCGAACAATGCGAGCAGGAACGACCCGTTGTCGTTGAACATCTGACTGCCTCCAGTGTGGGGTTGATGCTGACGAGGCGCCCCAGGTCGGACCTGCGAAGATCCTCCGGCGTAGGCGACCCCGCTCAGCATGCCACTCATTCGATCATTTCGCGGCTGGGATCCTCATCCGCTCCGGATGATTACGGCGCCGGCCCAACGGCGGGCCTCGCGCAACGACGACTGTGAGCCGATGCGATCGGTAGGTGCCGGTCCGCGGGTCACGTGGCTGACCGCGAACATGATCTGCGGCACACCGCGGCGTGCCTATGGCTTGCCTGCGGAGTCGATCCGGTGACCGTACAGGCATGGATTGGGACACGCGTCGATTGCCACTACCAACCTCTATCTGCACCACCTAGGAACCGCGGCGGATCGGGCCGGTTTGGACCATCTGGACCGGCGGGGGGCACATAGGGGTGCACACGTCGGCGTGGTCGAGTCCGAATGACACGTCGCAGATTCCCGAGCGGTTCTCGGCACCGCACCTTGTCAGAGCCTGTTACTGGAGGGTGGAGCTAAGGGGACTCGAACCCCTGACCTTCTCGTTGCGAACGAGACGCGCTACCGACTGCGCCATAGCCCCGCGGACCGGTGGGCCGATCAGCACCGAGACTTTACCACCGTCAGGCAGAGGCAGACTTCCGCGATTCCTCGCCTGCCGCTGCCTTACCAGTGTCCGAAGCCGAGGCGGGAGCGTCTGCGGTAACCGGCCCATCCTGCCGTGCTGATGAGGCTACGCCCGGACCCGACAAGTCAATGGTGCGTACCGTTCGAGGCGCCAGCGGCTTTGAGACATAAGTCGGCATAGTGATCGGAATGGGATCCCATAGGGCTCCTGGCTTCGCAGCCGACTCAGTCTTTCCAGTCATAGAACGCACCTCGATGCCGCTCTTGGGAAAGTCGTTGCGGCTAAGGAAGATCGTTGACTCGGTATTGCCGTGACGGATCTCGCGATAGCGAGCGTCGAGATTCCTCCGCATCAGCCAGACGCTGATCCGGGCGACTAGAACGAAGATCAATAGCAGTCCACCTGGAACGGCGATACTCCACCAGGGGACGAGGTGCACCGTACAGAAGCCGATCATTCCGCTCAGCACCGCCAGCAACGACAACAGCACGCGGCTCCGCCTGGAGGCCGCCAGCCGTTCCAGCCGACGCAGATCGTTGATCGCCGCGCGCCTGGTCTGCGGTGTCGACACTTCGAAGGGCGCTATCTCCTCAAGATCATGATCAAGAAGCGGCGCCGTGCCGTATCGGACGATACGCATCGAATCAGAGAAGCGATCGGCTGGATCAGAGTCGTCCAGCTCTGCCTCGTCATCGCGCCCGCGTACGAAATGCGGAACGAGGTAAGCCAGCCACGCAATTGCGATGGCAGCAAAGATCACACCAGTCGTCCCCACACCCAGACGGTACGGGGCCACCGGCACTCACTAGCTGATCTTGAGCGGTGTGTCGTAAGAAACGAATGTGACGGATGTTGCGAAGGTTGACAATTATGCGACTGCTCAACGCTGGCGTAAGTTCTCCCAGCGCTGCATCAGGCCCTCTGGAACCTCCTCGGCGTTCAGCGCGAAGACCAAGTGATCCCGCCAGTCCCCATCGATGTGCAGATACCGCGGCCGTAGCCCTTCGGGCCGGAAGCCAAGCTTGGCCACCACGCGAAGGCTCTTGGTGTTCTCCGGTCTGATTGCGATCTCGATGCGATGCAACGACATGACCTGAAAGCAGTAGTCGACCGCCAGCGCCACGGCCGTTGGAATGATGCCGCGTCCCGCCAGCCGTTGATCAACCCAGTAGCCAATCTGCCCCCAAGACGCTGAGCCGCCGACGATCCCGCTTACCGTCAATTGGCCAGCCAACTGCGGCTTGGCGCGGTCGGATCCTTCGTCATAGAACACCAGCCACGGCAGCATTCGCCCCTCACGAGCCTGACGCGTCACCGAACGGACCAGTCCGGCGTACGTCGAGGCACCGATTTGTGAGCCCGGTGGAAGCGTTGCCTCCCAGGGCCTCAGCCAACTCGCGTTCTGACGGCGCACCCGCTCCCAGGCGGCACGATCACGATGGCGCAATGGGGCCAGGATGACTGGCCCGTGCCGCAACGTGACGGGCCAACGGTGACGACCGAACCCACCAAGGCCGTGGAGTCCGTGGGCCGACTGCTCCAGGCTGGCCATTTCAGTGATCGCCACCACGTAACTGGTTGATCGCATGCCCAAGCACCGGGCCGAGTACAGTCATACCGTCTCGGGCGCCACCGCTCGACCCAGGCAAATTCACGACCAAGGTCCGATCCGCAACGCCGACGATGCCGCGGCTCAGTACCGCGGTTGGCACACCATGATCAGCGCCGTATCGCGCGATTGCGGCTGCCAGCTGAGGAACTTCATGATCCAGCACGGCACGCGTCTGCTCCGGCGTGTGATCACTGGGGCTCAATCCCGTACCCCCCGTAGTGATCACTAAGGCGTGGCCGGCCGCGATCGCATCTCGCAGCGTCGCACCCACAGCATCTCCGTCGGGCACGATCACTGGACCGGACACTTCGAGACCAAGATCATCAAGGGCTGCCACGATGATCGGCCCCGACGTGTCCTCATACACACCAGCAGCAGCTCGGGTTGAAACGGTGATCACCAGCGCGCTCTCGGTCATGAATCGTCCTCCAGAGACCAGTCACCTCGTCGGCCGCCAGACTTTGACAGCACCCGCACATCACTGATCACCGCGGCACGATCAATCGCCTTGATCATGTCGATCACCGCGAGTCCCGCCACGACGACCGCGGTAAGCGCCTCCATCTCCACTCCGGTGCGTTCGGTCGTCTTGACCGTTGCAGTGATCTCGACGCCCTGGTCGGTCACGTCTGTGCTGACATCGACGCCGCTAAGAAACAGCGGATGACACAACGGGATGAGATCCGGAGTCTTCTTAGCACCTTGAATCCCTGCGATCCGTGCCACGGCCAGTGCATCGCCCTTCGGCACAGTCCCGTCCCGGAGCGCTGCAACGCACTCCGCGCTCAGCAGCACGCGCCCTGCAGCTGTTGCTGTACGCGCTGTCACGGCCTTGTCGGAAACGTCAACCATGCGCGCCTCACCAGCAGCGCTCAGATGCGGAAAACGTCCCTCGTCCACCGCTTCACCTCGGTCAGTTAGAAGACTCGTCGAGTAGCCATACGTCGACCTCCTGACCGGCGGCAACGAACTCGGCGTCTTCAGCCAAGATCACCAAGGCGTTTGAGCGCGCAAGATCAGCCAGCAGATGCGACCCGTGTCCGCCGGCGAGCTCGACTTGCCAGTTGCCCATGTCTCCGGCTCGAATGATGCCGCGGGCTAACTGCAGCCGGCCCGGAATGGACTTGATGTCATGTGCCGTTTCACACTTCACTGCCGTTCGGACATACGGCCGCGCACCCATCAGTTTGCGAATGACGGGCCGCACGAACGCTTCGAAGGAGACGAAGGCGCTTACCGGGTTGCCTGGGAGCATGATCATGGGAACTCGATCATGGCCGATCAGTCCGAAGCCTTGCGGCTTGCCCGGCTGCATCGCGACCTGCGCGAAGTCGCAGGCTCCCATCTCCGGCATCACCGCTTTCACGATGTCGAAGTCGCCTTGACTCACACCGCCAGTCGTCAAGATCAAGTCAGCGCGCAGTAGTTGATCAGCGATCAGTCGTTTGAGTGCGGTGCGATCATCAATGACCTGCCCGACGCGGTAGACCTGAGCGCCTGCCGCCTTGGCGGCGGCTGCCAACATGTAAGAGTTCGAGTCAAAGATCTGTTGCTCGTTGCTCAGCTCGAGCCCCGGATCAACCAGCTCGGATCCAGTGGAGATCACTACCACTCGCGGCCGCGGCCGGACCAGCACTTTGTCCAGCCCGATACCGGCTAAGACTCCGATGTCACGCGGGCCCAGATGATCACCCTCTTTAAATAGCTGAGTACCTGCTTTGACGTCCTCACCGATACGACGAATGTGCTGCCCCACCACGCTCGGCGCAAAAACCTTGACATCGCTCTCGCCACGATCGGTGTTCTCGTACGGGACGATTGTGTCCGCATCGAGCGGTACCGGCGCCCCCGTCATGATTTTCATCGCAGTGCCCGGCGAGAGCCGATGCAGCGCGGCCTTGCCGGCCGCAATCTCGCCAACCACCGGCAGGCTTAGTGGAGCATCTTCGGTGGCCTCGGCCACATCTTCGGCGCGTACGGCGTAGCCGTCCATGGCCGAATTGTCGAATCGCGGCAAATTGATCGTGGCGACGACGTCCTCGCAGATATTGAGGCCTACCGCATCAAGAATGTGCTGAGGGAAGGACCGTAGCGGAGTCACGCAGCTGAGCAGATACTGCCGGTGCGCCGGCATGGACCGCAACTGGCCACGATCCGGTTCAGGCGGCTCTGGCAGTGGCTCGAATTGCGACACGACAGGCTCCGGTTCCTGGATTGTCTTGCGAGCGAACAACGGCATGCTCCACACAGTAATGCGGGTTCGATAGCCTCGCTTGCAAGCTCGCGGTGCCCAATCGCTCGCTCCGCTCGCTGCGATGTTCGCCGGGAAGCCGCCGTCTTCGTCGGACCCGACGAAACGATCACGTCGCAAAATCAGCTCTGTTCTGGACGCATTTCGTCGCTCCTCCTGCAGACCGGCGGCGCGAACACCGCGAGCCCAATCGCTCGCTCCGCTCGCTGGTTAAAAAGATGATCATGGGCGCCGACACGCTGACCGACTGCAAGCGATTTAGGCTGCCAGCGCGACTACGCTAGGTCTGTGCAAACCCAGCCAGAGGCCGCGGACCTAGCGGCGATGGCGGCAATCGACGCTGCAGCCATCGCTGGGGCCAAGCGGACCCTGCGGAAGGCAATCCTCTTCCGACGCGATTCGCGTACCAATACGCAGCGTGAGCAGGATGACAGCTCGCGCATGTCCTTGATCGAATCAGCGCTGGAAGCCCGCATCCCGGACACCGTCGCAGCGTACCTGTCAAACGGCTCCGAGCCTGGGACACTGCAGCTGGTTGCATGGCTGGCGGCAAACCAGGTCCGGGTATTGCTGCCGGTACTGTCGCATCCGATTGGCGGTCGTCTGGACAAGCCGGCGTGGGCAGCATACGAAGGACCGGATTCGCTCCGTGTCGGCGCGTACTCGATCTTGGAGCCTACTGGTGAGGTGGTGCCAAGCGAGCAGCTTCCGGAGGCGGAATTGATCATCTGTCCAGGGCTCGCGGCCAACCTGCATGGTGACCGTCTGGGACGAGGCGGCGGCTGGTATGACCGCGCTCTGCGCCATGCCTCGCAAAGCGCGCCAGTTTGGGTTTTGCTCAACGATGACGAAGTTATGGAAGCGATTCCAGTGCAGGCCTGGGATCATCGTGTCGACGTGATCGTGACCCCGACACGCATGATCACCTGCGAGCCATCCGTGCTCTGCAACCTGTGAATTCTTGACTCATCATCAGCGGACGAAGAACCCGAATTCCCCGCGCGGTTCCTCCTCGATGACCTCCAGCTCGATCACCCGCGCCCGCGGTGGACCTTGACTGGTCCACTCAATGAGTGCCTGGACAGCGGTCGGCTCGCCTTCGAACACGGCCTCAACAGCGCCGTCCTCCCGGTTCGTCACCCAGCCGGATACCCGGCGAGCCGAGGCTTCGCGTCGACAGCTGTCTCGGAAGAACACGCCCTGCACACGCCCATGGGCCACCACTCGGCGACGGATCACTGCACCAGTGTGGATCACTGCTCAGCTCCCTGGTACGAGCTCCTGACGACTCTGCGTGCGAGCCTCGACTGCGACAGGCGATGAAACGAACGGCCAGAGCTGTTGATTCGCCCACAGCGCAGTCTGGTCGTCGTAGTGAGTATTGAAGGCATGGCCGGAAACCCCGCTCTGGTTCACCCATCGCGAGGCATCGAGATCACCAAGATCAACAAGCATGCGCATCGTCGGACCCGCGGTGACGCCATATCCCATGCGATCGTCATAAGCCATCGCATTCACCGCAGCCGGAGCACCGCTGAGGTGATAGTCGCCTCGATTGAAAAGATCTTCGACCGGCTTGATGCCGCTAACCCCGAGTGATTGATTCTGCAGCCGAACTTTGTGCAGTTTGCCCCATTGCCATTGATCGGTATCTCGGGCCATCAGCGAGGTGATCTCTTTACGGGCGTTGGTCATAGCGGCAAGCAGGATGTCATCCCGAGTTTCGATCTTGTCCTTGGTCGTGGCATCGTCCCACCACGGATTCCTGGGCTGCTTCAGCAACATCGTCAGCACGGCGTACCAGCGATCTCCTCCCGCCGGCCACAGCTCTTGGGGCAGCTCATCGCGGAAGGTGAGCTTGAAGATGTTATGGCAGACAACACTGAAGTACGCTGCCGCCGCCGAGTCCTTGCTCGCCGAATAGTCCCAGCCAACAAGGGTCCGCTGACCTTCGACAACCCAGGGATCGGAGACTTTGATCTTGAGTAAGATCGGAACGAGGTCGGCTGCAAACCGGATTGTGTCGTCGTAGAAGAACTGTTCGGCACTGTCCATGGTCAAAGGCGGAGCATCCCGCAGCCTGTCGATGATCTCCTGACTGCGCCACCCGTACGAGAACGTCGAGCCCAACGGATACCGATACTGGGCCCCGATCACTTGCTGATTGGCCGCAACAATGAAGCCGCTCGGCGGATTGTCAACGTAGGGCAGCTTGGCGAACGGAATAGTGCCGCGCCAGCCGTAGCCTGGATCCCAGCCGGGGGCCGGTTTTGTTCCATTGCCCTTCCGCCGAAGGGGCACCGCGCCGGCCAGCTGGTAACCGATGTTGCCAGCAGTGTCGGCGTAGAGCAGGTTCTGGGAGGGCGCGCTTACCAGCGCGGCAGCTGCTCGAAACTCCGCGAAGTTCTGGGCTTGGTCGAAAGCAAGTAGTGCATCCATCGTGTGGCCGGGCTGGAGTGCCGTCCAGCTCAGAGCCACGGCGTACGGGGCCGCGCCTGGGCTGGACCGGCTGGCAGAGACCTGCTCTAGCCGCTGATCAACATCGGAGAGCAGCGGTCCCCGCCTCGAGGAACGGATCCGGATAGTACGCGGCTGATTCTCACCGCGAACCTGGATTTGCTCAGTGATCACCTGAAGCGGGACGTATTGCTCGCCTTCCCTAACGGTGTCGCCCTGTACGTCCTCTAGGTAGAGATCCTGAGCGTCGATGTTGCTGGTGGTGAGGCCCCAAGCGATCTTGGTGTTTTTGCCGATCACCACACCAGGCATGGCTGCCATGCTGAATCCGGAGACATCGAAGGGACAGGCCTGGGAAAGCGTGCGGCAGTGCAGGCCGACCTGAGCGAACACCGATGGGATGGAGGTCGGTAAGTGTGGGTCGTTGGACAGGATGGCCTTGCCACTCGCGGTACCGGATCCGGCCACAGCCCATGAGTTGGACCCTGTGCCATCGCCACTGGAACCTCTCCCGAGTAATGGTGGAATCGACTTGTTGATCTTGACCAAGTTCTCGAGCGCGCCCGAAGCTTGGCGCAGTTGATCATCACTCAGTTCATCGGGAAACGGTCGGGCCGATCCCCGGCTCGCAGACGGATCAAACGCTTTCCCGACAACGTTTCCACGCCGCAGAATGGGCGTGAAGTCATCATCCAGTGGATATCGAGGAAACAAGCTCGCCGCACGTCCCGCCCCAAGCTTGCCCGTCACGATCGCCCGCTCGGCCTCTTCATTCAGGTTGGATCCCAAATTCCAGGCCATGACCTTAAGCCAGGAAACAGAGTCGGCAGCGACCCACGGTTGCGGCCGATAGTCAAGGCCCTGCAATCTCAGTACCGAGTACTCGAGAGAAAGATCACCGGCGGCTCGATCTGCGAGATAGCCGTTCACACCAGCCGCATAGGCGTCAAGGTAGCGACGGGTCGACGGTGCGAGTAAGGCCAACTCCTGCTCCGCGACCCGGCGCCAACCGAGAGTTCGGAGATACACGTCTCGCTCGAACTGCGACTTGCCGAACAGCTCGGACAGCCGCCCCGCGGCGAGATGGCGGCGGAAATCCATCTCGAAGAAACGATCTTGCGCCTGGATGTAGCCCTGAGCCAGAAATAGATCTTCAGGATTGTCGGCGTAGATCTGCGGCACCCCATATGAATCGCGCAGCACGTCAACGCGGCTCTTGAGCCCCGGCACCATCAACCGGCCGGACGTCTCCGGGAAGGACCTCCGTACAGTCGCTATCCCTACGCTGCTCAGGGCTCCCAGGGCAAGCACTATGACGATCGCGGTGAAGATCAGCCAGCGAGGGATCCGGCGCACCGTCAAACTCTAGTGTCAGTGCCTGTGCGGCTCGGCTAGCAGACACACCGCACTAGGAGAAACTGACAATGTGAGTGGTTCCGCTGACGCTGCAAATCCGGCCGCAGATCTGCTGTCGCTCGTTGCCGACACGTACGGCCTGACGGCGACGTTTCGCGCCCAACGACTTTCTGGAGGCTATGCGAACGATGTCTTCCTTTTGGATGGTGAGCGGCCGGTCGTTCTGCACATCAAGCATCCGCCGGTCGACCTCAACAGCCTGACCTGGGAGCACCGGCTGCTGGAGCGGCTGAGAGTTCGACTGCCCCAGATACCCGCTCCGCTACGCACCCATGACGGGCGGACCTATCTGCTTTATCAAGAACGGCCAGTGTGGCTCACGTCGTACGTGCCTGGTGTCCCGGCCGCTCCGAGTGATCGGCGTGCGGTCGCGACGGCACTTGGCTCGCTGCACTCCATCGAAATTGATATAGCTCCTCGGCCTGGGCATCCCCGACTCAGCGACTTGCCCATTCCGCAGATCAGCCAGATGCCAGCGGCCTTCGACGGCTGGCTGCCGTTGATCACACGCGCTCGGGACGAGGCGCTCGAGCTGATCACAGAGATCGGGCGGACGCGATCAGTGACTGCCGGTCTGACCCACAACGACATCTTTTCGGGCAACGTCTTGGTAGACGACGGGCACGTTACTGCGCTGCTGGACTGGGAAGAGGCAGACCTCGACTGGCTGGTGTGGGACCTCGCTTCCAGCATCGGACCGTTTTGCAGTACGCCCGGCGGCGCCCTGGATGGGAAGGCTGCACAGGAATACATCGACAGCTATCGTCTCGCGGGCGGCCGGGTTCCACCCGAGGAAGACGACCTCATCGTGCCTTTAATACGCGTCAAGCGGATCCTTGAGGTGCTCCGGGCGCCCATGGATCGGCATCCTCAGTGGGAGTATCAGCTTGCGAACCTGAGGGCATACCAAGTCCTCGGATAGCTACGGACTTCAGGACTTGTTATCGGGACCGCAGTGGTTAGCAGTCGGTATGCTTGAGTGCTAAGTTGCGGTTGAACCTTCGAGGCAAGACTGCTTCTAAGGAGAGAAAGACATCGATGCCCACGTACCAGTACCGCTGCACCGAGTGCGGCGAAGACCTTGAGGCCGTACAGAAGTTCAGCGACGCGCCTCTCACTGTCTGCCCGACGTGCGGCGGTCACTTACGCAAGGTTTTCAACGCCGTCGGCGTAGTGTTCAAGGGCTCCGGTTTCTATCGCACCGACAGCCGCAATGGCTCGAAGGACGGAGACCGCGCCAAGTCGGAATCCGCAGACAAAAAGTCTGGCACCGAGACTAAGTCGACTGACAAAGAGCCAGCCGGCGCAGGATCGGCGGCACCAGGCAGCTCCAAGAACGGTAAGCGGCCGGTCTCTGGTGGCGCGTCATCCACAGGGCAGAAGGCGGCCAGCTAGCTGCTGTGGATGTGGCGCACGATCTGGCTGCACATCCTTAGCCTTTCGGCATGATCCGCTGCACGCTCGCCTTTACTTCGCTGCCGTTCCACTCATGCCATCGGTGACCCGTCGGCGGCGGCCGCTGCAGGCACTGCTCCGCGCCGCATCGTGGCATCGAAGAAAGCTTGCGGTGGTTGCCGCCGTTGCCACGGTGCTGACGGGGATCTCGGCTGCGGTACCGGAGGGCCCAGCCATGATCACTGTGGTCAAGGCGAAGTCTCATCTGCCTGGCGGCGCGGTGCTGTCTGCAACGGACCTGGTACTCGATCCGGTTATGGCCTCCGATGTGCCCGACGGCGTGCTGACCGATCCAGGTGACCTTATCGGCAAGACGCTCACAGCGCCGGTCGCTGAAAACCAGATGATGACCATGCTCACCACGACTGGATCACGTACGAGCGTTCAGCCCGGCCATGTGATGGCGCCGCTGAGACTTGCCGATACGGCGGTCAGCGCCCTGCTGCGGCCCGGTGACGTTGTCGACGTCGTCGCCGCCGATGCACAGGGCGAGCAGCCGGCGACGGTCATAGCCATTGGTGCACGAGTCGTTACAGTCCCTGATCTACCGGACGATCGGGCCGGTCCGAGCCCGGATGGCGGCCTAGTGCTCGTCGATGTGGATAGCCACACTGCGACCGTTCTGGCACAGGCTGCAGCGTCGGCGACACTGAGCATCATTTGGCGGTAACTCACTCGGGTGCTCTGATTCGGAGCCAAACGCCATGCTTCGACCTAGCGAACCAGTGATTCACCTTCGTTACTGAGCGTCGAGCCGGCAGCGACTATCTGCGGGGCTCCCCGATCTTCGAGAATCACCTCCCCAATGACGCGAACGCCGGCCTCGAAGCTCCAGTCCCCTGAGATCGCCAGTGACCGTGCCTTCTTCAGGGACGGCGCGCCAGCCGGGAATCGTTGGTCAAAGTCAGAAATGATCTTGTAGTAGCTGTCATCAAGATCGACCACGGGCGCAGGATCGGCCACTGCAGTCAGCCCTCCATTGGCTCCCAGCTCATATGCATCGGACCGGAGCACCAGCAAGTCACTGGTGGTCTTGACGGGCACGAACCGGTCACGACCGACGCCGATGGCTGTCGCACCCTCGAAAACTTCAACAGCAGCGCCCATCGCTGTCTCGATCTGAATGACCTTTGGCGACGAGCGGTCAGACGGGTCAACGGTCTTCTCATTCTTGATCAACGGAAGCCCCAGTACACCCTTTCGCTCCCGCAGCGTGCGGTCCAGGACCTGGAGATCGAACCACAGATTGTTGCAGTGAAAGAACGGGTGCCGGAACTCATCGGTAAAGAAATGCATCTCCTCTTTGGGCGTCTGAGCCGTGTCGCGCAAGATCAGCTGTCGGTCCGACTTGCGGATGGCCAGGTGTCCACCTTTACGATCAGCGGCCGTGCGGCGGCAAATTTCTGCCGCGTAAGGTGCTCCGCTGGCGGCGAACCAGCCTGCGATCCTGGCATTGGGCGCGGCGCCCAGATTGTCAGAGTTCGACACCGAGGCATAGCGATAGCCCAACGAGAGAAGGCGATCCAGGACTCCAGAGGTTGCGAAGGCGGTATACAGATCACCGTGGCCGGGTGGGCACCACTCCAGACTCGGATCAGCCGGCCATTCAACAGGTGTCAAGTCCTCGGACCTAAGCTTAGGCTCCTGGTTCTGCAGAAACCCAAGATCAAGTCCAGCAACAGCAAGATCATCGTAAGACGCCAGCGCTGCCAGAGTGTCCTCATGAGTACGGAAGCTGTTCATGAAGAGCAGTGGCAGCTGGGTCTGGTGGCTAGCCCTGGCGTGGCGTACTTGATCGACAATGATGTCCAGGAAAGTCTTGTCTTGCCGAACAGGCAACAAGGATTTGGCTTTGTCCATTCCCATCGAAGTGCCGAGACCACCGTTGAGCTTGATGATCACCGTCTTCCCGAGGGCTGCGGCCGCATCGTCTTCGCTAACTGCGACGTCACTCAGCATCGGGGGATTTCTCAGAGGTTCGATGGTGTCCTCAGGAATGAAGCCGCTCACTCCCGCTTCGAGTTGGCGGTAGTAGTAACTGAAGACGTCGATGGCTTGCTGTGGGACCGCAGCAGCAGCCATTTTCTCTTGGGCTTGCTTCAGACCCGTGTCGCTCATATCCAGATCTTAGGGAGAAGCGACCAGCCGGCGCGCGCCGATCCAGCCAGTACTACTTCTTCTCCTGCGGTGGCGGAGGAGCCACAGCAGCCATGAGTGCAAGAGCGGTCTTGCTGATCTCAGCCTGAGCGGCGGATCGTTCGATGGTGGCAGTCCCGTCACCAGGCTGATCGCCGTAATCGCCGAAGGAACTGTGCACGGCACCATTGATCACCACAAATGAGGTGGTGGGCGGAAGCTTCGCCTTGGAGGCATCGATGTCAGCCGGTGTTGCGAACCCGTCGGCGGTACCCGATATCGATACGACCTTGAGGTCATTCCTGATGATCGGATCCGCAGGATAGGAGGCGAAAAGTACCAGGCCTTCCACAGAATCGTCGTTGTCAGCAAGGGAGGCCGCCACGCTACCGCCGAGCGAATGACCTCCGATGACCCAGTGCGCAATCTCAGGATGAAGGTCGAGCACCTTTTGGCCATGATCGGCGTCTATCACAGCAAAGCCAAACGGTTCCTTCAGCACAGCGACCAGATAGCCAGCTTCTGCCAGAGGTCGGAGGACATGTGCGTAGGCTCGCGAATCGACCCGGGCTCCTGGCACAAAGATCATTCCAGTTGTCGGCTTGATCTCTTCGCCGGCTGTGTCCTGTCTCGCCGGGATGAGTTCATACCAGCCCAATCGGTCGGAAAATCTCACTCCCTTTTCTGAACGAAGAGCCGCAGTGGCGGTCGGAGTTGCCACCAACGGCCGCGCATAGGCCAGCGCAGTGACGAGAAGAAAGGACAAGACCAGCAACGGAACTGCGACGATGATGCGCCAACGAGCCCGCCGCATGACTTGGGTTGAAGTCCGGTGCGCCGGATGGTCGGGATCACTCTCGCGATCCTGCCTACCTCCAACGGCCAGCGTACCTACCGACCAGGCCACGGCGATGAAGCCAAGCAAGCCGCACGCGATACCGGCGATGAGCATGGCTGGATGACCATTCAAGATGGCCGACCAGCGCGTCCAGCCAAGCCACACCGGCACGGCGATCATGGCGAGGCCGAGCACCAACCAGACCAGGGCGAGCACCGTTCGACTCAGCGCTCCGGGCTGCCACATAGCGCGAGTGTATGGCCTGATTATGTGTGTTGAGCGTTTCGAACGTGCTAGTCGACGATGTCGGCGACCGTTGCGTCGAACGCCCGCACAAGATCATCAATGTCAACGAATGCGCTGTAGCCGTGGCCTCCCGCGCCGAGTGCCGCTCGATGGCCGATCAACCGGCGATCGATGATCACCGGCCAGCTCGGCTGACTGCCGATCGGCGTAATCGTCCCCCGCTCATAACCGGTCGCCTCGAGAGCCTCAGCAGCATCGGGGAGCTTCATCTTGCTGACACCCAGCAGCGATCTCAGCTTCGGCCAGGCGATCTGCGTGTCACCCGCGATGACGACAAACAGATAGCTACGGTTCGAGCGACGGACGACGATCGTCTTTGCCATGTCAGAGGGATGGATGCCAAGCAGCTCCGCCGTCTCCTCGAGACTGTGAGCAGCAGGCCTCTGGCGCAACTCGACAGCGAGCCCGCGTTGATCGGCATCGGCCAGCATTCGTCGTACGCCGGCGGCCAGCTCATCGCTCATGATCATTCGCTTCGTGTGGTGCCTGGAGCTGAATCCATGCCAAGGATGCCGAGAAAACTCAAGATCGCCATCACCGCGATCAGCAGAACGAATGACAGTGGGCCTACAGCGTCCAGTGGCCCCCGACCCGTTCCCGCGATCTCGAGTCCCAGACGAATCAGGCAAGTGATCGCCACGAAGCCCGCCAGTACGCCGAGTGCGGGCAACTCTCTACCAAGCCGCACCACGATGACTCCGGCGAATATCATGATTCCTAGGAACAGAATGTCGTCACCGACCGGTTCCAGCTGGTTCCAGCTACCGGCTGAGCTTGGATCGGTGGGATCAGCCACAATCGCGATCAACAGCGTGATCAAGCTTGGCAGCAAACCGCAGCCGGCCATGATCATGCCGGCCGTAGCAACGACCCGATCGACCGACCGCAGTCGCCAGGCGTACAGGCCAAGCAATCCGGCAGCCACCATGCCCACCAGCTGCAGCATGAGGATGAAAGCTCGATGCGTTGCATAGAAGGAAGCGACGGCCCCCGGACTCGCGGTCTCATCGGGCAGTGTCAGCATCGCTTCTGTCGCGAGCAATAGCACAACAAAGCCAGCGGCGAGTGCGCCAGCCACTCGATCGGGCCTGCGAAGAGACTTCTTGGTAACACGCGGCGTAAGCGCCAAGTATTCCTCCTCCTCCCGTAACCACTACCCCTGATAGTCCCAGCTGATATTAGGCCCGCATATCGATCAGCAGCTCAGCTATGGTGCGGTGCGACGGCCAGATGCGGCCCTCCCGAAATCTGACCAGATCCCAGACCGCCGCCTCGAGCACGCGTCCCAGCGTCCATGCCGCCGCTCGCGACCGGTCTAGTCCCATGATGTCGGTCATGAGATCAAAACGGCGCAGCAGAGCCGCCGACACATCACCAGTCTCCATGAGATCGTCCCAGCGGTTCCACAGGGCCGGCAACAGCTCGAATCCAGAGTCGCCGCCGAGCGGCTTGGGATCGATCGCCTTCCACTCCCCTGCGCCGTCCAGGGTGGATAGCGTGTTGTAGTAGTGCAGATCCCAATGCAGCAAGCGATTGTCGATCTGTTCGGTGATCAAATCCTGATACCGGGCCGCACAGTTGATCAAGAGCCGGCGTTCCTCGGGATCCTGTGCCAGGCTGATTGCCTCCGGTGTCTGAGCCAGGGTGGCTGCCCCCACTTCTCGCAGATGACGCATACCCGCAGGCGCCGGCACTGAGTTCAGCTGGACCAACAGCTCCGCGATGATCTTGGCCGCCGCAAAGTCATCCTCCATCGTAGAGAGATCTCGCGAAGCATCCAGCCGCTCGAGGAGCATCACACCGGAACTGGAATCGTGATCGAGCAGTGCGACCGCTCCGTGCCCTGCCCAGGCCTGAAGCGCTGCCGGTTCACCGCCGGTCTCATCGTCGACAGGCTGCAGCTTGAGCACTGCCCGCGAACTATCGCGGCGCAGTACGGGGATGATCAGCGCAACAGCCCCGGATGTTACCGAGCCGTCTATCGTCAACTGCCATTGATCAAGATAGGTAGCAGCCAGAGCCGGCAACGCAGCGATCCAGGCCCGACCATCCTCGCCGGAGTACTTTTCGTGCAGCTCAGCCAATTCGGCTGGTACCACGATCTCACTCTCACCCGACACTGCTGTTAAGTGTGCTGAAGGTCGTTGGCGGTCCGGAGTACGGGTGATCGGGTAAATGCGTGCTCGAGGCCTCGTGCGGTCGTTCCGACATGGAAAGTCTTGCTCTGCCCTGCTGTCAAGGTGATGAGCGCATGATCGACAGTGGCATCGGCAGCCACTTGATCAACCAGCAAGCTGACATCGCCGGCAAGTGAGCGAGCTGTCACTGTGACGGCATAGCCATCATCGGTCTCCATGACCTCGACCTCCACCGGATCTGGTTCGAACGCCAGCTCGATGTCCTCGACGAAGGTGTGCACCCTTGTCAGGTCATCAAGCCGGGCAACGACAACCTCCGCTCTCGGATCATCGGGTTTGGAGAGCCCGTCGGACAACGCTATCGGCGTAACCGTCCTCGGCTCGACGCGAACGTCGACACTAAGGTTTGTGATGCCGTCACCGTTTAGCCGCTCACGGCTCAGGTGAAGTGTCCCGTGCCAGGGCTCGTCGGTGTCATTGCATAGCACGGCCGAGACGATGCCGTTCTCATTGGCAAAGACCACATTGCGTGGCGCGAACGCCTGCCGCAGCGCGTACCAGAGCAGCTTGGGCCGTTCCTCGGAGTCGATCGCCGCCCAGGAAGTCACCGGCCAGCAGTCGTTGAGCTGCCAGACGATCGCGCCCGCCGTCCTCGGCCACCATCGGCGGTAGTGGTCGATCGCGTACGTCACCGCACGTGCCTGATTGAGCTGGGTCGCCCAATGCCAGTCAGCAAAGCTGTCCGGCACACCAAGATGGGTGGCCAAGCCACGGTCCAGCTTGGCGTTGCCATCAGCGGCCTTTTGGTGCAGTAAGAAGTTCGTGTCGTTCTTGGGCTCGTTGGCCGCATCCAATGGACTCCCATCGGCGGCATGCACCCAGTCGATCAAGGTTCTCCAGGCCGGAAGAGCCTGAAATCCAAACTCAGAACAGAACCGTGGTATCTCGCTGCGATAGGCCGTGTAGTCGATGCGGTTCCAGACTTCCCACTGGTGATGAGTGCCATGGTTGGGATCGTTGGGATGGACAGACTCCGCGTCCGCGCCCGGAGAGTATGGACTGTTGTCGCTATACGGGCGGGTCGGATCAACCTCAGCGACGATCTTCGGGAAAAGTTCGCAGGCGTACCGTGCGCCCCAGGTACGCCCGTCCAGCCGCTCCTTCCAATGCCAGTCTTCGTGACCCCAGAGGTTCTCGTTGCCGCCATTGAGCAGCACTAGCGATGGATGCGGCGCCAATCGCGCCACGTTCTCACGAGCTTCGGCTTCGATCTCCTCCCACAGCGGGGACTCTTCCGGATACGCCGCGCAGGCCAGCAGAAAGTCCTGCCACACCAGGAGCCCACGCTCATCACAACCGCGGTAGAAATCCTCGCTCTCGTATATTCCACCGCCCCAGACGCGAAGCATGTTGATGTTGGCGGCGACCGCCTGGTCGAGCCGGCGCTCGATTCGCCCAGCCGTGATGCGAGTCAGGAAATGATCATCAGGAATCCAGTTGGCTCCCTTCACGAACACCGGATTGCCATTGATCGAGATGGTGAACCGCGTACCGATGCCATCGGGGGAGGTATCCAGTTCGATCATGCGGAAGCCGATTCGGCGCTGCCAGCGGTCCAGCTCTTGATCATCGGTGGCTAGTGTCAGCGCCAGGTCGGCAAGGGGTTGCTTGCCGTAGCCAACTGGCCACCAGACCGGCGCATCGGGCACCTCCATTACCAGAGTGGCCGTCGTCTTGTCACCGTCCAGGCTGATTTCCGCCCGCTGGCCGAGGATGTCGGCGGCCAGCGTCACCGAAGCTTTCGAGTCCAGACGCTCCAGCCCGATCCGCAGCTCGACCCGACCGGTACCTGTGCTGTCGAGCGTGATCAGCGGCACCACCTGAGCCAGTCGGGCAACCTTCCAGCGCTCCAGGCGCACCGGCTTCCATAGACCGGCGGTACGTAGGTCAGGCCCCCAGTCCCAGCCAAAGCTGCAGGCCATCTTGCGGATGAAGTTGAACGGCGCATCTGGATACGCACTGGGTCGATCACCTAGCCGGGCTCGCTCAGCCTCGGCGTACGCCGTTGCCGAATCAAGATCGACTTCAAGATCCAGCCGCTCGCCACTCAGGTATGGCGAGATATCGAAGCGGTACGAGCGGTGCATGTTGTAGGTACGGCCGAGCTCCACCTTGGCGGAGTCCTCACCGCCGCCGATTCGTACGGTCCCGATGGTGTCGATGCCATCGAAAACAACATCGGCTTGTTCCCCCGGCCCGGGCGGCTGAAGATCAAGATCATTGGGATCCAACGTGACGGCGTAGCGCCAGCCCACGTCGTACATCCACCTAAGAGCAGCCTCATTCCCATCCAGATACGGATCGGGGATGACACCCGCTGCCATCAAGTCGGTGTGCACACACCCTGGAACCTGGGCCGGATAGAACTCGGGCACGCGTCCTGAGTGGTCGCCACCAACGGCACGGAGGCTCCAGCCCGTGCGCAAATCAGAGCGCAGCATGTCCGCCGGAAATCAGACTCTTAGGCCAGGTCACCAGCCTGCTGCAGCTCTTCGCGCAGGTCGTGCAGCTCGAGCTCCTCGTGGAGCTTCGGCACATCGGCGAGGAGGCGTTTGGTGTACTCGTGCTGCGGGTTGAAGATCACCTCATCGGTCTTGCCCTGCTCCACCATCACGCCGTGCTCCATGACCAGCACCCGGTCCGCGAGGTAGCAGGCCTGGCCGATGTCGTGCGTGATGAACAGCACCGTCATACCGAGTTGATCACGCAGATCCTTGAGGACATTGAGAACGTTGACCCGAAGCGATGCGTCGAGCATGGAAGTCGCCTCGTCGGCAATCAGCAGCTCCGGTTGCATCATCAGCGCCCTCGCGATCATGACCCGCTGCCGCTGACCGCCAGAGAGCTGGTGTGGATAGCGGTCCATCACGCTGAGGTCCATGCCGACGTACCCCAGGGACTCCTCGAGGCGTTCCTGACCGACCGTCTTGCCGACCATTAACATCGAACGTTCCAACAGCTTGCCAACAGTGAAGAACTGATTGAATGCGGAGAACGGGTCCTGGAAGACTGCCTGCACGTCTCGCCAATACTCGGTACGAGCCCGTCCCTTCAGATTCGTGACGTCCTTGCCCTGAAAGATCAGCTTGCCCGACGTAATCGGCATCAGGCCAAGCACCATCCTGGCCACCGTTGACTTACCTGAACCGCTTTCGCCAACGATGCAGGTGACTTGCCCCTTCTCGAGGCCGAACGACACATCCCTGACCGCCTGGACCTGGTTCTTGCCGTGGCCGAAGGTCTTGACGATGTGCTCTGCGCTGTAGATCACCTCAGGCATCAGTGAATCACCGCCGGTGCGTCAAAGAGGGAGCGATCGAAACTACTCATTCCCTCGATTCTGGTATTCGCATACGCAGGTTCGGGCGCCAGCACCGAACTCATCAGCGCCTGGGTGTAGGGGTGCTCCGGGCGCTCCACAACGATCTCGGTAGGCCCGAGCTCGACAATCCTGCCTTGATACATGACAGCAATCCGATTCGCCGCGGTGCGCAGCACCGGAAGATCGTGGGTCACGAAGATCACCCCGGACATAATCCGTTCCTTGAGCATCTCCAGCAGCATCTCGATCAAGATCTTCTGTGAGGTCACATCGAGTGCCGAGGTTGGCTCGTCGGCAACCAGAAGTCGTGGGTTGAGCAGCGTACTAATAATCGTGACGGTGCGCTGCTTCATGCCGCCGGACAGCTGGTGCGGGTACGCGTCGAGCACACGCGCCGGCAAGCCCAACTCGGTAAGCCGGTCCCGAGCGCGGTCGAGCGCCTCTTCCTTGGAGATCTTGCTCTCGTGTGACCGCATGACGTCGTAGACCAGGTTACGGATCCGCTTGGTGGGGCTGATGGAGTTCATTGCGCCCTGCGGCAGCATCGAAACCACCGCCCCACGCCAGGTACGCGGAATCTTGGCATGGCCACCCAGCTCTTGGACCTTGCCGTCGATCTCCAGTGTGCCTTCCTCCACATGCAGCGGGGGCCGAGCGATGAGCGAGATGATCGAGCCGAGGGTGGTCTTGCCACTGCCGGACTCGCCTGCCAGCCCGAGGACCTCGCCCTCCTCGATCTTGATCGACACGTCGTCGACGGCTACCACATCCTTGCCTTCGGTGTAATACACACCCCGGATGTTCTCGGCATTGACCAAGGTGCCCATCAGCGCCCCTCCCCACGCCCGGCCGAAACCGGCGTCTCCAAGAAGCCACCGCTCCCGACCGGACCAGCATCCTCGCCCTCGACCGTGACTTCCTCGAGCTCCTCGCCCTCGTCCTTGGCCCTTTTGCGCGCCGCTCGACCTCGACGCAGCCGCGGATTGAAGACCTCATTGAGGCTGGACTGCAGCAGCAACAAGGAGAAAACGATCAAGGTCAGCATGAGCGTCGGTGGGATGAACGCCCACCAGGCTCCGGTCCGCACCGACCCCCACTGAATGGCCCAGTAGAGCATCGTGCCCAAGCTGGTCGTGTTCGAGGCGCCCAGGCCGAGCATGCTCAGCGTGGACTCGAACAAGATGGCACTGGAGATCTGCAGGATGCACGCCATAACGACATACGAGAGCAGGTAGGGCAGGACGTCGCGGCGCAGGATTGACCAGAACCCGGCTCCGGAGAGCTTGGCCACGTCGATATGTTCTCGGGTCCGGATGCTGCTGGATTGCGCGCGTACTGCTCGGGCCACCCAGAACCAGCCAGTGAAACCGATTACTAGCGCCAAAGTGTAGAGGTTGCGTTGTGGCAGCGACACCGAAACCAGGATGACGATCACAAGCACCGGGATGGCGAGGCCGACGTTCACAATGGCGCTCAGCACATCGTCTATCCAGCCGCCACGGTAGCCGGCGACTAGACCGACCAGCAGGCCGATCGCGGTGCCAATGAGTCCCGCGATCAGTCCGATGATCAGCGAAGTCCGGGTGCCGTAGACCAGATTGGCAATGACGCTCTGGCCCTCGTTGTCGGCACCGAGGATCAGAGGGCCGCAGCATTGCGGCTTGTCGTACAGCCCGCCGACGGTGGCATCCGGGTTGGTCGACACAATCAGTGGTCCGACCAACCCGACAAGGACCACGAAGGCGACCAGTACAACAGCCACCCAAAACCTTGGACTCAGTCCACGTAAACTCATCAGCGCTCTCCACTTTGAACTGCCCGTATCCGGGGGTCGATGAAGCCGGTGAGGATGTCAGCGGCGAGATTGGCTATGAGCACGGCGATCGTGATTATCAGAGTGATCGCCGAAATCACCGGGTAGTCGTTCGTGCCGATGGCGCTGAACAACAAGGAGCCGAGGCCGGGGTAGGAGAACACCAGCTCGGTGATCAGGCCGCCCGTGATGAGAGCGGCGATGGAGAGCGCCAGGCCTGTGAACTGTGGCAGCATGGCATTGCGGAAGATGTAGCGGACCGTGTGGCCCTCCTTGACGCCGAGGCCACGGTTGTAGTTCACATAATCCGAGCCGAGCTCGTAAATTGCCATGGACCGCATGCCGACCGCTTGGCCTCCGATGTAGACCAGGACGAGCGACCAGAACGGCAACCACCAGTAGGTAATAGCGTCACCGAAGAACGCCAAGGAGAACTCCGGCGTCAAACCGAATGAATATGCTCCACCGACCGGCAGGATGCCCCCCCTCACCGCGACCAGGAACAGCAGAATGATGGCCAGGGCGAACGGCGGGACGCTGGAGAGGAACAGCGACCCGATGAAGGCACCTCGGTCCAGCCAGCCACCCTTGAACGCGGCCACTGCGCCGAGCAGGTTACCGACAAGCCAACCGATGAGGATCGCCGGCAGCATGATCGCGATACTCCAGGGCAGCGCCTGTGAGATCAGAGTGCTGACCGAGGCTGGATACTGCGCAAACGAGGTGCCGAGGTCGCCCTGGAACACGTTGCCGACATAGATGAAGAACTGCTGCCACAACGGTTTGTCGAGGCCGAACTCCTTCATGTACTGCTCGTGGATCTGCTGCAGCTGTTCACCTCCGGCGCCTCCACCCTGAGCAAGCTGGCCGACGATGGCGTCGACCGGGTTGCCCGGGATGAGGCGAGGGAGGAGGAAGTTCAGCAGCAGGGCGACGACGAAGACCACGAGGGTCCATGCCACCTTGCGTCCGATGTATCTCGCTAGCGCCATGTTTGCCGCCTTCGCTCCTTCATGTCGGGCTTATCGGTGATCTATGTGCCGACCTTCTTGATCTTGAAGAGCCACTGGATGCCCGCGCCGCTCCACATCGGAGGAGCGTATGGGTTCTCTTCGGTCGGGAAGTTCTCCCAGTTGCTCGCATTGAACTCATAGAAGCTCAGCGGGCGGTACATCAGCGGCACCACAGGAATGTTCTCGCGATAGATCTTGTCGAGGGCGGCGTACGCCGTCTTGGCCTCGGCATCGGACTTGGCACCGGCCGCAGCGTCCAAATGCGCCGCAACCTCGGAGTTCTTGAACCGGCCATAATTCCAGAACGCGGTCTTGCCGCGGTCAGATACCCCTCTATCGTCCAGTGCATCACGGAAGCGGATCCAGGGGCTGGCCGGGCTGACCCCGGTGTAGTTGTACATGCAGCAGTCGAAGTCGCCGTTTTGCATCCTGGAATACATCGTCGAGAACTGCGGGAATTCGGTGCTGATGTCGATCCCGACTTCCTTGACCGACTTCGCGACAATCTCGCAGGCGGTGTTCCAGTCGGTCCAGCCGGTGGGGGTGATCAACTTCCAAGGCCCGAGCTTGGTGCCATCCGGCAGCTCGTAGATGCCGTCTGAGCCTTTCTTGGCCTTCAGATCGTTCTCCAAGATGTCCTTCGCCTTGGCCGGGTCAAACTTCCAACCTTCAGCCTCCACCGCGGAAGCGTCGTAGAACTTCGACTCATACCCCTTCGGAATAATGAGGCTGGCATTGGCCGGGTCGGAGTAGTCCGACATGGCGGTTGTGGCGATATTCGCGTAATCGATGCTGTAGGCAATGGCTAGGCGGACCTTCGGGTTGTCGAGGCCCTTCTTGCTGAGGTTGAAGATCAGCAGCGGAATTTGGCCGGGCACGTGGTACGGCTTCTTCTTGCTCCAGGTGCTGACGGGTTTGCCGGACTCCCACATCTTCCAAATCTGGGCGGTGAACTGCTGGCTTACATCGATTTCGCCGCTCTCCAACTTCAGGTCGCCATCGTTGTTGCTCTTGAAGATCGGGTGGTTGATGGTGGTCATCGGCGGCGTGCCGAACACAGTCTTTCCCCAGTAGTTGTCGTTCCGCTTGAGGTTGACCTGGGTCTGATCGAATTTATCCAGCAAGAACGGGCCGGAGCCGATCGGCTTGAGATTGGTCTCTGACGAGATCTTGTCCGGCGAGATGCTGCCGAAAACCGCCTTAGGCACGATGGCGACACTCGCGATGAAGTTCTTCACAAAGATGGGGTTGTATGGCTTGGACTTCAGCTTGAACTCGACGGTCCTCGGGTCGGTGGCCTTGACCGAGTCGAGGTATTGCCACACCGTGGCGAAGGTCACCGGCGCGGTCTTGCCGAGCTCGAAGGTGAAGACAACGTCGTCGGCCGTGAGATCCGACCCGTCGGACCACTTGGTGCCATCCTGAAGCGGCAGAACGAACGTGTTGTCAGCGGGCTGCTGCAGCTCCTTGGCAAGACCCGGGGAGAGCGAGCCGTCCAGGAGGTTGAAGCGCAATAGGGTTTCATAAATGAGCTGCGATTGGTTGCCCGCCTGAACGCTGGTCGGCCAGTCAGGCGAAGCCGCCATGGGGTTGAAGGTCTTGGGCGGGTTCCACTGGAAGCCTGCCACGAACATCGTCTCTCCGGCCGCGCCGGCACGACCCTTCCCTTGGCCGGCGCTACTGCCTGTTTGCGCTGTTCCGCAGGCAGATACTCCGAGGCCGAGCGCCGCGCCGCCGACGGCAAGACCGGTCAAGGTGAGGAAGTTTCGGCGGCTGGGCGTCCAGGTGGTCTTCCAGTCGCCCCCGGTATCGGCCATCTGCGGTGACGGCTCGATCTGATCGTGAATCTCGGTCATTACTTACCTTCCTTGAGTGAGTGGTGCCAGGCAGTGCAGAGACGACCTATGTCGGCGATGGCGTGGTGCAGCGCAGAAAGGGTGCAAGTGGTGATGGGGAAAATGGGGAATGATCAAGCGGTGAGTGAATTGCGGGGGCCTGAGCAGTGCGACTTCGACGGTCACCGTCTCTGCGGCGATCTGCCTCACTGCCTCGCCTCGCTCTCAGCAAGAACTCAGACTCAAACCCACCACGGCCAGTACCCAGAATCAACGCGGGCAACTCGCACGTATCCAGATTGTTGTGGTTGATCGTCGCACTCGGAGCGGTTCCCGTAAAGAGCGCCCTGCAGGTCCGAGGGATCTTTCGATCAGAAGCGCAACTCGTTACAGACAAGGACTTTCTCAACTCCTGCCAGTTGTGTCAGGAAACGTCAGGACGTGCCAGTGCTTGACCCGCCAACGGGCAGCGTTCGATTCTTCGACTGTGTCCGGGCGACTGCTGCTAACCAAGAGCGAAGCCGCCGAGCAGCTCGGTGTTTCGCTGCGCACTATCGAGCGACTGATCTCCGCGGGACATCTGCCGCTGGTGCATGTGGCAGGTGCCGCCCGCGTGCGCGTCGCTGATCTCGGAGCGTACGTGCAAGGTCTGGATGCGGACCACAGAACCAGCCCGTCACCCGGTGACTACCAATGACCGCGCAATACAACGATGAGCCAGCAGCTTCGCGTCCGAGCGGCGGCGGCCCAATTCCCTGAGGAGATCGGCATGAGCAATCAACATCTGCAAGAGGTTGCGCACTGGCATCCCATCGACGGCACCCCGGAGAAGAAGCGGGTTGCGATTGGCTGCTCGGTTGGAGCGGTCATTGAAACTTATGACTTCATCGGCTTCGGCACGGCTGCCGCGTTGTACTTCGGCGCCGTCTTCTTCCCGAAGTCCGACCCGCTCTCCGCCACGCTGCTGTCGTTCGCGACGCTGGGCATCGGGTTCGCGGTGCGGCCGCTGGGCGGCGTTGTGGGCGGCTACCTCGGCGACAAGATCGGCCGCAAGCCCGTGCTGGTCGGCTCGCTGTTGCTGATGGGCATCGCTACGGTGCTCATCGGGATGCTACCCACCTACCAGGCGGTCGGCCTCTGGGCGCCGATCCTGCTGGTCACCGTGCGAGTGGTGCAGGGCCTGGCGTTCGGCGCAGAGTGGGGCGGCGCGATCCTGATGGTCTTCGAACACGCCCCGTGGCGCAAACGCGGCCTGTACACCGGGATCACCCAGGCCGGTTTCCCGGTCGGGTTGCTGCTGGCCAACCTTGCCTTCCTGGCCAGCGTGCCGCTGGGGGGATCATGGGCGTGGCGGGTGCCGTTCCTGCTCAGCGCGATACTGATCGTCGTCGGCATCATGATCCGGCTCAAGATCGATGAGTCACCCGAGTTCGAGGAGCTCAAGGAGGAAGGCGAAATCTCCAAGAACCCGTTGGTGGAGGTGGTGCGTGAAGACTGGCGCAACCTGCTGCGCGCGTTCTGCCTGCGTATCGCCGAGACCGCCGGCTACGCGGTGTCAGTCACCTTCATTCTGTCGTACATAAGCCTCAACAAGATCGCCGGCAGGCCGGTGACCCTCACCGCGCTCCTCATCGCGGCCGCCCTGGGAATCTTCGCCACCACGGGTTGGGGTGCGCTGACCGACCGGATCGGTCGGCGACCGGTCTACCTATTTGGATGCGCGGTCATGGTGGTCTGGGGAATTCCGCTATTCCTCACGATCAACACCCGCGTGGCTGTCCTCATCGTGCTGGCCTTCATCATCAGCTACGCCATCTGCCAGAACTCGCTCGCCGGGGTGCAGGGCGCCTGGTTCTCTGAGCTGTTCGACACCAAGACCCGCACCAGCGGTGCGTCGTTGTCATACCAGTTCTCAGCGGTCGTCTCTGGCTTCACCCCGCTGGTGGCCACCGCTCTCTACGGCCGTTTCGGCTGGATCGGCCCGGCCCTACTGTTCAGCTTCTACGGGCTGCTCGGCCTGGTTGCGGCCTTGGTAACCAGGGACACCTGGGGACCTGACAAGCGCGATGAGGTGGCGCAGCTGGAACGCGAGGTGGAGCGTGAGCGGGCTGAGGGCCGCTTTGTCGTTCCCGAGCATGCCTCGTGGGCGCACCGGCCCGAGCTGACCAGTTAGGAACGCCCAGTTAGAAAGGCAATGGGATGACGTCTACCACCGACCAGCAGACTGAGCGACTCGCCGCACTGCGGCACTCGGCGTACCGGATCCGGCGCAACGCCTTGGACATGGGCGAGGTACAGGGCCAGGGATACGTCGGCCAGGCGCTCGGCGTCGCCGACATACTCGCTGTGGCGTACATGGACCAGCTGCGGTACCGCCCCGATGACCCACACTGGGAGGGCCGGGACCGATTCTTGCTGTCGATCGGGCACTACGCCATCGCCCTGTACGCGGCGCTGGCCGAGGCGGGAATCATCCCGGTCGCGGAGTTGCAAACCTACGGGTCAGACGGCAGCCGGCTACCTATGTCCGGGATGGCCTCTTACACACCGGGCATGGAAATCTCTGGCGGATCTTTGGGTCACGGCCTCACTGTTGCTACGGGAATGGCGCTTGGATTGCGCTACCGCGGCAATAACGCTCGGGTGTACAACCTGCTCTCCGACGGCGAACTGAATGAGGGCTCCACCTGGGAGGCTGCTCAGGTCTCCGCCCACTACGGCCTGGACAACCTGGCCGCGATTGTCGACGTCAACGCTTTGCAGGCCGATGGTCCCACAGCAGACGTGCTACGCACCGAACCCATCACCGACAAGTGGCAAGCATTCGGCTGGTACGCCGTACGCGTTGACGGCAATGATCTCGAGGCACTCGTAGCGGGCTTCGAGGAGCTAAGGGACCATTCGGGCTCGCCATCGGTGCTGATCTGCGACACCCGCATCGGCCGCGGCGTACCGCTGCTGGAAACCCGTGAGAAGGCGCACTTCATGCGGGTGGACGCCGACGAATGGCAGATAGCCCGCGACCAGCTCGAGGAAGGCTTCCGCGGATGAACACCCAAGCCACACAGACCAGCCCCAAGCTCACCACATCGGCGATGATCGCTTCGTTCGCCGACCCTGGTCAGAAGACAGCCAGCGCGCCATTCGGCCACGCGCTCGTCCGGCTCGCCGAGGAACGCCCCGAGATCGTCGGGCTCTCCGCCGATCTGGCCAAGTACACCGACATGCATATCTTCCGCGACGCGCACCCGGATCGGTTCTTCCAGATCGGCATGGCGGAGCAGGCGCTACTCGGCGCCGCTGCGGGCATGGCCGAGGTGGGATTGGTGCCGTTCGCCTCCACGTACGCGGTGTTTGCCACCCGACGGGCGTACGACTTCTTGTGCCTCGACATCGCCGAGCCGGCGCTCAATGTCAACGTCGTCGGCGGGCTGCCTGGGCTGACCACCGGATACGGCCCCAGCCATCAGGCCACCGAGGACCTCGCCATTCTGCGCGGCATGCCGAACCTGACCATCGTGGACCCATGTGATTCGGTGGACATTGAACAAGCCGTGCCAGCGCTGGCCGCACATCCCGGACCAACGTATATGCGGCTGCTCCGCGGCAAGGTGCCCACCGTGCTCGACGAGTACGACTACCACTTCGAGCTGGGCAAGGCCGCCGAACTGCGGACCGGCCGCGACGTAGTACTCATCTCCACCGGCTTGATGACCATGCGGGCACTGACCGCCGCCGAGCGGCTCGAGGCCGATCACGTCGACGTGGCAGTGCTGCACGTGCCGACCATCAAACCGCTCGATACGCAGGCGATCCTGCGGGCCGCCGACACGGACCGGCTCATTGTCACGATGGAAAACCACACCATCGTGGGCGGTCTCGCCGAATCCGTGGCCGCCACGCTGGCCTTCGCAGGAAAGGGCCGGCGCATCGCGCCCATCGGCCTGCCCGATGAGTTCCTCGCCGCCGGCGCCCTTCCCACCCTGCACGACCGCTACGGATTGTCCACCGACGAGGTCATTGCTCGGATAAAGCTCGAGTTAGGAGTCACCGCGCACGGCCACGGCCCATGGGCCGCCGATGATGAACCGCCCACCGCATGACACGAACAATGATCATCGACTCCCGACTCGGCTGCTCAACCATCTCGTTTCGACGTTGGCCCCTGCCAGGGGCATTGGCGGAGATCAAGGCACAGGGCTTCGGCGAAACCGACCTAGGTTCGCTACCCGGAGTCTGCGATCACGTGCCGATTCCACTCGCGGCTGACCAGGTCGACGGGCTCGCCGAAGAGATCCTCGACAGCGGCGTAACTGTCCGGCTGATCAACGCGGATGTCGCTGACATGGATGACCCTGAGCTCGAGGCGGCGGACGTTCAGCACCGGCTTCGTACTCTGGTGGAGCTCGCCCGAGCCGTCGGTACGTCCACAATTATGCTGCCCTGCGGCAGACAAGGCACCGAACCGCGTACGGAGCTATCCCGCGACATCGCCACGGTGGCCCGCACTCTCACCGCGGCCGCCGAGTACCTCAACGCCGCAGGATTGAACCTGCTCGTGGAAGCACCGCATTCACGGCGGTTGTGCGCCACCGTCGAGCGGTCCGAGATGCTGTACGACGTACTCGGGGACGAGCCGGTTGGCGCCGTGCTGGATTTCAGCCACGTCGTTGCCAGCGGGGGCGACGAGGCCGATGCGGTCCGTCGCCTTGACGGCCGAATCGGGCACGTGCATCTGCGTGATGCCGTCCTCGGCGACATCAACCTCAGCATCGGACGCGGCAAGGTGGACTTCCCAGCCGCCATCGACGCGCTCAAGACGAGCGGATATCAGGGCCACTACAGCCTTGAGCTGGAGACCCACGACATCAAAGAGGCCGAGCGGCCGGCCGAAGCCGGCCGTGCCGGCCGTTACATCACCTCCCTATTACAGCGCTGACCAGACCACTTGGAGGAAGCCATGCCCGTGTCCGACAAGACCGCCATCATCACTGGAGCCGGCTCAAAGCGCGGCATCGGGCGCGCCACCACGCATGCCCTGGCCGCGGCCGGCTGGAACGTCGCCATCCTCGACCTTGACGAGCCCAGCGCTAAAGAGGCTGCTGACGAGGTCGCCGAGCGGCAGCGAGTGCAAACAGTGGGTATCGGCTGCGACGTGACTGACGAGGCATCGGTGGAGGCAGGGCTGGCCGCCCTCGACGGATCGATGCCTCCAGTCGGAGCACTGGTCAACAACGCCGGCATCACATCCCCAACCCAATTTCTTGAGGTCACCGGCGAAGAGTGGGACCGGATCTTCGCCGTGAATGTGCGCGGCTCTTACAACATCACCCGCCGGGTCGCGCCGGTCATGGTGGAGCGCGGTTTCGGTCGCATCGTCTTTCTGTCCTCAGTGTCAGCCGAGCGGGGCGGCGGCGTATTCGGTGCCGTGGCGTATTCGGCGGCGAAGGCCGCGGAGCTCGGGTTCGCCCGAGCGCTGGCCCGAGAGCTGGGGCCCAACGGTGTGACGGTCAACTCCGTCGCCCCCGGCTTCATCGAAACCGACATTACCGGGGGGGCACTCACCGGCGAGCGTAAGGCGCAGCTCGTCGCCCAGATTCCGGTCGGCCGCGGAGGAAACGTCCATGACGTCGCCGATCTCATCACCTTCCTCTGTCGGGAGGAGTCCGGTTACATCACCGGCGTCACTTACGACGTCAACGGCGGCTCGCACATCCACTGACTGCGGAGGTAGCAGGTCGGACATGGTCACTCAGCTGGTGCTGGATTGGACCCACCGTCGGGCTCAAGACCACGCACATATGCCTGCAGGTCGCTGACACGTACGCGGGCGGCACCCTCAACGTGCACCAGTGGCAGCCGACCGGCGGAGATCAGACGCTCGATAGTGCGCAGGGAAACACCGAGCTGCTCGGCGGCGTCGCTTTTGGTTATGAGCAATCGTCTAGGCATGGCCGATGTATCGGACGCGCGCCGGGGATAGAGTATCGGCACATCGTGACGCGCCCTTACGCGATCGGCCAGGAAGGTAATCAGATCCTCGATTTGAGGCGGTATTCCTCCACTTTCCGCGCGAAGTTGGCGCTGATATCTGGATAACGCGATAACCAGGTGAGCGATGAGCTCAGCCGGTGGCTGCCCGCTGTTGTTGGCGTGCGGAGCCGGCCTCCTGCTGTGCACACGAGTCGGCATCGCCTCAGTCTGGTTAGCCGGCGACGGTGACCGCCGAGCGTTGAGATCCCATGGCTGGTCCGGCGACGTGGGCCGGTGGTTTCGAAGTGGATCGCTGAGGTCGGTCATCGGATTCCTCCAGAGCCGGAACCGGTGCAATGAATCCAAAATTGGTCCAGCTCAGGGCGCCGAGTTGAGACAGAACTGGGCACGATTTCCTCATCATCTACCGGCAGTCAACTGTTAACAGTTTAGTGTTGGCACGAAGAGTAATCTGGGCCTAACTGACTTGTCAACATTCAGCTGTTGGTTGTTAACCCGCTGCGTTAAGGTGGGAACGAATGGGAGGAAGGGAATGAATGGGAGGAAGCGACGATGGCCGGACAGCCACTGACGAGCCTGGACCGCAGCACCCTGCGCGAGCGTGCGCTCGAGGCACTTCGTATTGCGATCAGCTCGGGCCAATACCGCCCCGGGGATCACCTCGGTGAGGAGGAACTGGCTCGGCGGCTGGGAGTGAGTCGTGGCACAGTCCGCGAGGCGCTCCGGCATCTGCAGCAGGACGGGTTGGTCACCGCCGGGGCGCGCGGCATGCTTCGCGTGCACAGCCTGTCCCCCGCCGAAATCCGGGATCTTTTTCAGGTACGCGGAGCGCTAGAAGGACTGGCGGTCACGCTGCTCATCACCTCGCCGAGAAAGGATGAGGCGGTGCTGAGACTACGCAAGGCGCTGTCCGATCTCGACGCTCCCGACCACGACTTCACCGCCCACATCGACGCCGACCTTGGCTTCCATCTGTTGCTTTGCCAGTTGACCGAAAACTCGGTATTGGTCGACGCCTGGCGGCACTTGGAGGGTCGGGTACGCCTCACGATCTTCAATGATGGCAACGAGCACCACACGAACATAATGTCGGGCAGCCACCACGCCCCGATTGTCGATGCCATCGAGGCTGGCGATGCGGCCCAGGCGGTCAAAGTCCTACAGGACCACATGATGCTTGCCGCAGAGCGGCTAGCCCTTCCCGCGGGGAGCCGCTGAACGTCGCTCGGCATAAGGCGATCATCGACGCCATTGCATCAGGTGACCCAGAGGCGGCTGTTGCCGAGGTCCAAGAGCACATGGGAGCCGCTGCCAATAACCTCACCCATTAATGCCGAGGCCGCCGGGACGTTTCGGTGACTACGATCGAGCTGTGACGACCACGTCACCAAGGTCCGAACCTGAGGTCCTGACTGTCGGATTAGGCGAATCCGGCCGACTATCGCGGCGGGGCAGGTTAATACTGGTCGCGGTCGTCCTGGCGCTAGTGGCCGGACTCTTGGCGTGGCGATTCTGGCCCACGCCCGCGCCACTCTTCTCCCTTTCGGATCTCGAAGATGTTTATTCCGGCATGGTGCGCCACGATGGAACCAGTGAAGCCTCAGTGATCGACCGGCGTTGGACCAGCGAACAGGAGGGCTATATCCTCCCAACCGCCTGTGAACCATTGTTCGAAGCAACCGTGTTGAATCGGCCGCCCCCGGAAGCACTCGACGGGGTCGGCACTTTCTGGGAGCTTGATCGCTCGGCGGTAACGCTGTTCACGTATCGATTTCGCGATGTTGCGAGCACTGAGCGGGAGTACCAGCGGCTGATGGCGGTGGTCGATAACTGCCGCGACGTACCGGTGGAAGTGCACGCTCGCCCGGCGAGTCGGGGGATTCTCAGCATCACGCCACCGACGGTCGAGAAGGATGCGCCACCTCAGATGGCGTACGTGCTGACCACCAATGACGGCACCAAGCTGTCCGTTTACGTACTCGTTTTCAACAACACGATCAGCTGGCAATTTCGCTATCAGCCGGCCCTTACCAGCGATCAGTTGCTGTACGCCCAACGGGTCATGGATTCGCTGACCGATCAGATGCGCGCGGTCCAAGACCTCATCCGCTAGCCCACACACATTCACCCCGCCCGGGTGATGCCCAATCGGTAGCCGGCGTGTGACTCTACGCTCACGGGGGCCAGCGCGCCCGGAGACTGACGAAGGCGCGCTGACGAGCAGCGCACATGTGGCGTGACGCTCGTCGAATAAGAGGGAGAGCAAGATCAAACGATTGGGGCCCCGTGAGCGAACCACTTGCACCTGAAGATTTCCCGGGTCCTCCCGGATTGCCGTTCGTTGGCAACGTCCGGGCCATCGATCTGACACAGCCGATCGACAGCTTGAAATCCCTGGCTCGCGAGTACGGGCCGATCTTCAAGCTGACGACTCCTAGGGGCATCACGGTTGTGGTGTCTGGCGTCGAGGAGGTTTCGGAGATCTGCGACGACGCTCGCTTTGACAAAGTGATCACCGCGGGCCTGTCGATCTTGGCCGAGGGCCCAGTTGATGCCGGCCTCTTTACCGCCCACACCGAAGACCCCATGTGGGCTCGCGCCCATAGCATATTGATGGCGCCTTTCAGCATGCAGGCGATGCGGGATTACATGCCGGCAATGATCGACATCGCAGATCAACTGATGAACAAGTGGGATCGGCTCAATCCCGGCGAGGATATCGACGTCACGGCCGACATGACGCGGCTGACCCTCGACACGATCGCGCTGTGCGGCTTCGGATACCGGTTCAATTCGTTTTATCGCGACACGCCACACCCATTCGTGCAGGCAATAGTCCGCGTGCTCGACGAGTCTCAGTCGCGGCTCCGGCAGCTGCCGATCCAGACCCGGTTCAAGATCAGAACGCAGCGCCAGTTCGAAGAGGATCAAGCCTTCATGGCTGACCTAGTGGATGATCTGATCCGCAAACGTCGAGCCATGGGAGATGCCGCGGACAACACCGACCTGCTTGGCCGGATGATCACCGGAGTCGACAAACAAACCGGACTAACGCTGCCGGACGACAACATCCGTGCCCAGTGCATCACCTTCTTGGTCGCCGGCCACGAGACGACCAGTGGCCTCCTGTCATTCGCCATCTACTTCTTGCTCGAACACCCGGAATACCTCGAACGAGCGCGTGAAGAAGTTGATCGGGTGCTGGGCGGCACCTTGCAGCCGACCTTCGATCAGGTGCACGAGCTGACTTACCTACGCCAGGTCCTCGATGAGACCCTGCGGCTATGGCCGACGGCCTCGGGATTCCGGCGTCATGCGAAGCAGGACACGGTCATCGGCGGCGGACGCTACGCGATCCCGGAAGACCTGGGGATGATGGTCTTCTCCCCGATGTTGCACCGGGACACATCCATCTGGGGTGAGGATGCGGAGGAGTTCAATCCCGACCACACCACGCCGGAGCGGATGAGTGCCATCCCGCCGAATGCGTACAAGCCGTTTGGCACCGGACAACGCGCCTGCATCGGACGGCAGTTCGCGCTGCAGGAGGCAACCCTGGTGCTGGGCATGCTGCTGCAGCGGTTCGAGTTGATCAAGGACCCGACCTACCAGCTGCGCACCAGAGTGACCATCACCGTCAAGCCCACCGACTTCCACATTCAAGTCCGGCGCCGCGCCGATCGGCCGATCGACAAAGCCGAACCGGTCGCCGCCACCACAACTCAAAGCGCGGCCGGACCAGCCGGCAGCAATGCGCACCATACGCTGCTAGCCGTGCTGTTCGGGTCCAACCTCGGCACTGCCGAAGGCGTTGCAACCCGACTGGCACAGGAAGCAACTGAGCGTGGTTACGACGTAACCCTCGGCTCCCTGGACGATTACGTCGAGCAGCTGCCGGCGAAAGCGGCGGTCATCGTCTGCTCCTCCTATAACGGCCTACCGCCAGACAACGCGATCAAGTTCCATCATTGGGTCGACGAGGCGGGCGCGGAGGCGTTCAAGGATTTGTCGTACACCGTCTTCGGCTGCGGCAACACCGAGTGGGCGACGACGTACCAGGCGGTACCCACCGAACTCGATGCGGGCCTGGAACAACACGGTGCCAGGCGCATGCACCCTCGCGGTGCTGGCGACGTACGCGGCGACTTCGATGCCGCGTACCGAAATTGGCACGACACGCTGTGGAAAGACATCGCCGCCACTCTCGGTGTGGATGCGCCTGCCGAGACGGACGAGAGTCAGCCCAGGCTATCGATCACGGTGACGAATCGGCAGGTGACCAATCCGGTCATCACGTCCTACCACGCGCAGGCGGCGGTCGTGCGTGACAATCATGAGCTGCTGGGCGCCAACGCTGGCCGCTCGACTCGGCATCTTGAGGTTGCTCTGCCATCCGGCGTGCAATACAAGGCCGGCGACCACCTTGGAGTGCTGCCGCGCAACAACATCAATCTCATCCGGCGCGTCATGCTGCACTTCGGTCTGGACGCTGGCTCTTATCTCACGATCATCCCGAACCGTGGCAGCCACACTCATTTACCCACTGACGAGCCTGCCCCGCTGCTCGGCGTCCTGGGCAGTTGCGTCGAGCTGCAGGATCCGGCAACCCGTAGTGACATCGAGGTCATGGCTCGCTACACCAGTGATCTTGGGGAACAGTCATTGCTCGAGGGCCTCGTCGGTGACGACGACGCATCTCAGACAAGGTTCCGGAACGAAGTGCTCGCGCGTGGGCGGTCCCTGCTCGATCTGCTCGAGGACTATCCGGCCTGTGCCATGCCGTTCGAGGTGTTCCTCGACCGCCTGCCACCGCTGCGCCCGCGGTACTACTCCATCTCTTCCTCGCCACTGGTGAGCCCACAGATGTGCAGCGTTACCACCGGGGTGTTGCGTGGGCCGGCCCGTTCGGGCATCGGTGACTTCAATGGCGTGTGCTCTACCTACCTGGAGTCGAACGCTCCGAACAGCACAGTGTTCGCTTTCGTACGAGAACCCACGATCGCCTTCCGGCCTCCGGATGATCCGCAGCGACCCATGATCATGATCGGTGCCGGTACCGGGCTCGCGCCCTTCCGCGGCTTCTTACAGGAGCGGGCCGCGCAGCGGGCAGAAGGGACGGCCGTCGCTACTTCTTTGCTGTTCTTCGGTTGCCGCACCTCTTCCGACGACTACCTGTATGGAGATGAACTGAGGCGCTATGAGGCTGACGGTGTCGTCAAGGTGGATGCCGTGTTCTCCCGTGAGGGAAATTCACAACGACGCTACGTTCAGGACGCGATCGTGCAGCGAGCCGATGAGGTATGGGACCTCATCGCCAATCAGCGCGCCAACATCTACGTCTGCGGCAATGCGAACACCATGGCGCCCGGCGTGCGGACCGCACTCATCCAAGTGTTCCGGATGAACTCTGGCACGGGCAGCACTATTGGGACCGACGGCAACAACTGGCTGGCCGGACTGCGAGCCGAGGGCAGGTTCTTGGAAGACATCTGGGGAGGCGGCTGACCATTATGGCCGAGCCGCCAATCACCCAAGATCAGGACCTGACTCCCGATGGCGGGCCTCCGGATGTTCCCTCTCCAAACAAGCCGGGAGCAGGCAGCCGCCTCAGGCGACGTCGGATCGCAGCATCGGACAAGGTGCGGCTTGCCCGACTAACGAGCCTGACAGGCATCCTCTTCACTGCGCTGTTCGTGCTCTCGTTGATCTTCTTCTATACGACGCCGAAGTTGTCAGCATCTGATGAGGAGATCACCGCCTACTACACCGGTGGTAGCACGATTCTGGTCACCGTCGGCCTTTATCTCATCCCATTCGCCGGCATCATTTTCCTCTGGCACGCTCACGCCGCCCGACTGCTGATCAAGTCATGTACACCGGTGCCATCGGCGATTCCGTACGGTTTGCAGCTTGTGTCCGGCGTCCTCTTCGTCGTGCTGCTCTTTGCGGGAATGGCATCGGCGGGTTCGGTCGCGCTTTTGAAGGATTTGACAAATGCACCGCTGCCGTCGGCTGACTTCATCCGAGGTGTGCTCGCGGTCGGCTACGGAATGGTTTTTGTCTATGCAATCCGCGGTGCAGGCATGTACGCGCTGACAACCACAACCCTGCTTCGACAAGCCCGGATCATGCCTACCTGGCTGGGTGTGGTGAGTTATCTGCTGGCGATCTTCCTGCTGGTAAGCACGACGCTGCATCCGGTGGTCGTACTCCTCCTCCCCACTTGGGTCGTGATCATCGCCCTAGTGGTCTTCATTCGTGCCGGCCGGGTCGCCGAACCGGCCGCATCTGAAAGGCAATCCACATGAGTACAGCGCAACCACTTGAGGACCGCCAGACCACACCGTTGACGGTTGATGACATTCCAGGACCGAAGGGCCTACCCGTCGTCGGCAACATGTTCGACGTGCCCCCGGACCACCAAGTCCAGAGCCTCATGGAGATCGTCCGCAAACTCGGTCCGATGATCAAGTTGCGCACCCCGGCCGGTGATCGGTTCGTGGCGTCAGGCCTAGCAATGATTGACGACCTGTGCGACGACGAGCGATTCGACAAGTTGGTCGGCGATGCTCAAAAGGCGGTCCGAAGCTACGGCCGGAGCGCCGGATTGTTCACCTCCGACACCGAGGATCCGAACTGGTCCAAGGCCCACAACATCTTGCTGCCCAACTTCAGCCAGCAGGCCATGCGGGACTACGTGCCGATGATGAACGACATCGCAACGCAGCTGATGCAAAAGTGGGAGCGGTTGAATCCGGGCGAACCGGTCGATGTCACCGCTGACATGACTCGGCTCACCCTCGACACCATCGCGCTGTGCGGGTTCGGATACCGCTTCAACTCCTTCTATCGCGACACCCTGCATCCGTTCGTCGAGGCCATGTACGGCATGTTGGCAGAGAGTGGCAGACGCGCCCGGGAATTGCCCCTCCAGACCAAGCTGCGGCGCGGTGCTTCGCGCAAGCTGGCCGAGAACTACCGCCTTATGGAAAGTACCGTCCAACAGATCATTGACGAGCGTCGGCGCAGCGGGAACGTCGAAGATCACAAGGACTTGCTGAGCGCCATGCTGACCGGGGTGGACAAGCGGACTGGCGAGAAGCTGAGCGATGACAACATTGTGGCGCAGTGCCAGACGTTCCTGGTCGCCGGTCACGAAACCACTAGCGGGCTGCTCTCCTTCGCCATCAGCTTCTTGATCAAACATCCCGAGGTAGTCGCCCGCGCGCAGGAGGAGGTCGATCGAGTCCTCGGCACCGACATCTCGCTGCTACCTACCTACCAACAGGTGCAGGGATTGACCTATGTCAATCAGATCCTCAACGAAACGCTACGGCTGTGGCCCACCGTGTCGGGGTTCACGCGCTACCCGTACGAAGATGCCAGGGTCGGGCCGTACTTGATGCCGAAGGGATCCTCGATCACCGGATTCACGATCATGCTCCATCGCGACCCGAGCGTCTGGGGTGCCGACGCCGAAGAATTCAACCCGGATCACTTCCGTCCGGAAACCCGGTCGCAGATACCGCCTAACGCATTCAAGCCGTTCGGTTCGGGTCAGCGGGCGTGCATCGGGCGCCAGTTTGCCATGCAGGAAGCGATGCTCGTCGTCGGCATGCTGCTGCAGCGCTTCGAGTTCGTGGATTACCTGAACTACGAGTTGAAGGTCAAAGAGGGTCTGACGATCAAGCCGGACGGCTTGTTGATCAAGATCAAACAGCGCCCGGGCCGAACCAGCGGGACTGCACCGATTGCGATCACCACCGCGCCAACCGACGGGCAAGCCGCCGACTCCAAGGCCCGCCCACAGCGGACCGGGGAGGGACACAACACACCGCTCATGGTGCTGTTCGGGTCGAATCTTGGGACGGCCGAGGGGATTGCCACTCGGATTGCCCAAGATGGGTCGGATCGGGGATACGCGGTGACGTTGGGCGCCCTGGATGATCACACCGGCGAGCTTCCGCACGAGGGAGCTCTGATCGTGGTCTGTGCCTCCTACAACGGCCAGCCGCCGGACAATGCCGAGCGCTTCTGCCGCTGGATCACCGATTCTTCAACGCCTTCCGACGCAGGCTCTGGTCTGGCTTACTCGGTCTTCGGCTGCGGCAACATGGACTGGGCATCGACCTACCAGGCCGTACCGACACGGATCGATGCTCAGCTCGAGGCGCACGGCGCCCGGCGGATACATGCTCGCGGCGAGGGCGACGCACGCTCTGACTTCGACGGTCAGTTTTCGGAGTGGTACCAGGGCCTGTGGTCATCGCTCACCGAAGGTCTCGGACTCGCGGCCGAGTCGATCACGGCGTCCACCACCGAGCCGCGACTGAGCCTGTCCATGGAGAACAGGCAAACCACGAACCCCGTCGTCATGTCCTACCGCGCTCATCCGGCGTTTGTGCTGGCCAACCGCGAGCTGCTCAAAAACGGCCAGTCCGATGGTGACTCCAGGTCAGCCCGTCATATCGAGCTCCAGTTGCCGGCCGGAATGGAGTATCAGACCGGTGATCATCTTGGCGTGCTGCCACGCAACAACATCGACCAGATCCGGCGGGTGATGGCACGGTTCGGTCTCGATGCCGGGACCTACGTCACCATCAACCCAACGGGCGGCGGCACCTACACCCATATTCCGCTGGGAGAGTCAGCGCCGCTGCTCGGTATCCTCGGCGCCTGTGTCGAGTTGCAGGACGTGGCAAGCCGTAATGATCTTGCCGTGCTCGCCCGATACGCCACTGATCCTGATCAGGCGGCCGAGCTGACGACCATGTCGGGCCTGGACGACGCCGGCCGCGCGGCATATCGGGAGAAAGTGGCAACGCCGCGGCGGTCGGTGCTCGAGCTGTTGGATGACTTCCCCAGCATCGACCTGCCGTTCAATGTCTACTTGGAGCTGTTGCCGCCGATGCGGCCGCGCTATTACTCGATCTCATCTTCGCCGGCCGTTACGAACACATGCGATCTCACGGTCGGTGTGGTCCATGGGCGCGCCCGTAGCGGCGACGGATATTTCAACGGAGTTGCCTCCAACCACCTCGCAAGCAGCATGCAGAACAGCACGCAGTTCACTTTTGTTCGCAAGCCGACCATCCCCTTCCGCCCGCCGGCCAACCCGCACATCCCGATGATCATGGTCGGGGCGGGCACCGGTATGGCACCTTTCCGCGGTTTTCTCCAGGAGCGCGCCGCCTTGGCGGAAAAGGGTGTTCCGATTGGCAAGTCGATCCTCTTCTACGGCTGCCGGAACGCTGACCACGACATGCTCTACGCCGACGAGCTGAGGGCGTTCCAGGCGGCGGGTGTGACCGACCTCCAGGTGGCGTTCTCGCGCGAGCCCGGACAGCCTCGAACGTTTGTGCAGCATCTCATCGAGCGCGAGCAAGATCACGTATGGGAGCTCATCGAGGACGGTGCGGTGATCTATGTCTGCGGCAATGCCAACACCATGGCACCCGGCGTACGGGCTGCACTGATGGAGGTTTACCGGGGCAAGAGCAATGGGTCGGATGCCCCAGCGGACGACTGGCTGAAAGGACTTCGGGATGCGGACCGCTACTTGGAAGACATCTGGGGAGAGATGGCGTCTGGCCTGTGACCGTGAGAAAGGTAGGTACAGCAGTTCGCCGTTCCGGCAACCGGACCTGGTCGAGGGCACTCCCCACATTCGTGGTCCGGCGGAGATGTTTCCACACCGGACGCCTACGACACGTCAATGAGTACTTTTCCGACTGCACCGTCCTGGACGGCTTGATGGGCGTCTGCCGTGTTCTGCAGCGGGAAGCGGTGTAGCGGCAGGCCGGCGTCCTCGCCCACCGGTAACGCTCCCTCGAGGAGTGCCTGTGTGATGTCTTCCACGGCGGCCGTCAGGGCCGCTTCGCCGACGCTATAGAGCAGAACGAACTGGTAGCGCAGGTTCTTGATCATGTTCTGCCTGACGTCGAGCCCGAACTCCCGGCCGCCGTCGTTGGCGTAGATCGCAATGGACGCACGCGGCTTGACCACAGCAATGTTGAGCTGCGCATTGGTCGCGATCGCCACCTCGACCACTAGGTCGACACCATCGGGTGCCACTTCCTTGATCGCGGTTGCTGCATCCTGATCGCGGTAATTGACGACATGGTGAGCGCCAGCTGCCGTCGCGAGCGCCGCCTTAGCCGGGCCGGAGATCGTGGTAATGACAGTGGCGCCGGCCCACCGCGCAAGCTGGATGGCGGCATGGCCCACCGCACCGGCACCTCCGGCCACTAACACGACTTTGCCGGTGAGGGCACCGGGGTGCAGCCGCTTCGGTCCGTCCTCTGATACGGTCAGCGCACGGTGAGCGGTCATGGCCGGTACGCCCATGCTGGCACCGACCTCGAAGCTCGTGCCGTCGGGAAGTCGGACGACCCGGGACGCGGGAAGGTTCGTGTACTCCTGCGCGGTACCGGTGGGGCGCTGATGGCCCGCGAGATACACCCAGACGCGATCGCCCACGGCAAGGTTCTCGACCTGCTCCCCCACCGCGTCGACGATGCCCGCACCATCTTGGTTTGGAGTTACCTCGGGGAACGGCGGCGGTGCGCCATCACCAGAGCCGAGGCGCGACTTCCAGTCGGTGGGGTTGACACCAGAGACGACAACGCGGATCCGAACCTCACCAGGACCCGGTTCGGTCACATCGCGATCAACGAGCCGAAGAACCGACGGGTCACCAGTGCGGGAATACACCACAGATTTCATGCCCTGACGATCCCATCATTTCCAGGTGTGCCATCGGGCCGTATCAATCGGTGACTCGGACAAGGGCCAGAGTTATGTTGTCGGTGCCGCCAGCCTCGATCGCTGCTTTCCATAGCTCGAAGGCGGCTCGACTGTCCTCGGAGTCCTGGAGTCGATCACTCACAATCTGCTCGTCTACCAGGTCGGAGAGTCCATCACTGCAGATGAGCCAGCGCAGCTCGGTCGACAGCGGGAATGCCGAAACATGTGGCTCAACGTCGGCGTACCCGAGTCCGCCACCGAGTGTTTGCGTGACGATCGCGGTGCGCTCCTGGTCAGGAGTCAGTGGCGGCCTGTCGTCGACGCTGACTTGCCGAAGTCCATCGGGTCCGTGGGTGTACACCCGACTGTCTCCAACGTTGAATGCGAGGACTTGATCAGACGTGACGAGCACGCCGGCTACGGTCGTCCCCATTGCCATCAGCATCGGCTGATCTGCGGCGATGTCGTAAAGCGCCCTGTTGCAGGCATTCAGAACATCGAGCAGCTTCTGTTCGCTGTCGAGTGCGGGTCCCGCGCGAGCCAGTTCCCTCACCACAAGTGAACTTGCAATATCACCGCCAGGATGTCCGCCGAGACCGTCGGCGACGGCGACCAGTAACGGACTGGCAATCGAAAAGACAAGAGTCTGTGGCGTATCGGTCTCTGCGGCACATAAAGTCCATTGACCAAGGACGAGGCTGTCTTCGTTGTGGTCGCGGACGAGTCCGGCATGGCTCAACGCGGTGACCACGCTGTAGGACGCCCCACCGGCCACGACCTCAGTGTGCACCAGCTGGCCGCCCTATCGCGTAAACACCTGGATCCAGACCGGTTAACACGCTAGCTATCAACATCAATGCTGCTGTGCTCTAACCCCTGCATAGGACGGAAATTGGTCCAACGTGCGGATGATTTTTTCGGACGCCTGCAGCGCCATTGACGCGTACCCTAACGACCATCCGGTGTCACTACCGGAGCTAAGGGGGGCATGAGTGACAACCCTGGTGAGGCCGCGGGAGGGACGCCCGGCTCTGGAGGGACAGCACGAGGGAGTACCGGACAATCTTCGCGGTCCGCTCACTCGATGGCTTGAGAATGTGTACACCATTAGGCCAGACGCGTTGGCGCCGGAGATGGACGAAGCCGGCCTCGAGCGCCTCGCTGCCCTCCTTCGCGTCGACCTTCGTGGCACTGATGGCTACGGGATGCTTATCGGCATCCTCGTCTGGACTGATGGCGACGACGAGCGCCTGCTGGACGTCATCCACTACACCCTGCAGATCCCCACACGGATGCCAAAGATGTGGAACGAGCTGGAGATTCTGCTCGCGTACGGCGGTTCCATGTGGCAGGCAACCGAGAAGGGACTTGAGCGCAGAGTCGATCCGACCTCGATAGAGGCCTTCAACGCCGCCACGGCGGTCACCGATCGCGCCAGTGATCACCTTGCCCTGGCATGGACTGGCGCCTACGGCTGGAAGCCCCGCCCGGCGTCGGCGTGGCATCACTCGATCAAGGCACTCGAGGCGAGCCTCGGGAAGATCGTATGCGGGAACAACTCGACAGCGACGCTCTCTCAGATCATTGATGAGCTCAAGACTGGGCAGTGGAGACTCCAGGTCCGCGGACAAGCCCGCGATTACACGATCGATCCGCTCGTCCAGATGCTTGGACTGGTATGGCCAGATCCGAACCGGAATGGCTCTTCTACACCGGAACCACCGGCGACAAGGGAAGAGGCGGCCGCAGTAGTGCAGCTTTCGGCCGCGATGGTCCAGTGGGCGCGGGACGGTCAGATCACCAAGTGGTGATCATTTCTGCCATCGAACCTGTCTCGCGCCACCAGTAGCATTCGTCAAGTCGTCTGGCGGCGGTGCTTCCTGGGACCGTGCCTCTCCGGGCCGCAACGCCGTGGCTACTGCCGCACGAGTGGTGCTCCGCTTCTAGGGCTGCCATAGTCAGAGAGAACACCACGTATCTGCGTCGATCTAGATCAACCGATCGAAGACAGGAGTAGAAGATGGCCCAGGCGAAGAAGCAAAAGCAAGAGGACGAGCCCGATGGTGCCATGTCACCAGAGCAGTTCGGCGAGCAGGCTCGAGCCCTCAATGAGCAGATTGTCGAAACTGCGACCAAGATCGGTCAGGATGCCTTGCAGCACTACGTCGACTGGCTGCAGGCGGTCGCTGACGAGCAGCGCTCGCTTGCATCGTCTCCGCGGGCGAGCCAGATGGATTGGTTCGCCTCGATGATGAAGGCACAGGCTGACTTCACCGAGCAGTTCGCCAAGATGGTCGGCGGCATGGGGCCGTTGGGCCAGCAGGGCCAGAGGTAGTCACTACTCGACGGCGTGGCGGCTGCGGATCGAGCCGCGGTTCGGTTCGATGCCGGTTCGCCGGATCAAGCCGAGCCACGTCGACGACTGGATCGCCGACATGAGCCAGGACGGTGTGTCGCCGACCAAGGTCATCGAGGCGGTCGGCGTTCTCCGACGCGTTCTTGAACGAGCGGTTAGGGACAAGGCGCTTCCATCGAATCCGTGCGCGATCCGATCGGGCAGCCTGCCCAAGCGACCGCAGACAGAGCGTCCGGTGCTCTCCCCTGCCGAGGTTGAACGGTTGGCCTCAGCGATGACTCATGAGCGTGATCGAGTGTTGGTGCGTCTTTTGGCGTACGGAGGCACCAGAGTTGGCGAAGCTTTCGCCCTCCGCTGGGCTAATGCTGATCTCGGTCGTGGGATGCTCACGATTCGCGAGAGCGTGGAGGATTCGACGGGGCCGGTAATTGCGGGACCGACCAAGACGTACGCGATAAGGACGATCACGCTGCCCAGGGCGTTGATCGCCGATCTTGCCCAGCTCGACGGTGATGGGTTGGTGTTCCCCAATCGTGCCGGCGGATACCTCCGCTATGGCAATTGGCGGCGCGATTCCTGGAATCCTGCGGTGAAGCGATCGGGTGTCAAGGCCCGACCACATGATCTTCGAGCCACATGCGCCAGCCTGCTCGTCGACGCCGGCGCGAGCGTCAAGGACGTACAGCGCCACCTCGGGCACCAAGACGAACTAACCACGCTGCGGCTCTACGCGAGGGTGCGCCCGGAGCGATCAGAAGATCTGGCGAACCGGCTGGATGCGCTTATCGCAGAAGCCGATGAGAAGGACCGTTCATGAGTAAACGGTCCTCTCGTGATGGGACGGTAGCGGATTCTGACGAGGCGCTCGAGATGCTCGGCCACCGGGACGCTGGTCAGAAGAATGCACTCAACTTTCGCCCTCCGTCCTGCGCTCACATAGTGGGAACTGGGGCAGCTCAGCATGTTGTCGGGCGATGTCGCCCAAGCCTGGGCCTGCACCCAGCTGCCGTGCGGCTATATGGCCTCACAAGACTGGCTGAGCGTTAGTGCGCGCCAACTCTGCTTCTTGAACAGCGGGGAGCCGGCGACGGACTTTAATCGTCTCAATCCTGGTTGAGGAAACTGAGGATTCTCTAGTCACAGGACTCTTCGGGCTTCCGGACTAAGGACTCTCGCACCCGTGGCAGGCAGTCTCACCGTCGTGGTCCTTTTGGCGCTAGATTTTGTGAGCGGGTGATCTGAAGGGACTCGAATGAACATCTGCGGTCCGTTGCCCGATCGGATTTAATCGATCGCATGAGGTTGCTGGGGTCGACCTGGGCGGCGGCGGCGACAGCCCGGTTTGTGGTGGCGATGACCTCGTCGGCGAGGTTGATCAGTCCGCGTCTGGCCGGCTCTGGCAACGGGATCACTCGATTGGCGGCGATCTGGCGGCGCGTGGTCCAGGTGACGCCTTCGTAGCGCGTCTCACCCTGCTCGATCGCGATCTCAGCCTCGCCTTGGGATCTCATTCCGATGACGCGTGCGGGCGCGGTAAGGCCGGGATGGTCGGCAGCAGTGTCGCGGACGACGTAGGCGATGTCGATCGCTGCCAGCATGCTGAGATGAAGACTCCTGACCGTGGCGGGAAGGTTGACCCGAGTGGCCAGCTGGTCGGGTGTGGCCCAGCCGTCTCGGTTGGTGGCAGCCGCAGCGATCGCGGAGCGGAGCTCGCTGGCTGCGCCGACCAACGCCGGGTCGGTGCGGCTGGCTGGGTTGGTGAGTTCACCCCAGCGTTTCGCCGACCTGCTCCAAGCAACCTGGCTTGCCTCGAGCGCCGGCCCCAACCGCTGCATCACATCGTCGATGTGGCCCCTCGTGGCTGCGGCTTCGGCGATGACGCTTGTGGTGCTAGTGATGAGTGCCTGCACGCGGGCGATCCGCACCAAGTCGGCTGGATCCGGGTTGGCAGCCAGGGTGCGGTGCGCTTGAACCTCCCAGGCAGCCAAGGCTCTTTCCACCCGCGTGGCTCGTGCCACCGCTCTCCGCTGGCCAGGGTCTGCGGAAGGGGGTGGCTGCCCGAACATGTACGCCGCGGCGAGCTGTTCGAACCCGCTGAAGCGGGCGATCATGCCCTGCGCCTCGGTGATTTCCAGGGTGGTTGGCCGCTCAGCCATTGGTTGTCGTCGGCGGCTGCCGACCTCCAGTCGGTGCTGCAGCTCTGTGACATACCCACCGAGTGCGACAGCCGTTCCGTGTGCGGCGACATACAACGTGTGCATCACCTGGCCATGAATATCTGGGGTGACGGCCTGTCTGTTCGCGGTCGCCGGCCCGGAAGGGCGGCCGTCACGCTCGATCAGATGCCGCGCCCGGGAAAGGTTGTCGGCAATCTCGGTCAGGTGATCGTCGGTCGGTCCGTGCCCGGGCCAGTGCCCGGCGCGAACGCTGCGAGCGATCGCCTCCCCGACAAGCCGCAGGCCTTCCATCGGGTCCGATTTCGACATATCGTCCGGCGGCGACGACAGCGCTGCCCATAGGTGGGCCGCCGACGCGACCAGCTGATTCCAGCTTCGTACCATCGCCGGAGCCACTTCGGGCCTTGCGTCGAGGAGCGTCTCGCGGGCCAGTGCGTCACTATCGGCCAGTAGCTCGCCGATCGTGCGGCGGTCAGGCGCCGACACCGGTATTCGCCTCCCAAACCAGCTCGGCAACCAACGACCTCAGACCGAAGAGCCGCGATGGTGCACCCACCACACAGATCCGGCGCAACAACTGCTCAGCCGACGCCAGAAGATCAGCCGGGTTGTCCCCAAATGGTGTGGGCCCATCCAGCCGGGCGCGGCGCGGCAACAGGGCTGATGCCTCATCCGCCGCAGAATCAATCCCCAACGCCAGTAGTTGATGCGATGAGTGGGCACCAGCTACGTCGGCCTGCATCCATACCAGCTCAGCTGCGCGTCGAAGCAAGCGCGCGACGCCGGCCACCGTTTCAACGACTTCGGTATCCAACTGCTCCATGCCCACTCCGGTTTCTTTTGCTCAGATGGCCGTCCAATGAAGCCACAGCTATCTACCGTGAGATCCGATATGCCACGACCTGTGGAAGGACGCTTTTGTAGGCCCTAAGCGCCGGCGGAGGCTCCAGGCGGTCAGGATGATTGCCATGAAGGCAATCACCGTCGACTGGCTCAGCTGCTCGAAGTTGGGGTCAGCTCTGCTGACGTCGCAAACCCGCGGTGATCACAGCGGAAAATGATCATGGTGTCGACTATCGAGGTTTGACCGACTCGCCCGTTGATCTAGCCGGGAAATGTGTTTGACGTCGGCGACTACCGGCAAGCAGGCCCCGACCCGACGGCACTGCACTTGGGTCTTTGGCGTCATGAACCACCTGAACCCAACTACACCCCAAGACGAGTCACCCCCGCTGTTGTGGGCCTGCGGTTAGATGGCGAAGCCGGGTCGCTTCCCGAGGACTGATAGCTCCGACGCACCACTGCATAGCCTCGAACACCGTCAATGATTCGTCGATGACCATCGCGCCCGCGCGCTGCTCGGCGGCGGCGTCTCGCTCTCCGGTAGCGGTCAGCACCTCGATGGCCAGCTTCTCCAGGCGCCGGTCACGCTGGGCCCGCTCACGACGACGAGCCATCCAGCCGTGCGCCGCGGGGCAGCAGGCTCGCGGCCACGTCCGCCGCCAAGTCGATTCTTAAAGCGAACAGCTGACAGATCGGGCCGCCTGCGGATCAGAGCTTGCTGAACTCCAGGCGTATGTATTGCAGTGTCACGGTTAGCTCGTTGTTCGCGCAGGCCACGCCAGCCGCCGCGTCAGAAGCAAGTACATCGCCGAACTGTGACATTGGTAGCGATTTCTTCAGCCGGCCGAAGGTGAGCGTGGCCGTGCCGCTGCTCTGCGAAACCGTAAAGGTTGCTCTGTCGCCTTGCACTTGATAATTGCCGCTGATAGTCCCGTCCACCAGCAGACCAGCCGTCGGACCCGGCAAGCTGAGTGTGATGGGTTCCTTGCCTCCACCACTGAGCAGATAAGACCCGTTGTTGAACGTGACAGTGACGTCTCCACCCTCGCCAGTGCCGTAGCTACCGCGCTCCCCTACCCCAGCGAACCGGACAAGCCGGTAGCGCCCGCTTAAACACTCATTTACCGGGACTG